>NZ_CP187368.1:2635638-3294548 GCF_049810355.1 Rubrivivax soli
ACACGCCGGGCGCGATCGCGCGTGCGCTGGCGCACTTCGCGGCCCACCCCGGCGACGTGCTGGTCTACGGCGAAGGCGAGCACGTCGACGCGGGCGGCCGGCCGCTCGGCCGCTACCCCACCTGCGCGCCCGGCACGCCGCTGGCCACCTGGGCCGACGGCTGCCCGATCTGCCAGCCCACCGTGTTCCTGCGCCGCGAGGCGGCCGAACGCCTGCTGCCGCTGGACACGGCGCTGCGCACCGCGTTCGACTTCGACGCCTGGCTGCGCCTGTGGAAGGCCTTTCCCGGCCGCATCGGCTACGTCGGCGCCGTGCAGGCGCACAGCCGGCTGCACGACGCCGGCATCACGCTGCGCCAGCGCGAGGGCGTGGCGCTCGAGGCGCTGCAGCTGATCCACCGCCATCTCGGCCCGGCACCCGGGCACTGGCTGGCCACCTACTTCGACGAGTTCACCGCCGGGCTGCCCGACGGCAGCGCCGAGACGCCGCGCCAGCGCCTGCAGCAGGTGCTGCATCGTGCCGAGCCCTGGCTGTCGCCGGCGGGCCGCAACACCGCGGTGCGCGCGCTGCTGGGCCACCGCGGGCTGCAGCTGAGCCTGCCCGACGCCCACGTGGCGGCGCAGGCCGACGGCTGGCTCACGGCCGAGACGGCGCTGCGGCTGCGGCCGGCCCGCGCCGGCCGGCTGCGCCTGCGCGGCCGCCACACCGGCCCGCAGGCCGGGCCGCTGGAGCTGCAGGCGCACGCGCCCGACGGCAGCGTGCACACGCTGACGCTGCAGCGCCGCGGGCCCTTCGAGTGGGTGCTGCCGGTGGCGGCCTCGCCCGATGCGCTGCAGCACTGGTGGCTGCGCAGCCCGACGCCGTTCGTGCCGGCGCAGGTAGAGCGGGGCTCGCAGGACCGGCGCGCGCTGGTGTGCCAACTCGATGCGATGCAATGGGACCCGTAGGCCTTGGCGCTGCCCGGCCGGCCGCGGCGGGCAGGCGACAATCCCACCCTTGATCTGGTCCTGACCTGCCCCTGTCCGCCGACGTGAGTGTCTCCGCCCCCCTCCCCGCACCCGCCTCGCCTGCGGCCCCCGCCGCCACCGGCCCGGTGGTGGAGGTGCTGCTCGACGACGACGACCTGCGCATCGAACTGCACCGCCTGCAGCCGGCCAGCGACACGGTCGCGCTGACCTTCGACCCGATCATGTGGCGCATGGACATGCGCCCGTTCGGCGTCGACTTCCTGCTCAAGAGCGGCGTCGACACCATCGCCGTGCGCAAGAAGCGCGAGCACTTCTACCAGGTGCTGCCGCGCGAACGTCTGCAGGCGCTGGTGGCGCCCGTGCTGCAGCGCTACCGCCGCCGCCTGGCCTACGGCTCGAGCCTGGGCGCCTACGCGGTGCTGTACTACTGTGCGCACGGCTACGACATGGTGATCAGCAGCTCGCCGCGGGTCTCGGTCCACCCCGAGCACGGCATCCCGCACTGGCAGCGGCAGGTGCGCTTCCTGCACGAGCGCTTCGGCGCGCAGCCGCCGGCCACCAGCCCGGCGGTGGTGTTCTACGACCCCAAGGACGTGCAGGACCAGCGCTTCGTCGAGCACGAGGTGCAGCCCTCGTGGCCGCATGCGCAGTACGTGCGCATCCCGTACGCGGGCCACCCGTCGAACCAGTTCCTGGCCGAGATCGGCTACATCACGGTCTGCATCCGGGCGCTGATCCAGGGCCAGCCGCTGCCGCCGCTGGACCGGCGCGCGAAGGGCCGCTCGGGCATGTACCACCAGGTGCTGGCGCACGCCTGCCTGGATCGCGGCAAGCTGCGCTGGGCACTGGCGCTGGGCGAACGCGCGATGCAGCTCAGCCCCTACCTCGACCTGGGGCGGCGCACGCTGGCCGAGATCCACCTGGCGCGCGGCGAGCTCGATGCCTGCCAGGCGCACCTGGACTGGTTCCTCGACCGCCACCCGCAGGACGGCCCCGGGCTGGCCGCGCTGCAGGCGCTGCAGCGCCGTCGCAGCGCGGCACCCCAGGCAGGCGGGACCGGCGCGCCCGGCACCCCGGCCGAGCGCAGCGACAGCGCCGCCGATGCCCTGGCGCTGGCCGACGCCGCCGCGGCACGCCGCGCCAACGCGCCCTGGCAGCGGCTGCTGCGCCGCACGCGCGCCTGGCTCACCACGTCGGCCGACGGCAGCCCCACGCTGGCGCAGCGGCTGCACCGCCGCTGGCATGCCGCCGCCCCCGAAGGCCGCGGCGGCGTCACGCGCGACGACGTGGCCTGGGCCTACCGGCAGTTCCTGGGCCGCCCGCCCGAGTCGGATGCCGCCATCGCCGGCCACCTGCGCAGCAGCTCGCAGCGTGCGCTGGTGCAGTCGTTCCTGGATTCGGCCGAGTACCAGCGCCGCCAGCAGCGCGCGGCCGGCGCCGCCGCCACGCCGGGCAGCACGGTGCGCAAGGGCGCCTACCGGCGCGACGGCCCGGTGGTGCTGGTGCTGGGCAACTGCCAGGCGCCGGGCGTGGCCAGCGTCATCGCCGCCAGCTGCGGCGTGGCCGAAGTGGTGCCGCTGACCAGCCTGAACCTGTCGGAAGACGCACAGCGCGCGCAACTGCGTGCGCAGGCCGCACGCGCCGACGTGTGGCTGGTCAACCCCGCCAGCAAGATCGCGCGCGAGGTGTTCGCCGAGGGCGCGCGCAGCGGCGCGCAGCTGCTCAGCGTGCCCGCGCTGCACTTCAACGCCTTCCATCCCGACGTCTGCTACGCGCAGCACCGCGGCCGGCAGCAGCTGACGAACCAGCACTACAACTCGGCCATCGTGGCCTGGGCCTACGGCCAGGGGCTGCCTGCCGAGCAGGCCGCCGCGCTGTTCCATGGCGACACCTACCGCGCGCTGGGCTACCTCGACGCCTGGCACACCGCCGTGAACGGCCTGCGCAAGAGCTTCGCCGCCAGCGACCTGGCGCCCGACTTCGACACCTGGCTGCTGCGCGTGCAGCGCCTGGGCTGCTTCATGCACACGCCCAACCACCCGCACCTGGCGGCGGTGGCGCTGCTGGCGCGCATGGCGGCGCGCCGCGCCGGCATCGAGGTGCTGGACGAGCCGGCGCCGGGCGAACTGGTCGACGGGCTGGCCTCGACGGTGTGGCCCGTCTACCCCGAGATCGCGCAGGCGCTGGCGCTGGACACCGGCAGCCTGACCTGGAAGTTCGTCACCCGCAACGACTACCTGCGCGGCGCCGACGCCTACGTGCGCCACGCCTACGCGGCCTACCGCGCGCAGGAGATCGCACCGGCCGACCTGGAGATCCGCTGGGCCGACACCACGGCGCTCGACCGCGTGCTGCGCGAGCGCGCCGGCCTGCCTCCGCGCTGACGCCACCACGCCCCACCCGACCATGGCCCACCCGTACAAGGACGCCCCGCCGCACCAGTTCTGGAACCGCGCGATGAGCGCCGTGGCCCCCGGCCACATCGACCCGGTGGTGGACGCCCCGCGCATCGGCCCGCGCGAGAAGGTCGCCACGCTCGGCAGCTGCTTCGCGCAGCACATCGCGCGCCACCTGCAGCGCAGCGGCTGCACCTACTACGTCACCGAGACGCCCCCGCCCGACCTGTCTGCGGAACAGGCGAGCGCGCAGCAGTACGGGCTGTTCTCGGCGCGCTACGGCAACGTCTACACGGTGCGCCAGGCGCTGCAGCTGTTCGACCGCGCGTTCGGCCACTTCACGCCGCAGGCGCAGGCCTGGCAGCGGCCCGACGGGCGCTGGGTGGACCCCTTCCGGCCGCAGGTGCTGCCCGAGGGATTTGCCAGCGCTGACGAGGTGGTGGCGGCCTGCACGCAGCACCTGGCGCAGGTGCGCACGATGTTCGAGCGCAGTGCGTGGCTGGTCTTCACCCTGGGCCTCACGGAGGCCTGGCTCGACCGCCGCGACGGCGCCGTGTTCCCGCTGGCGCCCGGCGTGGCCGGCGGCAGCTACGACCCCGCCGAGCACGCCTTCGAGAACTTCGATGCCGCCACCGTGACGGCAGACCTCGCGGCGCTGGTGCAGAAGGTGCAGGCCGTGAACCCCGGCTGCCGCTGGCTGCTGACGGTGTCGCCGGTGCCGCTGATGGCCACCGCCGAGCCGCGGCACGTGTGGACCTCCACCACGCTCAGCAAGGCAGTGCTGCGGGTCGCGGCCGACGAGGCCACGCGCCGTTTCGACCACGTGCACTACTTTCCGTCGTACGAGGTGATCACCTCGCCCGCCGCCGGCGGCCGCTACTACGCCGACGACCTGCGCCAGGTCACCGACACCGGCGTGCAGCACGTGATGCGGCTGTTCACGCAGCACTGCCTGGCCGGCCAGCGCACGCCGGGCCCGGCGCCGGCGGCGCTGGACCTGCAGGGTGGCGGCGCCGCCGACGTGGTGTGCGACGAGGAAGCCATCGCCCACGCCATGCGTGCCGGGGGCGCACGTTGACGGCCGGGGCCGCGCGGCGGCACTGGCCAGGCATCTGCGCAGTGTTGCTGCTGGCCGGCTGCGGCGGGGGCGGCGCTGCCGATGCGCCGCAGGCTGCGCCACCGCCCGCGCCGGTGGTGGCGCCCGGCACCTGGGTCGTGCTGGGCTCGTCCAGCGCCGCCGGCACCGGCGCCAGCAGCGGCCAGGGCTGGGCCAGCCAGCTGCAAGGGGCCGCGCAGGCACGGCAGGTGGTGCTGCAGAACATCGCGCGCAACGGCACGCTGACCTACCAGGCGCTGGCCACCGGCAGCAACCCGCCGGCGGGCCGGCCCGCGCCCGACACCGCGGTCAACATCACGCGCGCGCTGCAGTTCGCGCCCAAGCTGGTGCTGCTGTCCTTTCCCACCAACGACACCGCCGCGGGCTACACGGCCGACGAAACCGCGGCCAACCTGCTGGCGCTGCAGCGCGCCGCGCAGGCCGCGGGCGCCGCGGCGCTGGTGCTGGGCGTGCAGCCGCGCGACGGCCTGACCGGCAGCCAGCGCGCGGTGCTCGCCGACCTCGACCAGCGCCTGGCCGCGCAGGCCGGCCCCTGCTTCGTGGCGCTGTTCGCCGCGCTGGCCGACGGCAACGGCCACATCGCCGCGGCCTATGCCGCCGGCGACGGCATCCACCTCAACGACGCCGGCCACCGCGTGGTGCGCGAACGCGTGCAGGCGGTGCTGGACGGCGGCCGCTGCGTGCGGCTGGCGGCCGCCCGCTGATCAGACCGGCTTCGGCGCGCGCAGCCCGGTCAGGAACGTGCGCCACTGCGGCAGGATGCGGTCGGGCACGTAGTCGGCCGAGACGACGTGCCCGCGCGCGACCAGCTCGTCGCGGCGCGCGGTCGCCAGCGGGTCGATCACGCGCGACAGCGCCTGCACCAGGTCGAGCGGCGAATAGGTGTTGAAGTACTCGGCCGCGTCGCGGAACACGTCGCGGTGCACGGCGATGTCCGACGCCACCACCGCGCCGCCGCAGCGCATGGCCTCGACGCCCGAGAAGTCGAAGCCTTCGCCGTAGCTCGGGCACACGGTGGCCACCGCGTGGCGGTACAGCAGCCGCAGTTCGGCCGCCGGCACTTCCTCGAGGAACTGCACCTCGCCGCGCGCCAGCCAGGGCGCGAAGCGCTTGACGATGGGCTTGTGGTCCCAGCCCAGCGCGCCGACGATCACCAGCTTCAGGTCGGGGTAGCGCTCCACGCGCAGCTGCTCCCAGGCCGACAGCAGCGTCGCGTGGTTCTTGCGCGGCTCCACCGTCGACACCATCAGCAGGTAGTCCAGCGGCCGCGCCGCCCAGCGCCCGGCGTCGGGTTCGTGCCCGGCCACCAGCGTGTTGCGCCGCGTGCGCACGATCTCGTGGATGCGCTCGGGGCTGCACTCGTCCTGCGCGTGGTAGTGGTGCGAGACCATGTTGTGGATGGTCACGGTGCGCGGCTCGACCTGCGGAAAGATGCGCAGCAGGTCGCGCCGCGTGGCGTCGGAGACGCAGGCGAACCAGGCGCCGCTGTCGACGTTGCGCTTGAGCGCGTTGTAGTGCGCGGCCTGGTGGAAGGCCTTGTCGGTGATGGTGTGCGGCATCAGCAGCGGGATCGCGTCGTGGTAGCGCACCACCATCTGCGTGCCCGGCATCACGTCGCCCGGGTACGGGGTCTCGGCGATCATCACGTCGTAGCCGCGCGTGTCCAGCCGCGGGTACAGCGCGCGACCCAGGCGCCGCGTCATCAGGCCGCCGGCGTGCATGGCGTTCCACGGCACGCGCGCGACGCGGAAGCCGGCCCGCGCGACGACGTCGTGGTCTTCCACCGGCAGCGTGCGCGCGAACAGGTCGCGCCAGACGAAGTCGGAGAAGTGCTCGGCCTCGAACAGGCCCAGACGCTCGCGCAGGCCGAAGAAGCGCCGCGCCAGCATCGCGGTGGGTGCGGTGAGGTTGCGCAGCGCCTCGGACACGAATTCCGAGACGCGCCGGCGGTCGCCCTGCTTCAGCGAGATCACCACGCGCGACAGCAGGTGGATGCGGCGGTCGGCGCTCAGCCGTGCCAGCTGCGCGCTGCCCGGCGGCGGCAGGCCCATCGAGATGACGCGGTTGCTGCTTTGCAGCAGGCCTTCGATGTGCAAGCCGTCGATGGTGCTCAGGCCGCGGAACAGCAGCCGCGCTTCTTGGGGGATGCCGGCGTGGCCGTCCAGCGCCGGGCGCATCTCGAGCAGGATCTTCAAGGGGGGCTCTCGTGGTCGGTGCCCGCCGGCGGCAGCGCCAGCAGGTCCCGGTACAGGTCCAGGATCAGGTCGCTCATTGTCTGTGCAGTCAGGCCCGCGGCCCAGCGGGCCTGCCCGGCGTGGCCGAACTGCCGGCGCAGCGCGGCGTCGGCGAGCAGGCGGTTGATCGCCGCGGCCAGCGCCGGCGCGTCGCCGGGCGGCACGGCCAGGCCGGTGACGCCGTCCTGGTGCAGCCAGTTCAGGCCCGAGCCGGGGATGCGCGAGGCCACCACCGGCAGGCCGCGCGCCATCGCCTCGAGCACGACCACGCCGTAGGCCTCGGCGCGCACGGTGGACGCCAGGCAGAACAGTTCGGCGGCGGCGAAGTGGGCCTCGACCCGCGCGGCCGACATCGGGCCGATGAAGCGCACGCGCTCGGCCACGCCGTGCTGCTGCGCCAGCGCGCGGAAGCGCGCCAGCTCCGGGCCGCCGCCGCCGACGACCACGACCACGTCGTCGGGCAGCAGGCGCGCGGCCTGCACCAGCACGTCGAAACCCTTGTAGTACGTGAGGCGCCCGAGCGAGAACACGATGCGGCGCCCGCCGTAGCGGCGCCGCGCTTCCTCGACCAGCCGCGGCTGCGCCGGCTGCGGCGGCGGCGCGCCCAGCGGCACCACGCGCACCTTGTGCAGCCAGGGCTGCAGCGTCGGCGACGACTGCGCATAGGGCGCGCTGGTGGCGATGATGGCGTCGGCGCGCTGCAGCAGCCAGCGCTCCAGCGGCTGGTAGACGTGGCGCGCCAGGCGCTGGCGCACGACGTCGCTGTGCCAGTGCAGCACCACGCGCCCCGCGGGCCGCGCGTACCAGACGGCCAGCGCCGCCAGCGGGTCGGGCATGTGCACATGCACGATGTCGGCCTGCTGCCGGCGCGCGCGCAGCTGCGGCAGCAGGCCCGGCGCCATCGACGTGGACAGCAGCAGACCGGCCGAGGCTGCGCGCGTGATGCGCACGCCCGATGCGTCGACGTCGTCGGCATGGCGCAGGCGCTTGTTGGCGCACAGCACCTCGACGGCCACGCCGCGCGCGACCAGGCCGGCGCTGAGGTCGCGCGCCACGGCCTCGATGCCGCCGTGGTGCGGCGGGTAGAACTTGCTGACCTGCAGCACCTTCACGCTCTGCTCCCGTCACCGGCCTGCCCTGCAGGCAGCAGCGCCGCCAGCAGCCCGCGTGCGCTGGCCGACCAGGTGTAGCGCGCGGCCTGCACCGGCCCGGCCGCACGCAGGCGCTGGCGCAGCGCGGGATCGTCGAGCAGTTGCACCAGCGCGCGCGCCATGTCGGCAGGGTCGGCCGGGTCGCAGTACAGCGCGGCGTCGCCGCACACCTCGGGCAGCGAGGCCGCGCGCGCGGCCAGCACCGGGCAGCCCTGGCCCATCGCCTCCAGCGGCGGCAGGCCGAAGCCTTCGTAGACGGACGGAAACACCAGCGCGGCCGCGGCGCCGTACAGCGCCTTCAGCGCGGCGTCGCCCTGCACGCCGACGCGCAGCACCGGGGCGGCCGCGGCCGGCGCGGCTGCCCCGGTGCCGTCGCGGAAGACCCGCGGGTTGTGCCCGCCGACGATCACCAGCGGCAGCGCCAGCCGCGCCGGCAGCGCAGCGTGGGCGCGCACCAGCGCCTCGAGGTTCTTCGTCGGATTCGCGTTGGCCACCGCCAGCAGGAAGCCGCCCGGCTGCAGGCCGTGCTGGCGCAGCAGCGTGTCGTCGGGCGCGACCGCGGCCAGGTGGTCGGCCCCGTTGTGCAGCACCTGCAGCCGCTGCGGCGGCAGCCCCAGGCAGGCCGCCAGGCGCTGCTGGGAGAAGGCCGACACCGTCAGCAGCGGCTGCGCCACACGCGCCTGGCGCGCGAACAGCAGCCGGTACCAGCGCACGAAGGCGGGCGTGTAGGCCTCGGGGTGGTCCCACACCGCGGCGTCGTGCAGCAGCGCCGCGGGCCGGCGCGCCCAGTACGGCGCGGCACCGGCCAGACTGAGCAGCCGGCCGCCGCGCGCGGCCCAGGGCAGCACGGCCTGCTCCCACAGGTGCAGCGGCAGGGCGACGACGCCCACCGTGCGGGCCCGGATGTGCCGCAGCGCGGGCGGCACGCCCTGCGGCGGGCACAGCAGCGTCACCGGGCCCAGCGCCTGCGCGGCAGCCGGGTCCTCGACCAGCAGCGCGTCCAGTGCCAGCACCAGGCGCGCGGCCACGCGCTGCACCCCGGTCGTGCGCTGCGCGGTGTACTTGCCGTTGATGAACAGCGGCAACGGCAGCGGCAGGCGCACGGCGCGGCTCACCGTGCCGGCCCGGGCCGGAACTCCGGCACCAGCGCCTGCAGCCGCTGGCGCACGGTGGCGTCGGCCACGGTCTCGCCACGCTCGGCCGCGGCCTGCAGCGCCGGCAGCGTCTCGTGCAGCCAGGCCAGCGCGTCGGCGTCGCCGCGGCCCAGCCGCGCGATGCGCAGCTGCGGCACGGTGGTCGGCAACGTGTCGTCGGCGTCGGCCAGCAGTTCCTCGTACAGCTTCTCGCCCGCACGCAGGCCGGTGAAGGCGATCGGGATCTCGTCCGGCGTGTGCCCGGCCAGCAGGATCAGCTGCCGCGCCAGGTCGACGATGCGCACCGGCTCGCCCATGTCCAGCACCAGCACCTGCCCGGTCTGGCCGATGGCCGCGGCCTGCAGCACCAGCCGCGCGGCCTCGGGGATGGTCATGAAGTACCGGATGATGTCCGGGTGCGTCACCGTCACCGGGCCGCCGCGCGCGATCTGTTCCTTGAACTTCGGGATCACGCTGCCGCTGCTGCCCAGCACGTTGCCGAAGCGCACGGCCATGAACTTCGTGCCCGGGTGCTGCGGCGCCAATGCCGACAGCACCATCTCGGCGGCGCGCTTGCTGGCGCCCATCACGTTGGTCGGGTTCACGGCCTTGTCGGTGCTGATCAGCACGAAGCGTTCTGCACCGCACGCGGCCGCCGCCAGCGCCGCGTGGTGCGTGCCCAGCGTGTTGTTGCGCAGCGCCGCCGCCGCGTTGTGCTCTTCCATCAGCGGCACGTGCTTGTAGGCCGCGGCGTGGAAGACGACCGCCGGCCGCCAGCGCTGGAAGATCGCCTGCAGCTGCGGCAGGTCCTTCACGTCGCCGATCAGCCGCACCAGCGCCAGCGCCGGGTGCGCCTCGGTCAGTTCCTGCTCGATGCTGTAGAGGTTGAACTCGCTCAGCTCCAGCAGCACCAGCCGCGCCGGCGCGTAGCGCGCCACCTGGCGGCACAGCTCGCTGCCGATGCTGCCGCCGGCGCCGGTGATCAGCACCGTCTTGCCGGCCAGGATGGTGCCGATGCCGGCCTCGTCCAGCTGCACGGGTTCGCGGCCCAGCAGGTCCTCGGGCTCGATCTCGCGCAGGCGTTCGATGCGGCTCTTGCCGGTGCGCAGCTCGTCCACGGTCGGCACGGTCACCACCGGCAGGCCGGTGCCGGCGGCCAGCTCCAGCGCGCGCCTGCGCTGGCCGGCGCTGGCGCCCGGCAGGGCCACGACGATGTGCGTGGCGGCGCCGCGCACGGCCTTGTCGCGCACGGCGTCCAGCGGCCCCAGCACCGGCACGCCGCCGATGCGCGCGCGGCGCTTGGCCGGGTCGTCGTCGAGCAGGCCCAGCACGACCCAGCCCTGCTCGTGGATGCCGGCCAGCAGCAGCCGTGCCGCGGCACCGGCGCCCATCACGATGGCGCGGCGGATCTCGCGTTCGCTGCCGGTGATGCGGCGCCGCGCGTGTTCGTACAGCATGCGGTAGGCGATGCGCACCACGCACACGCCCATCAGCGCCACCACCGGGTGCAGCGCCAGCACCGCCCGCGGCACCTTGCTCAGGCCCAGCCCCATCACCACGGCCGCGGCCGCCACGCCGGCCAGCGCGCAGGCGGCGGTGAGGCGCTGCACCTCGCCGAAGCCGCTGAAGCGCCACATGCTCTGCGGCACCTTGAACGCGACGAACGCCACCAGGTACGCGGCCACCACGCCGGCCAGCACCCAGCCGTCGTAGGACGGGCGCGCGCTGATCCAGCGCTCGAAGCCCAGGCGGAACAGGTAGGTGATGTTCCAGCAGGCGGCAATCACCAGCGCGTCCGCCAGCAGCGACAGCGGCTCTCGGTACGGACGCAGCCGTGCCAGCGCCAGGTCCAGGCGGTGCCAGGGCGTCGGTGCTGCGGGCGCGGTCACGGCCCGCTCCTCATGCGTGCCCGCCATGCCCGCCCTGCCGTGGCGGCCGGCCCTGCCCCAGCAGGCGCCGCACCGTGCGCCACAGCACCACGGTGTCGGTCCACAGCGTGGCGCGCTCGGCGTAGTCGGCGGCCAGCGCCAGCTTGGCCGGCAGGATGACCTCGATGTACGCCCGTTCGGGGTCGGCGGCACGGGCCAGTTGCCCGGCCTCGTCGATGTAGGCCAGCGAGGCCGGGTCGGTGATGCCGGGCCGCACCGCCAGCGCGCGTGCGCGCAGCGCCGGCGGGTAGTGCGCCACGTAGCGCGGCACCTCGGGGCGCGGGCCGACGACGCTCATCGTGCCCTGCAGCACGTCGATGAACTGCGGCAGCTCGTCGATGCGCGTGCGGCGCAGGAAGCCGCCCACGCGCGTGATGCGCGTGTCGGCGCCCACCGTCAGCGGCAGGCCGCCGGCGCCGTGCTGCATGGTGCGGAACTTGTGGATCGAGAAGGGCACGCCGTGCCGGCCCACGCGCTGCTGGCGGAAGAACACCGGGCCCGGCGAGTCGAGCTTCACCGCCAGCGCCACCAGCAGCAGCAGCGGCGACAGCAGCAGCAAGGCGGCGGCGGACACGAGCACGTCGAACAGGCGCTTGGCCATACCCTTTCGCAGCGGGTCTCAGCCGCCCAGCGCACGGCGCACCGAAGCCGCCACGCGCAGCACGTCGGCGTCGGTCATGCGCGTGTACAGCGGCAGGCTCAGCATGTGCGCGAAGGCGTGCTGGCTGTGCGGGAACTGCGCCGGCTGCAGGCCGTAGCGGTCGCGCCAGTAGGGCTGCAGGTGCAGCGGGATGTAGTGCACGCTGCAGCCGATGCCGTCGGCGTACAGGGCCTCGATCAGCCGGTCGCGCGCGATCGGCGCACCGTCGGCCAGGCGCAGCACGTACAGGTGCCAGGCGTGCAGGTCGCCGGCTGCGGGCCGCGGCGGCAGCAGCACCGGCAGGCCGCGCAGGGCCTCGTCGTACAGCGCCGCGAGCTGCACGCGCCGCTGCTGGAAGGCGCGCGCGCGCCGCAGCTGGTGGATGCCCAGCGCCGCGGCGATGTCGGTCAGGTTGTACTTGAAGCCCGGTGCCACGATCTCGTAGTACCAGCTCGGCACCTTGGCGGTGAAGCGGTCGAAGGCGTCGCGGCTCATGCCGTGCAGCCGCATCACGCGCGCGCGGCGCGCGAGCTCGGGGTCGCGCGTGACCAGCATGCCGCCTTCGCCGGTGGTGATGGTCTTGTTGGCGTAGAAGCTGAACACCGTGGCGTCGCTGCCCAGCGTGCCCACGAGCTGCCCGCCGCAGGTGGTGGGCAGCGCGTGCGCCGCGTCTTCCACCACCTTCAGGCCGTGGCGGCGCGCGATGTCCAGCAGCGCCGGCATGTCGGCCGCGAGCCCGGCGTAGTGCACCGGCATCAGGGCCTTGGTGCGCGGCGTGATCGCGGCTTCCACCGCCGCGGGGTCGATGTTCAGCGTGGCCGGGTCGATGTCGACCAGCTTCACGTCGGCGCCCAGGTAGCGCACCACCTCGGCGGTGGCGGTGAAGGTGTGCGTGGTGGTGATGACCTCGTCGCCGGGGCCGATGCCCAGCGCCTCCAGCGCCAGGTGCAGCCCGGCGGTGGCCGAGTTGACGGCCAGCGACGCCAGGGCCGGGTCGCCCAGGAAGGCCGTGAAGTCCTCTTCGAAGCGCTTGGTCTTGGGACCGGTCGTGACCCAGCCGGACTTCAGCGTGTCCACGACCTCGGCGATCTCGGCGTCGCCGATCTCGGGCAGCGCGAATGGCAGGAACTCTTGGGGCATGGCGAATTATCGGGGCTGGGTCGGCACGCCCCGGCTCAGCCCTTGTGCAGCCAGGCCAGCACGTGCGTGCGCAGCAGCGGCACGCTGTTGAACACGCGGTACAGCGCCGGGTGCCAGCGGCAGACCACGCGCGCCAGCGGCGGCGCCAGCGTCACGCGCGTGGCCTGCACGCGGGCCTGCGGGAACAGCTGCCGCACGCGCGCCAGCGGCACGCCGCGCACGTCGGGGTTGCGCGGGTTGTCGACGGTGAAGTCGTACCAGAGCACGGCGCCGCCCGGCGCCAGCCACGACCACATCGCGTCGGCCAGGCGCTGCTGGAAGGCGTCGTCGAGCAACGAGCTGAACACGGTGGACTGCAGCACGAGCTGCTGGCTGCCGGGCGCCACCACCGACGCCGGCGCGGCGGTGGCGTCGCCCAGCCACAGCGTGGTGGCCGCCGGCAGCACGTGGCGGGCCTGCGCGTGGCGTTCGGGCAGCAGTTCCAGGCCGGTCAGGTGCTGCGGCGCGAAGCCCAGCCGCAGCAGCTCCAGCAGGTTGCCGCCGCTGCCGCAGCCCACCTCGGCCAGGCGCAGCGCCGACAGGTCGGTGAAGCCCTGCGCTGCCAGGCCGCGCAGCAGCGCACGCTGGCGCTCGTGCAGGGTCTGCCAGACCTCGGGTCGCAGCGGGCTGTAGCGGTCGGCCACGCCTTCCGCTGCGCGGCGTGCATAGCGCTCGGCCACCGCGCGCGGTTCGTCGTTCATTGCAGCGCGTCCAGGAAACGCTGCGCCAGCACCGGGTAGGTGTGGTGCGCCAGCACGAAGGCACGGCCGCGCTCGCCCATCGCGCGGCGTTCGGCCGCCGGCAGCGCGGCCAGCCGGCGCAGGCCGTCGGCGGTGGCCTGCGGATCCTGCGGCGCCACCGTGAGGCCGCAGCCGGCCTCGGCCACCGGGTCGTTGCCGGCCTCCACGGCATGCAGCACGGCGCAGCCGGCCATCATGTAGTCCATCAGCTTGTTCGGCGCGATGCCGAAGCGGTAGATCGGCACACGCTGCCAGCCGATGTAGGCGATGTCCACCTGCGCCAGGAAGCCGGGGATCTGCGCCTTCGGGATCGGCGGCAGGAACTGCACGTTGGCCAGCCCCTCGTCGGCCACGCGCTGCACCAGCCGCGCCTGCTCGTGGCCGCTGCCCACCAGCACGCAGTGCAGCGGCGTGCCGCGCAGCAGCCGGGCGGCGTCGAGCAGGGTGTCCAGCGCATTCGGCAGCCCCATCGAGCCGGCGTAGCCCACCACGGTGGCGCCGGCCGCGCGCGCGGCCTGCAGCGCTGCCTCCACGTCGGCCCGCAGCGGCTCGGGGCTGCCTTGCCACTCGTCGAGCGTGATGCCGTTGGGCACGATGGCCAGCTTCTTCAGGTCGAGCCCGCGCGAGGCCATGTAGGCGTGCACCTTGGGCAGCATCGAGACCACGTGGTCGGCGTGCCGGTAGGCCGCGTCCTCGGCCGCCTGCACGAGCACGATGAAGGGGTGGCGGCGCGACATGCCCGAGAGCTCGATCGGGCTCAGCGGCCACAGGTCGTGCACCTCGTAGACCAGCCGCGCGCCGGCGCGGCGGGCGATGCGGCGCGCGACCCAGATGTCCATCGGGTAGGTGCTGGAGGCGATCACCACGTCGGGCCGGAACGTGCGCACCAGCCGCGGCGTGTCGCGCCACGCCGCGCGCAGAAAGGCCCAGATGTTCTGCACGCGGCCCAGGCCGTTGCCCTGGTACGGCGGCGTGGCGTAGAAGCGGTAGGCGATGCCGTCGTGCACGCTGTCGCCGGCGGGCGGCTGCTTGGCCCGCACGTGCGAGAAGTCGGCCGCGAGCATCTGCACCCGGTGGCCGGCCCGCACCCATTCGCGCGCCAGGTAGTAGGGCCGGTACTCCATGCCCAGCGCCGGGCCGCCGGCGTAGTGGTTGATGTAGAGGATGTTCACAGCGCGCGCAGGCGGTCGACGAAACGCTGCACGCAGGGCGCGAACAGCGCGTGGGCTTGCACCCAGGCCCGATTGTCCGCGGCCACGGCCTCGGCCCGCGCCAGCAGCGGCTGCAGGCGGGCCGCGGTGAGCGCCTCGCCGTCGCGCAGCACGATGCCGTTCTCGCCGTCGCGCACCAGTTCGCGGTTGGCCGGCAGGTCCGACAGGATCGGGATGCAGCCCTGCGCCATCGCCTCCAGCACCGAGACCGCGACCGAGTCGCTGGTGGGCAGGCTGAGGTACCAGCGCGCGGCGGCGTAGTGCGTGGCCTGCGTGGCGGCGTCGAGCCGGCCGACGAACTGCACGCCGGCCGGCGCCGCGGCCTGCAGCGCGGCGCGCTGGCTGCCGTCGTTGGCCACCACGAGCCGCTTGCCCGGCCACGCCAGCGCGTCGAAGACCTGCAGCACGCGCTGCGGCGCGTACAGCGGTTCGAGGCCGCGGTTGGCGAAGAACAGCCCGTCGTCCTTGGCCGGCGGCGCCGGCGGCATCGCCTCCAGCCCGAACGGAAACACCAGCACCTCGCCCGCGCCCAGCGCGTGCATGCGCGCGGCCATCACCTGCGAGTCGCTGGTGGTCAGCGCGCAGGCCTTCAGCACGCGCCGCGTGGTGTGGCGCAGCAGCGCACTGCGCTGCGGCGTGACCAGGATGTCGCTGCCCCAGGCCGAGCCCACCAGGCGCCCGCGCACGCCGTACAGCCGCTGGGCCAGCCAGGCCAGCGTGCCGTGCGAGCTGAGGTAGTGGGCGTGGATCCAGTGCGCGTCCACCTGCCGCAGCCAGCGTGCCAGCCGCGGCAGGTGGCGCAGCAGCGCGACGTTGCCGCCAGCCGCGTCGGGCCGCGTGCCCAGCGCCAGCCGGCGGGCCGCCGGCAGCACGGTGTCGAAGCCGGTCAGGAAGCCGCGGCTCGACGCGGCCCACAGCTCGATGCCCGGCTGCTGCGCCAGCGCACGCGCCCACTTCAGCAGGTGCGGGCTGTCGCCGTCGCCCAGCAGCACGTAGCGCAGCGGCGCGGGCTTCGCTGAAGCTGTGCCCACCTCAGCGCGCCCAGGCGTCGTAGTCGGCGCGCTCCGCCGGGTGCGCGTCGAGCCAGGCGCGGTCGGCGTCGCGGGTGTCGCCGATCACCTGCGCCGGCTGGCCGGCGACGATGGCGAAGTCGGGCACCTCGCCGTCGACGTAGCTGTAGGCGCGCACCAGCACGCCGCGGCCGATGCGGCTGCCCGGCGCCACCACGACGTGCGGGCCGATGAAGGTGTAGGCGCCGATCTGCGTGCTGGCGCGGCGGTAGCCCGGCGGCCGGCCGTGGCCCCAGTAGCGCCGGCCCGCCAGGCGCAGCGCCTGGTGGCTGGAGTGCGTGAGCAGCGCGCAGTGCGTGGTGATCTGGCAGCCTTCGCCGATGGCCAGGCCGCCCGAGGCGTCGACGAAGTTGTAGGGGCCGATGTAGACGTGGTCGCCGATGTCCAGCCCCGCCGGGTGCTCCACGTGCGTGGCGCTGCTGATGCGCGTGTGCGCGAGCCAGGTGCCGTCGGCGCGCTGCCAGCCGTACAGCATGCGCGGCCCGAACAGGCGCCGCCACCACCCCTGCAACTGCTGCCGCCACCACGCCCGCATCAGACCCGACCTCCGCGGCGCAATGCTAGTAGGTCGCGGCCCAGCTGCGCGCCCGGCAGCAGCACGCGGCCCAGCGGCAGGCCGGCGTGGCGCGCGAAGCGCCAGGCCAGCACCCCCACCGATGCGGCATAGGCCAGCGAGGCCGCCAGCGCCGCGCCGGCCATGCCCAGCCTCGGCACCAGCAGCAGCGCCAGGCCGGCGTTGAGCGCCAGCGACAGCGCCGCCACCTGCGCCGGCACCCGCGGCAGGCCGGCGTGGTTGGTGAAGTAGGCCGACAGCGCCGAGGCGCCGCCGAACACCAGCGCACCGGGCAGCAGGAAGGCCAGCAGCGGCAGGCTGTCGCGGTAGGCCTCGCCCAGCAGCGGCGGGATCAGCAGCACCGCGGCCGCCGCCAGCAGCGGCGCCACCAGCAGCAGCGCCACCAGGCTCAGGTGCACCACGCGCACCGTGGTGTCGGCCGCCCGCGCGCGGTCGGGCGTGCCGATGCGGCCGTAGACCGCCTGCGTCAGCGAGCCCGAGACGAACCACAGCAGTTCGGCCACCACGACCGCGATCGAGTACACGCCGGTGGCCGACAGCCCGAGCAGCCGCTCGATCACGAACAGCCCGACGCGGTAGTTCAGCAGGCCGATCAGGTTGGTCAGGCCGATGGTGGCGATGAAGGGCAGCTCGCCGCGCAGGGCTCGGAAGTCCGGTGCCGCCAGCCGCCCCGCGCGCCACACCAGCAGCAGCACGGCCACGCCCACCAGCACCTTGGCCGCGACCCAGGCGCCCAGCACAGGCTGCACGCTCGGCAGCGTCGCGGTCTGCAGCAGCAGCACCGCGCCCAGCCCCAGCAGCGTCAGCAGCGGCGGCGCCAGCGACACCGCGGCCATCGGCGCCATGCGGCCTTCGCCCAGCCACAGGCCGGCGACGTTGGGTGCCAGCAGCAGCAGCGGCGCAGCCAGCGCCAGCAGCCACAGCGCGGCGTAGGCGGGCGGCCCGGACGCCGACACGGCCCACAACCCCAGCGACGCCAGCCCGCCCAGCCCCATGCAGGCCAGCACCGTGGCGCCCAGCAGCGCGCGTGGCTGCTCGCCGTGGTGCGAGACACGCCGCGCCAGCGCGACGCCGAAGCCCGACAGCAGCGCCAGCAGCACGCCCTCGATGCTGGTGAACAGCGCGAACGCGCCCTGCTGCGCCGTGCCCAGCCGCGCCGTGATGGCGGTGATGGCCAGCACCAGCGCCACCGACAGCAGCCGCGTCGCCAGGTTGATCGCCGTGCCGCGCACGACGCCGGCGGCGGCGCTCATGCCTTGGTCAGCGTCAGCCGCACGATGTCGCCCCAGCCCAGCATGCGCGTGGCCAGCAGCGCGACCTTGTTGCGCCACAGCGGGCCGTCGCCGGCCACGCCTTCGCTGCGCCAGCCCACCACCTGCAGGCCAGCGCGAGCGGCGGCCTGCTGCAGCGTGGCGCGGCTGAACATCGTCAGGTGCCAGGGCGGCGTCATCAGGTGCCAGTCGGCGCCCTGGCGCTGCGCGTAGGCGCTGCCCCAGTCGCCCGTGGTCAGCACCAGCCGGCCGCCGGGCTTCAGCACGCGCGCGGCCTCGGCCAGCAGCGGCACGGGCTCGGGCACGTGCTCGATCACGTCCCACAGCGTGACGACGTCGTAGTGGTCGGCCGGCAGCCGCGCGTCCTGCAGCGTGCCGGTGGCAACCGGCAGTCCGAGCCGGTCGCGCGCGTAGGCCGAGCTCCAGGTCGACAGTTCCACGCCCTGCACGGCGTAGTGCGCACGCGCCTCGGCGAGGAAGAAGCCGGCGGCGCAGCCCACGTCGAGCAGCCGCCCGCTGCGCGCGATGCGCGGCGGCAGCGTGCGCAGCACCGCCAGCTTGCGGCGTGCGTGGGCGCGGCGCGCCGCCTCCTGGCCCACGTAGTCGGCGAAGACGGCGTCGCTGCCGCCGGTGTAGTAGGCCTCGCCGTAGAGCGCGTCGAAGTCGATCGCGGCCGGGTCGTCGCCGACGTAGACGCAGCCGCAGGCGCGGCAGGCCACCATCGGGTGCCCGTCCTTCGGGAACAGCAGCGTCGGCCCGCCGGCGCCGCAGACCGGGCAGTCGCGGTGGCTCACTGCCCTGCCGTGGCCACGGCGGCGCGCAGCGCGGCGACCACGCGGTCCTGGTCGGCCTCGGACAGGTCGGCGCTCATCGGCAGGCTCAGCACGCGCTGCGCGAGCCGGGCGCTGACCGGGCAGCAGTCGGGGCAGCAGTGCGCGGCGTAGGCCGGCTGGTGGTGCAGCGGCTTCGGGTAGTGCACGGCCGTGGGCACGCCGGCGGCCTGCAGCGCCTTCTGCACCGCGGCGCGGTCGTCCACCATCACCGTGAACTGCGCGAAGACCGAGTTGCGGTCGGGCCGCACCACCACCTGTTCCACGCCCTGCAACAGCGCCTGGTAGCGCGCGCCCAATGCGGCGCGGCGCTCCAGTTCCCAGCCGAAGCGTTCCAGCTTGCCCAGCACCACCGCGCACTGCAGCGTGTCCATGCGGCCGCCCACGCCCAGCCGCGTGTGCGTGTAGCGCGCGCTCTGGCCGTGCACGCGGATCTCGCGCGCGGCCTGCGCGAGGCGGTCGTCGTCGGTGAACAGCGCGCCGCCGTCGCCGTAGCAGCCCAGCGGCTTGCTCGGGAAGAAGCTGGTGGCGCCGAAGGTCGACAGCGCGCCGCTGCGCCGGCCCTGGTACAGCGCGCCGAAGCTCTGCGCGGCGTCTTCGATCACGGCCAGGCCGTGGCGTGCGGCGATGGCGTTGATCTCGGCCATGTCGGCCACCTGGCCGTACAGGCTGACCGGCATGATCGCGCGCGTCTTCGGCGTGATGCGGGCTTCGATCGACGCCACGTCGATGTTGCAGGTGTCGGGCTCGACGTCGACGAACACCGGCTTCGCGCCCGCCAGCACGATGGTTTCGGCGGTGGCGGCGAAAGTGAAGGGGGTGGTGATGACCTCGTCGCCGGGCGCCAGGTCGAGTGCCATCAGCGCGATCAGCAGCGCCTCGGTGCCGCTGGCCACCGTGATGCAGTGGCGGCTGCCGGTGAAGGCGGCCAGCGCCTGCTCGAGTTCCTGGACCTCGGGGCCCATGATGTACTGGCCGTGGTCGAGCACGCGCTGGATGCGCGCGTCGATGCTGGGCTTGAGCGCCGCGTACTGCGTTTTCAGGTCGGTGAATTGCATGGGGTGAGCGTGTCGCCGTCGAGGCGGTAGCGTTCGCCGGTGGCCGGGCAGGCGGCTTCGCCCGTGCCGCTGGCCGGCAGGGGCAGGCGTTCGCCGTGGCGGCTCATCCAGCCGATGCGGCGCGCGGGCACGCCGACCACCAGCGCATAGGCCGGCACGTCGCGGCTGACCACCGCGCCGGCGCCGACGAAGGCGTGCGCGCCGATGGTGGTGCCGCAGACGATGGTGCAGTTGGCGCCCAGCGTGGCGCCACGCCGCACCAGCGTGCGCCGGTACTCGGCCTTGCGCGGCACGGCCGAGCGCGGGTTGTGGACGTTGGTGAAGACCATGCTCGGGCCGCAGAACACGTCGTCTTCCAGCGTCACGGCGTCGTAGACGCTGACGTTGTTCTGGATCTTCACGTTGTCGCCGATGACGACGTCGTTGCCCACGTACACGCCCTGCCCCAGCGAGCAGCCGGCGCCGATGCGCGCGCCCGGGCTCACGTGCACGAAGTGCCACACGCGCGTGCCGTCGCCGAGCGTGGCGCCCTCGTCGACGATGGCGCTGGGGTGGACGACGACGGTCATGCCGCCCGCCGGGCCGCCCCAAGGGCGGCATGCGCCACCCCGGGCGGCAGCGCAGCGGCAAAGCCGCAAGCTTGGGGGCTCACGTTCATCAGAACACCAGCGGCAGGCCCACGCGCACGCCGTCGCGCGCGCTGCGGTAGGCCGCCAGCACCACTTCCAGCGAGCGCAGGCCCTCGTAGCCGTCGACCTCGGCGTGGCGTTCGCCGCGCAGCGTGCCGATGACGTTGTCGTAGTACAGCGGGTGGCCCGGGCCGTAGACCGAGGCCGTGCCGTAGCTGGCGGACTGCACGTCGGCGTCCTCGGGGCGGGCTTCGTCGAACTCCCAGTGCTGGATCTGGTTCACGGCCACGCCGCCGATGCGCACCGTGCCGCGTTCGCCCAGGAGCGTGATGCTGCCCTCGAAGTTCTTGCCGTGCGTGAGCATCGTCACGTTGATGCTGGCCAGGCCGCCCTTGCGCAGGCGCAGGCCCATCACGCCGGTGTCCTCGGCCTCGATGTCGCGCGCCAGCGTGGCGGTGTAGGCATGCACGTTGTCGACCGGGCCCACCAGCCAGTCGACCATGTCGACGTAGTGGCTGGCCTGGTTCAGGAAGGCGCCGCCGTCCAGGTCCCAGCGGCCGCGCCAGGGGGCGTCGTCGTAGTAGCTCTGCGGCCGCGTCCAGAAGACGTTGACCGTGACCATGACGATGCGGCCGAAGCGCCCGCCGTCGATGGCCGCCTTCAGCCGCTGCAGCGTCGGGTTCAGGCGGTTCTGCTTCACGACGAAGAGCTTGACGCCGGCGTCGCGGCAGGCGCGCACCATCTGCATGCCTTCGTCCCACTTGGTCGCCATCGGCTTTTCGGTCAGCACGTGGAAGCCGGCGGCCGCGGCGCGCATGGCCTGGCGCGGGTGCAGGCCGCTGGGCGTGGCGAGCGTGACGATGTCGGCGTCGCTGGCTGCCAGCAGGCTGTCGAGCGACGCGAAGCCCGGGGCGCCGGTCTTCGCCACGGCGGCGGCCAGCGCCTCGGGGCGGTTGTCGCACACGGCCACGAGCTCCGCGCGTTCGCGGTGCTGGCGCAGGGCCTCGATGTGGCTGGCGGCAATGCGACCGCAGCCGACCAGCGCGAAGCGGATCGGCCGGTCCACGATGGGCAGGCTGTTTCTCATGCAGCGGGCGATTTTACGGCTGCGCCTAAAATTGCAGCAGATTCAACGAGTTGACATGAGCGAAGACAACCAACTGATCACCGAGCGGCGCGAGAAGCTGCAGGCCCTGCGTGCTGCCGGCGTGCCTTTTCCGAACGATTTCCGGCCGCAGCACCACGCGGCCGACCTGCACCACAAGCACGGGCAGGTGCCGAACGAGGAGCTCGAGCCGCTGGGCGTGCGCGCGGTGGTGGCCGGCCGCATGATGCTCAAGCGCGTGATGGGCAAGGCCTGCTTCGCGACGCTGCAGGACGGCACCGGCCGCATCCAGCTCTACATCACGCAGGACGCCGTGGGCGCCGAGGCGCTGGCCGCGTTCAAGCACTGGGACCTGGGCGACATCATCGGCTGCGAAGGCACGCTGTTCCGCACCAAGAGCGGCGAGCTGTCGATCAAGGCGGGTTCGGTGCGCATGCTGACGAAGAGCCTGCGGCCGCTGCCCGACAAGTTCCACGGCATGGCCGACCAGGAACAGAAGTACCGCCAGCGCTACGTCGACCTCATCACCGACGACGCCGCGCGCGCGCGCTTCGTGGCGCGCAGCAAGGCGGTGAGCTCGATCCGCGGCTTCATGGTCGAGCACGGCTTCCTGGAAGTCGAGACGCCGATGCTGCACCCCATCCCGGGCGGTGCCAACGCCAAGCCGTTCGTCACGCACCACAACGCGCTGGACCAGGAGATGTTCCTGCGCATCGCACCCGAGCTCTACCTGAAGCGACTGCTGGTGGGCGGCTTCGAGCGCGTGTTCGAGATCAACCGCAACTTCCGCAACGAAGGCATCAGCGTCCGGCACAACCCGGAATTCACGATGATGGAGTTCTACGCGGCCTACTGGACGCACCACGAGCTGATGGACTTCACCGAACAGGTGCTGCGCCACGCCGCGCGGGCCGCCACCGGCAGCGCGGCCATCAGCTACGCGGGCAAGCCGGTGGACCTGGACAAGCCGTTCCGGCGGCTGTCGGTGCGCAATTCGCTGGTCGAGATTGCCGGCCTCACGCCGCTGGAAGCCGACGACGCCACCGTGCTGCACGCGCGGCTGCGCGCCTTGGGCGAAGAGCCGCCGGCGCACTGGAAGCTGCCCGAGCTGCAGTTCGGCCTGTTCGAGGCCGTGGTGGAAGAACAGCTGTGGCAGCCGACCTTCATCATCGACTACCCGGTCGAGGTGAGCCCGCTGGCGCGCGCTTCCGACACCAACCCGGCCATCACCGAGCGCTTCGAGCTCTTCATCACCGGGCGCGAGGTCGCCAACGGCTTCTCGGAGCTGAACGACGCCGAGGACCAGGCGGCGCGCTTCCAGGCCCAGGTGGCGAACAAGGACGCGGGCGACGAGGAGGCGATGTACTTCGACGCCGACTTCATCCGCGCGCTGGAGTACGGCATGCCGCCGGCCGGCGGCTGCGGCATCGGCATCGACCGGCTGATCATGCTGATCACCGACAGCCCGAGCATCCGCGACGTCATCCTGTTCCCGGCGCTGCGCCGGGAAGCCTGAGCCTGCGATGGGCACGCGCCTCGACGACCTGGCGGCGATCGAGGGCGCGGTCTGGCAGGCGCTGGAAGACGCGGTGCGCGTGAAGGGCGCCGCCAGCGCGCAGTGGCGCGTGGCGGTGCTGGCCACCCGCGACGGCGACGAAGCCGACGCACGCAGCGTGGTGCTGCGCGAGATCGACAGCGCCACGCGCACCCTGCTGATCTACACCGACGCGCGCAGCGCCAAGCTGGCGCAGATCGCGGCGCATCCGCAGGGCATGCTGGTGCTGTGGTCGGAAGCGCTCGGCTGGCAGCTGCGGCTGCGCGTGCAGCTGCAGGCCGGGACCGACGGGCTGGCGCTGGCCTCGCGCTGGGCGCGCATCCAGCTCACGCCGGCGGCGCACGACTACCTGTCGCCGCTGCCGCCGGGCAGCCCGCTGGCCGCGCCGCGGCCCGAACGCGGCAGCCGCGCGCACTTCGCGGTGCTGACCGCGCGCGTGGTGTCGGTCGACTGGCTGGAACTGCACGCCGACGGCCACCGGCGCGCGCGCTTCGACGCCGGAGGCCGGCGCTGGCTGACCCCCTGACGCCGCGCGGCCGGCCTTACTGCGCCGTCTTCAGCAGCGTGCCGGCGTACACCGGCGCGGCCACGCGCGGAGCCGGCAGGCGGCCGAGCGCGAACGAACCGCTGTCCTCGCCGTACCAGGTGGCGGCGTGGTCGGCAGCGCGGTCGGCGCGCAGCGCGGCGTTGACTTCGGCGCGGGTGGCCGTCGAGCGCGCCATCGCCAGCGGGTTGTAGCCGATGGACCAGGCCTTGATCGAGCCGTCGGCCCGCGCCGCCGCCAGCTCGGCCTGCACCTGGGCGCGGGTCTTGGTCTCGGCGAACACCTGCGTGGCAGTGTCGTCGGGGGTGATGTCGTCGGCGAGTGCGGCACCGGTCGCGGCCAGCGAGAGCAGCGCGATGGCGGGGTAGGTCAGCAGATGGAGCTTGCGCATGATGTGTTCCTTGTTGCATCCGGGATCGGGGAGGACCGGGAGGTCGGTGGATGCAAGACCGGCGTCGTCCATGGGCTGAACTCTAGGGTTTACCCCAGAGTCGACCAAGGGCCGGTGCAGGAACGCAGCGTTGACGAAATCGGCAACGCTGGGGCGGGTGCGCTGCTTCAGCGGTGCTGGAACACCGGCCTGCGCTTGTTGACGAAGGCGTCCATGCCTTCCTTCTGGTCCAGCGTTGCAAACAGCGCGTGGAACAGCTGCCGCTCGTAGCTCACGCCGTCGGCCAGGCTGCCTTCGAAGGCGCGGTTGACGCAGGCCTTGGCCATCATCACGCTGGGCCCGCTCATCGCGTTGATGGCGTCGGCGGCGCCCAGCGCCTCGTCCAGCAGCTTGTCGGCCGGCACCACGCGCGACACCAGGCCGCAGCGCTCGGCTTCGGCGGCGTCCATCATGCGCGCGGTCAGCACCATGTCCATCGCCTTGGCCTTGCCCACCGCACGGGGCAGGCGCTGCGTGCCGCCGGCCCCGGGGATGATGCCGAGCTTGATCTCGGGCTGGCCGAACTTCGCGGTGTCGGCGGCGATGATGAAGTCGCACATCATCGCCAGCTCGCAGCCGCCACCCAGCGCAAAGCCCGAGACCGCGGCGATGACGGGCTTGCGCACCTCCTTCACGGTCTCCCAGTTGCGCGTGATGAAGTTGCCCTTGAAGGCGTCCATGTAGCCGAAGCCCGCCATGCCGCCGATGTCGGCGCCGGCCGCGAAGGCCTTCTCGCTGCCGGTGACGACGATGCAGCCGATGCCGTCGTCGGCGTCGAAGGCCCGCAGCGCCGCGCCCAGTGCGTCCATCAGCGCGTCGTTCAGCGCGTTCAGCTGCTTCGGGCGGTTCAGCGTGATCAGACCTGTGCGTCTGTCGGCACTGCCACGCACGTCCGTGAGAACCAGAGCTTCAGCCATGTTGCCTCCTGTCGATATCCGGCCTATGGAAAGCACTATAAGCGGCCCAAATTCGCAGCCTTGGCGGTGCATTGCACAGTAATCTCCGGCCCGACCCATGCCGACCATCTACCGCAAGACCGCCAAGGGCGTCGCCGAGATCGAGACCCGCGCCCACCGCCTGACGCCCCGTCTGCGTGGAGCGCTGATCGTCGTGGACGGCAAGCGCCACGCCGACGAGCTGCGCGGCCTGCTGGCCCAGCAGGCCGACGAATCGCTGGCCACGCTGCTGGACCAGGGCTTCATCGAAGCGGCCGGGGAATCGGCACCGCCGCGCCCGCAGCGCGAGGCCGCCGCGCCGCCGCCTCCGCCCAAGCCCGCCCCGGCGCCCGCGCCGGACGGCTTCCTCGCGCTGCGGCGCGAGGCGGTGCGCAACCTCATCGACCTGGTGGGCCCGATGGGCGAGGCGCTGGCCTTGCGCATGGAGCGCAGCGCCAATGCCGACGAGCTGCGGCCGATGATCGAGCTGGCGGCGCAGACCATCGCCAACACGCGCGGCCGCGCGAAGGCCACCGAGTACAGCGAGCGCTTCAGCGCGCTGTAGACGCGGCGGCCGCTGCCTCTGCCGATGCAGCAGGTGCCGGTGCGGCCGCCTGCAGCGGCAGTTCCTTGAGCAGCAGGTCGACGTAGGTCTGTGCGTCCTGCCGGATCAGGATGCGCACCGGCAGGTACTGCAGGCTGGGTGCCACCCACACTTCGGCCGTCAGGTCCACGCCCGGGCGCGGCTCGCGGCGCGGCTTCACGTGCACGGTGTCGATGGCGCCGGCCGGCGTGGCCAGGGTCTCGGCGGCCAGCACGTCGTAGGTCCAGGTCTCGATGTAGCGCGGCAGCGCCAGCGGGATGTCGATGCTGCGCCCGGGCGACAGCAGCCCGGGCTGCGTCGTGAACAGCCACACCAGCTGCACGAACTGGCTCGCACTGTCCTGCAGCCCCGGCGGCCGCGGCGCGCTGCGGCCGTTCGGGAAGCGCACCGTGTCGGCGTCCAGGTGCAGCGTGAGCCGGCGCGGGTCGCGGAAGACGACCTGGAACTCCTCGTCGTACCGGCTCGGCTGCAGGCCGCGCTCGGTGAGCTCGCCGGTGCTGCCGTGCCGGCGCTGCAGCAGCGGCGCAAACGGCGGGCCGACGCTGACGTCCAGGTGCACCTGGTAGCGCGTGCCCTGCAGCAGCCAGTGCACCTGCGCCTGGCCTTCGATCGGCCCGCGGTAGTTGCCGGTGAGGCTGTAGTCCAGCCGCGTGGACGGCGGCCACTGGCTGGCGACGGCCGCCACCGCCGCCGGCACCGACGCCGCTGCAACGGCGGCACTGGCCGCACTGGCTGCACCGGCCGTGCCGGCGCTGTCGGCGAGCGCGGGCTCCGGCTCCGCGGCGGGCGGCGGCGGCACCTCGGTGCGCTGCGCCACAGGCTCGGGGGCGGGGGCCGGCAGGTCTGCCAGCGCCGGCGCCGACGCGGCCAGCGCGAACGGCGCCAGCAGCGGCGCGGCGGCGCGCGGCAGCGGAGCCATCGGTGCCGGCGGCGGCGGAGCCGTCTGCTGCAGCCGGCGCACCAGCGCCACCTCGATGCGCGGTGGCCGCTGGTCGCGCCCCTGCGCCGCTCCCCAGCCCATCTGCGCCTGCAGCGCGCCGTCGGCCAGCCACAGGTGCACGGCGGTGACCAGCACCACCAGCAGCGGCAGCGCCAGCGCGCTGCGCCGCTGGCGCGGGCCGGGTGTCAGCCGCCCAGCCATGCGCGGCGCAGGGCCAGCGCGGCAGGGGCCGCCGTGTCGTCGGCCGCCAGCGTGACGGCCGGTGCCAGCGGGCGGGCGGGCGGCACGACACGCAGCGTGGCCACACGCTGGTCGCGCGCCATCAGCAGGTCGAACGCGGCGCCGGGCCGCAGCCACTGGCGCGCGTCGTCCAGGCGGCGCAGGCGCCAGCCGTCCACCGCCAGCAGTTCGTCGCCGGGGCTCAGGCCCGCCGCTTCCGCGGCGCCGCCGCGCAGCACCTGGCGCACCTGCACGCCGCTGAGCGCACCCTCGGCGAGCTTCAGGCCCAGCGTGGCCGCCAGCGACGGCGCCTCTTCGCGCAGCACCACGCCCAGCGGCGCCAGCGCCGCGGCCAGCGGCAGCTCGCCGCGGCCGTGCACCCAGCCCTGCAGCGCCGTGCGCAGGCCCGCACCGCCCAGCGCCGCGGCCGTGGTGAGGATGTCGTCCTCACCGATCGGGCCGCCGCGGCTGCGCTGCCACAGCCGCTGCATCAGCGTGTCCAGCGTCTGGCCGGCGTGCGTGCGCAGCCACAGGTCGCACAGCAGCGCCACCAGCGCGCCCTTGGCGTAGTAGCTGACGGTGGCGTTGGGCGTGTTCTCGTCCTGGCGGTAGTAGCGCGTCCAGGCGTCGAAGCTGGCCTCGGCCACACTCTGCGCGTGCCGCCCCGGCGTGCCCAGCACGGTCTGGATCGGCCGCGCCAGCAGGCGCAGGTACTGGCCGCGGTCGACCAGGCCGGCGCGCAGCAGGAACAGGTCGTCGTAGTACGACGTGAAGCCCTCGAAGAACCACAGCAGCGTGCTGTGGTGCTCGCGCGCGAGGTCGGGCGGCTCCATGTCGCGCGGGCGCAGGCGCTTGACGTTCCAGGTGTGGAAGTACTCGTGGCTGACCAGCCCGAGCAGGCCGACGGTGGCGTCGCTGGCCGTGCTCTCGCCGCGCCGCGGCAGCTCGGCGCGGGTGGCGCCCAGCGCGGTGCTGGCGCGGTGCTCCAGCCCGCCGGAGCCGCCGTCCGAGACGTGCAGGTGGAACACGTAGCGGTCGAAGGGCGGCTTGCCGCGACCGTGCCAGAAGCGGATCTGCGCCGCGCACAGCCGGCGCGTGTCGGCCAGCAGCCGGTCGCCGTCGAACGACGGCCAGGCGCCGGTGACGACCATCTCATGCGGCACGCCGCCGGCCGTGAACGTGCCGCGCCAGCAGCGGCCCAGCGTGAACGGGTGGTCGATCAGCTCGGCATAGTCGGCCGCCACGAAGCGCCGCGGGCCGTCGCCCGCCATCGCGGTGGCCACCTGCCAGCCGCGCGGCAGCGTCCCCAGCGCCAGCCGCTGCGGCTCGGCGTCGCGCCCGGCAGCGCGCAGGAACAGGCTGCTGCCGTTGAAGAAGCCGCGCTCGGCGTCGAGGAAGGCGCCGCGCACCGAGCTGTCGAAGGCATAGACCCGGTACGACAGCACCAGCGCGGCCGTGCCGCTGCAGTGCGCGACCCAGGTGGTCTTGTCGCGCTGCTCCAGCGGCACCGGCCGACGGCCCTGGCGCGCTTCGAGGTGCGACAGGTGGCGGGCGAAGTCGCGCACCATGTAGCTGCCGGGGATCCACGCCGGCAGCGCCAGCACCTGCTGCGCCGCCGGCCGTGGCAGCGTCAGCGTGACGCGGAACAGGTGCGCGCGGGCGTCCTCGACCTCGACGCGGTAGGCCACCATGCTCAGGTGCCCGCGGCGCCCAGGAAGCAGCTCAGCGCCGCCACCGTGCTGAGCCGGAAGCGCAGCGTCAGCCACGCCGCCAGGCCGTGCTGCGGATAGATGCGCCGGTCGACCGCATAGCACACCAGCAGCATCAGGCCGTGGATCACGAGCCCGGCGCTGGCCGGCATCATCACCGCGACCCAGGCCACCAGCGAGGGCACGACGCCCCACGCGAACAGCGCCACCGGCGGCGCAGGCTCGCGCATCGCGATGCCCCAGTGGATGCCGCCGAGGAACGACACGATCACCGCGGCATAGGCCGACAGCGCCAGCGTGGTGTACGGGTGCGCCTCGGGCCAGACCAGCCAGACGAGCGCGGCGCCGCCCACGAAGGGCAGGAGGCCGGCGTAGCCGAGCTGCAGGGCCCAGCGCGGCGGGAGGCGGGACGGTGTGGCGGACGGCGAGGCAGGCACGGCATTCATAGCCGCGGATTGTCGCCGCGTGCCGCCCGGCAGGCCGGCACGCCGGCCGTCAGCCCTTCTTCGCCGCCGCCACCAGCAGCTTCTCGATCGCCGCTGCGGGCAGTGCGCCGGGCTTGCGCGTGCCGTCCTCGAAGAACACGGCCGGCGTGCCGTTGACGCGGTACTTGCGCGCGAACGCGAGGTTGCGCTCGATCGCGGCCATGTCGCACTTCGGGTCCATGCTCTTGGGCGGCAGCGCGCCGTCCAGCATCCACGCGCGCCAGGTCTTGGCGGCATCCTTGGTGCACCAGATGTCGCGCGTCTTGGCGTTCGAGTCCGGGCCCAAGATGGGGATGATGAAGGTGTAGATCGTGACGTCCTTGATGGACTGCAGGTCGCGCTCGAAGCGCTTGCAGTAGCCGCAGTTGGGATCGGCGAACACCGCCAGCTTGCGGGCGCCGCTGCCCTGCTTGATGACCATCGCGTCCTTCAGCGGCAGCTCGGAGAAGTCGACCGCGCTGAGCTTGTCGATGCGCTCCTCGGTGAGGTTGGTCATCGTCTTGGCGTCGATCAGCGCGCCCTGCAGCAGGAACTCGCCCTTCGCGTCGGTGTAGATGATCTCGGTGCCGCCGTAGCGCACCTCGAACAGGCCCGGAATGGGCGACGGCCGCACTTCGTCGATCTTCGGGAAGCTGGGGATGCGCTCGGCCAGGCCCTTGCGGATCTGCGCTTCCTGCGCCATGGCGGCGCCGCCGGCAAGCAGCACGGCGGCAGCGAGCGCACCCAGGCGCAGGGTCGGGGACTTCATGCGGGACTTCCTTGGATCTGGGGGTTCAGGGGGAACGGGGTTCAGCCGTCCAGCGCACGGCTGGTCAGCAGGCGCTTGAGCGGCGGCAGCTGGTTCAGCAGACCCAGGCCGCGGTTGCGAAGTTCCTTCACCAGCGGCTGCTCGCTGGCGAACAGGTGCAGCAGGGCGTCGGTGACGTGACCCATGGCACGCGTGGGCCAGGCGCGTGCGCGGGCGTAGCGGCGCAGCATGCGCTCGTCGCCCAGGCTGCGCCAGGGCTCGCGCGCAGCCAGCGCCTCGGCCAGCGCCGCCACGTCGGCCAGTCCCAGGTTCAGCCCCTGGCCGGCCAGCGGGTGCACCACGTGCGCGGCGTCGCCCACCAGCACCCAGCCCGGGCCGCACACCGCCTCGGCGCGGGCGATCGCCAGCGGCCAGTCGGCGCGCGGGCCGGCCAGCGCCAGCGTGCCGGCGGCGCCGCCCGTGGCGTCGGCCAGCGCGGTCTCGAAGTCGGCGTCCGTCATGGCCATCAGTGCGTCTGCGCGGGCGTCGGGCACCGACCACACCAGGCCATAGCTTTGCCCCGGCTGCGGGCGGTCGAAGGGCAGCAGCGCCAGCACGTCGGGGCTGCGGAACCACTGCCGCGCCATGCCGGCGTGCGCCTGCGTGGCCACGAGCCGCGCCGCCACGGCGCGCTGCCCGTAGCGGTGCAGCGGCATCTGCACGCCCAGGCGGTCGCGCGTCGGCGAGGCCTTGCCCTCGGCCAGCACGGTCAGCGCGGCGGGCACCTCGGCGTCCACCCACTGCAGGTGCGGCGCGTAGCGCGCCGCGGTGCGCAGCCCGGCTTCCAGTTCGGCGGCATCGACGATCCACGCCAGCGTCTCGATGCCCTGCGACCAGGCCGAGAAGTCGAGCGCCGCGCCGGGCGCGTCGCCCGCGACGTGCATGTCGTAGACCGGGGTGCGGGCGTCGGCCGGCAGCGTGTCCCACACCTTCAGCTGCTGCAGCAGCGCCACCGAGGCGGCGTTGAGCGCATAGGTCCGGATGTCCGGGCGCGCGTCGCCGCTTCCGGCGGCGGCCGGCGGCCGGCCCACCAGCGCCACCTGCAGGCCCTGGCGCGCCAGCGCCAGCGCGGTGGCCAGGCCGACGGCGCCGGCGCCGCGCACGAGTACGTCATGGGTAGGCATCGCGGGCATTGTAGGGAGCGCCCCGCGGCACAATGCGCGCCTTCGACCAAGCCACCACCGGGAACGCGCGTGAGCACTCCAGACGGCGATCTGCCCTGCACCGTTGCACAACTCTTCGTGCACCCCGTGAAGTCCTGCGGCGGCATCGCCGTGACCGAGTCGCTGGTGATCGAGACCGGGCTGGAGTTCGACCGCGCCTGGATGGTGGTCGACGCCGCGGGCGACATGCTCACCCAGCGCGAACTGCCGCGCATGGCGCTGGTGCGCTGCACGCTGCGCCAGAGCGACCTGGTGCTGCGCGCGCCCGGCATGCTGGCGCTGCACCTGGCGCTGGACCGCGTGGAAGAGCCCACGCGCGTGCGGGTGTGGGACGACACGGTGCAGGCCTACGACATGGGCGCGCTGGCGGGGCAGTGGTTCACGGACTTCCTGGGGCCCGCACACGGCCGGCTGCGCCTGGTGCGCTTCGACCCCGAGCAGCGCCGCCTGGCGTCGGCCCGCTGGACCGGCGGCGTCGAAGCCGAGACCGCGTTCGCCGACGGCTACCCGCTGCTGGTCACCAGCACGGCGGCCATCGCCGAGCTGAACCAGCGCCTGGCCGCACAGGGCTCGCCGGCCGTGGGCATCGAGCGCTTCCGGCCCAACCTGGTGCTGGACGGCCTGGCGGCGTTCGAGGAAGACCACATCGACACGCTCACGATCGCCACCGACGACGGCCCGGTGCGGCTGCGGCTGGTGAAGCCCTGCGTGCGCTGCAGCATCCCCGACGTCGACCCCGCCACCGCGGCCACCGGCCATGCCGTGGGCGACGTGCTGGCCAGCTTCCGCGCCGACGCGCGCATGGGTGGCGGCCTGACCTTCGGCATGAACGCCATCGTGCTGGAAGGCATCGACCGCGCGCTGCGCGTGGGCCAGCGTGCGGGCGCGACGCTGAAGTTCTGACGCGCGGTCGTCGCGTCAGCCCGCTCCCGCCGCCACCAGCACCACCTCGGCCACCGCGCTGCCCTTGCGCAGGATGTGCTCGTGCATGGCCTGCCAGGCGTCGTCGGGCCGGCCGGCCAGCACGGCGTCGAGGATGCGCACGTGCTCGGCGCTGGCGGCCTGCAGCCGCCCGGGGGTGTCCATCACGTGGCGGCGGAAGGCCGCCAGCCGCTTGCGCACGCCGCGCAGTTGTTCCACCAGCACCGGGTTGCCGCTGGCGGCGTACAAGGTGTCGTGGAAGTCGGCGTTGGCCGCTGCGTAGGCCGCGCGGTCGTCGGCCGCAGCGGCTGCGGCGGCGCGCTGCTGCGCCTGCTGCAGCACCGCGCGCGCCGGGCCGCCGATGCGCTGCGCGGCCAGCCGCGCGCACACGGCTTCCAGCTCGGCCAGGCACTCCAGCAGCGCCACCAGTTCGGGCGCGGCCGGGCGGCGCACGCGGATGCCGGCGCGCGGCAGGATGTCCACCAGCCCCTGCTGCGCCAGCAGGATCAGCGCCTCGCGCACCGGCGTGCGCGACACCCCGTGCGCGGCCATCAGCGCGGTGTCGTCGATCGGGTCGCCCGGCGCCAGCCGGCCTTCCAGGATGTCGGCCTCCACCGCCTGCCGGAGCAGCTCGGTGCGGCTGGCGGGCACGGGTTTCCCACTGCTTGACGCTGTTGTTGGCATCTTTAGAGTCGCTGTGAATATCTGAAGTTTACTCAGATATATCTAAACACAGTCAAGACTACGGATGGAGACAAGCATGACCCGACGTTCCCTGGTGCTCGGCAGCCTGTGCGGCGCGGTGCTGGCGCTGTGCGGCGGCGCTGCCAGCGCCCAGACCGGCGCCGGCCCGGTGACCCTGGTGGTGCCGGTGCCGCCGGGCGGCATCCTCGACCAGGTGGCGCGCATGGTGCAGCCCGCGATGGGCCGGGCGCTGGCGCAGACGGTCGTGGTCGACAACCGCGCCGGCGCCAGCGGCAACATCGCGGCCACGGCCGTGGCCCGGGCGAAGCCCGACGGGCAGACGCTGCTGGTGGGCTACTCGATGTTCCACGTCGGCAACCCGGCGATGTTCGACAAGTTGGCCTGGGACCCGGTGCGCGACTTCGCGCCGGTGGCGATGCTGGTGGTGTCGCCGCACGTGATCGCGGTGCACCCGTCGGTGCCGGCGACCACGCTGAAGGAGCTGGTCGACCTGGCACGTGCGAAGCCGGGCACGCTGAACTACGCCACCTCGGGCAACGGCTCGGTGCCGCACGTGGGCATGGAGCTGTTCAAGCAGCAGGCGAAGATCGACGTCGTGCACGTGCCCTACAAGGGCGCGGGCCCGGCGATGCAGGACGTGGTGGCGGGCAACGTGCAGATGACCATCGCCACGCCGCCGTCGCTGCTGGGCATGGTGCAGTCGGGCAAGCTGCGTGCGCTGGCGGTGGCCGCCAAGACGCGGCACCCGCTGCTGCCCAACGTGCCGACCACGGCCGAGGCCGGCTACCCGAACTTCGAACTCGAAGCCTGGGTCGCGCTGCTGGCGCCCGCCGGAACGCCGCCGGCCGCGGTGGCGCGGCTGACCGCGGCGGCCCAGCAGGCGCTGCAGAGCCCCGACGTGCGCAAGGCCGCCGACGCGGCTGGCGTGGAGATCCGCTACCAGACGCCGGAGCAGCTCGACCGCCAGGTGCGCCAGGACATCGACTACTGGGGCCAGATCATCCGGCAGGCCGGCATCAAGGCCGACTGAACTTCCACGACAGCAGCGTGCACATGACCCCCACCACCCCACCCACCGCCTCCGCCGGCGTCGACACCGAGGTCACTCGCGCCGCGCAGCTGGACTGTGCGGCGCTGAGCGACGCGCTCGACCGCCTGTCCATCGCCGGCCAGTGCCACGGCATCGCGCCGCGCGACGGCAAGTTCCGCATGGCCGGCCGCGCCTACACGGTGCTGTACCGCATGGCGGCGGCCGGCGAGCCGGGCAGCGTCGGCGACTTCATCGACGACGTGGACCCGGGCAGCGTCATCGTCATCGACAACGGTGGCCGCACCGAGATGACGACCTGGGGCAACATCCTCACCGAGATGGCGCACCGCCGTGGCATGGCCGGCACCGTGATCGACGGCATCAACCGCGACGTGCAGCTGTGCATCGACCTCAATTTCCCGATCTACAGCCGCGGCCACTGGATGCGCACCGGCAAGGGCCGCATCCAGCTCGCGGGCCTGCAGGTGCCGGTGACGATCGGCGGCATCGCGGTGCACCCGGGCGACATCCTGCGCGGCGACGCCGACGGCGTGGTCGTGCTGCCGAAGGCACGTGCGGCCGAGCTGCTGACGATCGCCGAGGACATCACCGCGATCGAAGCCCGGCTGCGCCAGAACCTGCGCAACGGCATGCGCATGGACGAGGCCCGCACGCAGGCCCGCTACCACCACCTGCAGAGCCCGGACTACCCGAAACAGCCCTGACCCGGCCGCTCAGCGCAGCACCAGCAGCCGGCCGAAAGGCGGCACCGCCGCGGCGTGCGCCTCGGGCACGGCCCACAGCACCGGCGCCTGCGGCCGGTGTGCGGCCGGGCCCTGCAGGTCGGTGAGCACGACGATGCAGTCGGCGCCGTGGCGGTCGGCCTCCAGCAGCAGCGGCGTGAAGTCGGTGCCGCCGCTGCCGGCGAACGCGGCGCCGGCCAGGCCGGTGGCGCCAGGGGCAAAGCGGCTGACGGCGCGCACCGCGTCGTCGCCGACCACGAGCACGCCGCCGGCCTCCAGCCGCCGCGTGATGGCGTCCAGCTCGCGGGCGAAGCGCGCCAGCAGCGCGGCGTCGATCGAGCCCGAGATGTCCAGCACCACCACCAGCCGCGGCACGGCCAGCGGCGCGCCCCAGCCGGGTTCCCACGGGATGCGGTGACGACTGCCACCGCTGCGGACCCGGCCCTGGTTGGCCAGCCACGACCGCGCCGGCCGCGACCACGCCGGCCCCAGCCGCCGCGACAGCGCACGCGCCAGCCGCACGCGCAGCAGCTGCTGCCAGGGCGTGTGCGTGCCGGGCAGGTCGGCCGGCAGGCTGCGCAGCAGCGAAAACGCGCCGTCGCCGGCGTGGGCGCGCAGCAGGCGTTCGCGCCAGGTGCGCGTGGCCTCGGCCTCCAGCTCGGGGGCGGTGTCAGCAGCGTCGGCGGCGTCCGCGGCCTGCCCCGCCGGCCGCAGGTCGGGCTGGCTGCGCCGTGCCAGCGCCCGCGCCGCGGCGGCACGCGGGCCGTCGGGGCGTTGCTGGCGGCCGCCGCTGCCCACGGGTGGCGGGCGGCGGTCGTCGATGGCCCTGTAGAGCGCCTCCACGTCCCACTGCAGCAGCGCGGCCTCGGCCGTCTGCGGCTGGCCCAGCACCTGCGCCAGCAGGTCTTCCAGCGCCACCGCGCCGGCCGGCTGCGCCAGCCAGCCCAGGTGGCCCAGCGTGGTGTGCACGACGGCGTCGGCGCACAGGTTGAAGAGCTCCAGGTCCACGTCGCCCTGCAGCGCCTGCAAGGCGACGCAGCGCTGCGGGTGGCGCAGCGCGACGTGCAGCACCTCGTGCGCGACCCAGCCGGCCTGCGCCGCCAGCGGCAGCGCGGTGAAACCGGGGCCGTAGGTGATGCTGGCGCCGTCCGTGGCGGCCGGCGGCGCGGCGGGGTCGTCGCTGTCGGCATGTCGCACCCACAGGGCCAGGCCGCCGGTGGAGGGCGCATGCTCCACCAGCAGCTCCACCGCGGCCTCGCCGCGGTGCAGGGGCGTCACCGCGGGCTGCCGGCTGCGCGGGCTGCGCGCTGCGCGGCGTGCTGCTGGTAGGCCGGGCTCGCCAGCACGGTGTCGGCCAGGCCCTGCTGCAGCGCGCGCTGCAGCAGCAGTTCCATCGCCAGCGTCTGGGCCTCGCGCAGCGGCAGTGCCAGGTCGGCGCGCAGCTCGGTGAACGCGGCGGCGACTTCCAGCGCGCGCGCCATCGCCTGCGCCGCGCTGGCCGCGGCCACCAGGCCGTAGACCAGTGCGTACAGGCCGTCCAGCGTGCGCGGCAGCAGTGCCAGCGTGGCCGCGCCGGGTGCGGCGGCCAGCAGCTGCAGCACGTCGGCACCGGCCTGCAGCTCGCGCAGCACGCCGAAGAACTCGGCCGCGTTCGCGGCACCGATGCGGCCCTGCACGAACAGGCGCTGCTGCGCCTCGGGCAGGCCCGACTGCAGCACGTGCGAGACGTCTTCCCAGCCGCGCGGGCTGGCACCCACCAGGTGGTCGGCGGCCAGCTGCGCCTGCGTGTCGTCGAGCTTGTCGGGGCGGATGCGCAGGTAGGCCATGACCTCGGGCGCGTAGCCCTGCTCCAGCGCGTGCGCCAGGAAGGCCTCGACCGTGGCCTGCACGTGGAAATGGAACATGCGGTCGGCCAGCGCCGTGCCCATGTCGTGGCTGACCGCGCCGTGGAAGCTGGCGTTGCCGGCGGCCACGACCTGCCAGCCGTCGGGCAGGCGGTAGTTGCCGACGCGGCGGTCGAGGATCAGCGAGTAGGCCGAGATCTGCAGGCGCTGGTCGGCGGCCGTCAGCTCATCGAGGAACAGGATGCCGGCCGGCAGGTCGGGCGCCGGCAGGAACTCGGGCGGGAACCACACCGTCTTGCCCTGCACCTCGTCGGCGTAGATGGCGCCGCGGATGTCCACCGGCTCGATCGTCGTCAGCCGCAGGTCCACCAGCGGCACGCCGTGCTGCGCCGCCACCTGGCGCACCACCGACGACTTGCCCACCCCGCGCGGCCCCCACAGCATGGTGGCGCGCTGGCGCAGCGCCGGGCTGGCGAACTGCGCGGCCAGCGCCGCCTTCGCGGTGGCGATCGACACCGGCGGGATGTTCATCGGGTTGCTGTGCATCAGAGACTGGCCTGTGCAGGGGCCGGGGCAGGGGCAGGTTCCGGGCTGCGCCAGACGGCCGCGCGCGGCCGGCGCGGCAGCGGCGGGATCTCGATCGTGGGCATCTCGCGCATCGCGAAGAAGGCCACCATCAGCACCGGCGGCAGGTTGAAGATGAGCATCCAGACCATCGAGTTGTCGGCCAGGCCCAGTTGCGGCACGGCGGCCGCGCCGCCGATCAACGCCAGGCACACCAGCGCCGGCACCGCGCGCCGGCCCGTCACGGCCCAGCGTCGCCGCAGCCACCGCTGATGGAAGGCCGCCGGCGGCTCGGCCAGCGTGCGCGCCAGGTGCTGCGCGGTGGCCAGCAGCTTGGCTTCGGCATCGGCGCTGCGCACGGTGCCGGCGCCGCGCAGCAGCAGCGTGGCGTGCCAGCCGTCCTGGCGCCGCCGCAGCCGCGACCAGTGCCAGCCCAGCACCGCCAGCAGGTCGTCGGGTAGCCAGGGCAGGTCGCCCTGCGGCGCGCGCAGCATCACCTCGGCGGCGATGCCCTGCACCGCCGGCACCTTCAGCCCCAGCTGCAGGGCCTCGCACTGCAGCGTGGCCTGCGTCATGCGCACGGTGGCGTCGACGCTGCTGCCGCCGGGGGCTGCCAGCGCGTGGCTGAATGCGCAGACGTAGCCGTCGCCCGGCTGCAGCTGCTGCGCCGGCGGCACGCTGTCCAGGCGCTGCAGCAGCGCGCCGGGATCGTCGCCCTCGGCCTCCAGCGTGGCGACCAGGCCGTCGGCGTGGCGCAGCGTGCGCACGAGCTGCCAGCGTCCGCTGTCCTGCTGCTGCAGCTGCAGCGTGGCGCTGCACTTCGGTGCATCGAGCAGCTGCGGTTGGAACAGCAGCCGGCGCGCGGCGCGGTCGCTGGCGGCCAGGTCGGGCTGCAGGCCGCGCTGCGCGAACGGCGGCAGCAGCGCCAGGATCGCGTGGTGGCTCAGCGGCGGCAGCGACGCCATCAGGCGGTGCGGAGCGCGGCGAGGTTCACGTCAGGCGGCGCTCGGGCAGCGGGATGAACTCGGATTCGCCCGGCACGGCCGGAAAGCGCTGCGCCGCCCAGTCGTCGGCGGCCTGCACGATGCGTTCCTTGCGGCTGGAGACGAAGTTCCAGTAGAGGTGGCGGTGGCCCAGCGGCGCGCCGCCGATCAGCACCACGCGCGCGTCGCCGCTGGCCGAGAGCATGGGCTCGTCGCCCGGCGCGATCACCACCATCTGCTGGGGCGGCACGGCCACGCCGTCGAGCTCGAAGCTGCCGCTCACGCCGTACAGCGCCCGCTCGGGCGCCGGCGGCAGCGGGAAGGCGTCGCCGGCAGCCAGCGCGATGTCGAGGTACAGCGTCTCCGAGCGCGTGGCCACCGGCGAGGTGGCGCCGAAGGCGCTGCCGATCAGCACGCGCAGCTGCGCGCCGCCGACCTCCAGCGCCGGGATCGCGGCGGCCGGCGTGTGCGCGAACGACGGCGCCATCTCCTCGTCGGCCTCGGGCAGGGCCGCCCACAGCTGCAGGCCGTGGCTGCGGCGCGCCACGCCGCGCAGGTCCTCGGGCGTGCGCTCGGAATGCACGATGCCGCGGCCGGCCGTCATCCAGTTGATGGCGCCGGGCTCGATGCGCTGCACGGCGCCGGTGGAGTCGCGGTGCATCATCGCGCCCTCGAACAGGTAGGTCACCGTCGCCAGCCCGATGTGCGGGTGGGCGCGCACGTCGTGGTTGTCGTCGGGGCCGGCATCGATGGGGCCGAAGTGGTCGAAGAACAGGAACGGCCCCACCGCCTGGCGCGTGGCCGCAGGCAGCAGCCTGCGCACGAGGAAGCCCCCGCCCAGGTCCTTGGTGTGGGGGTGCAGGCTGGTGTGCTGGGAGTGCATGGGCGCGAGTGTAGGAAAATCCGCCATCTCGCGCCTGGCGCGCCCCGCTTCTTTCCCGAAAGCCTTCCATGAGCCTCAAGTGCGGCATCGTGGGCCTGCCCAACGTCGGCAAGTCCACCCTCTTCAACGCGCTCACCAAGGCCGGCATCGCCGCCGAGAACTACCCGTTCTGCACCATCGAGCCCAACGTCGGCGTGGTCGAGCTGCCCGACCCGCGGCTGGCCGCGCTGTCGGCCATCGTGCAGCCTGAGCGCGTGGTGCCGGCGATCGTGGAGTTCGTCGACATCGCCGGCCTGGTGGCCGGCGCCAGCAAGGGCGAAGGCCTGGGCAACCAGTTCCTGAGCCACATCCGCGAGACCGACGCCATCGTCAACGTGGTGCGGTGCTTCGAGGACGACAACGTCATCCACGTCGCCGGGCGCGTCGATCCCATCGCCGACATCGAGGTCATCCAGACCGAACTCTGCCTGGCCGACCTGGGCACGGTGGAGAAGAGCCTGCACCGCTACGTGAAGGCCGCGCGCAGCGGCAACGACAAGGAAGCCGCAGCCCTGGTGAAGGTGCTGGAGAAGTGCCAGGCCGCGCTCGACCAGGCGCAGCCGGTGCGCAGCATCGCCTTCAGCAAGGAAGAGCAGGCGATCCTCAAGCCGCTGTGCCTGATCACGGCCAAGCCGGCGATGTTCGTCGGCAACGTCAGCGAGACCGGATTCGAGAACAACCCCTTCCTCGACCGCCTGCGCGAGTTCGCCGCGAAGCAGAACGCGCCCGTGGTCGCCATCTGCGCGAAGACCGAGGCCGAACTGGCCGACATGGCCGACGAGGACAAGGCGCTGTTCCTGGCCGAGATGGGCCAGGACGAGCCGGGCCTGAACCGCCTGATCCGCGCCGCCTTCAAGCTGCTGGGGCTGCAGACCTACTTCACGGCCGGCGTGAAGGAGGTGCGCGCCTGGACCATCCACATCGGCGACACCGCGCCGCAGGCCGCCGGCGTGATCCACACCGACTTCGAGCGCGGCTTCATCCGCGCGCAGACGATCGCGTTCGACGACTTCGTCGCCTACAAGGGCGAACAGGGCGCGAAGGACGCCGGCAAGATGCGCGCCGAAGGCAAGGAGTACGTCGTCAAGGACGGCGACGTGATGAACTTCCTGTTCAACGTCTAGGTCAGGCCGCACGCACGCCGTGCCGTTGCGGCGGTAGAGTCCGGCGATGCTCGGGGACATGGACCGCCCGCTCGCAGTGCCCGCCTGGCGCGTCGTTGCCGGCACGGCGCTGGCGTACGCCGTGGTCGGCTGGCTGGCGCTGCTGCTGGCGGTGCCGCCGGGCTACGCCTCGCCGCTGTACCCGGCCTCGGGCGTGGCGCTGGCGGCGGTGCTCACCTACGGCAGCACCGCGTGGTCGGGCGTGCTGCTGGGTTCGTTCGGCGTCAACGTGGTGCTCAGCGCCTCGCGCGGGCAGTTCGACGCCGCCGCGCTGTGGGTGCCGCTGGCCATCGGTGGCGGCGCGATGCTGCAGGCCATGCTGGGCGCGGCGCTGCTGCGGCGCTGGGTGCCGCAGCCGCTGGTGCTGGCCGGGCCGCGCGACATCGCGGTGGCCGGCCTGCTCGGGGCCACGTCGTGCCTGATGAACGCCACGCTGGCCACGGCCGTGCTGCACCTGGACGGCGCCGTCAGCGGCGAGCAGGTCGTCTCGAACTGGGGCACCTGGTGGATCGGCGACACGCTGGGCGTGCTGATCGGCCTGCCGCTGGCGCTGACCATGATCGGCCAGCCACGCGCCGACTGGCTGCCGCGGCGGCGCACCGTGGGCGTGCCGCTGCTGCTGGCGACGCTGCTGCTGGCGGCAGCGACGCTGGTGGTCGGCCGCTGGGACGAACAGCGCCTGACGGCCGCCTACGACCGCGACGCCGACCAGATCGCCATCGAGGCCGAGGCGCGGCTGCGCAAGCCGCTGCACGCGCTGCAGGCGCTGCACAGCGCCCACCTGGCCGCCGGCGGGCTGGACGAACGGGCGCTGCGCGAGGCCGCCCGCTGGTGGCTGGCCGAGCCGATCGAGCTGCAGGCCACCGGCTACAGCGCGCGCGTGCCGCGCGCGGAGGTGCCGGCGTTCGAGGCGGCGGCGCAGGCCGATGGCCTGGTCGGCTACCGCGTCTTCGACCGCGAAGGCGCGCCCGGCGCCGCCGCCGACCCCGATGTGCTGGCGCTGCGGCTGATCGAGCCGCGCGCGGGCAACGCGGGTGCGCTGGGCGTCAACACGTACTCGATCCCGGCCGCCCGGCCCGCGGTGCTGCACGCCCGCGACACCGGCCTGCCCTCGGCCAGCGCCGCGTTCCGTTTGACGCAGGCCACGCGCGAGGAGGCCGGCTTCGTCATCTACCAGGCCGTGTACGACGGGCCGGTGGCGACGGCGGCGGAACGCGCGCAGCGCTTCCGCGGCGTGCTCTTCGTCACCGTGCGCGCCGAGCGCCTGCTGGCGGGCCTGGCCGGGCCCGAGCAGGACTACCTGCAGTGGTGCCTGATCGACCAGGACCCCGGCGCCGTGCAGCGCCGCCTGGCCGGCCCGCCCGGCTGCGAGAGCCAGCCGTCGGGCGCCTTCGAGCGGCTGCGCTCGGTGTCGTTCGCCGCGCGCCAGTTCGGCCTGCGCGTGACCACCACCGCCGCCCGGCTGCCCGGGCGCCAGCGCGCCAATGCCTGGATGTTCTCGGTGGCCGGGCTGCTGTCGGCGGCGATGCTGGGCGCGCTGCTGCTCACCGTGACCGGGCGCGCACGCCGCATCGAGCTGGCCGTCGACGAGCGCACCGCGCAGCTGCGCCGCGAGGTGCTGGAGCGCACCCACGCCGAGGAAGCCCTGCGCGACAGCGAGGCACGGCTGCGCAGCATCCTGGACAACGTGCCCATCGGCGTGATGTTCCTGGACCCGCAGGGCCGCATCGTCGAGACGAACCCGCGCCTGTGCGAGATGCTGGGCCGGCCGGCGACCCAGTTGCTGGGCCTGCCGCTGGCGCAGATCGCGCACGCCGAGGAACAGGCCGAGAACCAGCACCAGCTGGCCGAGCTGCTGGCACGGCGGGTCGAGATCTCGCGCCGCCAGCTGCGGCTGCTGCGGGCCGACGGCCAGGTGCTGTGGGTGCGCGCGCACCTGACCGTGCTGCGCGACGCGCAGGGCCAGGCGCTGCGCCTGGCCGGCGTGGTGGAGGACATCACGGAACACCTGCGGCTCGAGGCCTCCGAGCGCGCGCTCGACCGCGCCGAGGCCGCCAACCGCGCCAAGAGCGAGTTCGTCTCGCGCATGAGCCACGAGCTGCGCACGCCGCTGAACGCGATGATCGGCTTTGCGCAGCTGCTGGGCCTGGACCGCGACCCGCAGCTGGCCGCGCACCAGCGCGAGTGGACCGCGCAGATCCAGCGCGCCGGCTGGCACCTGCTGGAGATGATCAACGACACGCTGGACCTCGCGCGCATCGAGAGCGGTGCGGTGCAGCTGTCGATGCGGGCGCTGGACCTGCAGGACGTGGTCGCCGCCAGCGTCGCGCTGGTCGCCAATGCCGCCGGACAGCGCGGCATCCGGCTGCAGGTGGACCTGCCCGTCGAGGCGCGCAGCGCCACGGCCGACGAGACGCGGCTGAAGCAGGTGCTGACCAACCTGCTGTCCAACGCCGTGAAGTACAACCGCGACGGCGGCACGGTGCTGGTCACGGCGGTGCACGACGCGGCGGCGCGGCAGATCGCCATCACGGTGCGCGACAGCGGACTGGGCATGACGCCGTCGCAGCTGGACGCGCTGTTCCAGCCCTACAACCGCCTGGGCCGCGAGAACACGGCCATCGAAGGCACCGGCATCGGCCTCGTGATCAGCCGCCGCCTGGCCGAGCTGATGGGCGGCACGCTGGAAGCGGCCAGCACCGCGGGCCAGGGTTCGTCGTTCACGCTGCGGCTGGCTGCGGCCCCCGACGCCGGCGCGCTGCCGCCGCCGGCCCCGGCCGCCGCCACACCGCCCTACCGCCAGCGGCGCGTGCACTACATCGAGGACAACGAGACCAACATCGAGGTCATGCGCGGCGTGCTGCTGCAACGGCCGCAGATCCTGATGGAGGTCTCCACGATGGGTCTGGACGGGCTCAGCGCCATCCGCGCACAGCGGCCCGACCTCGTCCTGCTCGACATGCAGCTGCCCGACATCAGCGGGCTCGAACTGCTGCGCCACATGAAGAAGGACGACGACGTCGCCGACATCCCGGTCATCGTGGTCTCGGCCGACGCCACCACCGCGCGCATGCAGGAGGCGCTGACGCTGGGCGCGGTGCACTACATCACCAAGCCGCTGGACATCGCGCGCTTCCTGCAGACGCTGGACCAGACCCTGGAAACCATGGACACGCGCTGGGGCTGACCGCCCCCGCCCACTTGCATGCACGCACACAACGAAACCCTGGACGACGCGCGCGCGCGCAACGTGCGCGACGCGTTGATGGAAGACATCGGCCGCGGCGACTGGACCGCGCAGCTGGTGCCCGCCGGCCGCCGCGTGCAGGCGCAGGTGGTGGCCAAGGAAGCCGCCGTGCTGTGCGGCCAGGCCTGGTTCGACGCCTGCGTGGCAGCGCTCGACGGCACCGCGCGCGTGGACTGGGCGGTCGCCGAAGGCGTGCAGGTCGTGCCGGGCACGGTGGTCTGCCGCATCGCCGCCGAGGCCCGCGCGCTGCTCAGCGCCGAGCGGCCGGCCCTCAACTTCCTGCAGCTGCTGTCGGGCACGGCCACGATGACGCGCCAGTATGTCGACGCCATCGCCGGCGCCTCGCCCAACCCGCGCGGGTGCGCCGTGCTCGACACGCGCAAGACCCTGCCCGGGCTGCGCCAGGCGCAGAAGTACGCGGTGCGCGTGGGCGGCGGGCAGAACCAGCGCCTGGCGCTGTGGGACGGCATCCTGATCAAGGAAAACCACATCGCGGCGGCCGGCAGCATCACGGCGGCGCTGCGCGCGGCGCAGGCGCTGGGCGCCGGCGTCTCGGTGCAGGTCGAGGTGGAGTCCTTGACCGAGCTGCAGGAGGCGCTGGCCGCCGGCGCCACCAGCGTGCTGCTGGACGACTTCACGCTCGACGACATGCGCCGGGCCTGCGCGCTGAACCAGGGCCGGGCGCTGCTGGAGGTGTCGGGCGGCGTCGACCTGGCCGGCATCCGCGCGATCGCCGGCACCGGCGTCGACCGCATCTCGGTCGGCAAGCTGACGAAGGACGTGCACGCGGTCGACCTGTCGCTGCGGGTGCAGGCGTGAGCGCCGCGACCGACGCGGACACCAGCCCGCTCACCGGCGAACAACTGCTGGAGATCGCACGCGCCGCGGCAGGCAGCACCGGCTGCCCGGCCTGCGCCGCGCTGGTGTGCCCGGGCTGGGAGTCGTTGCCGGCCGGGTTCGACACCGGCGTGCTGCGCGCGCTGGGCACGCTGCGCCAGGGCGAGGACGAACCCGGCTGGGACGAGTTCCACCCCGACGGCACCCGGCTGTGGTCGCCCGACGCGCCGATCGCGCCGCGCCACCACCCGTACCACCGCTGCGACGTGGCAGCCTGCAGCGGCTGCGGGCGTGCCTTCCTGCGCTACACCGAGTTCGGCGGCTACTACGTCGACCAGCGCGTGCGCGCGCTGGACCCGGCGCTGGTGCGGACCGACGCCTGAATGTGAGCAAAGACTCACACCGATGACCCGCCGGCTTTAGCACTCATTCACGGCGAGTGCTAATATTTGGGAACTTGGTCGAACGACCGGAGTCCCATACCGCCATGAACACTGCTGCCGCCACCGCCCTGTCTGTCCGCGACCCGTGGGCCCTGGTGCCGTCCATCGGCAACCTGGACGCCTACATCACGGCCGTCAACCGGCTGCCGATGCTGACGCCGCAGGAAGAGAAGCAGTACGCGCAGCGCCTGCAGCAGCACGGCGACGTCGAGGCCGCCGGGCGCTTGGTGCTGTCGCACCTGCGCCTGGTGGTGTCGGTGTCGCGCCAGTACCTGGGCTACGGCCTGCCGCAGGGCGACCTGATCCAGGAAGGCAACGTCGGCCTGATGAAGGCCGTCAAGCGCTTCGACCCGGAACAGGGCGTGCGCCTGGTCAGCTACGCGCTGCACTGGATCAAGGCCGAGATCCACGAGTACATCCTGAAGAACTGGCGCATGGTGAAGGTGGCCACCACCAAGGCCCAGCGCAAGCTGTTCTTCAACCTGCGCTCGATGAAGCAGGGCCTGAAGGGCGATGCCGCCGACGCCGACACGCACCGCAACACGCTGACGCCGGCCGAAGTGGCCACGGTGGCGCGCGAGCTGAACGTGAAGCCCGACGAGGTCATCGAGATGGAGACCCGGCTCTCGGGCGGCGACGTCGCGCTGGAGCCGCAGAACGACGACGGCGAAGAGAGCTATGCGCCCATCGCCTACCTGGCCGACGACGCCAGCGAGCCCACGCGCCGCCTGGAGGCGCGCCACCGCGACTGGCTCTCGGGCGACGGCATCAGCCATGCGCTGGCAGCGCTGGACGAGCGCAGCCGCCGCATCGTCGAGGAGCGCTGGCTGAAGGTCAACGACGACAGCTCCGGCGGCATGACGCTGCACGAGCTGGCCGCCGAGTACGGCGTCAGCGCCGAGCGCATCCGCCAGATCGAGGTGGCTGCGATGAAGAAGATGCGCAAGGCGCTCGAGACCGCCTGACAGGCATCTGCGGCGCGGCGGGCCGCTGGCCCGCCACCCCGGCTAGCCCTTCTCGGCCAGCAGCAAGCGCAGGTCGGCGGCCAGCGCCTCGGCACCGCTGCCATAGCGCGTGAACAGCCGCACCCGGCCCTGGGCATCGAACACGTAGCTGCCGGCGGTGTGGTCCACCGTGTAGCTGGTGGCGGTCTTGCCCGGCACCTTGTTGTAGAACACCTTGAAGGCCTTGGCCGCAGCCTTGATCTCGTCGGGTGTGCCGTGCAGCGCCACGAAGTCGGCACCGAAGTTGCCCACGTAGGCCTTCAGCAGCTCGGGCGTGTCGCGCTCGGGGTCGACCGTGACGAACACGCCCTGCACACGCGCACCGTCGGCGCCCAGCATCTGCTTGACCTGCGCCAGTTCGGCCAGCGTCGACGGACAGACATCGGGGCATTGCGTGAAACCGAAGAACACCACCGTGACCTTGCCCTTGAAGTCCGACAGCTGGCGCGGCCGGCCATCGGCGTCCTTCAGGTTGAGTTCCTTCGCGTAGTCGGCGCCGGTGATGTCCACGGCCTTGAACGCGGGCTTGCTGACGCCGCCGCTGTCGCAGCCGGCCAGCACGGTGGTGCCGGCGGCGGCCAGCAGGATCAGGCGCCGAGAGAGACGAGCCATGGGTGCAGGTAGTGGTCCAGCAGCAGCGCGGCGAACAGCAGCGACAGGTGCCAGATGGAGAAGCGGAAGGTCTTGCGCGCCAGCGCGTCGCTGTAGCCGCGCCAGAGCTGGAAGGCCAGCACGATGAACCAGACGCCCAGCACCACGGCGGCCACCAGGTAGATCCAGCCGCTCATGCGGTAGGTGAAGGGCAGCAGCGTCGCGGCGAACAGCACGAAGGTGTAGAGCAGCACCTGCAGCCGCGTGAACTCGGGGCCGTGCGTGATCGGCAGCATCGGCAGGCCGGCGCGGCGGTAGTCCTCGGCCCGGTACAGCGCCAGGGCCCAGAAATGCGGCGGCGTCCACAGGAAGATGATCAGCACCAGCATCAGCGCCTCGGGGCCGACCTCGCCCGTCATCGCGGCCCAGCCCAGCAGCGGCGGCATCGCGCCCGAGGCGCCGCCGATGACGATGTTCTGCGGTGTCAGCGGCTTCAGCACCACGGTGTAGACCACCGCGTAGCCCACGAACGTGGCGAACGTCAGCCACATCGTCAGCGGGTTGACCCAGAACCACAGCACGGCGCTGCCGGCGGCACACAGCAGCGCGGAGAACACCAGCGTCTGCGTGTTCGTCAGCTCGCCCTTGGCGGTGGGGCGCCAGGCGGTGCGCGCCATGCGGCGGTCGATGTGCTGCTCGACGATGCAGTTGAAGGCCGCAGCGGCCGCCGCCACCAACCAGATGCCCAGCGTGGCCGCACCGGCCAGCACAAGGTTGGGGACACCGGGCTCGGCCAGCAGCATGCCGATGAGCGCGCAGAAGACGATGAGCTGCACCACGCGCGGCTTGGTGAGCGCATAGAACTGCGACCACTTCGAGGCGGTGCTGGCGGGGGCGGCGAGGGTCTGGGCCATGGGGAACCGTGGATTCTAGGCAGCGGCCGTGGCCGCCGACGGCCGGGCGGCGACGGCCGGCTGCCGTGCCGGCGCGGTGCGTGCCAGCAGCAGCGTCAGCAGCAGCACCAGCGCCGCGGCACCGGCTGAGTGGCCCAGCGCGGCAGCCAGCGGCCAGCCGAGCACGACGTTGCTGAGGCCGCTGGCCAGCTGCGCCAGCAGCAGCAGCGCCAGGCCGGCGCCGAAACGCCGCAGTGCCGGCGCACGCCACAGCCGCCAGGCCAGCAGCCCCAGCGCCACGGCCACCACCACGGCGAACAGCCGGTGCGCCATGTGGATGGCGACCAGCGCCTCGAAGCTCAGGTAGCCGCCGTGGCCGGCGCGGCCCAGTTCGCGCAGCAGCGTGAAGCCTTCGCTCCAGTGCATCGCCGGCCAGGCCTGCCCGTTGCACAGCGGGAATCCGCTGCAGGCAAGCACCGCGTAGTTGGTGCTGACCCAGCCGCCGAGTGCGATCTGCACCACCAGCAGACCGCCGGCCCCCAGCGCCAGCCGGCGCAGCGGCGGCGCCGCAGGCAGCGGCGCGTTCCGGTAGGCCGTGTGCTGCACCGCCAGCAGCGCCAGCAACGCCAGCCCGCCCAGCAGGTGCAGCGTGACGATGGCCGGGTACAGCTTCAGCGTCACCGTGAACGCACCGAACGCCCCCTGCACCAGCACCCACGCGAGCGTGGCGGTCGCCCACCAGGGCGAGTGCGGCAGGCGGGCGCGCTCTTTCCAGCTGGCCGCGGCCATCACCAGGATCAGCACGCCCACGGTCATCGCCAGGTAGCGGTGGATCATCTCGATCCAGGCCTTGGACCAGGTCACCGGGCCATCGGGGAGCGCGGCCTGTGCGGCGTGGATGTCTGCCCGTGCGCCCAGCGGGCTGGCCTCGCCGTAGCAGCCCGGCCAGTCGGGGCAGCCCAGGCCGGAGTCGGACAGCCGCGTGAACGAGCCGAAGACGATGAGGTCGAAGGTGAGGAACAGCGTGATCGCCGTCAGCGCCGCCAGCCGCGCGCGCGCGTCGCGCCCGCGCTGACGCAGCCACACCCACGACAGCGGCAGCAGCGCGATGACCAGCGCCAGCAGCGCGAGGCGGGCGAAGGAGTCGACATCCATTCAGCGCCCCGGTTTGTCCCAGCCGCCGGAGGCGCGCATCAGCTTGTCGAGGTCGCGCTTGACCTTGGCGGGATCGGGCTGCGCGGGCACGCGCATCATCCATTCGCCCATCGGGTCGACGATGTACAGGTGCTCGTCGAGCCTGTGACCCGGCTCGGCAGACAGCCAGCGCTCGACGGCGTCGCCGTCGGCCTGCAGGATGCGCATCGCCGGCGCGGCTTCGGCTGCAGCACGCAGGGCCGGCGCCGGCTGCTGGCCATCGGTGACGAGCCACAGCTTGTCCAGGCGGTCGGCTTCGCGGCCCAGCATCTCGCGCAGCTGGCGCTGCATGAACAGGCGCTTGTCGCACGCGGCGTCGCAGCCGGCCGCGCCCACCGCGACCAGCAGCCACTGGCCACGCAGGTCCGCCGTGGCCACCGGCTGGCCGTCGAGCTGGCGCAGACCGAGGTCAGGCATCGTCCGCGTGGGCGTGATCAGCGTGCTGTAGTTCGTGCGCGCCTGCGGTCGCACCACGAAGTAGGTGAAGTACGAGGCGATGACCGGCGCGGCGCACACCAGCAGCACGAGCAGCATCTTCCAGCGGCCGCTGCGGCGCTGCTCGAGCACCGGCGGGGCCACGCTGTGCACGGTCATGCTCAGCGGTTCAGCGGCGGAGCCGGGGGCGGAGGAGTTGGAACCAGACATACAGACCGAGGATGAGGGTGGCCAGCGCAAACCACTGGAAGGCGTAGCCGTGGTGCTTGTGCACGTCGGCGGCCGGGCGAGGCCACTGGCGCAGCAGGCCGTCGGCAGGCGCCAGCGGGCCGTCTTCCTGCACCACCGACAGTGGTCGCAGCGCGAGCCCGGATTCCTGACCGAAAGCAGCGAGGTCGAGATTCTGCCGGATCGGCCCGCTGGCGGCGCCGTCGAACTCGTACAACCGGCCCGGCGGGGGGGCGATGCGGCCGGCGACCTGCACGACGCCATCGGGCGTGGCGGGCGGCGCGATGCGCGTGCGCTCCGCCTGGTCGCGCGGCAGCCATCCCCGCTGGACCGCCACCGCACTGCCGTCGGCCAGCAGCAGCGGCGTCACCACGTAGAAGCCCGGGCGGCCGTTCATCTGGCGGTTGTCGAGGTAGACGCTGTGCGCGGCCGACCAGCGGCCCTGCAGCACGACGGCCCGGTGGTGCTGGCCGGCGGCGGCGGCCGCGGTCGCGGCCAGTTCGCCAGCAGGCAGCGGCGGCAGCGCCCGGCGCTGGTCGAGCGTGGCCTGCAGGCCGGTCTTCTGCGCCGCCCGGTCGAGCTGCCACACGCCCAGGCGGGCCGTGACGGCCACGCCGACCGCGGCGGCCAGCAGCACGACGGCCCGGCTGCCCTTCAAGCGCACGGCAGCCCCCGCGGCGGATAATCCGGGCCGATGAAGATCGTGATCGTGTTGATGCTCGTGGCGGTGCTGGCCGCCCTGGCCGGTGCCGGGCTGTTCATGCTGAAGAAGCGCGACCCCGACGCCCCGGCCCAGAACCACATGGCGCGCGCGCTGGCGCTGCGCGTGGCGCTGTCGGTGGCCTTGTTCCTGTTCATCCTGCTGAGTTGGTGGATGGGCTGGGTGCGGCCCACCGGCATCCCGATGGGCCCGTGACGGGGCGGCGGCTGCCGCATGACAAAGGGCGCCCGAGGGCGCCCTTCTCGTTGCCGCAAGGCTGGCGTCAGAGCCAGTAGACGAGGAAGTACAGGCCGAGCCAGACCACGTCGACGAAGTGCCAGTACCAGGCCGCGCCTTCGAAGCCGAAGTGGCGCTTCGGCGTGAAGTGACCCTTCATCAGGCGCAGCGTGATGAACAGCAGCATCAGCATGCCGACGAACACGTGGAAGCCGTGGAAGCCGGTCAGCATGAAGAACGTGCTGCCGAAGATGCCCGAGCTGAGCTTGAGGTTCAGGTCGCGGTAGGCGTGCACGTACTCGTAGCCCTGCACGACCAGGAAGGTGGCGCCCAGCAGCACGGTGATCCACATCCAGGCGATGGTCTTGCCGCGGTTGCCGGCGAGCAGCGCGTGGTGCGCGATCGTGAGCGTGATGCCCGAGGTCAGCAGCAGCGCGGTGTTGATCGTCGGCAGCGGCCACGGACCCATGGTCTGGAAGGGCTCGACGGTGCCGGCCGGCGAGGCCGTCACGCCGCCGCCGGCGCTGGGCCAGATGGCCTTGAAGTCGGGCCACAGCAGCTGGTGCTCGAGGTTGCCCAGCATCGGCAGCGCATGCACGCGCGCCCAGTACAGCGCGCCGAAGAAGGCCGCGAAGAACATCACCTCCGAGAAGATGAACCAGCTCATGCTCCAGCGGAACGAGACGTCGATGCGATCGGAATACAGACCGCTCTCGCTCTCGTGGATCGCCTCGCTGAACCAGCGGTACATCACGCCCAGCCACACCACCAGGCCGGCCAGCAGCACCCAGGCCGCCCAGCCGGCGCCGTTGACCCACTGGCCCGCGCCGTAGATCACCAGCAGCAGGCCGAAGGCCATCATCACCGGGTGCTGCGATGGCTGCGGAATGTAGTAGTACGGGGTGGTCCCCGCGGGCGTCATGGCCGACATGTCGAACTCTCTCCTCGGATCAAACTCTTGAATGGCTACGCTGCGACGCCGCTGCCGACAACCCAGCGCACCAGCAGCACCAGCACCACGATGAACAGCACGGCGCCGGCGATGCCGGCGATCACCACATGCACGGGGTTCAGCTTCTGCACGTCCTGCGCGTAGTCGGCCGAACGCCGCACGCCGAAGAACGACCAAGCCACCGCGCCCGCGGTCTGCAGGAAGGACCCCTTGCGGCGGACCGGCGACTCGTCGCTCACGTGCCCACCTCGCCCTTCGGTTCCTGCGGCACCTTGCCGCCGACTTCGAAGAAGGTGTAGGACAGCGTGATCGTCGTCACGTCCTTCGGCAGCTTGGGATCGATGACGAAGCTGACCGGCCAGCGCTTGCTCTCGCCCGGCGCCAGCGTCCATTCGCTGAAGCAGAAGCACTCCAGCTTGTTGAAGTGCGGGCTCGCCTGCCGCGGCGCGTAGCTGGGTATGGCCTGCGCGGCCATCGTGCGGTTCTGCACGTTGCGGAACTCGTACTCCACCGTCATCAGCTGCCCCGGATGGACCTGCACCGTGCGCTGCGCCGGCTTGAAATCCCAGGGGCCGCGGGCATTGGCATCGAACTCGACGGTGATGAGCCGCGTGCTGTCGACCTGCGTGTTGCCGGCACTGGCGCGCCCCGACCAGTTGCCGGTGGCGATGCGCTGCTCCGACAGCGACAGCACGTTGATGCCCAGTGCCTCGCAGATCGAGCGGTACATCGGCACCAGCGCATAGCCGAAGCCGAACATCGCCGCCGTCACGACGACGAGCTTGCCCAGCATGCGCCGGTTGTCGGCGCCGATCAGCGAACGCCGGCCGGCGGTCATGCCCCCATCCACCAGATCTTGGCGACGAAACCCAGCGCGAACACGGCGGCCATCGACGCCAGGATCAGCGCCAGCCGCACGTTGGCCTTGCGTTGCTGCTCGGTGGTCTGCACGGTGGCTCCCATCACGCTACGCTGCTCAGCCCACCACGCGGGTGGCCGTGGCGTCCAGCTTGGGCGGCTGCTCGAAGGTGTGCCAGGGCGCCGGAGACGGCACTTCCCACTCCAGGCCTTCGGCGGCCTCCCAGGGCTTCTGCGGTGCCGGCTCGCCCTTGCCGCGCATCATCGGCACGACGACGAACAGGAAGAAGTACACCTGCATCAAGCCGAAGCCGAACGCGCCCACGGTGGCGATGGCGTTGAAGTCGGCGAACTGCATCGGGTAGTCGGCATAGCGACGCGGCATGCCGGCCAGACCCAGGAAGTGCATCGGGAAGAACGTGATGTTGAAGAAGATCAGCGAGCCCCAGAAGTGGATCTTGCCGCGCGTCTCGGAGTACATCACGCCGGTCCACTTCGGACCCCAGAAGTACACGCCGGCGAACAGCGCGTACAGCGAGCCCGCCACCAGCACGTAGTGGAAGTGCGCCACCACGTAGTAGGTGTCCTGCAGCTGGATGTCGATCGGGGCCATGGCCAGGATCAGGCCCGTGAAGCCGCCCATCGAGAACACGAACAGGAAGCCGACCGAGAACAGCATCGGCGTCTCGAAGGTCATCGAGCCGCGCCACATGGTCGCCAGCCAGTTGAAGATCTTCACGCCCGTGGGCACCGCGATCAGCATCGTCGCGTACATGAAGAAGAGCTGCCCCGTCACCGGCATGCCGGTGGTGTACATGTGGTGCGCCCAGACGATGAACGACAGGATCGCGATCGACGACGTGGCGTACACCATCGAGGTGTAGCCGAACAGGCGCTTGCGCGCGAAGGTCGGGATGATGGCGCTCACGATGCCGAACGCCGGCAGGATCATGATGTAGACCTCGGGGTGCCCGAAGAACCAGAAGATGTGCTGGTACATCACCGGGTCGCCGCCACCGGCCGGGTTGAAGAAGTTGGTGCCGAAGTGGCGGTCGGTCAGCGTCATCGTGATGGCGCCGGCCAGCACCGGCATCACCGCGATCAGCAGGTAGGCGGTGATCAGCCAGGTCCAGCAGAACAGCGGCATCTTCATCAGCGTCATGCCGGGCGCGCGCATGTTCAGGATCGTGACGATGATGTTGATCGAGCCCATGATGGAGCTGGCGCCCATGATGTGCATCGCGAAGATGCCCGCGTCCATCGACGGGCCCATCTGCAGCGTCAGCGGGGCGTACAGCGTCCAGCCTGCGGCAGGCGCGCCACCCGGCATGAAGAACGAACCCACCAGCATCAGCGCCGCCGGGATCAGCAGCCAGAAGCTGAGGTTGTTCATGCGCGCGAAGGCCATGTCCGCGGCACCGATCTGCAGCGGGATCATCCAGTTCGCGAAGCCCACGAAGGCCGGCATGATCGCCCCGAACACCATGATCAGCCCGTGCATCGTGGTCAGCTGGTTGAACAGCTGCGGGTTCACGAACTGCAGGCCGGGCTGGAACAGCTCGGCGCGGATGCCCAGGGCCAGCACGCCGCCCACCATCAGCATCGCGAAGCTGAACAGCAGGTACATCGTGCCGATGTCCTTGTGGTTGGTGGCGAACAGCCAGCGCCGCCAGCCGTGCGGATGCCCGTGGTCGTGGTCGTGCGCGTGGCCTGCGCCGTGCGCGTGGCCGTGGGGGTCGAGAACAGCACTCATCGGTTAACTCCTGGACGCGGCGGCGTGATTACTTGCGGGCAGCAACGATCTCGGCGGGCTGCACGAGCTGGCCGGTCTTGTTGCTCCAGTTGTTCTTGGTGTAGGTGATGACGGCGGCGATCTCGGTGTCCGAGAGTGAACGCCATGCCGGCATCGCGCCGTTGGCCGCGCCGTTCAGCAGGATCGCGATCTGCTTGCTCTTGTCGGCATCCAGCACGATGGCCGAGCCGTCGACCGCCTTGATCGGGCCGGCGCCCTTGCCGTCGGCACGGTGGCAGGCGGCGCAGTTGGCGGCGTAGACCTTCTCGCCGCGCGCCACCAGCTCGTCGAGCTTCCATTCCTTGGTCGGATCGTCGGCGGCCGCGGCCATCTCCTTCTTCTTGCCTTCGACCCACAGCGCGTAGTCGGCCTGGCTCACCACCTTCACGTGGATGGGCATGTAGGCGTGCTCCTTGCCGCAGAGCTCGGCACACTGGCCGTAGAAGTCGCCGGTCTTCTCGGCGCGGAACCAGGTGTCGCGCACGAAGCCGGGGATGGCGTCCTGCTTCACGCCCAGCGACGGCACCATCCACGCGTGGATGACGTCGTTGGCCGTGGTGACGATGCGGATCTTCTTGTCCACCGGCACGACCAGCGCGTTGTCCACCTTCAGCAGGTAGTTGTCGGTGGCCGGGGGCTTGCCGCTGTCGGACATCGTGCGGTGGCTGACGTCGAGCGTGGACAGGAAGTTGATGCCCTCGCCTTCGCCGGCGAGGTAGTCGTAGCCCCATTTCCACTGGTAGCCGGTGGCCTTGATCGTGATGTCGGCGTTGGTGGTGTCCTTCATGGCCACCACGGTGCGGGTGGCCATCGCGCCCATGCCGATGACGATGATGAAGGGCACGATGGTCCATGCGATCTCGACCGCCACGCTCTCGTGGAAGTTGGCGGCCTTGTGGCCGACCGACTTGCGGTGCTTCAGGATCGAATAGAACATGACGCCGAAGACGGCGACGAAGATCACCACGCAGATCCACAGCACGATGTAGTGCAGCGATTGCTGGTCCTCGGCGATGCGCGTGACCGGCGGGTGCAGGTCGAGCTGGCGCACGGCCGGGCCGCCCGGCAGGTCCTTGACGGCATCGGCCGCCACCGCGGCGTGGGATGCGAGCAGGGCCGCCAGGGCCAGGCTACGCTGCGACAGGCGCTGCCAGAGTGAGGTCATCGTCTTCATCGTCGTCACTTGAGTTCGGTTCCCGTTGCTTGTTCTGGACTGCCGGCGCGCCGCAGCGCGCGCCGCAGTTCCTGGGCGAAGGCCGCGCGCGCCTCGGGCCGCAGGAAGCGGCCCACGCGCACGCTCTGTCCACGCGCGGACAGTTCCACCAGCGATCCTTGGCCGCCCACCGGTTCGACCTTCAGCCACTCGGCCTGCAGATCTGCACGTGCCACGCGGCTGCCATGGCACTGCTCGATGGCCAGCGAGTGGCCGGCCAGCGTCAGCACTTCGCGGTCGCCGGCATGGCGTGCGTACACGATGAGGGCGATGCCGACCAGCAGCAGTTCGACGGCGGCGAAGACCACCACCACCGGCGCCCCCTGCCACCAGAATCCGGCCGAGATGAGGGCCGCCACCACGCACAGCGACAGGTAGACCGCGCCCAGCTGGCGCGGCGTGATCGAGCAGTTGCGCCGCAGCACCCACTGCAGCGCGGTGCGGGCGCCGCCATCGATCTGCACCTCGCGCGCGAACCGCCATGCCATGCCCTGCGGCGGCATAGCCGGCGCGGACCAGGGACTGGGGACGAAGGTGGCGCTCATCGGTGCAGGGTTCAGCAGACTTGGGTTGAGCAGCCTCCGATGCGGGCTCAGAGGGCGCGACGGCAGCGCATGCTCTGATCTGGCTCAACAGCCGCGGATTCTATCGCAGCGCGCAGGGCTTCTCACGGTGCCTTGCGGCTGCTGCGCACCATCGCACGCAGGTCGTCGAGTGGCAGATTTGTCTCGCTTGTGACGCGGGCACGCGGCACGGGCTTGAACGCATGGCCGTAGACCAGTTCGAACTGCAGCGCCGGGCGGCCGTCGGCACCGGCCAGCCCGCTCAGCACCTGCAGCAGCCGCGCGCGCCAGCGGGGCGTGCGCAGGCCGGCGTGGCGGGCTGGATCGACGTTGCCGCCCAGCGTGCGCAGTTCGGCCAGCAGCGCCGCTGCGTCGGGCCACGTCAGCGTCACGGTCTCCTGGTCCATCACCGGGTCGGCGAAGCCGGCCTGCACCAGCATGTCGCCGATGTCGTGCATGTCGACGAAGGGTGCCAGCGGGGGCGGCCAGCCCTGCGCGCGGTACAGCGCACGCAGTGCCTCCAGCGTGCCCGGACCGAGCGTCGAGAACATCAGGAACCCATCGACCGCGAGCGCCCGGTGCCACTGCCGCAGCACCGCCTGCGGATCGTGGACGGCGTGCAGCATCATGTTGGCCCAGACCAGCTGCGCACTGGCCGGAACGACCTCGGCCTCGGCCTGCGCGCCAGGCCGCGGCGCCGACCAGCGGCGCGGCGACCACCACGGCGTGGCAGCCGGAGCCCGGGCCGCCGGCGCCGCGGCCTCCACCTCCACGATCCGCGCCTTTGGGTACACCGCCCGCAACGCCGCGCCGCCACCGCCCAGCGCTGCCCACCAGTCCAGCACCTGGGCGGGCTGCAGCTTGATCAGGGTCAGGCGCTCGGCCATGCGGCGCGCCGCTTCGCCGTGCAGCCACGGCGCGCCGTCGGCGCGCTGCAGGCGCTGCAGCACGTGGACCAGCGCCGTGCGGTCGATCGGGCGCTGGGGCTGCGCGGAGGCGGGATCGACGGAGGAGGCAGGCATCGGCGGGCAGTATATTGAGCGCGATGCACGCGCCGTCGACCGTCGACCTGCCGGGCCAGTGCGAGGTCTGCCGCAGCTGGAGCGGCGGCCGCCTGTGCAGCGCCTGCTGCAACGCCCATGCGCCCGTGGTCTCGCGCTGCGAACGCTGTGCACTGCGCCTGCACGGCAGCGCCACGGTCTGCGGGGCGTGCCTGCACACCCCGCCGCCGCAGACAAGCTGCCGCTGTGTCGCCGACTACGGCTTCCCCTGGGACCGCCTGATCGCCGACTTCAAGTTCCGTGGCCGGGTCGACCTGGCCCCGGCACTGTCCGCGTTGCTGGCGCAGGCCACCGCGGACGCGCCGCGTCCGGGCCTGGTGCTGCCGGTGCCGCTGTCGCCGCAGCGCCTGGCCGAGCGCGGCTACAACCAGGCGTGGGAGCTGGCCCGCCGCGTCGCGCGCCGGCACCAGCTGCCGGCCGATGCCACGCTGCTGTCGCGACCGGTCGACACCGCCCACCAGGCCGACCTGCCGCGCGCGGCGCGGCTGGCCAACCTGCGCGCCGCCTTCCTCGTCGACCCGCACCGGCGCAGCCTGCTGCAGGGCCGGCACGTGGCACTGGTCGACGACGTGCTGACCACCGGCGCCACCGCACGCGAAGCCGCGGCGGCGCTGCTGCGGGCCGGCGCCGCGTCGGTGGACGTGTGGGTGCTGGCGCGCACACCGGAGCACTGATGTTCCACGTCGTGCTCGTGCATCCCGAGATCCCGCCGAACACCGGCAACGTGATCCGGCTGGCGGCCAACACCGGCTGCACGCTGCACCTGGTGGAGCCGCTGGGCTTCTCGATGGACGACAAGCTGCTGCGCCGCGCCGGGCTCGATTACCACGAGTACGCGCCAGTGCGCCGCCACGCGTCGTGGCTGGCGCTGTTGGACGCCGAGCGGCCCGACCCGGCACGCTGCTTCGCATTCACGACGCGCGGCACGCAGGCCTTCGGCGAGGTCGCCTGGCAGCCCGGCGACTGGCTGGTGTTCGGCAGCGAAGGGGCGGGCCTGCCGCCGGCGCTGCGCGAGAGCTTCCCGCCGGCGCAGCGGCTGCGGCTGCCGATGCGGCAGGGCCAGCGCAGCCTCAACCTCAGCAATGCCGTGGCGGTGGCGGTGTTCGAGGCCTGGCGGCAGAACGGCTACGCCGGCAGCTGAGCCCGCGCAGAGGCCGAGCCGCCGTCAGTCCACGCCCTCGGCGCGCGCCTCGCGCGTCATCAGCCGCCACATCGCCTGCTCGGGCGCCAGGCGCCCTTCCAGCACGTCGACCACGCTTTCCGTGATCGGCATGTCCACGCCCAGGCTGCGCGCGCGCTGCAGCACGGTGGCCGCGCTGTACACGCCCTCGGCGACATGGCCCAGCTCGGACAGGATCTCCGGCAGCGCGCGCCCCGCAGCCAGCAGCAACCCCACGCGGCGGTTGCGCGACAGGTCGCCGGTGGCGGTGAGCACCAGGTCGCCCAGGCCCGACAGGCCCATGAAGGTCTCCAGCTGCGCGCCCAGCGCCAGCCCCAGCCGCGTCATCTCGGCCAGGCCGCGCGTGATGAGTGCCGCCCGCGCGTTCAGGCCGGTGGCCGGCATGCCGTCGACGATGCCGGTGGCGATCGCGAGCACGTTCTTTACCGCACCGCCGACCTCGACGCCGATCACGTCGCGCGACGTGTAGACGCGCAGCGCCTCGCCGTGGAAGGCCTCGACGGCGGCGGCCGACAGCGTGTCGTCGTCGCTGGCCGCCACCAGCGCGGTGGGCTGGCCACGCGCCACCTCGAGGGCGAAGCTGGGGCCCGACAGCACTCCGCAGGGTGCGCCCGGGCGCACGGCACGCGCGATCTCGTGGCCGAGCGCGCCCGTGCCGGACTCGAAGCCCTTGCACAGCCACAACGCCGGCATGCCGGCGGGCAACGACGCGAGTTGTTCGCGCAGGCCCGCCATCGGCGTGGCGATGACGAGCAGCCCGCCCGCGGCATGGGCCAGCGCGGCCGCGTGGTCGGCGCCGATGCGCAGCGCCTCGGGCAAGGCGACCGCGTCGCCCAGGTAGCGGCTGTTGCGGCGCGACGCCGTGATCGCCTGCGCCTGCGCGGGGTCGCGCGCCCACAGCAGCACGTCGTGCCGCAGGGCGGCGGAGGCAGCGAGCGCTGTGCCCCAGGCACCGGCCCCGAGCACGGCGATCTTCACGGCAGCGTCAGTTCGCGCTGGTGATGATGCGCGAGCCGCCGTTGCCGTTCGCGGCGGCCGCCTGCTGTTGCTGCGCTTCGAACATGGCCTGGAAGTTGACTTCCGTCAGCAGGATGGGCGGGAAGCCGGCGCGCGTGCAGACGTCGGAGACGATGGCGCGCAGGTACGGGTAGATCATCTGCGGGCAGACGATGCCGATGATGCCCTGCATCTGTTCGTCGGGCACGTTGCGGATCTCGAAGATGCCGGCCTGCTTGGCCTCCACCAGGAACAGCACCTTGTCGGCGACCTTGGTCGTGACGGTGGCCGTGACGGTGACTTCGAAGATGCCGTCGGCGACGCCGGCGGCGGCCATGCCGAGGTTGATGTCGACCTGCGGCTGCTGCTGTTCCAGCAGGATCTGGGGCGAATTCGGTTGCTCCAGCGACAAGTCCTTCAGGTACATGCGCTGGATCTGGAAAACGGGGGTCGCTTCGTCGGCCATGGGGAGTTGTTCCGGATGTGGGGCAGCAGGCGAGCCGCCGGACGGCGGCTGGGGGCGCGATTATCACCGAGGCCCCGTGACACTCCGGGGCGGACCGCTCAGGCGGCGCCGAGCAGCGGCATCAGCCCGCCGCGCTGGTCGAGCGCGACCAGGTCGTCGCAGCCGCCGACATGGGTGTCGCCGATGAAGATCTGCGGCACCGTGCGGCGCCCGGTCAGCGCCACCATCGCGTCACGCTCCGTCGGGTGCAGGTCGACGCGGATCTCGTCGATCTGCGCCACGCCCCGCTGCTGCAGCAGCGCCTTCGCGCGCACGCAGTAGGGGCAGACCTGGGTCGTGTACATCCGGACGGGCTTCATGCGGGGTTCCTGTGGTTGGCAGCAAGCGGCGACACGGATTGTCCCGCGCCGGCAATGTCCGACGCGGGATCAGGCGCTCTTCTCGACCGGCAGGTTGGCCTCGCGCCAGGCGCGCGTGCCGCCGCTGACGGCCACGGCGCTTTCGTAGCCGGCCTTGCGCAGCAGCGCCGCGGCACGGCCGGCGCGTGCGCCGCTCGGGCACAGCAGCACCACGGGCACGGTCTTGTTGCCGGGCAGGCCCTTGGCATCGGGCAGCTGGCCGAAGGGGATGTTGCGCGCGCCGATGGCGTGGCCCGCGGCGAACTCGCCGGGCTCGCCCACGTCCACCAGCACGCCCTTCTTGTGGTTGATCAGCTGCACGGCGTCGTTGGTGCTGATGCCGCCGGCGCCCTTCTGCAGCGTCGGGAACATCAGCAGCGCGCCCGACGTGACGGCCATCAGGATCAGGATCCAGTTTTCGGTGAGGAAGTCCAAGGCGCAGCGCGTCGGTTCGCGTCCGTTTTGAGCAAAGCGCCGGATTATAGAATTCGACGCATGCACAAGCTTGTCCTCATCCGCCACGGCGAATCCACCTGGAACCTCGAGAACCGTTTCACGGGCTGGACCGACGTGCCGCTCACGGCCACCGGTGTCGCGCAGGCGCGCGAAGCCGGCCGGCTGCTGCAGGAGGCGGGCTACGAGTTCGACGTGGCCTACACCTCGGTGCTCAAGCGCGCCATCTGGACGCTGTGGCACTGCCTGGACGCGATGGACCGCACCTGGACGCCGGTGCTCAACGACTGGCGGCTGAACGAACGCCACTACGGCGCGCTGCAGGGCCTGAACAAGGCCGACATGGCCAAGGAGTACGGCGACGCGCAGGTGCTGGTCTGGCGCCGCAGCTACGACACGCCGCCGCCGCCGCTGGAGCCGGCCGACCCGCGCGGCCAGCGCGCCGACCTGCGCTATGCCCGGCTCGCACCGGAGCAGGTGCCGCTGACCGAGTGCCTGAAGGACACGGTGGCCCGCGTGCTGCCGTGCTGGAACGAACGCCTGGCGCCGGCCATCCGCAGCGGCCAGCGGGTCGTGATCGCCGCCCACGGCAACAGCATCCGGGCACTGGTGAAGTACCTGGACGACATCGCCGACGACGCCATCGTCGGCGTCAACATCCCCAACGGCATTCCGCTCGTGTACGAGCTCGACGACGACCTGAAGCCCGTCAGGAGCTACTACCTGGGCGACGCCGAAGCCGCGGCGAAGGCCGCCGCCGCGGCCGGCAGCACCGCGCAGCGCGCCTGACGCCACGCCGGCAGCCGCGCTTCAGGGCGGCAGCAGCCCGTAGACCTGTTCCGGCAGCACGCGCGGCAGGTCGGCGCGCTCGGTCACCGGGCCCACGATGGCGTGGTCGGTGGCCGCCGTGTCGCGCTGCGGCGCCTGCGTGACCGGCCTGCCGCGCGCGTCGAGCACGGCCACGGCCTGCACCGCGGCGCCGGCTGCCGCCCGGTGCGTCACCACGGCGATGTCGCCGTTGCGCAGCCGCACGAAGTCGCCCGGCGGGTACACGCCCACCGCCTTGATCAGCGCCGCGGCCAGCGGGCTGCCGGCCTCTTCCTGGAACAGCTGGCGGGCCGCCATCTGCGGCAGCAGCGGCGCGCGCAGCGCACGCGGGCTGATCTTGGCCATGAAGACGTCGGCCGCACGCAGCAGCCGCGCCAGGTCGTCGACCTGCTCCAGGCCGCGCGGGTAGCCGCCGCCGCCGGCCTGCTCGTGGTGGTGTTCGACCAGCGCCAGCCACTCGGCGTCGATGATGCCGCCGTCGCGCAGCTTCTGGGCCGAGGCCCGCGGGTGGGCGCGGATCTCGTCCATCTGCCGCTTGCCCGGCGGGTCGGTCTGCTCGGCCATGCGCGCCTGCAGCTCGACGATGGACGCGTTCATCGTGAGCGCCGCGCGCACCAGCGTGCGCACGCGCTCGGGCGGCAGGCCGAACACACGCGCCGTCAGCTGCACCACGGTGGCCGTGTGCAGCGCGTGCGCCAGGCCGTACAGCGCAAAGCGCCGGTCGTCCTGGCGCACGCACAGGAACAGCGCGGCGTCGGGGTGGCGGTCGACGAGCGCGGTGTGGATGTCGGCCCGCGCCTCGATCGCGGCGCGCTGCGCGGGGTCGCGGCCCAGCGTGCGCAGCAGCGTGTCGAGCGCCCACAGGTGCTGCTCCCAGCCGTCGAACAGCGTCGGGTCGCGCCTGGCCGCCGGGCGCGGCGCGCCCGCTGCCGCGGCCTGCGCCCGGGCCTGGCGCACGGCCTCGGCCTCGGCCCAGACGACGCAGGCGCCGCGCTCGAACAAGGCGTCGAGCTGGCGTGCGCCGGCGATGGTCTGGCCTGCGGCCAGCAGCAGCCTGCCCTGCGCGTCGAGCACCTGGAACGGCAACGGCACGCCGGCTGCGACGAGGTCGGACACCTCGAGCAGCGGTTGACGGCGCTGCGCGTCGTTCACACGGGACTCAGCAGCGCGTCCGCGAGCAGCGGCACCACCGACACGGCGTTGCTGGCGTGCGGCACGGTGTCGGTGCTCCAGATGCGGCGCACGCCGGCCGCCTGCGCCTGGGCCATCGCGTCGCCGACGAAGAGCGCGTGCGTGACGACGGCGTCGACGCGCGCCGCGCCGCGCGCCAGCACGCCGCGCGCGGCGGCCGCCAGTGTGCGGCCGGTGCTGGCGACGTCGTCGAACAGCACCACGTCGCGGCCGGCGACGTCGGCGCCGGGCAGCGCCACGTCGACGTCGTGGTCGCCGTGGCGCTGCTTGTGGCACACGGCGTGGTCGAGCCCGTGCGCGCGCGCCGCGACGCCGACCCACTGCGCCGCCTCTTCGTCGGGCCCCAGCAGCAGCGCGCCGGGCACCTGCCGCGCCACGAAGCCGCCGAGCAGCGGCGCGGCGGTCAGCGCCACGCCGCGCCGGCCGGGCACGACGGCGTCCATCGTCGGCACGCGGTGCAGGTGCGGATCGACCGTGACCACGGCCTCGAACCAGGCCGCCAGCGCCCGGCCCAGGTGGCGCTGGCTCACCACCTCGCCCGGCGTGAAGGCCATGTCCTGCCGCATGTAGGCCAGGTAGGGGCTGACCAGCGTGAGGTGCCGCGCGCCGAGTTCGCGCGCGCCTGCCGCCGCCAGCATCAGCTCGGCGAGCTTGTCGTTGGGCTGGTGCAGCCCGCGCAGCACGGCCACGCGCTGCGGCAGCTGCGGCGGCAGGCGCAGGCGCGTTTCACCGTCGGGGAAGCGGTGGCGCCCGATCGGCGCCAGCGGCCAGCCCAGCGCGCCCGCCAGTGCCTGGGCCAGGGGCCATTCGTCGTCGAACGCTAGCAGCAGGCTCATGGTGCGGTGGTCCTGGTCGGGCCGACCGTCGCCGCGGTGGCGGCGGGATCGATACGCACGGCAGTATCGTGCAGGGCCTGCTGCCGCGCAAAGCCCAGATCGGCGGCGAACTGCGCATGCAGGCGGTACAGCGGCTGGCCGCGGCGCACGCGGCTGCCCAGGTGCACGAACAGGTCCAGGCCGGCGCCTTCGACCTGCGGCGCACCCGACAGCCGCGCGATGCGCGCCAGCCGCAGGTTGTCGATGCCGGTGACCACGCCGTCGGCCGGTGCCGGCACCTCGAACACCAGCGGCCCGGGCCGCGGCGGGTCGGCGCGGCGGCCCTGCGCATCGATGATGGCGTTCATGCGCGCCAGCGCGCGGCCCGACGCCAGGATGTCGCGCGCGATGCGCACGCCGTCGCCGGCGCGCACTGCGGGGTCGAACTCGATCACGCGGCCGGCCAGCTGCAGCGCCTTCTCGCGCAGGTCGGCCGGCGCCTCGGGGTCGCCGCGCAGCACCTGCAGCACGTCGCGCGCCTCCAGCACCGGGCCGATGCCGCGCCCGATCGGCTGGCGGCCGTCGGTCAGCACCACCTCCAGCTGCAGCCCCAGGCGATCGGCCACGTACTCGAACAGCCGGCGCAGGCGCTGCGCCGCGGCGTCGCTGCGCACCTTGGCGGCCGGGCCCACGGGGATGTCGAGCACCAGGTGCGTGGAGCCGGCGGCGATCTTCTTGCTGAGGATCGACGCCACCATCTGCCCCGGCGAGTCGATGGCCAGCGGCCGCTCGACCGAGATCAGGATGTCGTCGGCCGGCGACAGGTCGGCCGTGCCGCCCCAGGCCAGGCAGCCGCGCGTGGCGTGCACGATCTGCTGCAGCCGCTGCACCGGCAGTTCCACCCGGGCCAGCACCGCCATCGTGTCGGCCGTGCCCGCCGGCGAGGTGATGGCGCGCGACGAGGTCTTCGGGCACAGCAGGCCGTGTTCGGCCACGATGGGCACCACCAGCATCGAGGTGCGGTTGCCCGGGATGCCGCCGATGCAGTGCTTGTCGACCACCGGCGCGGCGGGCGCCGGCCGCGCGCCCGACCAGTCGAGGCGGCGGCCCACGGCGATCATGGCCTCGGTGAGGTGCAGCACCTCGTCGCGGTCGAGTTCGTACTGCTGCGTGGCGACGACGAAGGCCGCGAGCTCGATCTTCGCGTAGCGCGCCGCGGCGATGTCGCGCACCACGGCGTGCAGGTCGTCGCGGCCCAGGCGCTCGCCGCCGATCTTGCGGTGCAGCGCCGCCAGCGACGGCGGCGGCTCGGCCGGCTCGACGCGGGCCTCGCGGCCCTCGTCCACCTGCAGCCGCGCGAAGCCGTCCTCGCTGAGGCCGAGGTCGCAGGGCTGCACGATGCGGTCGTCGTCGACGACGTTCAGCACCGCGGCGATCGTCTGCCCGTTGGCGTGCACCGTCACCTTCTGCAGCGCCTGGAAGCCGGCCGCGCGCACGACCGGGCAGTCGCGGTGCAGGTAGGCGACGTTCTCGCGCCAGGTGTCGATGCCGACCCGGCGGATGCGCAGCGTGGGGCTTGTCATCGGCGCGACTCTATCCGGCCGCCCGCGCCTTCAGACCGCCAGCCGCTCGGCGATCAGCGTGCGCACGTGCTCGGCCAGCGCACGCCGGTCGGCGTGCCGCGTGCCTTCGGCCGTGACCACGTGCACGTGGGCCACCAGGCCGTCGGCACGCGCCAGCTTCCACAGCGTGCCGGCCAGCGTGGTGTCGTCCAGCCACTGCGCCGCCGGGCTGAACGCGTGGAGGCTGTCGGCGTAGCGCAGCGCCACCGGCTGCACCGGCAGCCCGGTGGCGATGGCGGCCTGCAGCAGGTTGGCATGGAAGGGCAGCAGCGTGGCGCCGTCGCCGGTGGTGCCTTCGGGGAACACCGCCACCGTGTCGCCGGCCTGCAGCGCCTCGGCCATCTGGTGCACCACGCGCAGGGCGTCACGGCGGCGCTCGCGTTCGATGTAGAGCGTGCCGCCGGCCGCCACCAGCCGGCCCACCAGCGGCCAGCGCTGCACGTCGGCCTTGCTGACGAAACGCGCCTCGGGGCAGACCGCGTGCACGGCCAGGATGTCGATCCAGCTGACGTGGTTGGCGACGATCAGCTTGGCTCCGGGGCGGAACGTGCCCTGCACCTGCAGCGCCATGCCCAGCAGGCGCAGCATCTTCGCCGACCACCACTGCACACGCTGCTGGCGGCCGCGCACGTCGAGCGCCGGAAAGCGCAGCAGCACGACGAGCAGGCCGTGCACGCCGTGCAGCACGGCGCGCGCCAGGCGCCAGGCGGCGCGGGCGGTGCGGGCGACGCTCAAGCGCGCTCGTAGGCCACGGTGCCGGCCACCAGCGTGGCGCACACGCGGCCGGGCAGGGCCATGCCGGTGGAGCCGAACGCGAACGGCGTGTGCTTGCCCTGGCTGGCCAGCTGTCCGGGCGTGACCTGCCAGGTGGTGTCGGGGTCGAAGACGCAGATGTCGGCGACCCCGCCTTCCACCAGCCGCCCGGCGCTGGAGGCCAGCGAACCGATGGCGTCACCCAGCACGCGCACGGGGTCGGCGGTCACGCGCGACAGCGTGCGGTGCAGCGGCAGGCCGGCGTCGGCGCCCCAGCGCAGCGCCAGGCTCAGCAGCAGCTCCAGCCCGGTGGCGCCGGGCTCGGCTTCGCCGAAGGGCAGGTTCTTCATGTCCTCGTCGACCGGGTTGTGGTCGGAGACCAGCGCGTCGATCGTGCCGTCGGCCAGGCCGGCGCGCAGGGCCTCGCGGTCGGCCTGCTGGCGCAGCGGCGGCGTCAGCCGCATGTCGGCGTTGAAGTAGCCGATGTCGACATCCGTCAGGTGCAGCGAGTTGATGCTGACGTCGGCCGTGACCGGCAGGCCCTCGGCCTTGGCCGCGCGCAGCAGCGCCACGCCGGCGGCGCTGGACAGCCGGCACACGTGCACGCGGGCACGCGTGGCCCGCACCAGTTCGAACAGCGTCTGCATCGCCACCGTCTCGGCCGCCACCGGCACGCCCGAGAGCCCCAGCCGCGTGGCCACTGCGCCCGAGGCCGCCACGCCCTTGCCCAGCCACGCGTCCTGCGGCCGCAGCCAGACGCTGTAGCCGAAGGTGGCGGCGTACTGCAGCGCGCGGTGCAGCACCAGGGTGTCGGTGACGGGCACGTCGACCTGGCTGAAGCCGACGCAGCCGGCCTCGGTCAGCTCGGCCATCTCGGTCAGCGCCTGGCCCTCGAGCCGCCGCGTCAGCGCGCCCAGCGGGAACAGCCGGCAGCGGCTGAGCTTGCGGGCACGGAACTTCAGCATCTCCACCAGGCCCGGCTCGTCGAGCACGGGATCGGTGTCGGGCAGGCACACGAGGCTGGTGACGCCGCCGGCCGCGGCCGCGGCGAGCTCGCTTTCCAGCATGCCCGAGTGCTCCTGCCCGGGCTCGCGCAGGCGCGCTGCGAGGTCCACCAGCCCCGGCGCGACGACGAGGCCCGTGGCATCGATGGTCCGCTCGGCCTCGAAGTCGACCGTGGTGCCGATGCCGACGATGCGGCCGCTGGCGATGGCGAGGTCGGCGGTCTCGTCGCGCCCGGAGGCCGGGTCGACGACGCGGCCATTGCGAATGAGGATCTTCATGCCTGGTTCCCCGCGATCGTGCTCATCACCGCCATGCGCACCGCGATGCCGAAGGTCACCTGCGGCAGGATCACGCTGTGCGCGCCGTCGGCCACGGCCGAGGCGATCTCCACGCCGCGGTTGATGGGCCCCGGGTGCATCACGATGGCGTCGGGCTTGGCCAGCGCCAGCTTCTCGGGCGACAGGCCGTAGCTCTTGGAAAACTCGCCGGCGCTGGGCAGCATGGCGCCGCTCATGCGTTCGTTCTGCAGCCGCAGCATGATGACGACGTCGGCGCCGCGGATGCCTTCGGCCATGTCGTGGCACACGCGCACGCCCATCGCCGCCAGGTCGCCCGGCACCAGGGTCTTCGGGCCCACGGCGCGGATCTCGGGCACGCCCAGCGTCGTGAGCGCGTGGATGTCCGAGCGCGCCACGCGCGAGTGCACGATGTCGCCGACGATGGCCACCGTGAGGTTGCTGAAGTCCTTCTTGAAGTGCCGGATCGTGTACATGTCCAGCAGCCCCTGCGTCGGGTGCGCGTGGCGGCCGTCGCCGGCGTTCACCACGTGCACGTGCGGCGCGCAGTGCTGCGCGATCAGGTACGGCGCGCCGCTCTCGCTGTGGCGCACGACGAACATGTCGGCGTGCATCGCGCTCAGGTTCGCGATGGTGTCGAGCAGGCTCTCGCCCTTGGCCGTGCTGCTCTTGTTGATGTCGAGGTTGATGACGTCGGCACTCAGCCGCTTGGCCGCGATCTCGAACGTGGTGCGCGTGCGCGTGCTGTTCTCGAAGAACAGGTTGAACACGCTCTTGCCGCGCAGCAGCGGCACCTTCTTCACGTCACGGTCGTTGACGCTGAGGAAGGTGCCGGCGGTGTCGAGGATCTGCGTCAGCACGGCGCGCGGCAGGCCTTCGATGGACAGCAGGTGGATCAGCTCGCCGTGGCTGTTGAGCTGGGGGTTGCGTCGATGCAGCATCAGGCGGGTTCCTTGACGGCAAAGCTGAAGCGGCCGTCGTCGCCGCGGGCCAGGCGCAGCGTCTGCGCCGGCGGCAGCGCGATGCGCGCGGCGGCGTAGGCCGCTGCGATGGGCAGTTCGCGCCCGCCGCGGTCGACCAGCACCGCCAGCGTCACGCTGGCCGGGCGGCCGAAGTCGAAGAGTTCGTTGACCACGGCGCGGATCGTGCGGCCGGTGTAGAGCACGTCGTCCACCAGCACGATGTGGCGGCCGTCGATCGCGAACGGCAGGCTGGTGGCGTCGCTGCCGGCGAGGCCGCGCGAGCCGAAGTCGTCGCGGTGCAGCGTGCTGCTGATGACGCCGTGGCTGCCGGGCAGGCCCAGGTCGCGCTGCAGGCGCTCGGCCAGCCAGGCGCCGCCCGACCAGATGCCCACCAGCGCCGCGTCCGGGCGCAACAGGCCGCGCACGCCTTCGCGCAGGTCGGCGTACAGGGCTTCGGCGTTCAGCGTCAGGGTCATGGCAGCGTGCGCAGGAATTGGTCGAGGATGATCGCCGCGGCCGCCGCGTCGGCATCGGCCGCGCCGGCGGCCAGGGCCTCGGTGGTGGTGTAGCGCTCGTCCACCTCGTGCACCGGCAGCCCGAAGCGGCCGTGCAGCTGGCGCGCGAAGCGCTGCGCGCGGCGGGTATTGTCGTGCGCGGCGCCGTCGGGGTGGAACGGCACGCCGACCACCAGCGCGTCGGGCTGCCAGTCGCGGATCAGCTGGCCGATGGCGGCGAAGCGCGCGTCGCCGTCCAGCGCCAGCGTCTTCAGCGGCGCGGCCTGGCGCAGCACGGTGTTGCCGCTGGCCACGCCAGTGCGGCGCAGGCCGAAGTCGAAAGCCAGGAACGACTGCGCCGCCGGCTGCGGCGTCATGCGTGCCCCGCCTCCTGCGAGAGCATGCGCGGGTCGAAACCCAGCAGCGAGAGCGCGCGGTCGTAGCGCTGCTCGATGGGGGTGTCGAAGATGATGGCCGGGTCGGCGTCGACCGTGAGCCAGCCGTTGCGGCCGAGCTCGTCTTCCAGCTGCCCGGCCTGCCAGCCGCTGTAGCCCAGCGTGACCAGGATCTTCTTCGGTCCGGCGCCGCTGGACAGCGCCTCCAGCACGTCCTTGCTCGTCGTCATCTCCAGCCCGCCGGGCACCGACATCGTGGAGCTGTAGGCGCTGCCGTCGTCGCCCAGCTTCTCGTGCAGCACGAAGCCGCGTTCGGTCTGCACCGGGCCGCCGAAGTACACCGGCAGCTCGGCCAGCTCGGCGCGGTCCAGGCTGAGCTCGACCTTCTCGAACAGGTTCTTCAGCGTGATGTCGATCGGCTTGTTGATCACCAGCCCCAGCGCGCCCTTCTCGTTGTGCTCGCACAGGTAGACGACGCTGCCGGCGAAGGTGTCGTCGGCCATGCCGGGCATGGCGATGAGGAACTGGTTGGTCAGATCGATGCGGCTCGCCATGCGGGCATTTTATTCGCGGCACACTCCGGCCCGTGAACAAACCGATCGACCGCGCGCTGGTGTGGATGCGCCGCGACCTGCGCACCGACGACCATGCGGCACTGCACCATGCGCTGCGCGCGGCGCGGCGCGTCTGGTGCGTGTTCGTGTTCGACCGCGCCATCCTCGACGCCCTGCCCCGTGCCGACCGCCGCGTGGAGTTCATCCGCGACAGCCTGATCGGTGTCGACGCCGAGCTGCGCGCGCTGGGCGCCGCGCACGGCGTCGACGGCGCCGGGCTGCTGGTGCGCCACGGGCAGGCGGTGGACGCGGTGCCGCAGCTGGCGGCGCAGCTGGGCGTGCAGGCCGTCTATGCCAACCACGACGACGAACCCGACGCGCTGGCCCGCGACGCCCGCGTGCGCGGCCGCCTGGCCGACGCCGGCGTGGTGCTGCACACCGGCAAGGACCACGTCGTCTTCGAGCGCAGCGAGGTGCTGACGCAGAGCGGCGGCCCGTTCTCGGTGTTCACGCCGTACAAGAACGCCTGGCTGCGCAAGCTGAACGACTTCTACCTGAAGAGCTACCCGGTGCAGCCGCACGCCGCGGCGCTGGCCCCGCTGCCGCCGGGCGAGCGGCTGCCGACGCTGGCCGACATCGGCTTCGCGCCCACCAACCTGCACCAGCTGAAGCTTCCCAGCGGCCCGGCCGGCGGCGCCGAACTGCTGGACGACTTCCTCGACCGCATCGACCGCTACCACGACACGCGCGACTTTCCGGCCGTCAAGGGCCCGAGCTACCTCAGCACGCACCTGCGCTTCGGCACGGTGTCGATTCGCCGGCTCGCACGCGCCGCGCACCAGCGCATGGTGGCGGGCTCGCGCGGGGCCGAGGTGTGGCTGTCCGAGCTGATCTGGCGCGACTTCTACCACCAGGTGCTGCACCACCACCCGCGCGTGGTGGGCGCGGCGTTCAAGCCCGAGTACGACAAGATCCGCTGGGAACACGGCAAGCACGCCGACGCGCTGTTCGCCGCCTGGTGCGCAGGCCGCACCGGCTATCCGCTGGTGGATGCAGCCATGCACCAGATCAACCAGACCGGCTACATGCACAACCGGCTGCGCATGGTGGTGGCGAGCTTCCTGACCAAGGACCTGGGCCTGGACTGGCGCCGCGGCGAGGCCTACTTCGCGACCCACCTGAACGACTTCGACCTCGCGGCCAACAACGGCGGCTGGCAGTGGGCGGCGTCCAGCGGCTGCGACGCGCAGCCGTACTTCCGCATCTTCAACCCGGTGAGCCAGAGCGAGAAGTTCGACGCCGACGGCCGCTTCATCCGCCGCTACCTGCCGCAGCTGGCCGGTCTGCCGGACAAGCTGATCCACGCCCCGTGGCTGGCCCGGCCGGTGGACCTGGCCGCGGCCGGGCTGGAACTCGGCACGCACTACCCGCTGCCGGTGGTGCAGCACGACGAAGCGCGCGCGAAGACGCTGGCGCGCTACGCCGTGGTGAAGTCGTCGTCGTCGGGCTGAGCGGGCGCCGTTGCGGCGTCTGCGCGCGGATCGGGGCAGCGCACGAAGCCCAGGCTGGCGTACAGGTGCTCGGCCGGGTTGCCTTCGCTGACCACCAGCCGCAGCAGGGTCTCGTCGCCCGCCGCCAGCCGGGCCATCGCACGCTGCAGGCCGGCGCGCGCCAGGCCGCGGCGCTGCCAGGCCGGGTGCGTCATCGTGAAGGCGACGAAGGGGCCGCCGACGTAGAGCGTGATCATCGTCGCGGCCACCAGCCGGCCGTCGCGCACGACGACCTCGGAGCACGCCCACAGCATGGTGCCGAAGTCGCCGGCGAACAGCTGCGCGATCGTGTCCCGCGCGTCGTCCAGCGTCTCGCCTTCGTCGTCGATGGTGCCTTGGTAGGCGTCCAGCACCAGCTGCGCCAGGGGGTCCAGGTCGGCGGGCGTGGGCGGCCGCGCCGACGGATCGGCCGGGGCCGCGGCGGCGCCGCCGTGCCGCAGCGGCGCCGCCATGAAGTGGCGGATCGGGCTCATCCGGCGGCCCCCGTGCTGAAGCGGGACAGCAGCGCGCCGAAGCGCTCGGGCCAGGCGCGCAGCGCGCTGTCGTCGCCGTCGAACACGCTGTGCAGGAAGGCGACCGCCAGCGCCTGCGTGGCCTGCTTCAGCGCGGCGTTCGGCACCCGGTCGGTGAAGACGCTGTGCGAGCCCGCGGCGAAGACCGCCAGCGTCTTGCGGCGGCTGCCGGTGGCCTCGAAGACCTTCACGCGGTCGGCGGCGTCGCTGTAGTAGCCGGGGATGCGGATCACGTCGTCGGCGGTGGTGACGTGCAGCGTGGGCACCGTCACCGCACCCAGTACCCGCTCGAGCGCGGCCTCGCCATAGAAGGGCGGTGCCGACAGCACGATGGCCGCGCGCACGCGCGGCTCGCGCAGGTCGAGCACGCGGCCGTCGCGCTCCACCTGCGCGCCGGCGGCGAGCAGCGAGGTGTTGGCGCCGTAGCTGTGGCCGGCGGCGACGATGCGGCTGCTGTCGATGCCGGGCTCGGCCGCCAGCAGCTGGTCGAGCGCGAAGCGCAGGTCCTGCACGCGCGCGATGGCCTCGGCGTCCTGCGCTGCGCCCTGCAGCCGGCCGACGACGCCGAACACACTGCCCTGCCAGACGCTGCGGTCGCTGCCCACGTGCTGCAGGTGCAGGCTGGCCACGCCCTGGCTGGCGAAGTGGCTGCCGAGGTAGCTGTAGCCGCGGCGCGAGCCGCCGATGCCGTGCGAGAACACCACCAGCGGCACCGGCCGCGCGGCGCTGGCGCCGGCCGGCAGGTACAGCCGCACCGGCACGGCGCGCCCGCGGGCGGCGTCGAACCAGTCGAAGTCGGCGACGCCGACTGCGCCCTGCGCCCCGCCATCGGCACGCAGCGGCCCGCCCAGCGCCAGCAGCAGCGCCGCCGACGCGCCGCGCAGCAGCAGCAGCCGGCGCTCGGGCGTCATGCGCCGGCCTCCGGCGTGGCGGCACCCGGCGCCGCCCTGCGGCGGCGGCCCAGCAGCCGCTGCAGGCCTTGCACGGCGTCGTCGACGTAGGTGAAGAGCACGGGAATCACGAGCAGGCTCAGGAAGGTGGAAGTGATCAGGCCGCCGATCACGACGATCGCCATCGGGCTGCGGAAACTGGGGTCCACGCCCAGACCCGCCGCGATCGGCAGCATGCCAGCAGCCATCGCGATCGTCGTCATCACGATGGGGCGCGCGCGCTTGCGGCAGGCGTCGAGCGTGGCCTCCCAGCGCGCCATGCCGTGGTCGCGCCGCGCGAGGATGACGTAGTCGATGAGCAGGATGGAGTTCTTGGTGGCAATGCCCATGAGCATGATGAGGCCGATCATCGAGGGCATCGACAGCGCCGTCTGCGTGATGAACAGCGCCAGGATGGCCCCGGGCACCGACAGCACCAGCGCGCCCAGGATCGTCACCGGCTGCACGAAGTCCTTGAACAGCAGCACCAGCACGATGTAGATGCAGATCACGCCGGTCAGCATCGCGAGGCCGAAGCTGGCGAACAGCTCGGCCATCGCCTCGGCGTCGCCGAGCTCGGCCTGGCGCACGCCCGGCGGCAGCTGCGCCAGCGAGGGCAGCGCCGCCGCCGCGGCCTGCACGTCGCCCAGCGGCTGGCCGTTGAGCTCGATCTCGATGTTGATGTTGCGCGCGCGGTCGTAGCGGCTGATCAGCGCCGGGCCGCTGTCGATGGACAGCGTGGCCACGTTCGACAGCGGCACCGGCCCGCGCGCGCCCGGCACCGGCAGCCGCGACAGCAGCGCCAGGTCGGTGCGCGCCTCGGCCGGCAGGCGCACGACGATGGGCACCTGGCGCTGGCTCAGGTTCAGCTTGGCCAGGCTCTGGTCGTAGTCGCCGGCGGTGGCCACGCGCAGCGTCTCGGCGATCGCCGCCGAGGTGACGCCCAGGTCGGCGGCCCGCGCCGGGTCGGGCCGCACCACCAGTTCCGGCCGCACGAGGCTGGCGCTGCTGGTGACGTTGCCGATGCCCGGGATGCCGCGCAGCTCGCGCTCGACCAGCTGCGCGTGCGCCAGAAGCACGCGGCCGTCGTCGCCCGACAGCGACAGCACGTACTTCTCGGAGCTGCCGCCGAAGCCGACTTTCACGCGCGCGCCGGGCAGCACCGCCAGGCGCTCGCGCAGGTCGGCCTCGATGTCCTGCTTGCTGACGCCGGGGCGGTCGCTGCGCGGCGTCATGTTGATGGTGAGCGTGGCCTTGGTGACGTCCGCCGCGCCGGCACCGCCGGCAAAGGGGTCGCTGCCGGTGGCGCCGCCACCGACCGCGGTGTAGACCAGCTTCACGTGCGGGTTGCCCAGCACGATGCGGCGCGCGTTCTCCGCCGCGGCGGTCGACTCCTTCAGCGTGCTGCCCGGCGGCAGCGTCAGCGCCACCTGGGTCTGGCTGAGGTCGTCGGGCGGCAGGAAACCGGTGGGCAGCAGGCCGGCCAGGCCGAAGCTGCCGAAGAAGAACACCGCGGTGGCCAGCAGCGTGAGCACGCGGTGCTTCAGGCACCAGCGCGCCCAGCCCAGGTAGATGTCGAGCCAGCGCGGCTCGTGGTGCGCCTTCTTCGGCGGGCGCAGGATGTAGGCCGCCATCATCGGCGTCAGCAGCCGCGCGACGACCAGCGAGAAGAACACCGCGATCGCCGCCGTCCAGCCGAACTGCACGAAGAACTTGCCCGGGATGCCGCTCATGAAGGCGGTGGGCAGGAACACCGCGATCAGCGTGAAGGTGGTGGCGATCACCGCCAGCCCGATCTCGTCGGCGGCTTCCATCGCCGCCTGCATCGGCGTCTTGCCCATGCGCAGGTGGCGCATGATGTTCTCGATCTCGACGATGGCGTCGTCGACCAGGATGCCGACCACCAGCGACAGGCTCAGCAGCGAGACCACGTTGACGCTGAAGCCGAACACGTAGTGCATCACCGCGAAGGCCGGGATCACCGACAGCGGCAGCGCGGTGGCCGCCACCAGCGTGGCGCGCCAGTCGCGCAGGAACAGCCACACCACCAGCACCGCCAGCAGCGCACCTTCGTACAGCAGGTACATCGAGCCTTCGTAGTTCTCGACCACGGGGTCGACGAAGTTGAAGGCCTCGGTGACGGCGATGTCGGGGTGCTCGGCCTTCAGCGCCGCGAGCTGCGCGCGCACGCCGTCCATCACCTCGACCTCGCCGGCGCCCAGCGAGCGCTGGATCTCGAAGGCCACCACCGGCTGGCCGTCGAGGAAGGCCGCGCTGCGCGGCTCGGCGACGGTGTCGAGCACGCGCGCGACCTGGTCGAGCCGGATGCGGCGGCCGTCGGCCAGCGCCACCTCCATGCGCCCCAGCTCGGCGGCGCTCTGCACGGTGGCGATGGTGCGCACGCTCTGCTCGATGCCGCCGACGTCGGCGCGGCCGCCCGAGGCCTCCTGCTGCACGCTGCGCAGCTGGCGCGAGATGTCCGCCGCGCTGGCGTTCAGCGCCAGCAGCCGCGCCGGGTCGAGCTCCACGCGCACCTCGCGCGTGACGCCGCCGACGCGGCTGACGGCACCGACGCCGCGCACCGACAGCAGCTGCTTGGCCACCGTGTTGTCGACGAACCAGCTCAGCGCCTCGTCGTCCATGCGTGGCGAGGCCACGGTGTAGGTGAGCACCGGCGATCCGGCCAGGTTCAGCCGCGCGATCTGCGGGTCGCGCAGCTCGGCCGGCAGGTCCGAGCGCACGCGCGAGACGGCGTCGCGCACGTCGTCCACGGCCTGCTGGGTGGGCTTTTCCAGCCGGAACTCCACCGTCACCACGGCCAGGCCGTCGGAGACCGAGGTGTAGATGTGCTTGACGTCGGTGAGCGTGGCCACCGAGTTCTCGATCTTGCGCGCGACCTCGGTCTCCAGCTGCGCCGGCGCGGCGCCGGGCAGCGCCGCGGTGACGGTGACCGTGGGCAGGTCGATGTCGGGGAAGTTCTGGATCTTCATGCGCTGGAAGGCCAGCAGGCCCACCAGCGTGAGCAGGATGAAGAGCAGGACCGACGGGATCGGGTTCTTGATCGACCAGGTGGAGAAGTTCATGGCGGTGCCGTCACTGGGGCGCCGCGACGACGCGCACGGTGTCGCCGTCGACCAGGAACGCGCCGCCGCTGGCGACGACGCGGGCGTTGGCGGGCAGGCCGCCGAGCAGTTCGATGCGGTCGCCCACGCGCCGGCCCACCGCCACCTTGCGCTGCCGCACCTTGTTGTCGGGCTCGACGGTGAAGACGTGGCTGAAGCCGTCGCGCAGCAGCACCGCGCTCTGCGGCAGCGTGAGGCCGCTGCCGCTGCCGAGGTCGAACTCGCCGCGCGCGAACATGCCCGCCTTCAGCCCGGCCGCCGCCGGCAGGTCGACGTAGACCAGGCCGTTGCGCGTGGTGGCGTCGACGGTGGGCGCCACCATGCGCACGCGGCCGGCCACCGGGCTGCCGCCGGCCGGCGTGACCCGCGCCGCCTGCCCGGCCTTCAGGGCACCGATGTCGGCGGCCGGCACCTCGGCCCGCCACTCCAGCCGGCCCTGGCGGATCAGCCGGAACAGTTCCTGCCCGGCGGGCACCACCGCGCCGACCGTGGCGCTGCGTGCCGAGATCACGCCGTGGTCGGGCGCCAGCACCTGCGTCTGCGCCAGCCGCAACGTGGCCACCTGCAGCGCCGCGCGCTGCGCCTGCACGCGGGCCTGCGCGGTACGCTCTGCGGTCAGGTATTGCGTCACCTGTTGCGCGCTGTAGGCACCGCTGCCCTGCAGGTCGCGTGCGCGCTGCGCGTTGGCCGCGGCCTCGGCGGCGGCGGCCTCGGCTTCGGCGACGGCCGCCTGCACCTGCGCCAGCTCGGCACGCGCCATCTCGGCGCCGAAGCTCGCCAGCACCTGGCCACGGCGCACGCTGTCGCCGACGTTGACCCGGACCTCGGCCAGGCGCATGCCGTTGCTCTCGGCGCCGACGATGGCCTCCTGCCACGCGTGCAGGCTGCCGTTGGCCGCCACCTCCAGCGGCAGCGCCGCGGTCTGGGGCTGCGTCACGGTGACGGTGAGCGCCGGCTTGGTCGCGGCCGCTGCCGGCGGCGTGTCGGCGGCGCGCGCGGGGCGGGTGGCGTGCAGGGCCAGCAGCGCGGCCAGCGCGGTGGCCAGCATCACGGTGGAAGCCAAGGGAGACAGGGGCAGGCGCATGGGCGGTGCGGTCGTTACGGTGTCGGGGCATCACGGCGCGTGCAATGCGCCGGACGGGGGGAACGCGCGGCGGCGGCCGCGCGGCGGCGCTGGTGCTCGGCGTCGACCATCGCGAGGCCGAAGCGCGTGAGGCAGTCGCTCCAGCGGTCGATGGCGTCGGGTTGCGCGTGCAGGCCCGGCGCCAGCTGGTCGGTGACGTCGCGCCCCACGTGCAGATGCACGCCCAGGCCGGCCAGGCACACGGCCAGGCGCAGCAGGTCGTCGTCGGGGGCGGCGAGCTCGAACTCGCGCAGCAGCCGGGCCACCAGCGCGTCGTGCAGCGGCTGCACGCCGCGCGCCATCTCTTCCTGCCACAGCCCGGTGGGCTCGAGCATCTCGCGGAAGCGCAGCTTCATGCACAGGCGCGAGCCTTCGCCGTCGCGCAGCGGCTCCAGGAAGGCGGCGTAGAAGCCGCGCAGCGCGTCGGCGAGCGGCAGCGCGGGGTCGCTGCAGCGGGCGACGTCGGCGGCCGGGTCGCCCATCGGCGCGAAGAAGACCGCGCGGTACAGGCCGGCCTTGTCGCCGAAGTAGTAGCTGATGGACGCCACGTTGACCGCCGCCGCCTCGGCAAGCTCGCGCGTCGAGGTCTTCGCGAAGCCCTGCTGCGCGAACAGCACGAGGCCGGCGCGCAGCAGGCGCTGCCGGGCATCTTCGCCATCCTTGCGCGCAAGGTGGCCGGCGGCGGGAACGGCGGCGTGGAGCGGTGGCACGCGCGCCACTCTAGCGCGCAAATCAAACGTTTGTTTGACCTTTACAACCGGACGGCTGTCCGGGCACTGGCTAGAACAGCTCCATGTCGCCGACCCGGGCGCCGTCGTCGAGCTGGCCGCTGGCCACGAGCTCGGCGTGGCTGACGACCTGGTTGCGGCCGCGGCCCTTGGCGACGTACACGGCGCGGTCGGCGCGCTCGAACGCGCTGGACGGCGTGTCGACCGGGCGCACCTCGGTGAAGCCGACGCTGACGGTGATCTGTCCCACCCGCGGGAACGCGTAGCGCTGCACGTTCGCGCGCAGCCGCTCCAGCGCCCGCGCGGCGTCGGCGGCGCTGGCGCAGCGCATCAGCACCAGGAACTCCTCGCCGCCGAAGCGGTACAGGCGGTCGCTGAAGCGGAAGTTGGCGCGCATCAGCCGCGACAGCAGCAGCAGCACTTCGTCGCCGATCAGGTGGCCGTGCGTGTCGTTCACGGCCTTGAAGTGGTCGATGTCGATCACCGCCAGCCAGCTGCCCTGCGGGGTGCCGGCGCGCCGTGCGCCGGCGGCCGCCACGCCGGGCGGCGGGTGGTCGCTGGCGCTGCGCATGAAGGCCTCGTCGAAGGTCTTGCGGTTGAGCAGGCCGGTGAGGGTGTCGCGCTCGCTGTAGTCGAGCAGGCCCTGGAAGTTGCGGTACACGCGCAGGATGCTGGTGACCAGGCGGACCTGGTCGGCGTCCATGGGCTCGGGCGTGTCGAACTCGACGACGCCGACGACCTCGCGGTCGGTGACCAGCGGGAACAGGCTGCGCGCCGGCACCGCGGCCTCGGCGGCGACGAACACCGGCTGCTGCTGCTGCAGGCAGGCCTGGCGCTCGGGGTGGGCCTGCAGCCGCGGCAGCGTGTCGGGCTCCGCCCACAGCGGGTCGGCGGTGGCGGTGCTGTCGCCGGCGTGCAGGTGCGCCCGCGTCATCCAGCGCCGGTCGCCGGCGTCGCCGACGCAGCGGTACACCGCCACCCGCTCGGGGCGCAGCAGGTCGCGCAGCGCGCCCACCAGGGTCACGTCGAGCACATCGCGGTCGCGCAGGCCGGTGAGTTCGGCCAGGTGCTCGACGACTTGGGACATCGGTGCTGCCGGGCGCCGTTCAGGTCGGGATGTCGGCGCCGGCGTAGCGCGCCACCAGGGCCAGCAGTTCGTCTTCCGAGTACGGCTTGCCGAGGTAGTGGTCCACCCCCAGCGAGGCCGCGTACTCGCGGTGCTTCTGTGCGATGCGCGAGGTGATCATGATCACCGGCAGCGGCGCGAAGCGGGCGTCGGCGCGCACGTTGCGCACGAAGTCGAAGCCGTCCATGCGCGGCATCTCGATGTCCGACAGGATCACTGCCGGCGTCTCCTCGACCAGGCGCTCCAGCGCGTCCAGCCCGTCCTTGGCCGTCGTGACGCGGTAGCCCTCGCGCACCAGCAGGCGCTGCGTGACGCGCCGCACCGTGAGCGAGTCGTCGACCACCAGCACCAGCGGCGCCTGGCTGGCGGCCGGGAGCGGCTTGGGTTCGTCCGCCAGCGGGCCGGCAGGCGCGGCCAGCATGCGCTCGCGCGCCGACGGTCCGTACAACGTGGCCAGCGCCACCGGGTTGTAGATCAGCGCCACCGCGCCCGAAGGCAGCAGCGTCACGCCCGCCAGGCCCGGCAGGCGCGAAAGCTGCGGGCCGACGTTCTTGACCACGACTTCCTGGTTGCCGACGACTTCGTCGACGTGCAGTGCCACGCGCTGGCTCGCGCTGCGGATCACCACCAGCGGCTGCGTGCGCCCGCCGCTGGGGCCGCGCGTGCCGGCCTGCAGCAGCGCCGCGAGCCAGAAGAACGGGATGTCCTGGCCGTCGAAGCGGACCTGGCCGCTGGCATAGGCCGCTTCCACTTCCTCGTTGCGGGCGCGCTGCACGATCTCGATCAGCGTCGACGGCACGGCCACCGTGAGCTCGCCGCAACGCAGCATCACCACCTGGGTGACGGCGGTCGTCAGCGGCAGCAGCAGGCGGAACGCCGTGCCGCGGCCGGGCGTGAACAGCGTCTGCACGCGGCCGCCCATCGCGTTGACCTCGGCACGCACGACGTCCAGGCCGACGCCGCGGCCGGCGAGTTCGGTCACGCTGCTGGCGGTGCTGAAGCCGGGCGCGAAGATCAGCTGCGCGAGCTCGTCGTCGGAGACGGCCGCGTCGGCGGCGATCAGGCCGCGTTCGATGCCGCGTTCGCGGATGCGCGCCAGGTTCAGGCCGGCGCCGTCGTCGCGCACCTCGACGCCGACTTCGTTGCCTTCCTGCGTGATGCTGATGGCGATGCTGCCGGTGCGGTCCTTGCCCGCGGCTTCGCGCACCTCGGGCGGCTCGACGCCATGCGCCACGCTGTTGCGCAGCAGGTGCTCGAACGGGCCGGTCATGCGCTCGAGCACGCCGCGGTCGATCTCGATCGCGCCACCGGTGATGTCCAGCCGCACCTGCTTGCCGGTCTCCTTGGCCGCCTGTCGCACCGTGCGGTACAGGCGGTCGGCCATGCTCTCGAACTCGACCATGCGCGTGCGCAGCAGGTCGTCCTGCAGCTCGCGCGTGATGCGCGCCTGCGCGGCGAGCTGGTCTTCCGTGGACTGCAGCGTGCGCTGCAGGCTGCGCTGCAGGGTGGCGACGTCGTTCACCGACTCGGCCATGAAGCGCGTCAGCTCCTGGAAGCGCGTGAAGCGGTCCATCTCCAGCGGGTCGAAGGTCTCGGCCGCGGCCTTGGCCGCTTCCATGCGCGAGTTGATCTGCGTCTCGGCCTGCAGCTCGATGTCGCGCAGCTGGCGGCGCATGCGGTCCAGGCTGTCGGTCAGCTCGTTCAGCGACCCCTGCAGCAGCTTCACGTCGGAGTCGATGCGGGCGCGCGTGATGCTGACCTCGCCGGCCTGGTTGACCATGCGGTCGAGCAGGCCGCCACGCACGCGCACGGCCGCCATGCCGGCCGGTGCCGGCCGTTCGGCGGGCGCGGCGCGGGTGCTGCCATGGGCCTGGAAGCGGCTCCAGTCGATGGCTGCAGCGGGTGCCGCCACGCGCGGCACCGCAGGCGCCGCAGGCGCCGCCTCGACAGCCGCCGCGTGCGCGGCGCGGTCGATCGGCTGCGTCTGCTCGACGTCGACCAGCGCATCCGCGTCAGTCGTGGCGGCGTCGGCGGCGGCCGCGGGCGGCGCGTCGGCGCCGGTGGCTGGGGCCGTCTCGGCAGCACGCACCGCGCCGGCGGCCGGGTGGCGCAGCTGTTCGTAGGCGCCGACCATGTTGTCGGCGCGGCCCAGCAGCGGCTCGATGTCGGCACCGTGCACCTCGCTGCGTGCCACCAGCGCCTCGATGCCGGTCTCCAGCCGGTGCGCCATCTCGCCCAGGCGCATCGCGCCGGCCAGCCGCGCGCCGCCCTTGAAGGTGTGCAGCGTGCGCATGCACGACGCCGGCGCATCGGCGTCGCCCGGCCGGTCGATCCAGTCGCGCAGCCGCGCCTGCAGTTGCGGCAGCAGCTCGTCGGCCTCTTCCTCGAAGATCGGGAATAGTTCGTCGTCGATGGCATCGACGGCGTCGATGTCCTCGTCTTCAGCGACCTGCAGGTGCGGCGTGTCCAGCGCCGCATGCTGCGAGGGCTGCAGCTCGGGCGCCGGCGCGAACTCGGCCACCGGCTGCGGCGGCAGCGACGGCCAGCGCTCGTGGTCGGCCAGCCGCTCCATCAGGCCGGGTTCGACATCGCGCAGGAAGCCGGCCGCGAACTGGTGCAGCAGGCGGCGGATCTCGTCGGCGGCGTCGCTGAACAGCTCGGGCTCGCCGGCCCGGCCGCGGCCTTCGCTCTGCGAGCGCATCAGCGCGTGCTCGAGCGCACGCGCCAGGGCCGACAGCGCGGCGTAGCCCACGGTGGCCGAGTTGCCGGCCAGCGAGTGCGCCAGCGCCACGGCCGTCTCGGTGACGGCGTGGCGCTCGTGCTCGTGCGCCCACTCGGCCAGCTCGGTGCCGAGGCGGCGCGACTGCTCGTCGGCCTCGTTGAGATAGATGTTGAACAGCGGGATGCTGATGCGCAGGTCGCCGATGAGCTTGACCTGCTCGTCGTCGGCCGTCGGGGTGGGCTCGACGTCGGCAACTGCGTCGGCCGCCGGCGCGCCTGCAAGCTCGGGCTCGGGCTCGGGCTCGGGTTCGGTCACGGCAGCCGGAGCTGCGGCCTCGGCTTGCACCTCGGGTGCCGGCGCCGGCGCGGGGATCGGCTCGGGCTCGGGCGCGAACGCCGGCTCGGTCGGCAACGCGGCCAGCGGCTGCGGCGCCGTGTCGGCCTCGGCCGGCACCGTGGCCGGCACCTCGGGGCTGCCGCCGAAGTCGAAGTCGAGGTCGGCGAGGTCGAGCTCCAGCGCTTCAGGCGCGGCCGCGGCGTCGGGCAGGTCCGGCAGTTCGGGCAGCGCCGGTGCGGCCGTGTCGGCCGGGGCCGCCGCAGCGGCGTCGTCGAGCGCCGCCAGGTCGAGGTCGAAGCCGACGGTCTCGATGGGGGCGTTGCCCGGCAGCGTCGCCGCCTCGTCGAGCACGCCCTCGGTGGCCGGCAACGGCGGCAGCGGCGGCGGTTCGGCGTCCAGCGCCGGCAGCGCCGGCAGGTCCAGGTCGCTGGCGGCAGGCAGGTCGGGCACGCGCGCGGACAGCGTGCTGTCCGGCAACACCGCGGCCGGCGCGCTGGCGGGGGTGATGCCCGGCAGCGTGGCAGGCTCGTCGAGGTCGAAGTCGAGGTCCAGCGCCGCATCGGGCTGCGGCGCAGGCACCGGGGCCGGCAGCGGCTCCGGCGCCGCCTGCAGCGGCGGCAGGCCCAGCACGGGCGCCTGCGGCGGCAGCAGTTCGACGCGGCGGTCTTCCAGGCGCAGCGCATCGGCCGCCTGCACCACGGCGGGCGACGCGTGGCCGTCGTCGCGGCCGGCGGCGATGGCCTCGGTCCAGCCGTGCAGGTAGTCGAGTGCTTCGCCGGTGAAGGCGCGCAGCGCGGCGTCCATCGTCGCCGACACCGCCAGGCGCGCGTTGAACAGCTGCTCGCAGGCCCAGGCTGCCTCGCCGTAGTCCTTCAGCCCGACCATGCGCGAGCTGCCCTTGAGCGTGTGGAAGGCGCGGCGCACCGTCGTCATCTCGCCCAGGTCCTCGGGCTGCTGCGCCAGCCGCGACACGGCGGCCCGGGCGTCGGTGATGACCTCGCGCGCCTCCTCGATGAAGATCTCGCGCATCTCCGCGTCGTCTTCCAGCCCCGTCTGCCCCGGGGCCGCGACACGGGCCGGCGGCACCGGCGCCGGCGGCGGCAGGGCCTCGGGCGGCGGCGGCGCGAAGGCGGCCATGGTCTGCGCGAGCTCGTCGCGCACGGCCTGGCGTGCGCTGGCGTCGGTGGCCTGGTCGAGTGCCGTCTGCGCACTGCTCATCGCGCGCGCCAGGGCCGGCTGCTCGGCGGCCGCGGCCTGGCGCGACAGGCGCTCCAGTTCCTCGGCCAGCACGGCGTCGGGCACCTGCGCCTGCACCAGGGTCTGCGCCTGGTCCAGCAGCGCCGGCGTCTCGGCCACCGGCAGCGGCTCTTCGTCGAACGCGGCGAAGGCCGAGGGCTTCTCGCTCTGGCCCATCACGGCGCTCAGGCTGCCGGTCTCGGGGTCGTAGCGGAACAGCGACTTGGCGAGCTGCGGCTGCACGCTGAGCATGTCGATCAGGAAGCTCAGCGCACCCAGGTTGTCGGCCAGGCGGTCGAAGGTGCCGGCCTGCACCGCACGCTGCGGGTCGACCTCGGTCTGCGCCAGCGCGTCGACGTCGTCGCGCATGTGCAGCACGGCCTGCGAGGCCTGGTCCATGCCCAGCACCGACAGCACGCCGCGCATCGCCGACAGCTGGCCCGGCACCGGGATCAGCATCTCGCGCTTGGACGGGTCGCGGAAGTACTGGTCGATCTGCTTCTCGACCTCGGACAGCGAGGCACGCAGTTCCTGCACCACGCTGCCCATGGTCTGGCGGTCGCTGACGCGGCGGTACAGCTCCTCCATCCAGGTTTCCAGCGGCTGCGGGTCGGCCCCCAGGCGCAGGTCGTCGACGCGGCGCGCCAGCCGCTGCACGCGTGCGGCCAGCTCGGGGTGGTCGAGGTCGCCGTCCTCGATGGAGGCGTCCAGGTACAGCATCGCGGTGGCGACTTCCATCGCCAGCGGCGCCGGCGGAGCGGCCGCGGCGCCGACGGTCTGCGCCACGGCGGTCTGCAGCGCGTTCGCCAGCACGTCGCCCGACGGGAACAGGCGCTGCAGCGAGTCGCCGACCAGCGCGAACTGCTCGGCCAGCCCGGTCAGGCGGTGCAGCTCGCCGCCGGCCACGGCCGACCAGGCGTCCTTGGCGCTGGCCACGCGCTTCTTCGCCTGGGCGATCCAGGCCGGGTCGAAGCGGCCCAGCCGCGCGGTTTCGTAGTCGACGCCCGGTGCGGCGTCCAGGCCCCAGGCCCGGCGCACGATTTCCAGGCGCGAGCCGGGGCGCGGCGTCTTCGCGTTGGCACAGAAGAACAGCAGGTCCTGCGCCAGCCGGTCGGAGATGTCGTCCAGCCCCTTCACCGTGGTGCGCAGTTGCGAAAGCAGGCGCGACGCGATGCGCTTGCCGTAGACGTCGCTGGCCAGCAGCCCGTGCGCCTGCGCCTCGAAGAACGCCGCCGCCAGCTGCCACAGCGTGGCCAGGCGGCCGCTGCTGCCCGGGCGCGCGCCGTCGGCCTGCAACGCACCCGCGCCGAGGCCGGCGCAGAGGTCGCTCATGTGCCGGTGCAGGTGGCGGTCGGGGTGGCGCATCAACGCCAGCACCAGCGCCTCCATCGCGCTGCGCGTGTCGTCGTCGGCGGCACGCGGCTGCGCCGTGGGGTCGGCCGGGATGTCGTGCCAGGTCCAGTCGTGCTGCCACAGGTCGGCCGGATGCACGCGGTCGGCGCCCGCCAGCACCTGCACGGCACGGTACTGCGGGAACAGCGCCACCGGCGACACGGCCTTGCCCACGAGCATGCGCGCGAGGTAGTCGAGCAGCGCGAACGACGCCTTCTCGACCGTCTCGACCGCGCGCACGTCGACGATGGCGGGCTTGGCCGCCATGCGCTGCACCGCGGCCTCGCTCGCGCGCAGCACGTGCGCGGGCGCCGGCAGCCCCACGAGCTCGAGCGCACCCACGCCCTGGTGGATGTGCACGCGCGCCGTGCGCAGCACCGACGGATCGACGGCGTCGACGTCGGAGCCGCCCAGCGCCTCGGATTCCTTCAGGTAGCGTCGCAGCGCCTTGTGCGCCGTCTCCAGCGACTTGCGCAGCTCACCATGCACCCAGGCCAGCGCGCTGAGGTCGTCGTTCACTGTTGTGTTGTCCATCGCGACCACCGGTCAGTGCATCAGCCAAGCAGGCGCCGCGGATCCGGCTCGGCCGGTCCGCCAGCGCCGCCCCCCTGGGGTCGGGCTAGGTCGGGACGCTGGACGGTCCCTGCGGACCGTCCAGCGCCGGACGAAGGCAGGCCGGCATGCTTGCCGGCCTGCGGGCCGCAGGCGCTACGGGGGGGGGCCATCACTCCACCTTGAACCGCGCCACCGAGGCCTTCAGTTCTTCGGCAGTGCGCGACAGTTCGCGCACCATCGCGGCGGTCGAGCGCGTGCCCTCGCCGGTCTGCTCGGTCACGGCGAAGATGTGCTGGATGTTGGCGGCCACGACGTTGGCCGAGTCGGCTTCGCGCAGCGCCTGCTGCGAGATCTGCGCGATCAGGTCCGAGAGCTGGCGCGTCACGCGGTCGATGTCGCCGAGCGCCGAACCGGCGGTGTCGGACAGCCGCGCCCCTTCGACCACGCCCTGCGTGCTGCGCTCCATGGCGGCCACCGCGTCCTGCGTGTCGGTCTGGATGGTGCGCACGATGGCGGCGATCTGCCGCGTCGCGTCGCCCGAGCGTTCGGCCAGGCGCTGCACCTCCTCCGCGACCACCGAGAAGCCCCGGCCCGCTTCACCGGCCGATGCCGCCTGGATGGCGGCGTTCAGTGCCAGCACGTTCGTCTGCTCGGTAATGTCGGAGATCAGTTCGGTGATCTCGCCGATCTCCTGCGAGCTTTCGCCCAGCCGCTTGATGCGCTTGGAGGTCTCCTGGATCTGGTCGCGGATCGAGTTCATGCCGCCGATGGTGTTCTGCACCGCCTGCAGGCCGGCCTCGGCCGCCTGCAGCGACTGGCGCGCCACCTCGGCGGTCTGCTGCGACTGCGCGGCCACGTCGTTGATGCGGCCGGCCATCTGCAGCACCGATTCGCCGGTGTCGCGGATCTCGCGCAGCTGTTCGGTCGACGCCGCCAGCAGCTCGGTGGAGGTCTGCTCGACCTGCTGCGTGGTGTCGGTCACGCGCGCCACCGTGCTCTGCACCTGCGACACCAGCGAGCGCAGTTCCTCCACGGTGTAGTTCACCGAATCGGCGATGGCGCCGGTGATGTCTTCCGTCACCGTGGCCTGCTGCGTCAGGTCGCCTTCGGCCACCGTCTGCAGCTCGTTCATCAGCCGGAGAATGGCGGCCTGGTTGGCGTCGTTGACGCGCTTGGCTTCCTGCTCCTGGCGCTCGGCTTCCTGGCGCTGCACGTCGGCCTGGCGCGCACGCGTGGTCTGCGCGATCACGAACAGCCGCAGCAGGCCGAAGCCGCCGGCGCCCAGCGCCAGCAACGCCAGCAGGCCCGACAGGATCGTGCCCGGGCCGAACACGCCGCCGCTGCCCAGCTGGGTCTGCAGCGCGTCGAGGCCGCGGCGCAGCGGTTCGCTGTCGTCGACGATGGCCGCCTGCGCCTCGCGCGCGGAGACCAGGCCCTGCAGGTTGCCCAGGATGGCGCTGGCCTGCGTGCGCGTCTCGTCGTACTGCTTCAGCAGCTGCTGCAGCCGTTCACGGACCTGCGGGTCCTTGGTGCCGGGCAGGCGCAGCTCGGGGTTGCCGTTGATCAGGCCCTCGGCGATCTCGCGGAAGGAGTTCAGGTCCTTGCCGAGCAGGAACACGGCCTCGGCGCTGACGCCTTCCATCGTCTGGAACTCGTTGGCGCTCTTGCCGATGCGCTGCGTCAGCATCACCAGCTGGCCCACCGCCGACAGCTCGGAGGCCGAGGCGCCGCCCTGCAGCTTCAGCGACGACACCGTCTCGGCCGTCTCGAGCAGGTCGGCCGACTGGCGGTTGATGGTGCGCAGCGCGGTGCCCACCTGGGTCAGCGTCTTCTGCTGGCCGAGCACGATGCCGGCGCTCTTCTCGGCGCGGTCCACCAGCGGCAGCAGCTTGTCCACGTCCTCCTGCAGGGCGCCCGGAGCCGCCGGCACGTCTTCGTCGCCGTTCTTCAGGCCGCGCACGTTCTTGGCCAGCAGCTCGGTGCTTTCCTTCAGTTCGGGGAAGGCCGCCTGGTTGCCGATGAGCGCCTGCGACACCGACTTCGCCAGGCGCTGCGACTGCGTCTGCGCCTGGCCGGCGGCGCCGACCTGCGCGGCGCTGCGGTTGCTGGAGACCACCGCGGCGATACCGACGATGAACAGCAGCGCCAGCCCGCCGCCGAACAGCGACAGCAGCAGCCGCTGCTGTCGCGCCACCGGCCACTGGCCGATGAACGGCAGGCCGCTGCCGCCGGCGAGATCGGCCTCGTCGGCCTCGGGCGACAGACGCGTCTCGCTGTAGTCGTTGGCCATCTCCGAGGGCGCCGCCTCGGAGATGATGGACGAATCGACCCCGGCGCGTGTGACCGGCCCGGCGTCCGCCGTCAACGTGCCCGGCCCCAGGCGCACGGTGGCTTCCATCGGGTTCACGGTGGCGCCGAGCTCGTCGTAGGGACTGGCCTGCGCCTCGTCGGCGGAAGCCTGTTTGCCGCGGGCCAAACCCTTCATCCTGTCCAGCAAGCTCATGTCGTCCTCGTCTACGGATTCAAGCGGTGTTCGATGCGGGCGCGTGGCGGCGCAGGCCCGTCAGGCGGCGATGCCGAGAAACTGTTCGTCCTGCGCCAGCGCCTGCAGGTCGAGCTCTTGCCACACGCGGCCTTCGGCATCGCGCCAGCGGCCCCCGGCAAACGCCGGGCGCAGGCTGCCGTCGGCGGGCTCGGCCGTCATCTGCTCGGCGCTGCGCAGGCCGGCGAGCTTCTCGATCAGCAGCGCACAGTGGCTGCCCAGGTTGGCGTTCAACGCCAGCAGCTGGGCGTGCTCGCGCACGGCGTCGGGCGCCGACAGCGTGGGCCGCATGCCCAGGAATCCGGCCAGGTCGACCACGCCGTGCAACCCGCCGCGCAGGTTGGCGACACCGGCGAACCAGGGTTGCGTGTGCGGCACGGGCAGCAGGGTGCCGAGCGGAAAGATCTCGCCGGCGGCCGGCAGCGCCACCAGCAGGCCCTGGCCGGCGCACTCGACCGCCAGCCACGCCACGCTGCGGGCTTCGGTGCGCGCGGCCTGCAGCCGTTGCGCCAGGCGGCTCTGCAGTTCGCGGAGGGCTTCGCGGTTGGCCATGGGGGACTAGTCGAACGCCTTGATCTTGGCCAGCAGCTCGTCGGCGTTGACCGGCTTGACGATGTAGTCGCGTGCGCCCTGGCGCATGCCCCAGACCTTGTCGGTTTCCTGGTTCTTGCTGGTGCACATGATCACCGGCACGTCGGACCAGCGCGGGTCGCGCGTGATGGTGCGGGTGAGCTGGAATCCGTTCTGCCCCGGCATCACCACGTCCATCAGGATCAGGTCGGCCTTCTCCTCGGCCAGGCGGCGCAGGGCTTCTTCGCCGTTCTCGGCGGTGCGCACGGTGTAGCCGCGTTTGCCGAGCAGGTCGGAGAGGAAATGCAGTTCGGTCTTCGAGTCGTCGACAACCAGGATCTTCTGGATGGCCATGCGATTCGTCCTAGAGGGCAAAGCGAGCGTCGAGGCGCCCGGAGGGCGGCATCATCAGCCCGGAACGCGCCGAAACGACTCGACTGCGCGCAGGAGCTGCTCTTTCGTGAAAGGTTTGGTCAAATATTCTTCCGAACCGACCATGCGGCCGCGCGCCTTGTCGAACAGGCCGTCCTTCGAGGACAGCATGATCACCGGCACATGCGCGAACCGCGGGTTGCGCTTGATGATGGCGCAGGTCTGGTAGCCGTCGAGCCGCGGCATCAGGATGTCGCAGAAGATCAGCTCGGGGTCGTGGTCGTTGACCTTGGCCAGCGCATCGAAGCCGTCTTCGGCCAGCACGACCTCGTGGCCACCCTGGCGCAGGAAGATCTCGGCGCTGCGGCGGATGGTGTTGCTGTCGTCGATGACCAGGACCTTGGCGCCGGGTGCGGCTGCTTCGGGGGTGTCAGGGTTCACCTTGGGGGCTCCTGCAGGACCGGCGTGGCGCGGAAGTCGGTGGCCGGAATCAGATCTCGACCATCTCGAAGTCTTCCTTGCGCGCACCGCACTCGGGACAGGTCCAGTTCATCGAGACGTCGGCCCAGGCGGTGCCGGGCGCGATGCCGTGCTCCGGGTCGCCGGCGGCCTCGTCATAGATCCAACCGCAAATCAGGCACATCCAGGTTCGGCTTTGGCTCACGTCGGCACGGTCAATCACTACAATGGACAACGATTCTAGCCGCGCATATCCGTGAAAACTCAAGGATTTGTGAGGACATACGCACCATTCCTCAGATTCCGCTAGAGGTCCGGCGCACCCCGCGGCCGGACATTGCGGCGACAAGGCCTCCGACATGACTCCCGACTCCCAAGCGGCCACCGCGCCGCAGGATCCGGCGCTGGAACCCCCGGCGCCGGCCTGCGTGCTCAGCTTCAACGCCAGCGACCCCAGCGGTGCCGGCGGCGTGGCCGGCGACGTGGCGACGATCGCGGCGATGGGCGCGCATGCGCTGCCCGTCGTCACCTCCATCGTCATGCGCGACACGGCCGAGATCTTCGACCACCACGACATCGACGACGACGCCGTCGTCGAGCAGGCGCGCACCATCCTCGAAGACGTCACGATCGCCGGCTGGAAGGTCGGCTTCCTGGGCACGGCCGAGACCGTCAGCGCCGTGGCCGAGGTGCTGTCCGACTACGCCGACATCCCGCTGGTGGCCTACATGCCCAGCCTGTCGTGGCTGGAGGAAGAGCAGCAGCAGAGCTACCTCGACGCCTTCCGCGAGCTGATCCTGCCGGCCACCGAAGTGCTGGTGGGCAGCCACAAGACGCTGCAGGACTTCCTGCTTCCCGACTGGGACAGCGAGCGCCCGCCGTCGGCGCGCGAGCTGGCCGTGGCGGCGGCCGAACACGGCACGCGCTACGTGCTCGTCACCGGCATCATGCTGGCCAGCAAGGGCACCGAGCAGTACATCGACAACGTGCTGGCCTCGGCCCAGGGCGCGCTGACGGGCGAGAAGTTCGAGCGCTTCGACACCGCGTTCGTCGGCGCCGGCGACACGCTCTCGGCCGCGCTGGCCGCGCTGCTGGCCGCCGGCAGCGAACTGCAGGCCGCCGTCGGCGAGGCATTGAGCTTCCTCGACCAGAGCCTGGACGCGGGCTTCCGCCCCGGCATGGGCAACATCGTGCCCGACCGCTTCTTCTGGGCGCTGCCGCCGCCCGAGGAGGGCGAGCCCGAGACCGGCCCGGAAGAGCCGGGCGGCGGCTTCGACGACAGCAAGACCCAGGGCGGCGCCCCGCGCCGCGTGCACTGAAACCCCGAGCCTCCCGGAACAACGCCCCTTCGACCGCATGACCAGCAACGCAGACCTGTTCGCCCGCGCCCAGCGCGTCATCCCCGGCGGCGTGAATTCGCCCGTGCGCGCCTTCCGCGCGGTGGGCGGCACGCCGCGCTTCATCCAGCGCGCGCAGGGCGCCTACATCTGGGACGCCGAGGGCAGCAGGTACATCGACTACATCGGCTCGTGGGGTCCGATGATCCTGGGCCACGGCCACCCGGCGGTGCTGGAAGCGGTGCAGAAGGCGGCCGTGGACGGCTTCAGCTTCGGCGCGCCGACCGAGCGCGAGATCGAGCTCGCCGAGGCCATCATCGGCCTCGTGCCGTCGGTCGAGCAGGTGCGCCTGGTCAGCAGCGGCACCGAGGCCGGCATGAGCGCGCTGCGTCTTGCACGCGGCGCCACCGGCCGCAACAAGATCATCAAGTTCGAAGGCTGCTACCACGGCCACGCGGACGCGCTGCTGGTGAAGGCCGGCTCGGGTCTGGCGACCTTCGGCTTCCCCACCAGTGCCGGCGTGCCGGAAGACGTGGTCAAGCACACGCTGGTGCTGGAGTACAACAACCTGGCGCAGCTGGAAGAGGCGTTTGCCACGCAGGGCAGCGAGATCGCCTGCGTGATGATCGAGCCCATCGCCGGCAACATGAACTTCGTGCGCGCCTCGGTGCCGTTCATGACCAGGCTGCGCGCGCTGTGCACGCAGCACGGCGCGCTGCTGGTGTTCGACGAGGTGATGAGCGGCTTCCGCGTCGCGCTGGGCGGCGCGCAGAGCGTCTACGCGAAGCTGATTCCGGGCTTCGAGCCCGACATGAGCGTGTTCGGCAAGGTCATCGGCGGCGGCATGCCGCTGGCGGCCTTCGGCGGCAAGAAGGACGTGATGTCGCAGCTGGCGCCGCTGGGCCCGGTCTACCAGGCCGGCACGCTCAGCGGCAACCCGGTGGCCACGGCCTGCGGGCTGGCCACGCTGCAGGAGATCAGCAAGCCCGGCTTCTTCGAGGCGCTGTCGGCACAGACGCAGTCCCTCGTGCGCGGCCTGGAAGCCGCGGCGCGCGACGCCGGCGTGGCCCTCGTCGGCGACAGCGAGGGCGGCATGTTCGGCTTCTTCTTCGCCAGCGAACTGCCGCAGAACTACGGCGTGGTCATGGCCACCGACAAGGAGCGCTTCAACCGCTTCTTCCACGGCATGCTCGACCGCGGCGTCTACCTGGCGCCGGCGCTGTACGAGGCCGGCTTCGTCAGCGCGGCGCACACGCCGGCCGACATCGCCGCCACGGTGGCCGCCGCCGGCCAGGCGCTGGCACAAGGCTGACGACGCCACGGCCGGCCATGGCCGCTGCGGCAGGCCCAGCGCACACGCCGGCCTGCGGCAACTGCGGCGCGCCGCTGCAGGCGCTGGCGCTGGCCGGCCACTACGGCCGTATGGTCGAGATCGACCTGTGCGCGCCCTGCCACCTGGTGTGGTTCGATGTCGTCGAGTCGGCCCGGCTGGCCGGCCCGGGCCTGCTGGCGCTGGTGGGCGCGATGGCGCAGGCACAGACGCTGGCCCACCAGCCGCTGCGCCCGCAGCTGCCCTGCCCGCGCTGCCACGCGCCGGTGCGCACGGTGCACAACCAGACGCGCTGGGGCCGCTCGCTGCAGCTCGAGTGCCCCAAGCGCCACGGTGCCTGGCAGAGCTTTGCGCAGTTCCTGTCCGAGAAGGGCCTGCTGCGCGCGATGACGCCGGCCGACCGCGCGCGTGCGCTGCAGGCCGGTGCGCTGCACTGCGTGAACTGCGGCGGCGGCGTCGGCCCGGCCGACGCCGCCTGCCCCTGGTGCAGCGCGCAACCGGCGGTGGTGGACGTCGCGCGGCTGGCACGCGCGCTCGACGTCGACGGCGCCACGCGCGACCACGCCGTGCACCGCACCGCGCAGCGCGCCACCGCGCGGGGCTGCCAGGCTTGCGGCGCGCCGCTGGCCGATGGTGCTGCCTGGCACTGTGCGCAGTGCGGCGCCACGCTCACCGCGCCGGGCCTGGCCGCCGCCCACCGCGCGGTGCAGGCACTCGAGTCGGCGCTGCGCGCGCATGCGGCGAAGCCGGCCGCGCACGTGGTGCGCGAGCGGCTGGCAGCGCAGGAACCGGCACTGCAGCGCCAGCGCGAACGCACGGCGGCTCTGCAGGCCGAGGCCGATGCGGCCCTGGGCCGGCAGACCGGTGCCGCGGACGGCGCCGACGGCATCGACTGGCGCGACCTGCATCCGGCGTGGTGGGTCGCCGCGGCGGCGCTGCTGCTGCTGTGGGGCCTGATCGGCTGACCAGGCCCGGGCTGGGCTTCAGGCCGGCGACGACCGCAGGCCGTAGACCCCGCCGCCGGCGAACAGGTATTCGACCCGCACGATCGCATCGCCCTTCTCGCCGGCGAAGGTGAAACCGAGCAGGCCGAGGGCGTCGCCCGGCTTGATCTCGGCCACCTTCCACGCGTTCATGCGCGACAGCGGCGCCAGCTCCACGGTCCAGCGCCTGTCGCGCCGGGTCGGCAGCACCGCGGCCTTCAGCAGCGCCGCGCCGTCCACCGGCGCGCTCTGCGCCGGCAGCGTCCGGCCAGCCAGGTCGGCAGGCAGCTTCAGGTCGGCGGCCAGCTCCAGTTCCAGCTCGGCATGCGGGTTGCGCCACGCCACCTTGGCAGCACGCCCTTCCAGCCACACGGGCCGGGTCTGGTCGAAACTGCTCCAGCCGTGGTGGGCGAAGGCCGGCGGCAGCGACAACGCGGCGGCACCGGCGACGAACAGGCGTCTTTGCATGGCAGTCCTTCTGCAGCTACAGGTAGGCGATCCAACGGCCGCAGATGATGGCCGCCAGCCAAAGCCCCAGCGAGAGCACGGTCTGCGCGCGGGCCACGCCGTCGGGACGCTCCAGCCCGCCGCGGGCATGGAACATCGCGGCGTTCAGGCCGGCCAGCATGACCAGCGCCAGCTTCAGCACGAAGGCGCGGTTGCCCAGCATCTCGGCCGGGTGCGCCGCGAACATCAGCAGGCCGCTGGCCGCCACCAGCGCGAAGCCGCCCAGCACCAGCCGCAGCGACAGCCGCGCCAGCGGCTGCACCGGCAGCTCGGGCGCAGCGCCCCACAGGCGCAGTTCCAGCAGCACCAGGTTGCCCAGCAGCAGCGCGATGCCGGTGATGTGCAGCACCTCCAGCACCGGGTAGGCATAGGCGTTGCTGGCGATCCAGGGGATGCCGCTGAAGGCGGGGCTTTGCATCGGTGGCACCGTAGCAGACTCCTAGAATGAAACCCATGCACCTTCACATCCTGGGCATCTGCGGCACGTTCATGGGCGGCCTGGCCGCCCTCGCCCGCGAAGCCGGCCACCGCGTCACGGGCTGCGACGCCGGTGTCTACCCGCCGATGAGCGACCAGCTGCGCGCGCTCGACATCGAACTCATCGAAGGCTTCGGCGCCGACCAGCTGGCGCTGCGCCCGGACGTCTTCGTCATCGGCAACGTGGTCACGCGCGGCAATCCGCTGATGGAGGCCATCCTCGACGCCGGCGCCGCGTACACCAGCGGCCCGCAATGGCTGGCCGAACACGTGCTGTTCGGCCGCCACGTGCTGGCCGTGGCAGGCACGCACGGCAAGACCACCACCACCTCGATGCTCGCGTGGATCCTGGAGCAGGCCGGCCTGCGGCCGGGCTTCCTGGTCGGCGGCGTGCCGCAGAACTTCGGCATCTCGGCGCGGCTGGGTGCCCACAAGCACTTCGTCATCGAGGCCGACGAGTACGACACCGCGCTGTTCGACAAACGCAGCAAGTTCGTGCACTACCGGCCGCGCACCGCGATCCTGAACAACCTGGAGCACGACCACGCCGACATCTTCCCCGACCTGGCGGCGATCGAGACGCAGTTCCACCATCTCGTGCGCACGGTGCCGGCCAGCGGCCGGCTCGTCGTCAACGCACGCGAAGAGGCGCTGCAGCGCGTGCTGCAGCGCGGCTGCTGGAGCGAGGTGCAACGCTTCGGCACCAAGCGCGAGGAACCCGGCGGCCTGTGCGCGCGCGGCGAGCCGCACGCGTTCGACGTGCTGCGCGGCAGCCTGAAGCTCGGCCGCGTCGAGTGGTCGCTGCTGGGCGAGCACAACCAGATGAACGCGCTGGCCGCCATCGGCGCGGCCGAGCACGTGGGCGTGGCGCCCGAGGTCGCGGCCGCCGCGCTGGCCAGCTTCGAGAACGTGCGCAGGCGCATGGAACTGCGCGGCGAGGCCGCAGGGGTCAAGGTCTACGACGACTTCGCGCACCACCCCACCGCGATGCGCACCACCATCGCCGGCCTGCGGCACAAGGTCGACCAGCAGCCGGCAGCGCCCGGCGCGCCGCGGCCGCGCCTGCTGGCGGTGTTCGAGCCGCGCTCGAACACGATGAAGCTGGGCACGATGAAGGCGCAGCTGCCGTGGGCGCTGGAAGAAGCCGACCTGTGCTTCGCGCTGCAGGGCGACTACGGCTGGAACGTGGCCGACGCGCTGGCGCCGCTGGCAGCCCCCGCCCAGGTGGCCGACAGCGTGCACGCGCTGGTGGCAGCCGTGGTGCGCGCGGCGCGCCCCGGCGACCACGTGCTGTGCATGAGCAACGGCGGCTTCGGCGGCATCCACGACAAGCTGCTGGCGGCCCTCGATCCGCGCTGACCCCGCGCCTGCACCGGCTCCGGACAAGGGCCCGCGCCTGCGCGCCGGCCGTTCGTCCCCCGCTTCGGCCACTTCGTCGCCCGCTTCCGGCAGGTCGTCGCGGCTTGCGCTAAGGTGCGCGGCTTTCCGACGCCCAGGACCCCGTACATGCCCCGCTCTCCGGACCACGCGTTTTCCCTGAGTTCCCCGGCCGTGCTGGCCGCCGTCGCGGCCCTGCTGACCGGCTGCGCCACCGCACCCGGCGGCGGCGCCCCGGCCACGGCCGCCAGCACGCCGACGGCCGCGGCGGCACCCGCGCCGGCGGGTGCGGCGTCGGGCGCGGCCACCGCCGCGCGCCCCGGCACCCCGCCGGCCGCCGGCGCCGCCGCGCGCCCGCCGGCGCCGGGCACGCCGGCCCCGTTCGCCGACGTCACCAAGGACGCGCAGCGCGCCGACGGCTACCTGCCGGTGTGGACCAAGGACGACAAGACCTGGATCGAGATCCCCGCCGAGCGCCTGGACCAGCCCTTCTTCTTCTCGATCTCGCAGGCCTCGGGCCTCGGCGAACGCTTCTTCTTCCCGGGCCTGATGGGCGGCGACCAGGTCGTCGTGCTGCGCCGCGTCGGCAACACGGTGCAGCTGGTGGCGCGCAACCTGCTGGTGCGCGCCCCCGCGGGCACGCCGCTGGCACGCGCGCTGGCCGAGAGCTATTCCGACAGCCTGCTGGCCGCCGCGCCGCTGGCGGCGGCGCCGCACCCGGAGCGCAAGGCGCTGCTGGTCGACGCCAGCGCGCTGCTGGGCGGCGACCTCGCCGGCACGCAGACGCGGCTGGAAGCCGCCTACCGCATGCCCTACGCGCTGGACCGCGCGAACTCGTCGATCACGGGCACACGCAGCACCGCCGACGCCACGGCGCTGACGCTGCGCTCGCACTTCGCGGTGCCCAAGCTGCCGGCACCGCCCGTGCTGCCGCCCGGCGCCCCGCCGCCCAACCCCGCGGCGCTGCCCAGCCCGCCGGCGGTGGTGCCCGACGCACGCAGCCTGTTCCTGAGCTTCACCGTGACGATGGCGCCGCTGCCGGCACAGCCGATGCAGCCGCGCAGCGCCGACCAGCGCGTGGGCTACTTCACCGATTCGTACCTCGACTTCGGCAACGACATCAACAGCGACCGCCGCACGCACATCATCTCGCGCTGGCGGCTGGAGAAGCAGGACCCGTCGGCCGCCGTGTCGCCGCCGAAGCAGCCGATCCGCGTGGTGATGGACCGCAACATCCCCGAGAAGTGGCGCGCCCCGGTGCGCGCCGGCATCCTGGAATGGAACAAGGCCTTCGAGCGCGCCGGCTTCCAGGACGCCATCCGCGTCGAGCAGCAGGCCGACGACGCCGACTGGTCGACGCTGGAAGGCACGCGGCTGCTGGCGGTGCGCTGGTTCGCCATCGAGGGCCCCGGCGCCACGGCCGTGGGCCCGAGCCAGTCCGACCCGCGCACGGGCGAGATCCTGCGCGGCGCGGCCATCGTGCCCGAGAACTGGGTGCGCTTCTTCCGCTCGTACGCGGCCGATGCCGAGCCGCGCCTGAACGGTGCCGACACCGCCGCCGGCACCGTGCCGCTGCCGGGTGAGTTCGCACGCCGCTGGGCCACGTGCAGCTACGCCACCGACGCGCTGGAGCAGGCGCAGTTCGCGCACGAGCTGCTCACCGCACGCGGCAACTTCGACCCGCGCGGGCCGGAGTCCGAGCGCTTCATCACGCAGAGCCTGGTCGACGTGACGATGCACGAGGTGGGCCACGCGCTCGGCCTGCGCCACAACTTCCGCGCCTCCACCGGCATCACGCGCGCCCAGCTGCGCGACCCGGCGTTCACGAAGGAGCGCGGCGTCTCCAACTCGGTGATGGACTACAACGCGCTCAACCTCCCGCTGCCGGGCGAGCCGCTGGCCGACTACCACATGGGCACGCTGGGCGCCTACGACTACTGGGCCATCGAGTACGGCTACCGCGAGTTCCCGGCGGGCACCGAGGCGCAGGAACTGGCGAAGCTGGCGGCGCGCTCCGAGCGCGAGCCGGCGCTGGCCTACGCCACCGACGAGGACGTGCAGGGCATCGACCCGCTGGTGAACCAGCGCGACCTGGGCGACGACCCGCTGGCCTTCGCGCAGCGCCAGGTGCAGCTGTCGCGCGAGCTCTGGACCCGCACGCAGCAGCGCACGCTGGCCGCCGACGACGACATGTCGGTGCTGCGGCGCAACCTGCAGCGCGGGCTCACCAGCATGGGCGCGGCCATCGGCATGGTCGGCAAGTACGTGGGCGGCACCTACACCTCGCGCGCGCTGGCCGGGGCGCAGCAGCCGCTGCTGACGCCGGTCGACGCCGCGACGCAGCGCGCCGCGCTCGACCTGATCCTGGGCGAGGCGTTCTCCAGCCAGTCCTTCCGCTTCGACCCCGCGTTCATGCGCCGCCTGGGCGTCGATCAGCTCGACCGCGCCAGCCGCACGCGCTTCCTGACCAACACCGACTTCAGCCTGCCGAACGCGGTGCTGGGCCTGCAGCGCGGCGCACTGGACAACCTGATGTCCGACGGTCTGGCAGGCAGGCTGGCCGATGCCGAGGCCAAGGTCACCGACACGAAGACGCTGCTGAGCTACGCCGACGTGCAGGAGCGCCTGCGCGCGGCGGTCTGGTCGGAGCTGAAGCCGGCGAAGTCGGCCAGTGGCGAGATCGACAGCCTGCGCCGCAACCTGCAGCGCGAGCACCTGCGGCGGCTGGCCACGGGCCTGCTGCGCCCGGGCTCGATGGCCGCCGCCGACGTGCGTGCGGTGCACCGCCAGCAGGCGGTGCAGCTGGCGGCCGAACTGCGCACGGCGCTGGCCCGGCCGGGCTGGAACAGCATCAGCCGCGCCCACCTGGCCGACGCGCAGGCGACGCTGGACGAAGCGCTGAAGGCGTCGCTGGTCAAGCAGGGAGTCTGATCAGCGTGGTCCACCAGCATGCCTGAGGCGCCGACGCACCTGCTGTACCTGCACGGCTTCCGCTCGTCGCCGAAGTCGTTCAAGGCGCAGCGGCTGCGCGGCTGGCTGCAGCAGCACCGGCCCGCCGTGCACTGGTGGTGCCCGCAGCTGCCGCCGTCGCCGCGCGCGGCGGTGGCGCTGGTGCTCGAAGGCATCGCCGGCTGGCCGGGCAGCTCGGCAGTAGTGGGCAGCTCGCTCGGCGGCTTCTATGCCACGGCGGTCGCCGAGCACGCGGGCTGGCCCTGCGTGGTGATGAACCCGGCGGTGGACCCGGCGCGCGACCTCGCGGCCCACATCGGCGAGCAGACGGCGTTCCACACCCCCGAAGAGCGGTTCTTCTTCCGGCCCGAGTACGTGGGCGAGCTGCAGGCACTGCGCCTGCCCGAGCTGCGCCACGCGGACCGCACGCTCGCGCTGATCGCCCAGGGCGACGAGCTGCTGGACTGGCGGGAGATGCAGGCCCGCTATGCCGGCGCCCGGCAGCACGTCATCCCGGGCAGCGACCACGCGCTGTCCGATTTCGACGACCACCTGCCGCGGGTGCTGCGCTTCCTGGGGCTGCTCGGCTGAGCGGCGACAATCGGCGGATGTATGTGCTTTTTGACGACGCCGGGAAGTTCCACGCCGGCCGCCTGATGTCCGAGGCCGAGGCCTCGCTGCAAGTCGAGCTGGACTCGGGCAAGCGCGTGAAGGTCAAGGCGGCCAACGTGATGCTGCGCTTCGAGAAGCCGCAGCCGGCGGAGCTGATCCGCGGCGCGCAGGCCATGGCCGCCGAGATCGACCTCGACCTGGCCTGGGAGTTCGCGCCCGAGGACGAATTCGGCTTCGCCGACCTGGCGCGCGAGTACTTCGACGCCGCCGCCGGCCCCGAGCAGCAGGCGGCGGCGCTGTTCCGGCTGTTCGAGGCGCCGCACTACTTCCGCCGCCTGGGCCGGGGCCAGTTCCGCAAGGCCAGCGAAGAGACGGTGAAGGCGGCGCTGCTGGGCATCGAGCGCAAGAAGCAGGTGGCCGCGCAGATCGAGGCCTGGGCCGGCGAGCTGGTGGCCGGGCAGTGCCCGGGGCCGGTGCGCGAGCAGCTCTACAAGATCCTCTTCAAGCCCGACAAGAACGCGCCCGAGTACAAGGCCGTGGTCGAGGCCGCCCGGCGTGCGCAGCGCGCCCCGCTCGACCTGCTGAAGGGCGCCGGCGCCATCGACAGCGCCTACCAGTTCCACTGGAAGCGCTTCCTGTTCGAGCAGTTCCCGCACGGCACCGGCTTCCCGGCGCTGACCGCGCCGCAGATCAAGGACAGCCTGCCGCTGGCGCCGGTGCAGGCGTTCTCGATCGACGACTCGCTGACGACCGAGATCGACGACGCGCTGTCGGTCACGGGCCTGGGCAGCGGCGAGGTGGTCTTCGGCATCCACATCGCGGCGCCGGGGCTGGCGGTGCTGCCCGATTCGCCGGTGGACAAGGTCGCGCGCGAGCGGCTGTCCACCGTCTACATGCCGGGCTGGAAGCTGACGATGCTGCCCGAGGCCGTGGTGCAGACCTACACGCTCGACGAAGGCCGCGCCTGCCCGGCGGTCAGCCTGTACGTGACGCTGGACGAAGCCACGCTGGAGGTGCGGCGCAGCGAGACGCGCATCGAGAGCGTGCCGATCGCCGCCAACCTGCGCCACGACCAGCTCGACGAGGTCGTCACCGAGGCCAGTCTCACGGGCGAGGCCGTGGCCGAATACCCGTTCTCCGCCGAGCTGGCCTTCAGCTTCCGCCTGGCGCGCCACCTGAAGGCCGCACGCGAGGTGGTGCGCGGCAAGCCCGAGAACTTCAACCGGCCCGACTACAACTTCCGCCTCGGCGGCGACCGCAGTGTCGAGCCCGACGGCAGCGAGGCCGTGACGATCAGCGAGCGCCGCCGCGGTGCGCCGCTGGACCTGATCGTCAGCGAGGCGATGATCCTGGCCAACAGCACCTGGGGCGGCTGGATCGCGGAATGCGGCGTGCCCGGCATCTACCGCAGCCAGGCCAGCCTGGCGCCGGGCGTGAAGGTGCGCATGGGCACCCGGCCGGCCCCGCATGCCGGCATGGGCGTGGCGCAGTACACCTGGGCCACGAGCCCCCTGCGGCGCTACGTCGACCTGGTGAACCAGTGGCAGATCATCGCCTGCGCCCGCCACGGCCGCACCGCCGCGCTGGCAGCACCGTTCCGGCCGAAGGACGCGGCGCTGTTCGCCATCATCTCGGGCTTCGACACCGCCTACGCGGCCTACAACGACTTCCAGCACGGCATCGAGCGCTACTGGACGCTGCGCTGGCTGGAGCAGCAGGGCGCCGCGGAGATCGAGGCCGCGGTGATGAAGGACGGCCTGGTGCGTGCCGAGTCGCTGCCGCTGGTGTTCCGCGTGCCCGGCAGCGAGAGCCTGCCACGCGGCGCCCGGCTGCGCGCGCGCATCACCGGCATCGACCTGCTGACGCTGGACCTGCACGCGGTGCTGGCCGCGCGCATCGACGAAGCCCTGCCTGCGGGCGAAGACGGCGAGGACGCCGACGAGGAAACCCCGGCCACCGGTCCGCTCACGCTGGCCATCGACCTGAACGACGGCGACGCCGCGGTCGCACCAGCCCCCCCGCCCGGCCATGCAGCTGCGTGACCTGTCCGGGCTGCAGTGGGCGCTGCTGTTCTCGGCGGCCGTGCACGGCGCGCTGCTCACGGTGCGCTTCGTCGACCCCGAGGCCTTCAACCGCGTCTTCCAGGACACGCCGCTGGAGGTGATCCTGGTCAACGCGCGCTCGAACGAGGCGCCCACGCAGGCGCAGGCCATCGCGCAGGCCAACCTGGCCGGCGGCGGCGAAGCCGACAAGGGCCGCGCCACCTCGCCGCTGCCGCCGGCGGCCACCGTCCAGCTGGGCGACGCCAGCGACGACGCGAAGAAGCGCATCGACCAGCTGCAGGAACAGCAGCAGCAACTGCTGGCGCAGATCCGCCGCGAAGTCGCCACGCTGCCGCCGCCCGACCCGCGGCGCGACAGCGGCACGCCGCAGGAACGCGACCAGGACGAGCGCCGCCGCCAGCTGCTGCGGCTGCTGGCCGAGATCGAGAAGCGCATCAACGAAGAGAACGCGCGGCCGAAGAAACGCTACATCAGCCCGGCCACGCGCGAGGAGGTCTACGCGCTGTACTACGACAGCCTGCGCCGGCGCATCGAGGACCGCGGCACGCGCAACTTCCCCGAGACCGGCGGGCGCAAGCTCTACGGCGAGCTGACGATGAACGTCACCATCGACGCCCAGGGCCGCGTCGTCGACACCGAGATCGTGCGCGCGAGCCGCTCGCGCCAGCTCGACCAGCAGGCCGTGGCCATCGTGCGCGCCGCAGCTCCCTTCGGCCCCTTCACCAGCGCGATGCGGCGCGAAGCCGACCAGATCGTCGTCACCTCGCGCTTCCGCTTCACGCGCGACGAGACGCTCGAGGCGACGCAGATCGCACGCTGACGCCACCAGGTTCCCCGTGTCCATGCCCTCCCCTGACCGCTACGCCGTGCTCGGCAACCCGGTGGCGCACAGCCAGTCGCCCTTCATCCACGCCGCGTTCGCGCAGCAGACCGGCCAGGCCATCCGCTACGGCCGCGTGCTGTGCCCGCTGGACGCCTTCGTGCCCACGGTGCGGGCCTTCCAGGCCGAAGGCGGCCGCGGCTGCAACATCACCGTGCCGTTCAAGTTCGAGGCGCCGCGGCTGGCAGCGCGCTGCAGCGAGCGCGCCGCGCTGGCCGAGGCCGCCAACGTGCTGCGCTTCGACGCCGACGGCTGGTTCGCCGACAACACCGACGGCATCGGCCTCATCCACGACATCGAGCAAGGTGCCGGGCAGCCGCTGGCCGGCCGGCGCGTGCTGCTGGTCGGCGCTGGCGGGGCCGCGGCCGGCGTGCTGGGCCCGCTGCTGCAGGCGCGGCCCGCCACCGTGACGGTGGCCAACCGCACGCCCGGGCGCGCGCAGACCCTGGTGGCGCGCCACGCCGCGCTGGCCGCGGCCTGCAGCAGCACGCTGCGCGCGGCGACGCTGGACGACGCCGGCAGCGGTTTCGACGTCGTCATCAACGCCAGCGCCAGCAGCCTGCAGGCCGCGGCGGTGCCGGTGCCGGCCGCCGTGCTGGCCCCCGGCGCGCTGGCGGTCGACCTGATGTACGGCCCCGCCGCCGCGCCCTTCCTGGACTGGGCTGCAGCCGCGGGTGCCCGCGGCCGCGACGGGCTAGGCATGCTGGTCGAGCAGGCGGCCGAGGCCTTCTTCCTGTGGCGCGGCGTGCGCCCGCACACGCCGCCGGTGCTGCAGGCGCTGCGGGCCCACCTCGCGGTCGGGGGCTGACCGATGCGCCGGCACCTGTTGCGCCTGCTTGCGCTGCTGGCGCTGTGCTTCGTGGCGCTGCAGGCCGTGTTCCTGCTGCGCGTGGCGCTGATGGTGGTGGTCGACCCGCAGTCCACCACGTTCCAGCGCAGCGAGGCCTGGCGGCTGCTGGTCGAGAAGCGGCAGATCCTGTGGAGCCAGGACTGGGTGCCCGCCGACCGGCTCTCGCAGCACCTGCAGCGCGCGGTCATTGCCAGCGAAGACGCCACCTTCACCGACCACAGCGGCGTCGAGTGGGACGCCATCGAGAAGGCCTGGGACCGCAACCAGCGCGTGCAGGCCCGCGTGGCGGCCAACCCGAAGGCCCGCGTGAAGATCGTCGGCGGCTCCACCATCACGCAGCAGTTGGCCAAGAACCTGCTGCTGTCGGGCGAGAGAACCGTGCTGCGCAAGGGCCAGGAGCTTGTTGTCACACTGATGCTCGAAGGCCTGCTGAGCAAGCAGCGCATCCTGGAGATCTACTTGAACAACGTCGAATGGGGCGAAGGCGTGTTCGGCGCGCAGGCCGCGGCACGGCACTACTTCCGCACCGACGCCGCCCGGCTCGGGCCGGCGCAGGCCGCCCGGCTGGCGGTGATGCTGCCGGCGCCCAAGCGCTTCGAGAAGCGCCCGGGCTCGGCCTACGTGGTCGGGCGCGCCGCCACCATCCAGGCGCGCATGGACGACGTGGAGCTGCCGCGATGACCGACGCCGGCGACGAGATCGCGGCCACCGCGGCGCGGCTGGTGGTGGAAGAAGGCATGGAGTACGGTCCGGCCAAGCGCCGCGCGGCCCGCGACCTGGGGCGCCGCTCCGGCCGCAGCGCCACGCTGCCGTCCAACGAGGCCGTGGAGGACGAAGTGCGCGCTTACCTGGCGCTGTTCTGCGCCGACACGCAACCGGCCGAACTGCGCGCCTTGCGCGAGGTGGCCCTGCTGTGGATGCAGCGGCTGGCCGAGTTCCGCCCGCACCTGTCGGGCGCCGCCTGGCGCGGCACCGCCACGCGGCTGTCGGCGGTGCACCTGGACCTGTACTGCGACGACCCCAAGAGCGCCGAGATCGCCGTCATCAACGGTGGCGTCGACTACGACGTCGCCAGCATCGACCGCCCCGGGCGCGAGCCGGTCAATGTGCTGGTGGTGGCCTCGCACAGCCGCGCGCTGAACGACAGCGTCACCGTGCAGCTGGCGCTGCACGACCTGGACGACCAGCGCGGCGCGCTCAAGCCCGACGCGCAGGGCCGCACCTGGCGCGGCGACCTGCCGGCGCTGCAGCGGCTGCTGGCCGCGGAGGCGGCATGAGCGCGCCGGGCCGCTCCCAAGCGCTCGTCCCGGAGCGCGCAGTGCGGAGGGTCGCCCGATGAGCACGCCGGCGCGCCGCCGCTGGATCCTGGCCGGCGCGGGGGTCGCCGCCGCGGCAGCCGGCGCCGGCTGGCAGCTGTGGCGCCAGCGCCTGCGCCCGCCCGCGCCCGCCGATGTGCTGTGGCCACTGCGCCTGACGCGGCCCGAGGGCGGCGAACTGGTGATGGCCACGCTGCAGGGCCGGCCGCTGCTGCTGAACTTCTGGGCCACCTGGTGCCCGCCCTGCGTGAAGGAGATGCCCGAGATCGACCAGTTCCGGCCGCTGCTCGCGGCACGCGGCGGCGAGGTCGTCGGGCTGGCGATCGACGGTCCGACGCCCGTGCGCGAGTTCCTGCAGCGCGTGCCGGTGCGCTTTCCCATCGGCCTGGCCGGCTTCGAAGGCACCGAGCTCGTCAAGCAGCTGGGCAACGCCACCGGCGGCCTGCCCTTCACGGTGCTGTTCGGCGCCGACGGCCAGGTCCTGCAGCGCAAGATGGGGCAGACCCACCTGGCCGAGCTGCGCAGCTGGCTCGATCTGCTCTGAGGCGGCGATTTGCGGCGATCTCTGGCGAATTTCGGCCAGAATGTGGATGACGGGCCGCAAAGCGCGTAGAGTCGCGATCCCGATCGAGATGGCGGCACAATGCCGCCCCAAGAAGTTCAGAGCGCACACGTTGCGCTACTTTCCAGGCAATTCGGCGTTCGATCAAAACATGATCGCTGCCGAAGCGGCACCCGGCCACCGAACCGGGTTGCCGAAGCAGCAACGAGGACTGCACCGGCGCCGCGCCGCAGCAGACAACAAGAGGACCGCTCCACCATGGATCTGCGCAAGCTCAAGACCCTGATCGACCTCGTCTCCGAGTCGAACATCTCGGAACTGGAAATCACCGAAGCCGAAGGCAAGGTGCGCATCGTCAAGGGCGGCGTCGCCGTCGCTGCCGCCATGGTCGCCGCACCGGCCGCAGCGCCTACCGCCGCGCCGGCAGCTCCCGCCCCCGTGGCCGCCGCGCCCGCCGCCGAGCCGGTGGTCGCCGAGCCTGCGGGCAAGGTCATCAAGTCGCCGATGGTCGGCACCTTCTACCGCTCGGCCAGCCCGGGCGCCAAGGCCTTCGTCGACGTCGGCAGCACGGTCAAGCCGGGCGAGCCGATCTGCATCATCGAAGCGATGAAGATCATGAACGAGATCGAGGCCGACGTCGGCGGCAAGATCGTCCAGATCCTGTGCGAGAACGGCCAGGCGGTCGAGTTCGGCCAGCCGATGTTCATCGTCGAATAGGCCGCACGCCGTGTTCAAGAAGATCCTCATTGCGAACCGGGGCGAGATCGCCCTGCGCATCCAGCGTGCCTGCCGCGAGATGGGCATCAAGGCGGTCGTCGTCTACTCCGAGGCCGACCGCGAGGCCAAGTACGTCAAGCTCGCCGACGAGGCCGTGTGCATCGGCCCGGCGCCTTCGGCGCAGAGCTACCTGAACATGCCGGCCATCATCTCGACGGCCGAGGTCACCGACGCCGAGGCCATCCACCCGGGCTACGGCTTCCTGAGCGAGAACGCCGACTTCGCCGAGCGCGTCGAGAAGAGCGGCTTCGTCTTCATCGGCCCCACGCCCGACGCCATCCGCACGATGGGCGACAAGGTCGCGGCCAAGCAGGCCATGATCAAGGCCGGCGTGCCCTGCGTGCCGGGCTCCGAGGGCGCGCTGCCCGAGGACCCGAAGGAGATCATCAAGACCGCCCGCGCCATCGGCTACCCGGTGATCATCAAGGCCGCCGGCGGCGGCGGCGGGCGCGGCATGCGGGTGGTGCACACCGAGGCGGCGCTGATCCACGCGGTGCAGACCACGCGCTCGGAAGCCGGTGCGGCGTTCGGCAACCCGGCCGTGTACATGGAGAAGTTCCTCGAGAACCCGCGCCACGTCGAGATCCAGGTGCTGGCCGACACCTTCAAGAACGCGGTCTGGCTGGGCGAGCGCGACTGCTCGATGCAGCGCCGCCACCAGAAGATCATCGAGGAGGCGCCGGCGCCCGGCATTCCGCGCCGCGTGATCGAACGTGTCGGCGAGCGCTGCGCGGCGGCCTGCAAGAAGATGGGCTACCGCGGCGCGGGCACCTTCGAGTTCCTGTACGAGAACGGCGAGTTCTTCTTCATCGAGATGAACACCCGCGTGCAGGTGGAGCACCCGGTGACCGAGCTCGTCACGGGCATCGACATCGTGCAGATGCAGATCCGCATCGCCGCCGGCGAGAAGCTGCCGTTCGCGCAGCGGAACATCGAGATGCGCGGCCATGCGCTCGAATGCCGCATCAACGCCGAGGACGCGTACAAGTTCACGCCCTCGCCGGGCCGCATCACGATGTGGCACCCGCCTGGTGGCCCGGGCGTGCGCGTGGATTCGCACGCCTACACGAACTACTTCGTGCCGCCGAACTACGACTCGATGATCGGCAAGATCATCGTGCACGGCGACACGCGCGACCAGGCGCTGGCGCGCATGCGCACGGCGCTGTCGGAGACGGTGATCGAGGGCATCCAGACCAACATCCCGCTGCACCGCGAGCTGATGGTGGACGCCAAGTTCGTCGAGGGCGGCACCAGCATCCACTACCTCGAAGGCTGGCTCGGTCAGCACAAGCGCTAGGGCCCGGGCCATGTTCGAGCTCGTGTTGCGCGCGCCCCAGGCGCTGGTGGAGCCGGTGTCCGACGCCTTGATGGACGAGCTCGACGCGCTGTCGGTGTCGGTCGAGGATGCCGACGCCGGCACCGCGGCCGAGCAGGCCCTGTTCGGCGAACCCGGCATGCCTGCGCCCCAGCCCGGCTGGGACAGCTCGACGCTGCGCGCACTGTTCCCCGACGCGGCGGCGGCCGAGCAGGCCGCCACGCTGCTGCTGGCGCAGGACTGGACCGGCGGCCTGCACGTGCAGGCCATCGAGGCCGTGGTCGAGCAGGACTGGGTGCGCATCACGCAGTCGCAGTTCGCGCCGGTGGAGATCACGCCCACGTTCTGGATCGTGCCGACCTGGCACGAGCCGCCGGCCGCTGCCGAGCGCGTGATCCGGCTCGACCCGGGCCTGGCCTTCGGCACCGGCACGCATCCCACCACGCGCATGTGCCTGCGCTGGATCGCCGGCCACGCCCAGCCGTGGCAGCGTGTGCTCGACTACGGCTGCGGTTCGGGCATCCTCGCCATCGCCGCGGCCTTGCACGGCGGGCAGGCCATCGACGCGGTCGACATCGACCCCGCGGCGGTCGCGTCCACGCGGGCCAATGCGCAGGCCAACGGCGTGCAGCTGCACGCCGCCCTGCCCGATGCCGCGCAGGGCAGCTATCCGCTGGTGCTGGCCAACATCCTGGCCACGCCGCTGAAGCTGCTGGCGCCGCTGCTGTGCGGCTTCGTCGCGCCGGGCGGCGCGCTGGTGCTGGCGGGCATCCTCGAGCGGCAGGCCGAGGAACTGCAGGCCGCCTACGCACCGATGCTGTCGCTGCAGGTCAGCGACCGGGAAGACGGCTGGATCCTGATGACGGCACGCCGGATGGCATGATTCCGGCATGAGCCTCGCCGCCCGCTGTCCGGCCTGTGGCACCGTCTTCCGCGTCGTGCAGGACCAGCTGCGCGTGTCCGAGGGCTGGGTGCGCTGCGGACGCTGCGCCGAGGTCTTCAACGCCATCGAGAGCCTGGTCGACCTCGACGCCGACCCGGCGCGCACCGCGGTGCGCAGCCGCGGCACGGAACGCGTGGTCGAGGACATGGAGCGCATGGCGCGGCAGGACGAGCTCGACGACCTGAGCCCGCTGTCGACGTTCGGTACGCCGGCCGCGCCGCCGCAGGCGCAGAGAAGGTCCGCGCCACCGCCCCCTGCGCCTGCGTCGCCAGCCCCACCTGCAAGCGCCGCGACCCGGCGTGCGGCCGACGCTGCCCCCGACCAGGCGCGCCAGCGCCGCGACCACCAGGACGGTGACGACGAGAACAGCGCCGCCACCGACCGGGGCCCCACCGGTACGCCGGCCTTCGTGCGGCGCGCCGAGCGTGCGGCGCGCTGGCGCCGGCCCGGCGTGCGTGCGGCGCTGGCTGCGGTGGGCGGGGTGGCCGCGCTGTGCCTGCTGGCCCAGGCGGCCCTGGAGTACCGCGACACCACCGCCGCCCGCTGGCCGGCGACGCTGCCGCTGCTGACGGCAGCCTGCGCCGCGCTGGACTGCAGCATCGAGGCGCCGCGCGCCATCGAGGCGCTGACCGTCGAGAGCAGCGGGTTGCTGCGCATCGACGGCACGCCGCTGTACAGGTTGTCGGTGGTGCTGCGCAGCCGCGCTGCCGTGGCGCTGGCGGTGCCGTCGCTGGACCTCACGCTGACCGACAGCCAGGGCGCGGTGATGGCCCGCCGCGTCATCCAGCCGCAGGAGCTGGGCGTGCAGCGTGCCAACCTGCCGCCTTCGGCCGAGTTCGCGCTGCAGGCCACGCTGTCGGCCGCCGACCGGCCCATCAGCGGCTATACGATCGAGATCTTCTACCCCTGACGCTGCGCGTCCTGCGCTGTGCGTCCACCCCTTGGAGCTTCCATGCCCGCGCTCATCTGCGGTTCCCTCGCCTTCGACACCATCACCACGTTCCCGGGGCGCTTTGCCCAGCAGATCCTGCCGGAGCAGGTGCACATCCTGAACGTGTCCTTCCTGGTGCCGACGCTGCGGCGCGAGTTCGGCGGCTGCGCCGGCAACATCGCCTACACGCTGCACGCGCTGGGGGGCGCGCCGGTGGTGATGGCGGCACTCGGCAACGACGGCGGCGACTACCTCGCGCGGCTGGCCGGCTGGCGCGTCGACACGTCGCTGGTGCGCGTGGAGCCCGAGATGTACACGGCGCAGGCGATCATCATCACCGACACCGAGAACAACCAGATCACGGCCTTCCACCCGGGCGCGATGCAGAACGCGCACGAGATGCAGGTGCCGGCGCGCAGCGACCTGAAGATCGGCATCATCGCCCCCGATGGGCGCGACGCGATGTGGCAGCACGCGTCGCAGATGGCCGAACTCGGCATTCCGTTCATCTTCGATCCGGGCCAGCAGCTGCCGCAGTTCGACGGCGCCGAACTGCGCCGCTTCGTCGAGATGGCGCGCTGGGTCGCCGTGAACGACTACGAAGGCCAGATGCTGTGCGAACGCACCGGCCAGACGCTGGAGTCGCTGTCGCGGTCGCACCTGGACGGCGTGGTCGTGACACGCGGCGCCGAGGGCTGCGACCTGTGGGTGCAGGGACAGCGCCAGCACCTGCCCGGCGTGCCCGCCACGGCCGTGGTCGACCCCACGGGCTGCGGCGACGCCTTCCGCGCCGCGCTGCTGTTCGGACTGGAACGCGGCTGGCCGCTCACGCGCTGCATCGCGCTGGGCAACCGCGTGGGCGCCCTGAAGATCGCCTGTCGCGGCGGGCAGAACCACGCGGTCGGCGCCGAGGTGCTGCAAGGCCTGTAGGCCGGAACCGGCACCCCGGAAAGAAAGAAGCCCGGAGCAGGCTCCGGGCTTTCAGGTGGATCGGCTGCGACGGGCACTGCGTGTGCAGCACCCGCCGGGACGATCAGGGCTTGTTGCCGGTCGGGAAGGGCCACGCCGCAGCGGGGCTCAACGCCGTCTTCGCCGCAGGGGCAGCAGGCGCAGCGGGCGCCGGGGGCGCCGCCTTCTTTGCTGCCTTCTTTGCGGGAGCCTTCTTGGCGACGGCCTTCTTGGCTGCAGCCTTCTTGGCCGGTGCGGCCTTCTTGGCCGGTGCCGCCTTCTTGGCCGGTGCCGCCTTCTTCGCGGGTGCGGCCTTCTTCGCCGCAGCCTTCTTCGCCGGTGCCGCCTTCTTGGCCGGTGCCGCCTTCTTCGCCGGCGCAGCCTTCTTCGCCGGCGCCTTCTTGGCCGGAGCGGCCTTCTTCGCCGGGGCGGCCTTCTTCGCCGGGGCCTTCTTGGCCGGAGCGGCCTTCTTCGCCGGGGCCTTCTTGGCCGGAGCGGCCTTTTTCGCAGTTGCCATCACGATCTCCTTGATCAAGTTGCAAAGAGCACCGCACGACTGCATATCGTGCGGCGATTCACCGTCCGGCGGTCTGCCAGGTGGCTGTGGCCACCCATCGATCGCCCCGGTCCGGTGAACGGGGATGCGAACCAGGCTGCCGGCTGTGCCGTCGGCTGTTCCCGGGTCGCGGGTCTGAAAACTCTCATCGCCCTGGCCCAGCGGCCAGGTCGTGCCGTTGTGTAGCGTCCTTCAGTCCCACGACAGGGCGCCACCGGTCTGGTAGTCGATCACACGCGTTTCGAAGAAGTTGCGTTCCTTCTTCAGGTCGATCATCTCGCTCATCCAAGGGAACGGGTTCTCCTCGTTCGGGAAGAGCGCATCGAGGCCGATCTGCGTGGCACGCCGGTTGGCGATGTAGCGCAGGTAGCCCTTGAACATGGCCGCGTTCAGGCCGAGCACGCCGCGCGGCATGGTGTCTTCGGCATAGCGGTACTCCAGCTCGACGGCACGCTCGAACAAGGCCTTGATCTCGGCCTTGAACTGCGGCGTCCACAGGTGCGGGTTCTCGAGCTTGATCTGGTTGATCAGGTCGATGCCGAAGTTGCAGTGCATCGACTCGTCGCGCAGGATGTACTGGTACTGCTCGGCAGCACCGGTCATCTTGTTCTGCCGGCCCAGGGCCAGGATCTGCGTGAAGCCGACGTAGAAGAACAGGCCTTCCATCAGGCAGGCGAAGACGATCAGGCTCTTGAGCAGGCGCTGGTCGTTCTCGGGCGTGCCGGTGTGGAAGTTGGGGTCCATGATCGCGTCGATGAACGGGATCAGGAACTCGTCCTTGTCGCGGATGCTCTTGACTTCGTGGTACGCGTTGAAGATCTCGCCTTCATCGAGACCGAGCGACTCGACGATGTACTGGTAGGCGTGCGTGTGGATCGCTTCCTCGAAGGCCTGGCGCAGCAGGAACTGGCGGCACTCGGGCGCCGTGATGTGGCGGTACGTGCCGAGCACGATGTTGTTCGCTGCCAGCGAGTCGGCGGTGACGAAGAAGCCCAGGTTGCGCTTGATGATGCGACGCTCGTCTTCGGTCAGGCCGTTCGGGTCTTTCCAGGTCGCGATGTCGCGCGACATGTTGACCTCCTGCGGCATCCAGTGGTTCGCACAGGTGGCGAGGTACTTCTCCCACGCCCACTTGTACTTGAACGGCACCAGCTGGTTGACGTCGGTCTGGCCGTTGATGATGCGCTTGTCGGCGGCGTTGACGCGACGTGCGGCGGCTGCCGGCGCTGTGCCCGACGACGTGGTGCTTGCGGCTGCCGTTGCAGCGACTGCGGGACGCGCCGACATGCCGAGCGGCGCGGTGATCTCGACGGGCTGCAACGCGACGGGTTGCAGACCCGCGGGCGCCATCGATGGAGGCTGACGAACTTCTTCTTCCCAGACCAGCATGTGTGTTTGTCCTGTGATGCGGAATTATCCGAGTGTTGTGTTCGAACACCAAGCACTTGTTGACATTCGCGCGCGCTCGTTGTTGCGACCTCGCATCGAACAAGCGCGCATCGGTGTCGTGAACGACGCGGTGCACGACATCGAGATCGACGTCGCCACCGGCGTCGCAAGCGTCACTGGCAGGCTTCGCAATCGGGGTTGTCGATCGAGCAGAACTTGATGTCGGTGGCCGGCTCTGCAGCGGCCATCTGGGGCGCTGCCGCAGCGGACGCCACGGCACCGCTGCCAAGCATGGCCACGGCATTCATCGCGCCGGGCGCCACCGTCGACTTCTCCGCATACGTGGCACTGGTGGTGCGCAGGTAGTAGGTGGTCTTCAGGCCGCGTTGCCAGGCAAGCTTGTACGTCTCGTCGAGCTTCTTGCCAGAGGCTCCGGCGAGGTAGATGTTCAGCGACTGCGCCTGGTCGATCCACTTCTGGCGCCGTGCACCGGCTTCGATGAGCCAGGTCGCGTCGACCTCGAAGGCCGTGGCGTACAGACGCTTGAGTTCCTCGGGCACGCGATCGATCGGGCGCAGCGAGCCGTCGAAGTGCTTGAGGTCCATGACCATCACGTCGTCCCACAGGCCCAGACGCTTCAGGTCGCGCACCAGGTACTCGTTGACGACCGTGAACTCGCCCGACAGGTTGCTCTTCACCGACAGGTTGCCGAAGCAGGGCTCGATCGACGCGTCGACGCCGATGATGTTGGAGATGGTGGCCGTGGGCGCGATGGCGACGCAGTTGCTGTTGCGCATGCCGTGCTCGGCGATGCGCGCACGCAGCGCGTCCCAGTCCATCGACGACGAGCGGTCGACATCGACATAGCCGCCACGCTCCTGCGCCAGCAGGTCCAGCGAGTCCTGCGGCAGGATGCCGCGGTCCCACAGGCTGCCGCGGTAGCTGCTGTAGCGGCCACGCTCGGCGGCGAGCTCGGTGCTGGCCCAGTAGGCGTGGTAGCAGACGGCTTCCATCGAGACGTCGGCGAAGGCCACGGCCTGCTCGCTGGCGTACGGCAGGCGCAGCTGGTACAGGGCGTCCTGGAAGCCCATCACGCCCAGGCCCACCGGGCGGTGGCGCAGGTTGCTGTCGCGCGCCTTCTTCACCGCGTAGTAGTTGATGTCGATGACGTTGTCCAGCATCCGCATCGCGGTGGCCACCGTCTTCTTCAGCTTGGCCTGGTCGATCTGGCCGTCCAGCAGGTGCTGCGCCAGGTTGACCGAACCGAGGTTGCAGACCGCGATCTCGGTGTCGCTGGTGTTCAGCGTGATCTCGGTGCACAGGTTCGACGAGTGCACCACGCCCACGTGCTGCTGCGGGCTGCGCACGTTGCAGGCGTCCTTGAACGTGATCCAGGGATGGCCGGTCTCGAACAGCATCGACAGCATCTTGCGCCACAGGTCCTTGGCGGCGACGCGCTTGAACAGCTTGATCTCGCCGCGGTCGGCCTTGGCCTCGTAGGCCGTGTAGGCCTCTTCGAAGGCGCGGCCGAACTTGTCGTGCAGGTCGGGGCAGGTGGACGGCGAGAACAGCGTCCACTGGCCGCCCTCGACCACGCGCTTCATGAACAGGTCGGGAATCCAGTTCGCCGTGTTCATGTCGTGCGTGCGGCGACGGTCGTCGCCGGTGTTCTTGCGCAGCTCCAGGAACTCTTCCAGGTCGAGGTGCCAGCTTTCCAGGTAGGCGCAGACGGCGCCCTTGCGCTTGCCGCCCTGGTTGACGGCCACGGCCGTGTCGTTGACGACCTTCAGGAACGGCACCACGCCCTGGCTCTTGCCGTTGGTGCCCTTGATGTACGAGCCCAGCGCGCGCACGCGCGTCCAGTCGTTGCCCAGGCCGCCGGCGAACTTGCTCAGCAGCGCGTTCTCCTTCAGCGCCTCGTAGATGCCGTCGAGGTCGTCGGCCACGGTGGTGAGGTAGCAGCTCGACAGCTGCGAGCGCCGCGTGCCGCTGTTGAACAGCGTCGGCGTGCTGCTCATGAAGTCGAAGCTGGAGAGCACGTCGTAGAACTCGATGGCCCGCGCCTCGCGGTCGATCTCGTTCAGCGCCAGGCCCATCGCCACGCGCATGAAGAAGGCCTGCGGGAGCTCGATGCGCACGTCGTCGACGTGCAGGAAGTAGCGGTCGTACAGCGTCTGCAGGCCGAGGTAGTCGAACTGCAGGTCGCGCTCGGGCTTGAGCGCCGCACCCAGGCGGGCCAGGTCGAACTGCAGCAGCTTGTCGTCGAGCAGTTCGGCCTGCACGCCCTTCTTCACGTAGCCGGGAAAGTAGTCGGCATAGCGCTCGGCCATGGCTTCCTGCGGCACCTCGCCGCCCAGCACTTCACGGCGGATCGTGTGCAGCAGCAGCCGCGCCGTGGCGCGCGTGTAGGCCGGGTCCTTCTCGATCAGCGTGCGCGCGGACAGGATGGCGGCCTTGTAGACCTCGTCCATCGGCACGCCGTCGTACAGGTTGCGGCGCGTCTCGGCCATGATGGGCTCGGCCTTGACGTCGGCACCCAGGCCGGCGCAGGCCGACTCGACCAGCCCGCGCAGAGCTGGGAAGTCCATCGGCACGCGCTGGCCGCGTTCGATCACGTACAGCTCGGGGGCCGCGGCCGGCGGCGCCGCCGTCGCCTGGCGCGCGCGCTCCTGCGCGCGGCGCTCGCGGTACAGCACGTAGGCCCGCGCCACCTCGTGGTGGCCGCCGCGCATGAGGCCGAGTTCGACATGGTCCTGCACGTCCTCGATGTGGAACGTGCCGCCGCCCGGGCGCGAACGCAGCAGCGCGCGCACCACCGACTCGGTGAGGCGGTCCACGGTCTCACGCACGCTCGCCGACGCCGCACCCTGCGTGCCGTGCACGGCCAGGAAGGCCTTCATCAGCGCCACGGCGATCTTGTTCGGCTCGAAGCCGACGACCGCGCCGTTGCGGCGGATGATCTGGTAGCCGGCGTACGCCGATTGCGCGGACTGCTGCGCGGTGGTGGAGGCGCGAACGGTCGCGGCGGTCTCGGGCGCTGTCGTGTGGACGGCTTGCATGCATTCCCCTTGTCTGTTTGGCTTGGTGCTGTGGCTGCGATGGTCTGGCCCGGACCGGTGGGTCAAGGCGCGCTGCAGAGCCGTCGCCGGCCCGTTGCAGTGGCGCGGTCCACCTGGGCCGCCTGCGCCGCCGAGGGGGCGGGAAGGGCGTGGGTGATGGCTGCCATCGAGGTCACGAGATTATCACGAAGGGCCACTATATCTGGGGTGCCCACCCCCAGCAAGGCACTACGGGTAGTGTCTCGTCCGGACCTTCCCCGATGCAGCGGAAGGCACGTCCGCACCCCGCGCACCACCCGCCGCCGCGGCATGCCGCATGGTGCGTGATGCTGCGCTGCGCGGGCCCCGCAGCATCAGGCCTGCGGCGGCAAAGCGCCCGTCAGGCCAGCAGGCATCAGGTGCCGGCGGGCGATGCAAACGGCAGGTGCGGCCTGCGCCGGCGCAGCAGCGCGCGCAACCGCACCCAGTCGAAGCCCGCGCCGGGGTCGTGCTTGCGCCCGGGTGCCACGTGTTCGTGGCCCACGGCCTCGCCGATGGGGTAGCGCGCAGCCAACACCCGCAGCAGCCGCGCCAGTTGCACGTACTGCGCGGGTTCGAAGGCCCCGCCTTCCAGGCCCTCGAGCTCGATGCCGATGGAGTGGTCGTTGCAGTTCTCGCGCCCGCGCCAGGCGGAACGGCCCGCGTGCCAGGCGCGCTCGTCGCACGACACGAACTGCAGCAGGCTGCCATCGCGCCGCACCACGAAGTGGGCCGACACCTCGAGCCCGCGGATCGACGCGAAGTACGGGTGGGCCGACCAGTCGAGCCGGTTGGTGAACAGGCGCTCGATCGCATCGCCGCCGTACTCGCCGGGCGGCAGGCTGATGGAGTGCAGGATGGCCAGCGACACCGGCACGCCCGCGGGCCGCGGGCCGCAGTTCGGCGACGGGCAGGCGCGCGCCGCCGACCACCAGCCGCCGCGCCAGCGTGTCGCGCCCATGCCGCGCCTCAGGGCGTGTCGCCGCCGTCGGCCGTGCCGATGCCCAGCCGCGCCATGCGGTAGCGCATCTGGCGCAGCGACAGCCCCAGGCTCGCGCCGGCCGCGGTGCGGTTGTAGCGGTGCCGCTCCAGCGCACGTTCGAGGATGTCGCGCTCGACGCTGTCGAGATAGCCTGCCAGGTCGGTGGGCAGCGGGGCGGGGGCGGCGTCGGCCGCCGGCGCGGCGGCGGGCACCGGCACGCGATCGAGGTCCGCAGCCTCGCTGTCGGTGAACGCGACGTCGGGCAGGCCGAGGTCGCCGCGTTCGATGACGCTGCTGCCGGCCAGCGCCACGGCGCGGTGCAGCAGGTTCTCGAGCTCGCGCACGTTGCCGGGGAAGGCATAGCGCAGCAGGTGCTCCATCGCGGCGGCCGACAACGTGGGCACCGGCGAGACGCCTGCATCGGCAGCGATGCGCTCGAGCACCGCGCCGCAGATCGCCGGCAGGTCGCCCAGCCGCTCGCGCAGCGGCGGCACGACGATCTGGATGACGTTCAGGCGGTAGTACAGGTCCTGGCGGAAGCGTCCGCCCTGCACCTCGGCACCGAGGTCCTTGTGCGTGGCGCTGACGATGCGCACGTTCACCGACTGCTCGGCCGTGGCGCCGATGGGCCGCACCGCACGTTCCTGGACCACGCGCAGCAGCTTGCTCTGCATCGCCAGCGGCAGGTCGCCGATCTCGTCGAGGAACAGCGTGCCGCCCTGCGCCGCCTGGAAGAAGCCCTCGCGGTCCTCGTTGGCGCCGGTGAAGGCCCCCTTGCGGTAGCCGAAGAACTCGGCCTCGAGCAGGTTCTCGGGGATGGCGCCGCAGTTCACTGCCACGAAGGGCATGGCGCCGCGCGGCGAGACCTCGTGGATGGCGCGCGCCACCAGTTCCTTGCCCGTGCCCGACTCGCCGTGCACGAGCACCGGCGCCATGCTGCGCGCGACCTTGCCGACCAGCGCCCGCACCTGCTGCATCGCGCCGGAGGTGCCGGCCAGGCGGTCGAGCGCGCGGCGCGGGCCGGCGGGCTTGTGCTCGGGCACACGCGGGCGCACCGGCTCGGCGCCGGGCGCCGGCACGCTGCGGCCGAGCGCAGACGCCACGACGGCGCGGAACTGGCGCAGGTCGACCGGCTTCGTGAGGTAGTCGTAGGCGCCGGCCTTCAGCGCCTCGACCGCGTTCTCGGCCGAGCCGTAGGCGGTGATGACGATGCCCTTCTCGCCGCGGCCCGCATCTTCCAGCCGGCGCAGCAGGTCCAGGCCGCTGCCGTCGGGCAGCCGCATGTCGGTGATGACCAGGTTGAAGCGCGACGCGCCCAGCGCCTTCCAGGCCTCTTCGACCGTCTCCGCGCTCTCGACGTCGTAGCCCTCGCGCAGCAGCGTCAGCTCGTACAGCGTGCGCAGGTCGGGTTCGTCGTCGACGACCAGCAGGCGCAGGGGCGGGGTGGCGTTCACGGTGGGGCCTTCACGACGTCTAGTGGCGCGTCATGGCGTCAGCGGCAGCGGGGCATCGGCCGCGGCGAGCGCGCTGCGGCGCATCGTCACGAGGAACTCGTTGCGCGAGCGCTCCGAGGCCGGCAGGGCGCGGTATTCGATGCTGGCGCCATAGCGTTCGCAGAGTTCGCGGCAAATATACAGGCCGAGCCCGGTGCCGCGGCTGCGCGTGGAGAAGAAGGGTTCGAAGAGGAAGGGCTCGACGTCGGCGGCGATCGGCGGCCCGTCGCTGGCCACCGCCAGCTGCACCGTGCCGTCGTCGACGGCGGCCAGCCGCAGCAGGATGGCGCCCGACTCGGCGCTCGCATGCCGATGCGCGTTGTCGAGCAGGTTGACGAGCACGCGGCGCAGGTGCTCGCGGTCGAAGCGCACGCCGAGCGCCTGCGTCGGCAGCGCCACGCGCAGCCGGCTGCTGGCACCGAGCTGCAGCGCCACCGTGCGCGCCCACTCGGCGGCGGCGGCAGAGACTTCGGCCGTGGCGTCGATGGCACGTGGCAGCGGGGTATCGCCGGGCACCAGTTCCATCACGTCGTCGACGATGCGCTTCAGGCGTTCGGCGTTGTCGGCCACCATGCGCGCCAGGCGCTGCTGCGCCGGCGGCAGCTCGTCTTCCAGCAGCAGCGCATTGGCCTGCAGGATGGCGGCCAGCGGGTTGCGGATCTCGTGCGCGATGCCGGCCGACACGCGCCCCATCGCGGCCAGCTTCTCCTGGCGCAGGCGCGCCTGCGCCGTGCGCACGTCTTCCAGCAGCAGCACGCAGAACTGCTCGGCAGCACCCGCGGCAGCCTCGGCCGGCGGCACGAGCGCGCGGCTGCGCATGAAGCGCACGCGCATGCGCAGCGTGCGCTGGCGGCCGTCGTCGAAGCGCAGGCGCACCTCGCGGCCGGCCTCGGGCCAGTCATGTTCTTCCAGCGCACGGTCCACCGCCTGCGCCAGCTGTTCCCACGCCGGCCGCAACTGCAGCGCGAACGGCGCCGGCGGGCTCAGGCCTTCGTCGACGAGCAGCGCCCGCGCGGCCGGGTTGGCCGCACGCACGCGGGCGCGGCCGTCGACGACCAGCACGCCGTCGACCATCTCCTCGATCACCAGCCGGTTCAGCTGCGCCTGCTGCCGCGCGAGTTCCAGGCTGCCGCGGGCCGCGCGTTCCTCGCGCGACAGCCGCGCCGCCAGCTCGCCCGCCAGCAGCGCGATGACGAACAGGCCCAGCCCCGCCAGCCCCGACTGAAGCAGCGCCGTCGGCTGCTCGGCGCCGGCGAACTGGCCGCGCCAGGCAGCGAGCAGCAGCAGCAGCGTCACGCCCGCTGCCGTGCCCAGCGCCAGCACGCGCGGCGTCATCACGCCGGCCATCAGGACCGGCAGCACGAGCAGCGCGCCGTAGTTGAAGTTGGAGCCCGACTCCACCAGGTGCAGCGTGCCGAAGGCCAGCAGGTCGATGCCGATGGTCGCCAGCCACTGGCGGCGCCGCAGCCCCGGCTGCTGCAGCGGCGCGGTCAGCGGCTGGAAGCGCGGCAGCAGCCACAGCGTCACGGCCTGCACCGCGTAGGCCACGCAGACCAGGCTCAGCAGCAGCGTGCCGCGCGCGCCCATCAGGTTGCTGGCGCCCTGCGCCACCACCAGCGCCACGCCGAACGCCGCGCGGGCGGCTGCGTAGGTGCGGTAGATGCGCGCCAGCGCGCTGTCTTCGGCACCGATGACGCGGCGTGTCCAGTACTGCGCCAGCGTGCTGTCGCCGTCGCCGGCCGCGGGGGCCCAGCCCGGGGCGAAGGCGGAGTCGGCGCCGAACCAGGAGTCCTCGCCCTGCCGTCCCTGCGCGCGCCGGTCGGTGCGGCGCCGGTCGCCGCTGCGGCGGTCGGTGCCCGGCACCGACTCAGCGCGGTCCTGCGGCACGGTGCGCTTCGCTGCAGAACGGACGCTCGGCGGCGTCCTGCAGCGCGTCGGTCTGCGGCAGGTTCAGTCCGCAGTGCGCGCAGGCGACGATCTGCACCGGCAGCTGGCGAGTGTCGGCCTTCGGCGGGACGCTCGGCTTGCCTTGTCCACGGCCGCGCTGGCGCCCGAACATCAGCCACAACACGACGCCGACGACGGCGATGACGAGCAGGTACTTCATGCCGCGCTCACGCCGGCGGCCGGCCGAGCAGCACTTCGAACACGAAGCGCGTGCCGGCATACGCCAGCAGCAGCAGCACGGCACCGGCGTACAGCCAGCGCGTGGCCCGCCGCCCGCGCCAGCCGCGCAGCCGGCGGCCCAGCAGCAGCGCGGCGAACACCGCCCAGCCGAGCAGCGAGAACACGATCTTGTGGTCCCAGCGCCACTGCGCGGCCGTCACCGCGCCCAACACCAGCGTGGCCGTGAGCACGGCAAAGCCGGCCTCGACGAAGCGGAAGGTCAGCCGCTCGAGTTGCAGCAGGGGCATGCCGAACGCGCTGCCGGGCGTGCCGCTGCGCAGGCGCAGGCGGCGCTCGGCGGCGTCGAGCAGCACGCCGTGCAGCACGGCGGCACCGAACAGGCCGTACGACGCCACGCCCAGCACGAAGTGCAGCGGCGCCAGCGGCGACGCGTGCTGCCGCGGCTCGCCCGGAAAGGTGAGCGCGATCAGCACCGCCAGCGTGCCCGCCAGCGCCAGCCAGCGCCGCACCGCGGGCAGCGGCAGGAAGCGGCTCTCCACGGTGTGCACGGCCAGCACCAGCCACACGGTGATCGACAGCACCGGCGCGAAGCCCAGCCGCGCGCCCGGCTGCGACTGTCCCCAGCCGCCGATGTCCATGACGAGCAGCACGAAATGCAGGCACCAGCCCAGCACCAGCCCGGTCGCCGCCCAGCGCGCCAGGCCCTGCGCGGGAACGGTGGCGAGCATGTAGCCGGCCACCGCCAGCAGCGCCACGGCCAACGGTGCACCGCCGACGAGCAAGGGTGACGCAGTCGATAGAATCATGCCGACAGTGTACTTTTGCAGGCCGCGTTCGCCGGCCCTGCCGCACCCCGATGGCCTCGACCCTATCCGACCGCCTGTCACGGCTGGTCAAGACGATGCGTGGCCAGGCCCGCATCACCGAAGGCAACGTGCAGGACATGCTGCGCGAAGTGCGCATGGCCTTGCTCGAGGCCGACGTCGCGCTGCCGGTGGTGCGCGACTTCATCGCGCGGGTGAAGGACAAGGCGCTGGGCCAGGAGGTCGCGGGCTCGCTGAACCCCGGCCAGGCGCTGGTCGGCATCGTGCACAAGGAACTCGCCGCGACGATGGGCGCGGGCGTGTCGGACATCAACCTCGCCGCGCAGCCGCCGGCCGTCGTGCTGATGGCCGGCCTGCAGGGCTCGGGCAAGACCACCACCACCGCGAAGCTGGCCAAGCACCTGATCGAGAAGCGCAAGAAGAAGGTGCTCACCGTCTCGGCCGACGTCTACCGGCCTGCCGCCATCGAGCAGTTGAAGACCGTGACGGCGCAGGCTGGTGCCGAGTGGTACCCGTCCAGCGCGGCCGACAAGCCGCTGGACATCGCGATGGCCGCCCTGGACCACGCCAAACGTCACTATTTCGACGTGCTGCTCGTCGACACCGCCGGCCGCCTGGGCATCGACGAGGCCTTGATGGCCGAGATCAGCGCGCTGCACGCGGCGCTGAACCCGGTGGAGACGCTGTTCGTCGTCGACGCGATGCAGGGCCAGGACGCGGTCAACACCGCCAAGGCGTTCAAGGACGCGCTGCCGATCACCGGCGTCATCCTGACCAAGCTCGACGGCGACTCGCGCGGCGGTGCCGCGCTGTCGGTGCGGCAGATCACCGGCGCGCCGATCAAGTTCGCCGGCGTGTCCGAGAAGATCGACGGCCTGGAGGTCTTCGACGCCGACCGCCACGCCGGCCGCGTGCTGGGCATGGGCGACATCGTCGCGCTGGTCGAGGAAGTGCAGAAGGGCGTCGACCTGGCCTCGGCGCAGAAGCTGGCCGACAAGGTGAAGTCCGGCGGCGGTTTCGACCTCAACGACTTCCTGATGCAGATCAGCCAGATGAAGAAGATGGGCGGCCTGTCGGGGCTGATGGACAAGCTGCCCAGCCAGCTGACGGCCAAGGCCGCAGGCGCCGACATGGACAAGGCCGAGCGCGACGTGAAGCGCATGGAAGGCATCATCTGCGCGATGACGCCGCTGGAGCGGCGCAAGCCCGAGCTCATCAAGGCCAGCCGCAAGCGCCGCATTGCGGCCGGCGCAGGCGTGCAGGTGCAGGAGGTCAACCGGCTCCTGAACCAGTTCGACCAGATGCAGGGCATGATGAAGAAGATGAAGGGCGGCGGCCTGATGAAGATGATGAAGCGCATGGGCGGCATGCCCGGCATGCCGCGCTGAGCGCGCGGCACCACCGCCCGCAGCGTGCATTAGTTCACGCCGAATCCCCTGGCAGAGGGGCTGCGAAACAGCTCGACACGTGTGTCTTGATTCGCGCGTTGATCCTGGCTGGACCGTGCCGTAATTTGGGAACTCGGTCCCCAAAGCCTGCACGCCATGAACCTCCTCGACCCCACGTCTTCACCCGCCCTGGCCGCGGCGGTGGTGCTGCTGCTCACGCTGCTGGCCGTGCGGATGCGCCAGCGCCAGGGGCAGCGCCGCCAGCCCACGCGCGACAACCTCGACACCGTGCAAGGCTGGATGCCCGAATCGGCGCGCATCATGTCCATCCACGAGCGCCAGGCCTACGACCTGCTGCGCCGCGCGCTGCCGGGCTTCCTGGTGCTGGCGCAGGTGCCGCTGTCGCGCTTCCTGCGCGTGCCCACGCGCCACTCGTACAACGAATGGCTGCAGCGCGTGGGCTCGCTGAACGCCGACCTGCTGCTGTGCGATGCGGGCTCGCGCGTGCTGGCCGTGATCGACATCCGCGCGCCCGAGGAATCGAGCCGCAGTCGCCGCCGCCACGAGCGCCTGGCCCGCGTGCTGAAGGCGGCCGGCATCCGCGTCTACACCTGGCGCGAAGGCGACCTGCCCTCGCTGGCCGAAGTGCGCAGCACGATGGCCGCCGAGCTGGCACCGGCCCAGGCCGAGCCCAAGACCACGAACTCGCGGCCGATGCCGCTGATCCCGGTGGCCGACATCGAGGAAGTGCTGGCCGAAGGCGACCAGTTCAGCTACGACACCGCACTGGAGCCCGTGCCCTCGGGCTTCTACGAGGAAGAAGGCGACTCGGTACGCGGCCAGCTGGCGCGCGGCTGAACGGCCGCGCAGCGGCGCTGCCGGCCTTCAGCCCAGCAGCGCCTGCGCGAACTCGCGCGCGTCGAAGGTCTGCAGGTCCTCGACCCGCTCCCCCACGCCGACGAAGTAGACCGGGATCGTGCGCTGCTGCTCCACGCACCAGCGCGCGATGGCCGCCAGCACGCCACCCTTGGCCGTGCCGTCGAGCTTGGTCACGATCAGGCCCGTCAGTCCCAGCGCGGCGTCGAAGGCCTTCACCTGCGCCAGCGCGTTCTGGCCGGTGTTGCCGTCCACCACCAGCAGCACCTCGTGCGGCGCACCTTCCTGGGCCTTGCCAATGGTGCGCTGGATCTTCTTCAGCTCTTCCATCAGGTGCAGCTGCGTCGGCAGCCGCCCGGCGGTGTCGGCGATGACGACATCGCAGCCTCGGGCGCGCCCTGCGGTGACGGCATCGAAGGTCACGGCCGCAGGGTCGCCGCCTTGCTGGCTGACGATCTCGACACGGTTGCGGTCGGCCCACACCGCCAGCTGCTCGCGCGCCGCGGCGCGGAAGGTGTCGGCCGCGGCCAGCAGCACCTTCTGGTCGGCCTCGGCCAGGTAGCGCGTGAGCTTGCCGATGGTGGTGGTCTTGCCGGCGCCGTTGACGCCGGTGACCATGATCACCGTCGGACTCGCGGCGCCCACCACCAGCGGCCGCTGCAGCGGCTGCAGCAGCGCGGCCACGGCATCGGCGAGCAGGCCCTTCACGGCGGCGGGCTCGGTGGCCTTGCTGTCCTTCACGCGCCGCTTCAGGTCGTCGAGCAGGTACTGCGTGGCCGCCACGCCGGTGTCGGCCAGCAGCAGCGCCGACTCCAGGTCTTCGTAGAGCGCGTCGTCGATGCGCGTGCCGGTGAAGACCTGCGCGATGCTGCTGCCGGTCTTCTTCAGGCCCTGGCGCAGGCGGTCGATCCAGCGCGCACGCGGCTCGGCGACAGGCACTGCTTGCGGTGCTGCCACCTCGGGTTCGGCAGCGGCGGCGGCCACGGCCGGCACTGCCGCCGCCGCGGGCGTCAGGGGTTCCGCGGCCGGTGCAGGCGGCGGTGTCTTCTTCTTGAAAAAGCTGAACATGGAACTCCGGCGCAAGACGCCATATAATGCTGGGCTCAGGCGCTTTAGCTCAGCTGGTTAGAGCGACGGAATCATAATCCGCAGGTCCGGGGTTCAAATCCCTGAAGCGCCACCAAGAACAAGAACGCGGCATGCCCACAAGACATGCCGCAACACCGGGCCCGGGACGCAAGTCTCGGGCTTTTTGCTTTCGACCGCCGCCTTCCACCGCCCTTCTCCACAGCCCCTGGATCCACACCATGCTTCGCTGTGCACTTGCCGCAGTGGCCGCCTCGGCCCTGCTGACTGCCCTGCTGACCCCCCCGCCTGCCGCGGCGCAGGCGCCTCGCAACTTCCCGGCTTCCGCGCTGCGCGGGGACCTCGTGGTGGTGGCGCCGCCCGAGGTGCTGGTCAACGGCCAGCCCGCGCGCCTCGCGCCGGGTGCACGCATCCGCGGCGAGAACAACCTGCTGCAGGTCTCGGGCAGCCTCGCGGGGCAGCGCTGGATCGTGCACTACACGCGCGACCCGTCCGGCGCGCTGCTCGACGTCTGGGTGCTCACGCCCGCCGAACGCGCCAACCAGCCCTGGCCCGTGACGCCGGCCGAGGCCGCCACCTGGCGCTTCGATGCCGGCGCCCAGCGCTGGAGCCGGCCATGAGCGACACGCCGACGAAGAAGGTCTTCATCCGCACCTTCGGGTGCCAGATGAACGACTACGACTCCGACAAGATGGCCGACGTGCTGCGCGCCGCCGACGGCTACGAGCCGACCACCGATGTCGAGCAGGCCGACCTGATCCTCTTCAACACCTGCTCGGTGCGCGAGAAGGCCCAGGAGAAGGTGTTCAGCGACCTCGGCCGCGTCAAGCACCTGAAGAAGAAGGGCGTGCTGATCGGCGTCGGCGGCTGCGTCGCCAGCCAGGAGGGCGCCGCGATCATCGAGCGCGCGCCGTTCGTCGACATGGTGTTCGGCCCGCAGACGCTGCACCGGTTGCCGCAGATGATCGCCGCGCGCCAGGCCGAGCGCCGTCCGCAGGTCGACATCAGCTTCCCGGAGATCGAGAAGTTCGACCACCTGCCGCCGGCACGCGTCGACGGTGCCAGCGCCTTCGTCTCCATCATGGAAGGCTGCAGCAAGTACTGCAGCTACTGCGTCGTGCCCTACACGCGCGGCGAAGAGGTGCACCGGCCGTTCGAGGACGTGCTGACCGAGGTGGCGGGCCTGGCCGACCAAGGCGTCAAGGAAGTGACGCTTCTGGGCCAGAACGTCAACGCCTACCGCGGCGCGATGGGCAGCAGCGGCGAGATCGCCGACTTCGCGCTGCTGATCGAGTACGTGGCCGAGATCCCAGGCATCGAGCGCATCCGCTACACCACCAGCCACCCCAACGAGTTCACGCAACGGCTGATCGACGTCTACGCCCGCGTGCCGAAGCTGGTGAACCACCTGCACCTGCCGGTGCAGCACGGCAGCGACCGCATCCTGATGGCAATGAAGCGCGGCTACACCGCGATGGAATACAAGAGCACCATCCGCAAGCTGCGGGCGGTGCGGCCCGGCATCAGCCTGTCGTCGGACTTCATCGTCGGCTTCCCCGGCGAGACGGAAGACGACTTCGCGAAGATGATGAAGCTGATCGACGACGTCGGCTACGACAGCAGCTTCAGCTTCGTCTTCAGCAAGCGACCGGGCACGCCGGCCGCCGCGCTGCCCGACGACACGCCGCAGGCGCTGAAGCTGCAGCGGCTGCAGCAGTTGCAGGCCGCGATCGAGGAGAACGTGCGCCGCATCAGCGCCAGCCGCGTCGGCACGGTGCAGCGCATCCTGGTCGAGGGGCCGTCCCGCAAGAGCGCGGCCGAACTGATGGGCCGGACCGAGTGCAACCGCATCGTCAACTTCGACGGCGGACCGCAGGCGGCGCGGCTGGTGGGGCAGATGCTCGACGTGCGCATCACCGAAGCGCTGCCGCATTCGCTGCGCGGCAGCCTGGTGTTGCGCGATGGCCCTAGCGTTTCCCCGGAGCAAAACCCCGCCACCACAACGTGACGGCGCAAGCCAGCACCATCGCGGCGTAGGTGGCCATGCGGCCGTCCTGGCGGAACAGCACCAGGCCCGCCACCAGCACCGCCACGCTGGCCAGGGCGGCGTCGCGGGCCAGGCGCTTCCAGGGCACGGCCGCCAGTTCGCGCCGCCAGAGCAGCTTCGCACCAGCGGCCGACAACAAGCCCAGCAACACGCCAGGAAGCACGAAATTCAGCAGATGCCACAAGGCGTCCAACGGTCCCACGATTGACCTTCCCGTCCGTTCGGTCGAAGATGCCTTGACACCCGTCAAGGGCCGACGCAACCGAAACTGTCCAATAAATCTTACAATCTCACTGTGAGCGTCTTTGCCCTCGGGCTCAACCACACCACAGCCCCGCTCGATCTGCGCGGCAAGCTGGCCTTCGGCCCGGAGCAGCTCACACCGGCCCTGCGCGGCTTCCGCGAACGCCTGCAGCGCAGCATGCCCGAGGCGGCGCTGGTCTCCACCTGCAACCGCACCGAACTCTACGTCGCCGCCGACCCCAAGGCCGTGCACGAGCTGGTGCGCCCGGCGGTGGACTGGCTGGCCGAGCAGGGCGGCGTCAGCGGCAGCCAGCTGCAGACCTTCACCTACGTGCGCGAAGACCGCGACGCGGCGCGCCACGCCTTCCGCGTGGCCTCCGGCCTCGATTCGATGGTGCTGGGCGAGCCGCAGATCCTGGGCCAGATGAAGCAGGCCGTGCGCCAGGCCGACGAGGCCGGCACGCTGGGCACCACGCTGCACCAGTTGTTCCAGCGCAGTTTCTCGGTGGCCAAGGAAGTGCGCACCGCCACCGAGATCGGCGCGCACTCCATCAGCATGGCCGCGGCCGCGGTGCGGCTGGCGTCGCAGCTGTTCGAGGACCTCAAGGACATCCGCGTGCTGTTCGTCGGCGCCGGCGAGATGATCGAGCTGGTGGCCACGCACTTCGCGGCGCGCACGCCCAAGGGCATGGCCATCGCCAACCGCACGCTGGAGCGTGGCGAGCACCTGGCCGGCCGCTTCGGCGGCGAGGCGCTGCGCCTGGCCGACCTGCCGCAACGGCTGCACGAGTTCGACGCCGTCGTCTCCTGCACCGCCAGTTCGCTGCCCATCATCGGCCTGGGCGCCGTCGAGCGCGCGCTGAAGGCGCGCCGCAACCGCCCGATGTTCATGGTCGACCTGGCCGTGCCGCGCGACATCGAACCCGAAGTCGCGCAGCTGCGCGACGTCTACCTCTACACCGTCGACGACCTCTCGACGCTGGTGCAGAGCGCCGGCGAGAAGCGGCAGGCGGCGGTCGAGCAGGCCGAGGCCATCATCGATGCCGGCGTGCTGAGCTTCGCGCACTGGCTCGACCAGCGCGCCGCCGTGCCGCTGATCCAGGCCCTGAACCGCCAGGCCGAAGACTGGCGCGCCATCGAGATGCAGCGCGCACGCAAGATGCTCGCACGCGGCGAGTCGGTCGACGCCGTGCTGGAAGCGCTGACCCGCGGCCTCACGCACAAGATGCTGCACGGCACGCTGGCCGAACTGCACGCCGCCGACGGCGACGAACGCGAACAGCTCGCCACCACGGTGTCGCGCCTGTTCCTGCGCCAGAGCTCGCGCCACCCGAACGGCGAAGGCCGTTAGCTGCCGACCACCGCGCCCGGCCTTGCGGCAAGCAGGGCCGGGCGTTTCGCTTTTCGCACGCCATGAACGAGTCCCTGCGCCAACAATTCGAACGCCTCGCGCTGCGCCTGCACGAGCTCGACGCGCTGCTGGCCGACCCGCAGGTGTCGGCCGACATCAAGCGCTACCGCACGCTGTCGCGCGAACAGGCCGAGGCGGCCGACGTCGTCGGCCGCTACCGCCGCCACCAGCAGCGCGAGGCCGACCTCGCCGCCGCGCGCGCGATGCAGGCCACCGAGACCGATCCCGAGATGGCCGAGATGGCGCGCGAGGAGATCGCCGCGGCCGAGACCGACCTCGAACGCCTGCAGCGCGAGCTGCAGGCAGCGCTGATCCCGCGCGACCCCGACGACGAGCGCAACGCCTTCGTCGAGATCCGCGCCGGCACCGGCGGCGACGAGTCGGCGCTGTTCGCCGGCGACCTGGCGCGCATGTACACGCGCTTCTTCGAGCGCCAGGGCTGGCGTGTCGAGGTGCTGAGCCAGAGCGAGTCCGAACTCGGCGGCTACAAGGAACTGGTGCTGCGTGTCGAGGGCGACCGCGTCTTCGGCCAGCTGCGCTTCGAGTCGGGCGGCCACCGCGTGCAGCGCGTGCCGGCCACCGAGAGCCAGGGCCGCATCCACACCAGCGCCTGCACGGTGGCCGTGATGCCCGAGCCCGACGAGACGGAAGAGGTGCAGCTGAACCCGGCCGAGCTGCGCATCGACACCTTCCGTGCCAGCGGCGCCGGCGGGCAGCACGTCAACAAGACCGACAGCGCGATCCGCATCACCCACCTGCCCACGGGCCTGGTGGCGGAATGCCAGGACGACCGCAGCCAGCACCGCAACAAGGCCAAGGCCCTGGCCGTGCTGGCGGCGCGGCTGCGCGAGAAGGACCGCAGCGAGCGCGCGGCGAAGGAAGCCGCCACGCGCAAGAGCCTGATCGGCAGCGGCGACCGCAGCGACCGCATCCGCACCTACAACTTCCCGCAGGGCCGGCTCACCGACCACCGCATCAACCTCACGCTGTACAAGCTGGGCGCGGTGATGGACGGCGACCTGGCCGACGTGATCGCCGCGCTGCAGGCCGCGCGCGCGAGCGAGCAGCTGGCGCAGCTGGAGTCCGGTGGACACTGAGCTGCGCATCGCCGACGCGCTGGCCCGCGCGCGCGTGAGCGGCGTGGACCGGCTCGACGTGCAGCTGCTGCTGGCCCACCTGCTGCAGCGCAGCCGTGCCTGGCTGCTGGCGCACGACGACGCCGTGCTCGCGCCTGCGCAGGCTGCCGCGTTCGAAGCCGCGCTGGCGCGCCGGGCGGCGGGAGAGCCGCTGGCCTACATCGTTGGCGAGAAGGAATTCCACGGCCTCGCGCTGGCCGTGTCGCCGGCCGTGCTGGTGCCGCGCCCGGAAACCGAACTGCTGGTCGATTGGGCGCTGGAGCTGCTGGCCGGCCAGGCCGCACCGACCGTCGCCGACCTGGGCACTGGCAGCGGCGCCGTCGCGCTGGCCGTGCGGCACCGCTGCCCCGCCGCCCGCCTGACCGCCACCGACGCCAGCCCGGCGGCGCTGGCGGTGGCGCGCGCCAACGCCGAGCGGCTGGGCCTGCCGCTGCAGCTGGCCGCCGGCTCCTGGTGGCAGGCCCTGCCTGGGCAGGTCTTCGACCTGGTGCTGTCGAACCCGCCCTACATCGCCGGCGACGACCACCACCTGCCCGCGCTGGCCCACGAGCCACGCCAGGCCCTCACACCCGAGGGCGACGGCCTGCAGGCGCTGCGCGCCATCGTCGCCGGGGCACCGGACCATCTGCACGCCGGCGGCTGGCTGCTGCTGGAACACGGCTTCGACCAGGCCGGCGCCGTGCAGGCGCTGCTGGCGGCCGCCGGCTTCCAGACCATCGCCACACGCACCGATCTTGCCGGCCTGCCGCGCTGCACCGGCGGCCGCTGGCCGGGCTGATCCAGCCCGTCTTCCGCACGCTGTACACCCTGTTGCCAGCGCGCCGCAGCGAACGGCGGTTTTTCACGGCCTGGAGCACGCAAATGCGCCGCTGGCGTCGACATGGGATGCCACGGACGGCGCAGCGGGCGCATCATGAAGACTCGTTTCAGGAGCCTGCCATGCGTACCCGTGCTGCCCTGGTGTCTGCCGCCTGCTGCCTGCACACCGCGCTCGCCGCTGCCGGGCAGGGGCTGGCACTGCCGGACGAGCAGACGGTCTGGCCGCAGTGGCACGCCAGGCTCACGGTCGGCAACACGCAGCTGGCGCCGGTGTCGCTGCTGGACCGCCAGCCTGCCGCGGCGGGGCCGGCCGCAGGCACCACCACGAGCGCCGTGCTCGGCGACTACTACTTCGACGCACCCGGGCTGCGCCTGCCGGCCACGCTGGGCGGCCTGCGCGCCACCAGCGGGCTGCTGCAGACCGGCCTGCGCGGCCCGCGGCTGGGCGACGAGCCGGTCGACACGCAGCCCTACCTGGGCATCGGCTACACCGGCCTGGCGCTCAAGGGTGGCTGGGGCGTCACCGCCGACCTCGGCCTGGCGCTGGAGAATCCCGCCGCCGCCCGCGGCCTGGGCCGCGCGGTGTTCGGCAACCAGGGTTTCGACAGCGCCTGGCGCGACCTGCGGCTGTCTCCGGTGCTGCAGCTGGGCGTGCGCTACGCGTTCTGACGCAGCGCGGGCAACGCCCCGCCGCCGACCCGGGCAGGGCCCTTGGCTTATCCTCTGGGCTTCATAAGTCTTCCGAGGTGGGTCAGCCCATGAGCGACGTTCAACAGCGCATCGACGCATTGGTCAAGGGCAGCAAGGTCGTGCTGTTCATGAAGGGCACGGCCCAGTTCCCGCAGTGCGGCTTCTCCGGCCGCGCCGTGCAGGTGCTGAAGGCCTGCGGCGTCAACGACTTCAAGACCTTCAACGTGCTCGAGGACGAAGACGTGCGCCAGGGCATCAAGGACTACGCGCAGTGGCCCACGATCCCGCAGCTCTATGTCGACGGTGAATTCGTCGGCGGCTCGGACATCATGACCGAGATGTACCAGTCGGGCGAGCTGCAGCAGCTGCTGAACAAGGGCTGACGTGCCGGCGCAGCGGCTGGTCGTCGGCATCACCGGCGCCACGGGCGCGGTGTACGGCGTGCGGCTGCTGCAGCGCGCCCGCGAGCTGGGCGTGCAGACGCACCTGGTCGTGACCCCCGCCGGGGTCTTGAACGTGCACCACGAACTGGGCCTGGACCGGCGTGCGCTGGAGGCCCTGGCCGACCACGCCTACGCGCCCGGCGACGTGGGCGCCTGCGTGGCCAGCGGCAGCTTCGACACCGCGGCGATGGTGGTGGCGCCGTGCACGATGAAGACGCTGGGCGCCATCGCGCACGGGCTGTCGGACAACCTGCTCACGCGCGCGGCCGACGTCACGTTGAAGGAGCGCCGCCGCCTGCTGCTGATGGTGCGCGAGACACCGTTCAACCTGGCCCACCTGCGCAACATGACGGCGGCCACCGAGATGGGCGCGATCATCTTTCCGCCATTGCCGGCCTTCTACCACCGACCGGAGAGCATCGACGAGCTGGTTGCGGAGAGCGTCGAGCGCGTGCTGTCGCTGCTGCAGCTGCAGGGTGCGGCACCCAAGGCCTGGAACGGCCTGTAGGCCTCCACGGCGCGGTGGCTCAGGCCGGGATCTGCCAGGCGCGGCGGGCGCCGAACACCAGGTTGGGATACTCCGCGCGGCCCCGGCTGCCGTTGTAGCGCCCCAGCGCGAGGAACAGGTCACCGCGCTCGATGTCGAGGTAGTGGCGCAGGATCACGCAGCCGAAGCGCAGGTTGGTCTGCATGTGGAACAGCCGCGACGGGTCGCCATCGCCGATCAGCCGCGCCCAGAAGGGCATCACCTGCATGTAGCCGCGCGCGCCTGCGCTGCTGATGGCGTACTTGCGAAAGCCGCTCTCGACCTGCACCAGGCCCAGCACCAGGGCCGTCTCGAGCCCGGCACGGCGGCTCTCGTACCACACGGTCTCGAGGAACTCGATGCGCGTCAGCGCCTCGGACTTGCGCCGCTTCAGGCGTTCGCTGGCCGCGCCCAGCCAGCGCAGGTAGGCCAGCCGGTCCTCGACCTTGTCGAAGCGCGGCTTGGGCGGGGCGACATCGGCCACCGCCGCGCTGAGCGCGCCACGCACGGCGTTGGCCAGCGGCTCCTCGACCTGCGCGCCGGCCCGCGCACCGCGCCACGCCGCCGCCAGCGGCAGCGCCAGCAGCATGCGGCGGGCCAGCCGGCCGGATTCGTCCGCCGTCACGCCGACAGGCGCCCCTTCACGAAGGCCACCGCCTCGGCCAGCGGCACCGTCGTGGCGGCGGCATCGCGGCGGCCCTGCACTTCCACCGTGCCGGCCTTCAGCCCCCGATCGGACAGCACCACACGGTGCGGCACGCCGATCAGTTCCCAGTCGGCGAACATCGCGCCAGGGCGCTCGCCACGGTCGTCGAGCACGACATCGACGCCCAGCGCCGCCAGGTCGTCGTGCAGTTGCTGCGCGGCGGCCTGCACCTCGGCGTTGCGGTCGTAGCCGATGGGGCAGATGACCACGCTGAACGGGGCGATGGCATCGGGCCAGATCATGCCGCGCTCGTCGTGGTTCTGCTCCACGGCGGCGCCCAGGATGCGCGTGACGCCGATGCCGTAGCAGCCCATCTCGAAGGGCTGCGGCTTGCCGTTCTCGTCGAGGAAGTGCGCCTTCATCGGCACGCTGTACTTCTTCGTGCCGAGGTAGAACACATGCCCGACCTCGATGCCGCGCTGGATCGCCAGCACGCCCTGGCCATCGGGGCTGGGGTCGCCGGCGACGACGTTGCGGATGTCGGCGACCAGGGCCGGCTCCGGCAGGTCGCGGCCCCAGTTGACGCCGGTGTAGTGGAAGTCGGCGTCGTTGGCGCCGCAGACGAAGTCGCTCATCGCGGCCACCGTGCGGTCGGCCACCACCTGCACGGGCTTCTTCGTGCCGATCGGGCCGAGGTAGCCGGGCTTGCAGCCGAAGTGGTCCTCGATCTCGCCGACCGTGGCGAAACGGAAGCCGTCCTTGAGGCCCGGGACCTTGCCGGCCTTGATCTCGTTGAGGCTGTGGTCGCCGCGCACGAGCAGCAGCCAGACCGTGGTCTTCACGATGTCGCCGGCCTCGTTCTTGTCGTCGGTGGCCAGCACCAGCGACTTCACGGTGCTGGTCAGCGCAAGGCCCAGCAGCGCGGCCACGTCTTCGCAGGTGGCCTTGCCAGGTGTCGGTGTCTTCACGCAGGCCTGCGCGGGCGCAGCGCGGGTGGCGATCAGCGGCAGCGCCTCGGCCAGCTCGATGTTGGCGGCGTAGTCGCTGGTGGGGCAGTAGACGATGGCGTCCTCGCCGGTGTCGGCGATGACCTGGAACTCGTGCGACGCGTCGCCGCCGATGGCACCGGTGTCGGCGGCCACGGCGCGGTACTGCAGGCCGAAGCGGTCGAAGATGCGCTTGTAGGCCTGGAACATGGTCTCGTAGCTCTTCAGCGCGGATTCCTTGTCGCGGTCGAACGAGTACGCGTCCTTCATCGTGAACTCGCGCCCGCGCATCACGCCGAAGCGCGGCCGGCGCTCGTCGCGGAACTTGGTCTGGATGTGGAAGAAGTTGCGCGGCAGCTGCTTGTAGCTGCGCAGCTCCTGGCGCGCGATGTCGGTGATGACCTCTTCGCTGGTGGGCTGGATCACGAAGTCGCGGTCGTGCCGGTCCTTCACGCGCATCAGCTCGGGGCCGTAGGCCTGGAAGCGGCCGGTCTCCTGCCACAGCTCGGCGGGCTGCACCACGGGCATCAGCAGCTCGACGGCACCGGCACGCGTCATCTCCTCGCGGATGATGGCCTCGACCTTGCGGATCACGCGCAGGCCCATCGGCATGTAGTTGTAGATGCCCGCGCCCAGCCGCTTGATGAAACCGGCGCGCATCATCAGCCGGTGGCTGACGATCTCGGCATCGGCGGGGGCTTCCTTGAGGGTGGAAACGAAGGTCTGCGAGGCTTTCATGGCGGGCTCTTGTCGACGTGGCAACAGGCCCTGCGGCAGCGAAAGCCCGCATGCGGGAAAGCGAGAGTTCGCGTGCCGCACCGGCCGGGTGCAATAATGAAATCAGTCACAAATTCGGGGTCCGATTATGCTCGACAGGGAAGGCTTCAGGCCCAACGTCGGCATCGTGCTGCTGAACGCGCGGAACCAGGTTTTCTGGGGCAAGCGACTGCGCACGCACTCATGGCAGTTTCCGCAAGGCGGCATCAAGCACGGTGAATCGCCGGAGCAGGCGATGTTCCGCGAGTTGCACGAAGAAGTGGGCTTGCTGCCCGAGCACGTGCAGATCATCGGTCGCACACGCGACTGGCTGCGCTACGAGGTGCCCGAGCACTTCATCCGCAAGGACGCGCGCGGCCACTACAAGGGCCAGAAGCAGATCTGGTTCCTGCTGCGCCTGCTGGGCCGCGACAGCGACATGAATCTGCGTGCCACCGACCACCCGGAGTTCGACGCCTGGCGCTGGAACGAGTACTGGGTGCCGCTGGACGTGGTGATCGAGTTCAAGCGCGGCGTCTACGAGATGGCGCTGACCGAACTGTCGCGCTACCTGCCGCGCGTGAACCACCACAACCGCTTCCTGCGCTCGGGCATGCGCTCGCAGCGCAACGACGAGCGCGGCGCTGGCGGCGAGCCAGCACTGCCGTCCCCGTCGCCGGCCGACTGAGGCGCCGTCAGACCAGGACCAGGTTGGTCCGGTGGATCATCTCGGGCTCGTTCGAGTAGCCCAGCAGCGCTTCGATCTGCGACGAGGCCTTGCGGGCGATCAGCCGCGCCTCGCCCGAGGCGTAGTTGGCCAGGCCGCGTGCGATGTCGGCCCCGGCCATGCTGCGCACCGCGATGACGTCGCCGCGCGCGAACTCGCCCTGCACGTCGACCACGCCGATCGGCAGCAGGCTCTTGCCTTCGTCGCGCAGCTTGGCCACCGCGCCGTCGTCTACCACCACCGCGCCGCGCAGCTGCAGGTGGTCGACCATCCACTGCTTGCGCGCCGCCAGCTTCGGCGTGCCGGCCACCAGCGCCGTGCCGATGGCTTCGCCGCGTGCCAGGCGCAGCAGCACGTCGGGCTCGCGGCCCCACGCGATGACGGTGCTCGCGCCGCTGCCGGCAGCCCGCTTGGCGGCCAGGATCTTCGTCAGCATGCCGCCGCGCCCGATGCTCGAGCCGGCACCGCCAGCCATCAGCTCGAGCGCCGGGTCGCCGGCCGTCGCGACGTCGATGAAGCGTGCATCGGGCTGCTTGCGCGGGTCGGCGGCGTACAGGCCGCGCTGGTCGGTGAGGATCACCAGCGCGTCGGCCTCGATCAGGTTGGCCACCAGCGCGCCCAGCGTGTCGTTGTCGCCGAACTTGATCTCGTCGTTGACGACGGTGTCGTTCTCGTTGATGACCGGGATGACCTGCATGGCCAGCAGCGTCAGCAGCGTCGAGCGGGCATTCAGGTAGCGCTCGCGATCGGCCAGGTCGGCGTGCGTCAGCAGCACCTGCGCGCTGCGCATGCCCTGCTCCGAGAGCTTGCTCTCGTACATCTGCACCAGGCCCATCTGGCCGACTGCGGCGGCGGCCTGCAGCTCGTTCAGTTCCTTGGGCCGCGTGGTCCAGCCCAGGCGCTTCATGCCCTCGGCGATGGCGCCGCTGGAGACCATCACGATCTCGCGGCCGTCGCGCGCCAGTGCAGCCAGTTGCCGCGACCAGTTGGCGATGGCGTCGGCATCGACGCCCCTGCCTTCGTTGGTGACGAGGCTGGAGCCGACCTTGACGACGATGCGGCGCGCGCCTTGCAGGACCGGGCTAGACATCGCCGATCGGGGTGTCGAACCGCAGGTCGGGCAGCGGCTTGTCGCGCTGCTCCGCGGCCACGTGGTGCCAGATGGCCTCGACCATCGGCTGCAGGCCTTCGCGGGCCAGCGCCGAGATCGCGAAGACCGGGCCCTTCCAGCGGTAGCGCTTCACGAAGTCCTTCACGCGCGCGTCGCGTTCGTCCTCGGGCACCATGTCCAGCTTGTTCAGCACCAGCCAGCGCGGCTTGGCGTGCAGCTTCGGGTCGTACTTCTTCAGTTCGGCGACGATGGCGCGCGCCTGCTTGACCGGGTCCACCGCGTCGTCGAACGGCGCCATGTCGACCACGTGCAGCAGCAGCCGCGTGCGCTGCAGGTGGCGCAGGAACTGGTGGCCCAGGCCGGCGCCTTCGCTGGCGCCTTCGATCAGGCCCGGCACGTCGGCGACGACGAAGCTGCGCTCCGGTCCCACGCGCACCACGCCCAGGTTCGGGTGCAGCGTCGTGAACGGGTAGTCGGCGATCTTCGGCCGCGCATTGGAGATCGCGGCGATCAGCGTGCTCTTGCCCGCGTTGGGCATGCCCAGCAGGCCGACGTCGGCCAGCACGCGCAGTTCGAGCTTGAGCTTCTTCGCCTCGCCGGGCCAGCCCGGCGTCTTCTGGCGCGGGCTGCGGTTGGTGCTGGTCTTGAAGTGCAGGTTGCCGAAGCCGCCGTCGCCGCCCTTGGCGAGCAGCACCTTGACCTCGTGCTCCAGCAGTTCCACCAGCACCTCGCCCGTTTCGGCGTCGCTGACGATGGTGCCCACCGGCATGCGCAGCACGATGTCGTCGGCGGCGGCGCCGAACTGGTCGGAACCGCGGCCCGGCTCGCCGTTCTTCGCCTCGTGGCGGCGCGCGTAGCGGTAGTCGATCAGCGTGTTGATGTTGCGGTCGGCCATCGCGTAGACGCTGCCGCCGCGCCCGCCGTCGCCGCCGTTGGGGCCGCCGAACGGGATGAACTTCTCGCGCCGGAAGCTCACGCAGCCGGCGCCGCCGTTGCCGGCCGCGATGTCGATGGTGGCTTCGTCGACGAACTTCATGGTGGGGCGCTTCTCAAAAGACAAAGCCCCGGCGGGCCGGGGCTTGGCGTTGCAGGTGCCGTCGGCTCAGGCCGGCGTCACGAACACCGTCTGGCGGTTCAACGCGCCCTTGACCTTGAACGACACGTTGCCGTCGACCAGCGCGAACAAGGTGTGGTCCTTGCCGACGCCGACATTGGTGCCGGGGTGGAACTTGGTGCCGCGCTGGCGCACGATGATCGAGCCAGCCGACACGGTCTGGCCGCCGAACACCTTCACGCCCAGCATCTTCGGCTGCGAATCGCGGCCGTTGCGGGTGGAGCCGCCGCCCTTTTTCTGTGCCATGGTTCAGAACTCCTTAACCGTTCACCGAACTGATCGACAGCTCGGTGTAGTTCTGGCGGTGGCCGCCGTGCTTCTGATAGTGCTTGCGGCGACGCATCTTGAAGATGCGCACCTTGTCGTGCCGGCCGTGCGCCACGATGGTGGCTTTCACGGTGGCGCCCGCGACCCAGGGAGTCCCGACCTTCAGGTCCGCGCCCTCACCGACGGCGAGGACCTGTTCGATCACGATTTCCTGGCCCACGTCCGCAGCAATCTGTTCTACCTTGATCTTCTCGCCGGCTGCAACCTTGTATTGCTTGCCACCGGTTTTTATGACCGCGTACATGTGTGACCTTTCAAAGAACCGCACCCGCCCCGCACGCTTCACACGCACGGCTGCCTTTGGCGCAGAGCCTTCCAGTATAGCACGCCTCGGACTCGCTGGCGGACGGGCGCCGGGCGCACCACCGCGAGCTCAGCGCGCCGATGCGGGTTTCCTATAATCGCGAGCAATCAACCGGCGCTGTCAGTGCTCGAAACCCAAGCCCCTTTGCTTCCCGTCGTCGACCCGATGGAGGCCGCCATGCGCCAGGTGGATGCCGTCATCCGCGAGCGGCTGTCGTCACGCGTGGCTCTGATCGACCAGATCTCGCGTTACATCGTCGGTGCCGGCGGCAAGCGCATCCGGCCGCGCCTGGTGCTGCTGTTCGCACGCGCGCTCGGCTACGACGGGCCGGATCAGTACGAGCTGGCGGCCACCGTGGAGCTGATCCACACCTCGACGCTGCTGCACGACGACGTCGTCGACGAGTCCGACCTGCGTCGAGGCCGCGCCACCGCCAACGCGATGTTCGGCAACGCGGCCAGCGTGCTGGTGGGCGACTTCCTGTACTCGCGCTCGTTCCAGATGATGGTGTCTGTGAAGAACATGCGTGTGCTGGAAGTGCTGGCCGATGCCACCAACGTCATCGCCGAAGGCGAGGTGCTGCAGCTGATGAACATGCACGACCCCGACCTCGCGGTCGATGAGTACCTGCGCGTCATCCGCTACAAGACCGCCAAGCTGTTCGAGGCCAGCGCGCGGCTGGGCGCGGTGCTCGGCGGCGCAGGGGCGGCCGTCGAGGAAGCCTGCGCCGACTACGGTCGCTCGCTGGGCACGGCGTTCCAGCTCGTCGACGATCTGCTCGACTACGAAGGCAACAGCGACGAACTCGGCAAGAACGTGGGCGACGACCTGCGCGAGGGCAAGCCCACGCTGCCGCTGCTCATCGCGATGGAACGCGGCACCGCGGCCGAGCGTGAACTCATCCGCCACGCCATCGAGCACGGCGAACAGCAGAAGCTGCCGGACATCCTGGCGATCGTGCGCCGCACAGGGGCACTGGACGCCACGCGCGAGGCGGCGCAGGAGCAGGCGGACAAGGCCCGCGAGTCGTTGTTCGTGCTGCCGGAATCGGAGGCGCGCGGAGCTCTGCTAGAATTGTGTTTTCGGGCAGTTCACCGGTCTTCATGACGGGTCCGGCCTGAAGGCGATGCCAGCGCGTTTGCGCGGCGTCCGCCACATCGGGGTGTAGCTTAGCCTGGTAGAGCGCTACGTTCGGGACGTAGAGGCCGGAGGTTCGAATCCTCTCACCCCGACCAGGTTGTCCTTCGGCGTACCGGCCCTGCTGCCGGCGCCACGACGAAACCGTTGGTAAGCGGCGATCAACCCGCGAATTACGGCGCTGTTGCGCCGTTTACATGCCCTACCGGATCGGCGATGATGATTCGGATATGCGCAGTGTGAACTGATCCCGATGGCCGCCGACACGCTTGTCGAGACCCAGCAATCCGCCCTCTCGGGCGTGGCGCGTGTGCTGGTGCATGCCGGCAAGCTCAGCGCCAAGACCGCCGAAGACCTGTCCAAGCAGGCGCGCGAGCGCAAGACCAGCTTCATCGCCGCCGTCGTCTCCGCCGGCGCCGTCAAGTCCGACGAACTCGCGCACACGCTGTCCACGGCCCTGGCCCTGCCCCTGCTCGACCTGAACGCGGTCGACCTGCAGAAGCTGCCGCGCAACATCGTCGACAGCAAGACGGCGGCGCAGTACCAGGTGGTCGTGCTGGGCAAGCGCGGCAACCGCCTGTTCATCGCCGCCGCCGACCCCACCGACCAGGAGGCCGCCGAACGCATCAAGTTCGCGACGCAGCTGACGCCGGAATGGGTGATCGTCGAGTACGACAAGCTGATGCGCCAGGTCGAGGCGCAGAACACCAGCGCCAGCGAGGCGCTGGAGACCCTCACCAGCGGCGACTTCGAGTTCGACGTCACCGAGGACGACGGCGCCGCTGCCGACACCCAGGACGTCGCCACCGAGGTGGAAGACGCGCCTGTCGTGCGCTTCCTGCAGAAGATGCTGATCGACGCCATCAACGCGCGTGCGTCGGACCTGCACTTCGAGCCCTACGAATACCACTACCGCGTGCGCTTCCGGATCGACGGCGAACTGCGCGAGATCACGCAGCCGCCGATCGCCATCAAGGAAAAGCTGGCCTCGCGCATCAAGGTCATCAGCCGCATGGACATCGCCGAGAAGCGGGTCCCGCAAGACGGCCGCATGAAGCTGAAGTTCGGCAACAAGGCGATCGACTTCCGCGTCAGCACGCTGCCCACGCTGTTCGGCGAGAAGGTCGTGATCCGGATCCTCGACTCGTCCAGCGCCAAGCTCGGCATCGAGGCGCTGGGCTACGAGAAGATCGAGAAGGACCGGCTGATGGCGGCCATCGGCCGGCCCTACGGCATGATCCTCGTCACCGGGCCCACGGGCTCGGGCAAGACGGTGTCGCTGTACACCTGCCTGAACATCCTGAACCAGCCCGGCGTGAACATCGCCACGGTGGAAGACCCGGCGGAAATCAACCTGCCGGGCATCAACCAGGTCAACGTCAACGACCGCGCGGGCCTCACGTTCGCGGCAGCGCTGAAGTCCTTCCTGCGCCAGGACCCGGACATCATCATGGTCGGCGAAATCCGCGACCTCGACACCGCCGACATCGCCATCAAGGCGGCGCAGACAGGCCACCTGGTGATGAGCACGCTGCACACGAACGACGCGCCGACCACGCTGACGCGCCTGCTGAACATGGGCGTGGCGCCGTTCAACATCGCTGCCAGCGTGCTGCTGATCACCGCGCAGCGCCTGGCGCGCAAGCTCTGCGAGACCTGCAAGAAGCCGGCTGAATATCCGCGCGAAGCCCTGCTGAAGGCAGGCTTCCAGGACACCGACCTCGACGGCAGCTGGCGCCCGTACCGCGCGGTGGGCTGCTCGGCCTGCAACAACGGCTACAAGGGCCGTGTCGGCGTCTACCAGGTGATGCCGATCACCGAAGCCATCCAGCGCATCATCCTCGCCGAAGGCACCTCGCTCGACATCGCGATGCAGGCGCAGAAGGAAGGCGTGCGCGACCTGCGCCAGTCCGGCCTCGTCAAGGTGCGCCTGGGCGTGACGACACTCGAAGAGATCATCACGGTCACGAACGAGTAGCCTGCGCACCGCCGCGCCCGAAACCGATCAACTTCCACACCCACAGCCCCATGGCCACAGCAGCAGCAGCTTCCGCCCGCGCGAAGTCCGCCTCGAAGGATCAGATCTACGAGTGGGAAGGCAAGGACAAGAACGGCAAGATCGTGCGCGGCGAGATGCGGGCCGGCGGCGAGTCCGTGGTCAGCGCCAGCCTGCGCCGGCAGGGCATCCTCGTCAACAAGGTCAAGAAGCGCCGCACCACCGGCGGCCGCGCGATCAAGCAGAAGGACATCGCCATCTTCACGCGCCAGCTGGCGACGATGATGAAGGCGGGCGTGCCGCTGCTGCAGTCGTTCGACATCGTGGCGCGCGGCGCGGCGAACCCGCGCCTGACCAAGCTGCTGACCGACATCCGCGGCGACGTCGAGACCGGCACCAGCCTGTCGGCGGCCTTCCGCAAGCACCCGCTGTACTTCGACTCGCTGTACTGCAACCTCGTGGAAGCCGGCGAAGCCGGCGGCATCCTGGAAGCGCTGCTCGACCGCCTGGCCATCTACCAGGAAAAGACGATGGCGCTGAAGCAGAAGATCAAGTCGGCGCTGATGTACCCGATCGCCGTCATCGTGACCGCCTTCGTCGTGCTGACGGTCATCATGATCTTCGTGATCCCGGCGTTCAAGGAAGTCTTCAGCTCCTTCGGCGCCGACCTGCCTGCGCCGACGCTGTTCGTGATCGCGCTCTCCGAGTTCTTCGTCACCTGGTGGTGGGCGATCTTCGGGCTGCTGATCGGCGGCGGCTACTTCTTCTTCGAGAGCTGGAAACGCTCCGAGAAGATGCAGATGACGATGGACCGGCTGCTGCTGAAGGTGCCGGTCTTCGGCGACCTCATCAACAAGTCCGTCATCGCGCGCTGGACGCGCACGCTGTCGACCATGTTCGCGGCCGGCGTGCCGCTGGTCGAGGCGCTGGACTCGGTCGGTGGCGCCTCGGGCAATGCCGTGTACGCACAGGCCACCGAGCAGATCCAGAAGGACGTGTCCACCGGCTCGGCGCTCACCACGTCGATGACGGCCAGCGGCGTGTTCCCGACCATGGTGCTGCAGATGTCCGCCATCGGCGAGGAATCGGGCTCGCTCGACCACATGCTGGCCAAGTGCGCCGAGTTCTACGAAGAGGAAGTCGACGACATGGTCAAGGGCCTGTCCAGCCTGATGGAGCCCTTCATCATCGTGATCCTGGGCGTGTTGATCGGCGGCATCGTGGTCTCGATGTACCTGCCGATCTTCAAGCTGGGTGCGGTCGTCTGACGGTGCCGCCGCTCGACCTGCTGCTGCATCCGGCGGCCCTGGCCCTGCTGGGGCTGGTGATCGGCAGTTTCCTGAACGTCGTCGTGCACCGCATGCCCCTGCTGCTCGAGCGGCAGTGGTGGGCCGACGTCGCCGGGCAGCTGGCCGACCGCGACGGGTACCGGCGCATCTTCGGCGCCGACGCGCCGGCCGGCCTGGCGCAGGCCGGCGGCACGCTCGAGAAGTCGCTCGGCGCGCTGCAGCCGCTGGGCATCGCGCGGCCGGGCTCGCGCTGCCCGTCGTGCGGCCACCGCATCCGCTGGTACGAGAACATCCCGGTGCTCAGCTGGCTGGCACTGAAGGGCCGGTGTTCGGCCTGCAAGACGCCGATCGGCGCCCGCTACCCGCTGGTGGAAGTCGCCACGGCGCTGCTGTTCGCCGCCGTCGGCTGGAAGCTCGGTGCGCAGCCCGCCACGCTGCTGTGGTGCGGCGTGGTTGCCGTGCTGCTGGCGCTGGCGCTGATCGACTGGGACACCACGGTCCTGCCCGACGCGATGACGCTGCCGCTGCTGTGGGCCGGCCTCGTGGCCGCGGCCGCGGGCTGGCTGCCGGGCCTGGACGCCGTCGGCGCCATCACAGGCGCCGCCGTGGGCTACCTGTCGCTGTGGTCGGTGTACTGGCTGTTCAAGCTCACCACCGGCAAGGAAGGCATGGGCTACGGCGACTTCAAGCTGCTCGGCGCGCTCGGCGCCTGGCTCGGCTGGCAGGCCGTGCTGCCGATCGTGCTGTTCGCGTCGGTGCTGGGCGCCGTGGTCGGCATCGGCATGAAGCTCGGCGGCTCGCTGCGCGAAGGCCGCTTCGTGCCGTTCGGCCCGTTCCTGGCCGGCGGCGGCGTCGGCGTGCTGCTGGTCGGGCTGCCCCAGGTGCTGGCATGGATGGGCTGGGCCTGAGCCCGCCGATCCGGCGCATCGGCCTCACCGGGGGCATCGGCAGCGGCAAGAGCACCGTGGCCCGCATGCTGGTGGGCTGCGGCGCCTGCCTCGTCGACACCGACGCCATCGCACGCGCGCTCACGCTGCCCGGCGGTGCGGCGATGCCGGCGCTGGCCGCTGCGTTCGGCGCCGGCATCGTGGCGCCCGACGGTGCACTCGACCGTGACCGCATGCGCGCGCTGGCCTTCACCGACCCCGGCGCCAAGGCCCGGCTCGAAGCCGTGCTGCACCCGCTGATCGGCGCCGAGGCCCACGCGCGGGCCGCGGCCGCCGGCAGCGCCACCGTGGTCTTTGACGTGCCGCTGCTCGCCGAATCACGCCAGTGGCGCCAGCGCGTGCAGCGCGTGCTGGTGGTCGACTGCGACGAGGCCACGCAGGTCCAGCGCGTGATGGCGCGCTCGGGCTGGACGGAGGACGCCGTGCGCCGCGTCATCGCGCAGCAGGCGCCACGCGCCGCACGGCGCCGCATTGCCGATGCGGTGCTCTACAACGACGGCCTGCCGATCGAACAACTTGCGCACGAGGTGCGGGGCCTGTGGGCACTGTGGAACAATCCCGCGCACTGAACCTCCGGTCGAGCGCAGCGTTGTGGTCCTGTACGAATATCCGTTCAACGAGGGCATCCGCACGATGCTGCGGCTCGAACACCTGTTCGACCGCCTCGGCCAGCTGGTCGCGCGCGACGCCGCGGTCGACCACCACTTCGCGCTCGCGACGATCTTCGAGATCATGGACGTCGCCTCGCGCGCCGACCTCAAGAGCGATCTGCTGAAGGAACTGGAGCGCCACAAGGCCCAGCTCAACAGCTACCGCGGCAACCCGCACATCAGCGAAGCCGCGCTCGACGAGGTGGTGGCGCGCATCGACCACGCCTTCAACGGCCTCAACCAGCTGCAGGGCAAGGCCGGCCACGGCCTGGCCAGCAACGACTGGCTGATGAGCATCCGCAGCCGCATCAGCATCCCCGGCGGCACCTGCGAGTTCGACCTGCCCGCGTACTACGCCTGGCAGCAGCTGCAGCCCGAGCGCCGCCGTGCCGACCTGGCCGGCTGGATCGGCACCCTGACGCCGCTGGCCGAGGCCCTGCAGGTGCTGCTGGGCCTGCTGCGCGACAGCGGCAGCCCGCAGCGCGTGGTGGCCAGCGGCGGCCAGTACCAGCAGAGCCTGCCCGCCGGCAAGGTCTACCAGCTGCTGCGGGTGCGGCTGGACAGCGCGGAAGGCCCGGTGCCCGAGATCACCGGCCACCGGCTGATGGTCTCGGTGCGCATGATGAAGCCCGACGCCGAAGGCCGGCTGCGTGCCGCGGCCGTCGACACCGCCTTCGAACTCACGCTCTGCGCCTGATCCATGGCCGACCGGCTCGTGCCCTGCCCGGCGTGCAAGACGCCCACGGTCTACAACAGCGCCAACCGCTGGCGGCCGTTCTGCAGCGAACGCTGCCGCAACCTGGACCTGGGCGCCTGGGCCACCGAGAGCTACCGCGTCGCGGCCCAGCCGCCGGCCGACGGCGACGACGACGGCTCGGCGCCGGGCAACCCCGGCCGCCACTGACCGCGCCCTTCAACGCGCCGACAGGCTGCGCAGGAAGGCCGCCAGATCGGCTGCGGCGCGGTCGTCCAGCCGCAGCGGCCGCAGGATGCGCTCGCCGTCGGCATGCAGGCGCTCCTCGTTCAGCGCCGAGTAGTGCTGCACCACGGCCTCGATCGACGCCAGGCTGCCGTTGTGCATGTACGGCGCCGTGTGCTGCAGCTGGCGCAGGCCGGGCACGCGGAACTCGCCGAAGTGGCGCGGCTCGCGCAGCACGTGGCGCGTCCCGACCGCACGCGCATCGTCCGGGCCGGCATCGGACCACGGCCCGAGCCGGTTGCTGCGGCTGGACCGCACCGCCGCGATGCCCGCCCAGCGCCCGGCGTCGACGCCCTCGCGCGTGAAGAAGGGCACGCCGATGTCGGCGAACTCGCCGTTGCTGAACAGCGGACCGGCATGGCAGACCGCGCAGCGGCCTTCGCCGATGAACAGCCGCAGGCCGCGCTGCGCCGCCAGCGGGTAACGTGCCGCCGCGGCCGTGTCGCCTCGGGCCAGCGCATCGCGGAAGTCGTCGAACGGCGTGCGCGGAGACACCAGCGTGGCCTGGTAGGCGGCCAGTGCCTTGGCCAGGTGCACCGCGAGCGTCTCGTCGGCGCGCGGTGCACCGAACAGCGCGGTGTAGCGGCGGAGCAGCGCCGGCGTGGCCTGCAGACGCGCCAGCAGCGTGGCCGGCGTGGCGCCGATCTCGTGTGGCGCCAGCAGCGGCGCCAGGCTGGCGGCCCACAGGCTGTCGTGTTCGCCGCCCCAGCCGAACCAGCGGTGCTGGCCGGCGTCGAGCAGCCCCGGCGTGTTGCGGTCGCCCCGGGCCGTGGGCTGGCCGTCGCTGAAGGCACGCGCCGGCTGGTGGCAGGTGGCACAGGCCATTGCGCCGCTGCGCGACAGGCCGGTGTCGAAGAACAGCGCCCGCCCCAGCGCCACGGCCTCGGGCCGGGCCTGCACGCGGTTGGAGGCATCGGCCTGCGGCGGCAACGGCCACGGGCCGTGCTGCAGGATGCGCTGGCGCTCGTCGGCGCTGAAGTCCAGCACCTGCGCGACGCACGCCACGGGCACTGCCAGCAGCAGCGCCGCCCACCACGCACGACGGCGCCGGCTCACGGCAGCGTGATCGCCGTGCGCAGCGTCTCGGTGCGGCCGCCGTGGGCCACGTCGAGCCGCAGTTCCCAGCGACCGGCCATGTGGAACATCAGCCCGTCGGCACGCCAGCGGCCATCACCCAGCGGGTGCAGGCTGGGCCGGTAGTTCATGCCGTGGCGGTGCTCGGGCATCGTCGCATCCACCCGCGCCAGCGCGGCCCCGGCCGGGCACAGCTGCACCTCGACGGTGAAGTGGCGGCCGACCGCGATCGCGGCGCCGCCGGCCACGCGCCAGGCGGCCTGCACAGCGCCGGCCTGCAGCACGGCCCCGGCCAACGGGCAGGCCACTGCCGGCAACACCAGCCCGGCCAGCACCGCCCCGACCATCGTTGGCATCGCCGCGTGCCTGCGCCTCAAGGCCCGCCCTTCAGCCGCGCGCGCATGCTGCCGAACAGCTGCTCGCCGTTCTTCCACGCGATGCGCTCGCCCACCTCGCGTGGCAGGTCGGCCAGCCACTGGCGCGACCAGTTCGCGTGCTCGACGACGTAGTACCAGCGCTCGGGCGTGAAGGTGTCGGTGCCGACGAGAAAGCGGTCCGGGAACTCCAGGAACGCGGCGCGCCAGGCCGGGTCGACCTGCCCGCCGCTGGCGTGTTCGCTGCGGAAAGCGAGGTCGCACCACAGGTTCTTGTGCTTGCGCAGCATCTCGCGCACGCGCTCGGGGCTGTCGAAGCCGGCGTGCGCCCACAGGATGCGGGCGTTCGGATCCTGCTGGAACTGGCGCTCGATGGCGTCTGCATCCGAATGCGAGTGCAGGTACAGCCCGTGCTCGCGCGCCAGCTCGACGACGCGCCGCACCACCGGCAGGTCGGCGTCGGCGCCGTACACGTGGTATTCGCCGATGGCCACATAGCGGTACTTCTGCAGCCGCGCCTGCAGGTGCGGCACGACGCTGGCGTCGTGCATCCAGCTGCCGAGCTCGCCGCGCGTGCGGTAGGGCCGCAGCACCGGCAGCACCAGGTCGGGCGCCTCGGCATAGAGCTTCTGCGTGCCGTCGTCGCTGCTGCTGGAGACCATCGCCGCGCGCAGCCCGGCCTGGCGCAGGATGGCAACGGCGCGCGCGGGCGGCAGGCGCTCCCAGGCGTCGTGGCTGTAGTGCAGGTGGGCGTCGAAGATGGGCAGCGGCTCTGCGGCGTGCGCAGCGGGCAACGACAGGCCCGCCAGCAACACCAGCACGCCCACCGGCGACCACGTCGCGACTCGCTGCATCTCGCTCTCCTTCAGACAACCACCGCGCCGGATGGTAGTGGCGCCCGCCGGCGCGGACGTGCCCGTGGCCGAAATCCCTACGCGGCCCGCCCCTGCGACAGCCGCTGCAGCACCTGCTGGCCCGATTCGGCGACCTTCTGCATCGACGCTTCCAGCACCGCCATCTCGCGCAGCGACTGCGCGAAGGCCTGGTAGTCGGCGCGCTGCGCCTCGGCCACCGCCACCGGCGGCGCCAGCGCCTGCAGGGCCTCGCTGACGGCGCCGAAGCTGGCGCGCAGCTCGGACAACTGCTCGTGCAGCAGGCGCAGCGCGGGCGCCTGCTGCGCGCCGGCGCCCGGGCCGTCCGCCGCTGCAGCCACTCCCGGCAGCACGGCCAGCGTCTGCGCCACCGTGCGGTCCAGCGCGGCATAGGCGCCGCCTTCGCGCGCCGCCACCAGCTGCGTCTGCAGGCTGCGCTGCGCGCCGTCGCCCAGCAGGCGCAGCGAGGCTTCGCGCATGGTCTCCACCTGGCGTTCCAGGCCGCGGTTCAGCGTACCCAGGCGCGCACCCACCTGCACCACTTCGCCGAGCACGCGGTCCAGGTCCTGCACCACGCCGCCGATGCGGTCGAGGAAGTGGTTGAGGTCCTGGGCCAGCTCGCCGAACTCGTCGGCGGTCTTCACCGCAGCGCGCGGCGACAGGTCCATCACGCCGCGCGCCAGCCCCGAGACGGTGGAGCGCAGCGCCAGCAGGGGCTCCATGCGCACCTTCAGCAGCAGGAACAGCAGCACCGTGTGGACGAGGATCTTCAGGCTCAGCGCCCCCGCGGTCAGCCGCACCTCCTGCCACCAGACGGCTTCCTTGCGCGCGAGATAGCTGCGCACGCTGACCGTGCCCAGCACGTCGCCGACACGGGCCTTGACGTGGCAGTTCAGGCAGAACTGCTCGGCCTTCAGCGCTGCGGTGGCCTCCCGGTGGATGCCCTCGGGCCAGCGCGGCTGCAGCCCGCGGACGTCCATCTTGAAGCTGACCTGCATCGACTCCACCGTCACCGGCGACGGCAGCACGGCGATCGACAGTCCCAGGTCCTCGTGGTTGCGGTCCAGGATCGGGTAGACGGTCTGCGCCGCGAGCGGACCGCCGGAGTTCAGCATGATCGACCTCACGTCCTCGGCCAGCCGCTGGGCCGCCTGCGCCACGCGCGCCGGCTCCTGGCGGCTGAAGTCCAGCCGCAGCAGCGCGTAGCGGATGCCCAGTTCCACTGCGGCCACCAGCAGCAGCAGGAGGAAGAAGTCGCGGATCATGTGGAACACGAAGGACTGCTCGAAGCGTCCGCCCACCGCCTGTGCGCCCATGCCCCACCTCCGACTGCCTGCCACGACCGCACGGGCACGGCGTGCCCACGATCGCCGCATCATGGCGCGGCCACGGCGGCCTGTGGCGCGGCGGGGCATCATGCGCGGCAATGACGTCGACCTCGCCCTGGGACCGGCTGCGCGCACGCTCGGCGCACTGGAGCCCCACCACCCGCGGCCTGCTCTGGGCCACCGCCTCCGGCGTCTTCTTCTGCCTGCTGAACGCCGTGATGCGGGCACTCACGCAGGAGCTTCAGCCCTTCCAGGCGCAGTTCCTGCGCTACTTCTTCGGCCTGCTGGTGCTGCTGCCGGTGCTGCTGCGCCGCGGCCTGGGCAACTACCTGCCGCAGCGGCTGGGCGGCCACTTCGCGCGCGGCGCGCTGCACACGGTGGGGCTGTGCCTGTGGTTCGTGGCGCTGCCGCGCATCCCGCTGGCCGACATGACGGCGATCGGCTTCACCACGCCGCTGTTCATCATGCTCGGCGCCTATCTGGTCTTCCGCGAGCCGATGCGCTGGGAACGCTGGGCCGGAACGCTGGTCGGTTTCGCCGGCGTGATGATCGTCGTGGGCCCGCAGCTGTCGGGCGGCAGCGGCGGCTACCACCTGGTGATGCTGGCCTCGGCGCCGCTGTTCGCAGCCTCGTTCCTGCTGACGAAGTCGCTGACGCGCACCGAGTCGGCCGGCGTCATCCTGGTCTGGCAGTCGGTCACCGTCTCGCTGCTGAGCCTGCCGCTGGCGATCTGGCAGTGGCAGTGGCTCACGGCCTGGCAGTGGGCGGGCTTCGCGCTGTGCGGGCTGCTCGGCAGCGCCGGGCACTACTGCGTGACGCGCTCGTTCGCGTCGGCCGACATCTCGGCCACGCAGTCGGCCAAGTTCCTCGACCTCGTGTGGTCGGCGCTGATGGGCTGGCTGCTGTTCACCGAGATTCCCAGCCAGTCCACGGTGCTGGGCGGGGTGGTGATCTGCGCCGCCACGCTGTGGGTGGCCCGGCGCGAGTCGCGCGGCCGGGCGGCACCTGCCGCGCGCAGCGGCTGACCCCGCGCCGGCGCGGGACGACGGGCGGGCGCTTGCAAGCGCGGGATCGGCCCCTATAATCCGTTTGTTAGCACTCGTCTGTCGCGAGTGCTAGTAGTCGGAAGACGCTGGACCCAGGGCAGGCCAACGGCGGTGCCGAACCTCCCGATCCACACCAATGAATGAGTGCTCACTTGCGTGGTGCTCTTCGCTTTGCCTACTGAGACTCCCAAGGAGATGATATGAAGCTTCGTCCGTTGCACGACCGCGTGATCGTCAAGCGCCTGGAACAGGAAACCAAGACCGCCTCCGGCATCGTCATCCCCGACAACGCCGCCGAGAAGCCCGACCAGGGCGAAGTCCTGGCCGTGGGCCCGGGCAAGCGCAACGACAAGGGTGACTTCGTCGCCCTGAACATCAAGGTCGGTGACCGTGTGCTGTTCGGCAAGTACAGCGGCCAGACCGTCAAGGTCGATGGCGACGAACTGCTGGTGATGCGCGAGGAAGACCTCTTCGCCGTCGTCGAGAAGTAAATCGACGCAGGCGATTCACTTTCTTCGCAGGCTGACTTGGCGAAGCCAAGTCAAGGGCCATCGGCCCGGCCGTAGACAGAAGTCGCCCGAACAACCCAACCCAGAATTCAGAGAGATACAGACATGGCAGCAAAAGACGTCATCTTCGGCTCGGACGCCCGTCACCGCATGGTCGAGGGTGTGAACATCCTGGCCAACGCCGTGAAGGTCACCCTGGGCCCCAAGGGCCGCAACGTGGTGCTCGAGCGCTCGTTCGGCGCCCCCACCGTCACCAAGGACGGTGTCTCGGTGGCCAAGGAAATCGAGCTGAAGGACAAGCTCCAGAACATGGGCGCACAGATGGTCAAGGAAGTCGCTTCCAAGACCAGCGACCTGGCCGGTGACGGCACCACCACGGCCACCGTGCTGGCGCAGTCGATCGTGCGCGAAGGCATGAAGTACGTGGCCGCCGGCATGAACCCGATGGACCTGAAGCGCGGCATCGACAAGGCCGTGACGGCCCTGGTCGAAGAGCTGAAGAAGGCCAGCAAGCCCACGACCACCAGCAAGGAAATCGGCCAGGTCGGCTCGATCTCCGCCAACAGCGACAGCTCCATCGGCGAGATCATCGCCAAGGCAATGGACAAGGTCGGCAAGGAAGGCGTCATCACCGTCGAAGACGGCAAGTCGCTCGACAACGAGCTCGACATCGTCGAGGGCATGCAGTTCGACCGCGGCTACCTGTCGCCGTACTTCATCAACAACCCCGACAAGCAAGTCGCCGTGCTGGACAACCCGTTTGTCCTGCTCTACGACAAGAAGATCAGCAACATCCGCGACCTGCTGCCCACGCTGGAGCAGGTGGCCAAGAGCGGCCGTCCGCTGCTGATCATCGCCGAGGAAGTCGAAGGCGAGGCGCTGGCGACCCTGGTGGTCAACACCATCCGCGGCATCCTGAAGGTCGTCGCCGTGAAGGCCCCGGGCTTCGGTGACCGCCGCAAGGCCATGCTGGAAGACATCGCCATCCTGACGGGCGGCAAGGTCATCGCCGAGGAAGTCGGCCTGACGCTCGAGAAGGCCACGCTGGCCGACCTGGGCCAGGCCAAGCGCGTCGAAGTGGGCAAGGAGAACACCACCGTCATCGACGGCGCCGGTGCCGCTGCCGACATCGAGGCCCGCGTCAAGCAGATCCGCGTGCAGATCGAGGAAGCCACCAGCGACTACGACCGCGAGAAGCTGCAAGAGCGCGTGGCCAAGCTGGCCGGCGGTGTCGCCGTCATCAAGGTCGGTGCTGCCACCGAAGTCGAGATGAAGGAAAAGAAGGCCCGCGTCGAAGACGCCCTGCACGCCACGCGCGCTGCGGTGGAAGAAGGCATCGTCGCCGGTGGCGGCGTGGCCCTGCTGCGCGCCCGTCAGGCCGCCGGCACCATCAAGGGTGACAACCACGACCAGGAAGCCGGCATCAAGATCGTGCTGCGCGCGATCGAGCAGCCGCTGCGCGAGATCGTCGCCAACGCCGGCGACGAGCCGAGCGTGGTGATCAACTCGGTGCTGGCCGGCAAGGGCAACCACGGCTACAACGCCGCGAACGGCACCTACGGCGACATGATCGAGATGGGCATCCTGGACCCGACCAAGGTGACGCGCACTGCCCTGCAGAACGCGGCTTCCGTGGCCGGCCTGATGCTGACGACCGAGTGCATGGTCGCCGAGGCCCCGAAGGAAGAAGCGGCCGGCGGCGGCATGCCCGGCGGCATGGGTGGCATGGGCGGCATGGGCGGCATGGACATGTGATGTCCCTCCCGGGCGGCGCTGCCGCCCGGGGCCCCTGCTCCGCCTGTCGGAAGCCCGAAGAGCCTGCGTTCGCGCAGGCTTTTCTGCTTTTTGCGACCGTTTCGCGCGGCCTATGATCGGTGCGCCCATGGCCCACGCCTCTGCCCCGCCCGCGCTGCAGCGCTTCATCGACGACGAGTTGATGCGCGCGCCGCTGCTCGTCGACCAGGTGGTCGAAGCAGCCCTGGAGCACATCCAGAAGGGGCTGGCCGGCATGATGCCGCGCGACCGCGCCGTGGCGGCCGACCTGCTGCACAAGGTGATGTCGCACCGGCAGCACATCGTCGACTACTACCTGCGCTCGCTGCGGGCGCAGATCGCCGACGGCGCGCAGCGCAGTGCACCGGCCGCAGCCGCGCCGCGGGCCTTGTCGCTGTCGCTGGTGGATGAAGAAGAAGTGTCGGTGGACGTCGAGATCTCGCACGCCATCGAGGCCATCCGCAGCGTCGCCGAATACGAGCTGCGCGAGCTGCAGACCTTCGTCTCGGCGCTGGTCGGCGACATGGACGTCACCCGCGACCACAATCCGTTCCGGCCCGAAACCCACGCCCGCGCGCTGTGGGCGGCGGCGCAGGCGCTGCCGCTGTCGCGCGGCTACCAGCTCACCTTCATGCGCCACGCCAGCACGGCGCTGGCCCAGGTGCTGCGCAAGGCGTTCGCCGGCGCGTCGTCGCGGCTGGAGTCGCAGGGCATCGAACCGGCGGCCCACCGCACGATGATCCTGCCGGCAGGCTCGCGCGGCGCGCACCGGCCCCGTTCGGTGGAAACCACCTTCACGCCCGACCTGGGCCGCATCCGCGACGCGCTGCCGGCGCTGGCGCCGTCGACCGCGCCGCGCATGCCGCTCGACGAGGTGCTGCGCCAGATGGACCAGGCCTTGCATCGCCTGGCGCCCGACACCGCGCCGGCCGACCTGGAGCCGCTGCGCGAGCGCCAGCACCAGCAGCTGGTGGAGAACGCGCCGAGCGCGGTCGACCAGCAGCAGATCGAGGTGCTGAGCCGCATCTTCGACGCCATCCTCACCGATCCCGAGCTGGCGGACGACGTGCGGCTGCTGCTGTCGCGGCTGCAGGCGCCGTTCATCCGCGTCGCGCTGCGCGAGCCCAAGACGATGGACCGCGAGACGCACCCGGCCTGGCGCTTCGTCGACCGCATCGCGCACCTGGCCGAGGTGCTGCCGCCGGCCGGCGACCCGCTGCGCACGCGCTCGCTGCGCTTCGTGCAGGGCCTGATCGACCACCTGGTGGCCGAACCCGAGCAGAACGCCAGCCTGTACCAGTGGGCGGGTGACCGCCTCGCCGGCCACGAGCAGAGCGCCTTCGAGCTGCGCTGCCGCACGGCGCAGCGCGAGATCGTGGCGCTGCAGCAGCTGGAAGACCGGCTGGCCGCGTCGCAGACCACGCCGTCGACGCTGCATGGCGCCATCGACCTGGGCCAGATGGACACCGTGCCGGCGGCGCTGATCGATGCCGCCGAGTCGGCGCCCCGGCCCGCGGCCAACGCCTCGCTGGGCTGGCTGCAGCAGCGCCGCCCGTCGGAGTGGGTGCGCATGTTCATGGAAGGCCGCTGGGTGCATGCGCAGCTCCTGTGGCCCGGCGAGCGTGGCGAGGTCTGGCTCTTCGGCGACAGCGCCAGCGAGGCCACCTGGGCCGTGCGCCGGCGCGCGCTGCTCACGCTGCACGGCGAACACCTGCTGCACCTGGTGGAGCCGCGTTCGCTGATGCGCGAGGCCGCCAAGCGCGTGATGCGCCGCATGGCGCGCGGCGGCGCCGCCGCCTAGACCCGCGCCGCCTGCAGCGCCGCCTGCACGGCGGCCACCACACGCTGCGGCTGCTCGTGCACCATCCAGTGCGTGGCCTCGGGCACGTGCCGCAGGTCGAGCTGCGGCACCCAGCGTTCCAGGCCCTGCAGCAGCACCGGCAGCAGCGCCTTGTCCTGCGCGCCCCACAGCAGCGTGGTGGGCACGCGCACCGTGACGGACGCGTCGGGCAGTTCCAGCGTGTGCAGCAGATCGCCGGGCCCGGTCGCCGGCCGCAGCGGCGAGGCACGGTAGTAGTTCACCGGGCCGGTGAGACCGCGCGACCAGGCGGCGCGGTACTGGTCGCGCACCGCCGGCGTCAGCCAGGCAGCATCGCCGAAGAACGGCCACAGGCGGCGGAAGTCGTCCTCGGCCAGCAGCACCTCGGCATCGGGCCGGCACAGGAAGGTCATGTAGGCACTGGCCGCCTGCTGCGCGGCGTCGTGCCGCAGCGCGTGCAGGAAGGTCGCCGGGTGCGGCGAGTTGATCATCACCAGGCGCTTGAGCAGGTCGGGCCGCTGCGCCGCGAGGTTCCAGGCCACCGCGCCGCCCCAGTCGTGGGCCACCAGCACGTCCACCGGCGCACCCAGCGCCTCGATCGCCGCCGCCACGTCGGCCACCAGGTGGCGCGGGCGGTAGGCCGCCACGTCGGCCGGCGCCGACGAGCCCGCATAGCCGCGCAGGTTCGGGGCCACGCAGCGTGCCTGCGGCGCCAGCGCCAGCATCACGTCGTCCCACACGAAGGCGGCTTCGGGGAAGCCGTGCAGCAGCAGCACCCGCGGGCCCTGCGTGCCGGCGGCCCGGCAGGCGAGGTGGACGCCGTGCGGCAGGTGCAGGTCGAAGTGGCGGATCATGCGGCGGGGTCGGCCGCGGGCGCGGCGTCTGCGGGCGGTGGCGCCGCGTCGTCGGCATGCTCGCGTGCGGGCGCCGCGGCATGGACCCAGCCGTGCAGCACCTCGGCCGCGTCGCCGACGCCCCGGCGCGACAGCGCCGAGAACAGCGACACGCCGAGGTCGGAGTTCTCGGTCGCCACCGCCCCCAGCACCTCCTGCGCCGCGGCGAGCGCCGCTTCGGCGTCGCGTCGGTTGAGCTTGTCGGCCTTGGTCAGCAGCGCCAGCAGCCGCACCTCGCCGTTGGCCAGGCGCGGCGCCACGAGGTCGAGCAGGCGGCGGTCGAGATCGGTGAAGCCCAGCCGCGAATCGACCATCATCACCACGCCGTGCAACGGCCGGCGCAGCTCGAGGTATTGCGCCATCACCTCCTGCCAGCGCAGCTTCGCGGCGCGCTCGACCTTGGCATAACCGTAACCCGGCAGGTCGGCGAACAGCGCGTTCGGCGCGTCCTTCGGGCCCACCTCGAACAGGTTGATGTGCTGCGTGCGGCCTGGCGTGCGCGAGGCAAAGGCGAGTCGCTTCTGCTGCGCCATCGTGTTGATGGCGGTGGACTTGCCGGCATTGCTGCGGCCGACGAAGGCGATCTCGGGCAATTCGCTCGCCGGCAACTGGTGCAGCTGGCTCGCGGTGGTGAGGAAACGCGCGGTGTGGGTCCACGCCAGCGCTGTCTTTTGTGCAGCTTCCGGCACAGTGGAACGAGGGGTCGTCATGGGGCATTGTAAAATCTTCGGGTTTGCTCCGATGCACCCCGTTTTCAAGGCTCGCTCACGCATGAAGTCCGCCGTCGCCCTGATCTTCGCCGCCCTGCTCGCTGGCCCCGCGCTCGCCGCCGACGCCAAGCCCGCGTTCAAGCCCGACCTCGCCAAGGGCCAGGCCACGGCCGCCACCTGCATGGCCTGCCACACGGCCGACGGCTCGCGCGGCGCGCCGGCCAATCCGATCCTGCAGGGTCAGCACCCGGAGTACCTGGTGAAGCAGCTGACCGAGTTCAAGGCCGGCAAGCGCAAGAACGCCATCATGCAGGGCTTCGCCGCGACGCTGAGCGACGAAGACATGAAGAACGTCGCCGCGTTCTACGCCTCCAAGCAGGCCAAGCCCGGCTTCGCGAAGAACAAGGACACCATCGCCCTGGGCGAGCAGATCTACCGCGGCGGCATCGCCAGCAAGGCCGTGCCGGCCTGCGCAGGCTGCCACAGCCCCAACGGCGCCGGCATCCCGGCGCAGTACCCGCGCGTGGCCAGCCAGCACGGCGAGTACACCGAGGCCCAGCTGCTGGCCTTCCGCTCGGGCGCCCGCGCCAACAGCGCGCAGATGATGGCGATCGCCGCGAAGATGAACGACGCCGAGATCAAGGCCGTCTCCGACTACATCGCCGGCCTGCGCTGACGCCGCAGCAGCGATCCCTGCACGCACAGGCCGGTCTTCGACCGGCCTGTTCTCATTGGGCGGCCGGAACTTTCACAATGGGTGTTGGCTCCCTGGTGTGCAGTGCACGCTGTAAGAACACGGCGCTCCATCCGACACACCTGCACGTCCACGAAAGCAGTCACCACATGCACCACCTCAAAGACCGCGGCTTCCTCCACCCCGTGCCCTCGGAGATCACCCCGAAGCACGTGTTCGAGGCGCGCCGCCGCCTGCTGCAGGGCGCTGCCGCCGGTGCTGCGTTCACGGCCCTGCCGGCGCTGTCGCAAGGGTCGGCACCGCGGCCGAACAAGCTGGCCGCCCTGCCTGGCGGCAAGAGCGCCGTGGCGGGTGCCGTGGTGATGGACAAGCTCACGCCCTACGCCGACGCCGCCAGCTACAACAACTTCTACGAGTTCGGCACCGACAAGTCCGACCCCGCGCGCTACGCAGGCACGCTGAAGCCGCGGCCCTGGACCGTGGCGGTCGAAGGCGAGGTGAAGAAGCCCGGCAGCTTCGACCTCGACGCGCTGCTGAAGCTGGCCCCGATGGAAGAGCGCATCTACCGCCTGCGCTGCGTCGAGGGCTGGTCGATGGTGGTGCCGTGGGTGGGCTGGTCGCTGGCCGAACTGATCAAGCGCGTCGAGCCCACCGGCAACGCGAAGTTCGTGCAGTTCGTGACGCTGGCCGACAAGGCGCAGATGCCGGGCCTGCGCTCGTCGGTGCTCGACTGGCCCTACGTCGAGGGCCTGCGCATGGACGAGGCCATGCACCCGCTGACGCTGCTGGCCTTCGGCATGTACGGCGAGGTCCTGCCCAACCAGAACGGCGCGCCGGTGCGCCTGGTGGTGCCCTGGAAGTACGGCTTCAAGTCGGCCAAGAGCATCGTGAAGATCCGCTTCGTCGACAAGCAGCCCAAGACCAGCTGGGAAGAGGCCGCCTCGAGCGAGTACGGCTTCTACTCGAACGTGAACCCGAAGGTCGACCACCCGCGCTGGAGCCAGGCCAGCGAGCGCCGCATCGGCGAGGACGGGCTGTTCGCCAAGAAGCGCCCGACGCTGATGTTCAACGGCTACGAGCCGCAGGTGGGCCAGCTCTACGCGGGCATGGACCTGAAGAAGTTCTACTGAGGCACCGGCCGCCAGCCCCGTGAACAAGCTGCTGCTGCAGCCGGCCACGAAGCCCTTGCTGTTCCTCCTGTGCCTGGCGCCGCTGGCCTGGCTGGTGGCGGGCGCGGTGGCGAACACGCTGGGAGCGAACCCGGCCGAAGCGCTGATCCGCGCCTCGGGCGACTGGACGCTGCGCTTCGTGTGCATCGTGCTGGCGGTGACGCCGCTGCGCCAGGCCACCGGCTGGAGCGCGCTGGCGCGGCTGCGGCGCATGCTCGGCCTGTTCGCGTTCTTCTATGGCCTGCTGCACTTCCTGTGCTTCGCCTGGCTCGACATGGGGTTCGACCTGCCGGCCATCGTGCGCGACATCGCCAAGCGCCCCTTCATCCTGGTCGGCAGCGCGGCCCTGCTGCTGATGCTGCCGCTGGCCGCGACCTCGTTCAACCGCGCGATCAAGGCGCTGGGCGCGGCGCGCTGGCAGGCGCTGCACCGCGCCGTGTACGCCACGGCGCTGCTGGGCCTGCTGCACTTCTTCTGGATGCGCGCCGGCAAGAACGACTTCGCCGAAGTGGCGGTGTATGCCGCGGTGCTGGCCGTGTTGCTGGGCTGGCGGCTGTGGCGGCGACTGGCCCCTTCGGCGCGCGCCACGTCGGCGGCCCGCTAGGAGATCGCCAAGACGCGGCTAGAACGCGACCAGGTCGACGCGCTGCCCGCGCGCGGCCAATTGCTGCTGCACGCGCTCGGCGTCGCCGCGCTCCAGGAACGGCCAGCCCACGGCGCGCCAGGTGCGGCCGGCGGGCATGGCGTCCACGCGCAACCCGCGCGGCGCCTCGGTGTTGACCAGCGCCTGCTGCAGCGCCGCACCCAGCTGCTCGGACTCGGCCTGCGTGCGCACCTGCCGGCTCACGAGCGCGAACACCGGCAGGCCGTGCGCGGCGGCCTGCGCGGCACGCGCCGAGGCCAGTTCCTGCTGCGCGAGGATCTTGCTGGCCTCGTCCAGCAGCGGCCGGCGCGGGGGGAATGGCCCGGGCGGCGGCGGCACGGCCGGCGGTGTGGCGGACGACGTGGCTGGTGGTGTGGCGGCCACGTCGGGCGCCACCAGATCGTCCGCGCCCAGCGCCGCCACGGCGGCTGACGCGGCAGGCGCGGCTGCGGTGGCTGCAGAAGCCGAGGAGGCCGCAGACGCCGCTGCCAGCACGGCGGCCACGGCCGGGGTCAGGCCCGGCGGCAGCACGGCAGACGCCGCAGCGGCCACCGGTGGCGCAGCCGCGGCGGCGTCCTGCGCGGCCGTGCGCAGCAGCATCAGCACCGGCGCCGTCACCAGCGCCAGACCCGCCAGCGCCGCCACCGCCACGCGCTGCAGGCTCCACAGGCGCTGGCCCAGCACCGCGTGCGGCGCCTGCAGCGCGAGCAGCACACGCGTGCGCTCGCCTTGCGCGTCGTGGATCGCCGCGGTGCCCACCCACAGCACCAGCGCCAGGCCTTCGGGCGGCAGCTGGCGGCGGTCGATCGGCACCTGGCGCACCGGCTGGCCGGCGTCGCGCGGGCGCTGCTCGAGCCCGTGGCGCAGCGTCCAGCGGGCGATCTGCGCCGGCGTGTAGGGCGGCAGGAGGTTGTCGCTGAACACGGCGCGCCAGTGGCGCCGCGTGGCCGCCTCGCGCGCGCTGAAGGGCAGGTCGACGACACCCAGGTCCTGCACCTGGGCCGGCGTGATGCGCGCCGCCAACGGATGGCGGTTGTGCCACGCGGCCACGCGGGCCGCCCACGCCGCCGTGCTGGCGGGCGCGGAAGCGGGTGCCGACGAAGAGGCTGCAGGGCGCGCGCGGTCCATGGTCGCCCCGATTGTGGGCAGCCGCCGCGCGCGGCGATCGCTGGAAAAGCCGGGCCACCCCAGCCCTTCACTCAGCCCTTCACGGCGCCCGTGATCGTGCCGCTCACGCTGCCGAAGCCGATGCGCGCCGCGCCCGGCGCCTGGCAGACCGCGCGCAACGTGACGGTATCGCCGTCCTGCAGGAAGCTGCGCGTCTCGCCGCCGGGCAGCTGCAGCGGGACGCGGCCGCCATTGCTCAGCTCGAGCAGCGAGCCACCCTGCCCCGGTGCCGGGCCCGACAAGGTGCCGCTGCCCAGCAGGTCGCCGGTCTGCAGGTTGCAGCCGTTGCTGGCGTGGTGCGTGAGCAGCTGCGCCAGCGTCCAGTAGGCGTCGAGCATGTTCGACCGCGACAGCCGCACCGGCTGCGCCATCGCGGGCGTCTTCAGCCACACCTCGAGCGTGATGTCGATCGCGCCCGCGGCCTGGTTGAACGGCGAATCCAGGTGCGGCAGCGGCGCGGGGTCGCCCGCGGGACGCGTGAACGGCCTGCGGAACGGCGCCAGCGCCTCCATCGAGACGATCCACGGCGAGATCGACGTGGCGAAGCTCTTCGACAGGAACGGTCCCAGCGGCTGGTACTCCCAGGCCTGGATGTCGCGTGCCGACCAGTCGTTGAGCAGCGTCATGCCGAACAGGCTGTCTTCGGCCTGCGCCATCGTCAGCGGCGTGCCCAGCGCATTGCCGGTGCCGACGAAGACGCCGACCTCCAGTTCGTAGTCCAGCCTTTGGCTGGGCCCGAACACCGGCACCTCGCCAGCGCCGCGCAGCTGGCCCGCGGGCCGGCGCACCGTGCCGCCCAGGCCGATGCTCGACGCGCGGCCGTGGTAGCCGATGGGCACCCACTTGTAGTTGGGCAGCAGCGGCTGGTCGGGGCGGAACAGCTTGCCCACCGTCACCGCATGGTGGATGCCGGCGTAGAAGTCCGTGTAGTCGCGGATGGCGCACGGCATCGCCATCTCGGCCTGTGCTTGCGGCACCAGGCACAGCTCGAGGAACGGCCCCTGGTCGCTGCCTTCGGCCAGCGCCGCCGACAGCGCCGCGCGCAACCGCCGCCAGGCCGGCCGGCCCAGCGCCATGAAGGCCGCCAGGTCGCCGTCGGCCAGCGGCTGCAGCAGCTCGTGCACGCCGTCGCCCCAGGGGCACTGCTGGGCGGCGAGCCGCAGGTCCAGCACCTCGTCGCCGATGGCCACGCCCACGCGCCAGGGCTCGTCGCTCTTCGCGCGCCGGAAGCGGCCCAGCGGCAGGTTCTGGACGGGGAAGTCGGTGCCGGGCGCGTTGGCACTGGTGACCCAGCTCCTCAGATCCGGGGCGTGCGTGGCGTCGGTCAGGTTCATGGTTGCGGTACTTGAAAGCGGTCGGCCAGCGATGCCCAGCAGTCGGCGTAGGCGGTGTCGAGCATGCCAGCTTCCAGCGCATACGCGGTGGGCTTGAAGCGCCAGCGGCTCTCGAACATGAAGGCCAGCGTGTCGTCGAGCTTCTGTGGCACGAGCGCCGCGCGGCTGGCCTTGTCGAAGGCCTCGGCGTCCGGGCCGTGCGGCACCATCGTGTTGTGCAGGCTCATGCCGCCGGGGCGGAAGCCCTCGGGCTTGGCGTCGTACTGGCCGTGCACCAGGCCCATGAACTCGGCCATCACGTTGCGGTGGTACCAGGGCGGGCGGAAGGTGTCCTCGGCCACCAGCCAGCGCGGCGGGAAGATCACGAAGTCGCAGTTGGCGGTGCCGGGCGTGTCGCTGGGGCTGGTGAGCACCGTGAAGATGCTCGGGTCGGGGTGGTCGAAACTGATCGAGCCCACGGTGTTGAAGCGCCGCGTGTCGTATTTGAACGGCACCAGGTTGCCGTGCCAGGCCACCACGTTGAACGGGCTGGCGGCCGCGGTGGTGCGCCACAGCCGGCCACCGAACTTGCGCACGATCTCCATCGGCCCGCTGTCGGCCGCGAACGCGGCCTGCGGCGCGATGAAGTCGCGGGCGTTGGCCAGGCCGTTGCTGCCGATGGGGCCCAGCTCGGGCAGGCGGAACGGCGCGCCGTAGTTCTCGCAGACGTAGATGCGCGTCGGCCCCTGCACCGCCACCTGGAAGGCCATGCCGCGCGGCAGCAGCGCGATCTCGCCCGGCGCCACCTGCAGCACGCCGAGCTCGGTGGTGATGGTGAGCGCGCCCTGCTGCGGCACCAGCAGCAGTTCGCCGTCGGCATTGACGCACGCACGCTGCATGCTGCGGTTGGCCAGCACCACGTGGGCGGCGACGCCGGTCTGCGCGTCGGCGTCGCCGTTGACGACGATGGTGCGCAGGCCGTCGATGAAGTCCAGCGGCGTCTCGCCGGCCTCGGGCACGGCGATCGGGTGCCAGCGCAGCGGGTCGGGCGGGGCCTCTTCGCCCTGCGCCGCCCCGGTCTTCCAGAACGGCTGCGCAAGCGGCTGGCAGGGGCCGGTCATCACGCTGGGCTGGCGGCGGTAGAGCCAGGTGCGGCGGTTCTCGGCCCGCGGCGCGGTGAAGGCGCTGCCCGACAGCAGCTCGGCGTACAGCCCCAGCGGCGCCTGCTGCGGGCTGTTGCGGCCGATGGGCAGCGCGCCGGGCACGGCCTCGCTCTGGAACTGGTTGCCGAAGCCGGCGAGTTCGGTGGTGTGCATTGGGGGTGCTCTCAGGGATCAGAGGCTGCGCCGTGCGTCGTGCAGCAGCCGCAACAGTGTGGCGTGGTGGCCGACCGCGTTGGCCAGCAGCAGCACCAGGCGCGCGTTCAGCGCCTGGCTCTGCGCATCGCTCAGGCCGTCGTGCGCGGCCAGCAGCGCGGCGTAGAAGTCGTCGGGGCGTTCCAGCGTGGCCGCCGTGGTCAGGGTGTCGTCGGGCATGGTGCTCAGTTCCGCGCCAGTGCGCGCTGCAGCGCCGCGCGCACGGCAGGCTCGGTGGGATGGCGCCAGCGCGCGGCGACGTGGCCGTCCGGGCGCAGCAGGAACGCGGTGCCGGGCCGTGCGTCGTAGCGCTGCGCGGCCAGGCCCTGCGCATCGCGCACGGTGTCGCCGTCGATGGCCAGCACGGCCGTGCCCGCGTTCCAGGCCGGCGCCGGGCCGAACACCAGCAGCGTGAAGCCCGGGTCCAGCGCGCGCAGCAGCCAGCCCGGGCGGCCGTGCAGCAGCAGCGGCGCGTCGGCGGCCGGAGCGCCGGGGCGCAGCTGCGGGGTGAAGGCGTCGCCGGGCAAGTCCGGCGTGTTCAGGGTCGAGCCGTCCAGCGTGCTCGGCACCGAGAGCCGGCCGCTGTTGACCAGGCGCCGCGCGAAGGCGTGCTCGCGCGCCAGCGCCAGCACGGCGTCGCGGAACAGGTGGCTCACCGGGCTCTTGGGCGTGATGAAGTCGGTGCTGCGCGTGCTGTTCAGCAGGTTCTCGTCGGCGGCGTGCTCGCGTTCGCTGGCGTAGGTGTCGAGCAGTGCCTCGCTGCCGCTGCCGTCCAGCACCGCAGCCAGCTTCCAGGCCAGGTTCTCGGCGTCCTGCACGCCCGAATTCGCACCGCGCGCACCGAACGGCGACACGCCGTGCGCGGCGTCGCCGGCAAACAGCACGCAGCCGTGGCGGAAGCGTTCCATGCGCTGGCAGGCGAAGGTGTAGACGCTGGCCCAGACCAGCGTGAACGGGATGTCGCGGCCGAAGCCGCCGCGCAGCAGCGCCTGGATGCGCGGCGCGATGCGTTCGGGCGCGCGCTCGGCCTCGGGATCGGCGTCCCAGCCGAGCTGGAAGTCGATGCGCCACTCGCCGTCGGGCTGGCGGTGCAGCAGCACGCTCTGCCCGGGGTGGAACGGCGGGTCGAACCAGAACCAGCGTTCGGCGCGGCCGTCGTCGAAGAGTTCGCCGTCGATCTGCACGTCGGCGATCAGGAAGCGGTCGTGGAACACCCGCCCCTGCGTCTGCAGCCCGAGCAGGCCGCGCAGCGTGCTGCGGCTGCCGTCGCACGCGGCGACCCACTGCGCGCGCAGCGTGTAGCCGCCCGTGGGCGTGTCCACCGCCAGGTCGGCGTGCTGTGCGTGCTGCTGCAGCCCCGCGACGCGGTGGCCCCAGCGGATCTGCAGGTTGGGCAGCGCCTGCGCGCGCTGCACCAGGTGCGCCTCGGCGTGGAACTGCTGCAGGTTGATGAAGGCCGGGCGCTCGTGGCCGGGCTCGGGCAGCAGGTCGAAGGCATAGACCGGCGCGTCGCGGTGGAAGACGCGGCCGACGTTCCACGACACGCCCTGCGCCACCATCGCGTCGCCCACGCCCAGCCGGTCCCAGATCTCCAGCGTGCGCTTGGCGAAGCAGATCGCGCGCGAGCCGGTGCTGAGCTTGTGGTCGTTGTCCAGCAGCAGCACCTGTCCGCCGCGCGGCGCGAGGCGCTGCGCCAGGTCGATGGCCAGGCTCAGCCCCACCGGCCCGGCGCCGACCACCACCACCGGGTGCAGCGGCTGCGCGCCGTCCTGCTCGGGCGCGCGCGGGCAGGCGAAGCTGGCGCTGCGGCCGTCGAGGGCGGGCACGGCTACTGCTCCAGCGCCTTCCACATCGCGATGTCGCGCTCGGCGGTCCAGATGCGCGGGTCGCGGTGCGCGGTGGCTTCGTCGTACGCGCGGCTCACGTCGAAGGGCATGCAGTGGTCGAAGATGACCCAGTGCCCGTACTTCGGGCGCACGGCCTCCAGCGTCTGGCGGTACACGGTCTTCAGGTCCTGGCCGGCGGCCGCACCCGCCTGCACGGCGGCATAGACGTCGGCGATGAAGCTGCGCGTGCCGGCCAGGCCCGCGGCCACCGCGGCCTCGTCCTGCAGTGCGGCGCCGCGGCCGGGCACCAGCTGCAGCGGCCGGAGCGCGGCGATGTTGTCCAGCGTCTGCGGCCAGTCGCTGAAGTAGGCGTCGCCGGCATAGGGCGTGGCGTCGAACTCCACCAGGTCGCCGCTGAACAGGATGCGCTCGGCCGGCAGCCACACCACCGTGTCGCCCTTGGTGTGGCCGCGGCCCAGCTGCAGCAGCTGCACTTCCAGGCTGCCCAGCCACAGCGTCATCTTCCCGGTGAAGGTCAGCGTGGGCCAGGTCAGGCCGGGCGGCACGCTGTCGACGTTGCGGAACAGCCGCGGGAAGCGGCCGATCTCGCTGGCCTTGTCCTGCTCGCCGCGCTCCTGGATCAGGTCCAGCGTGTCGTGGCTGGCGATGATGTGCTCGGGCTGGTAGGCGCTGGCGCCGAGCACGCGCACCGCGTGGTAGTGGCTCAGCACGACGTACTTGATCGGCTTGTCGGTGACCTCGCGGATGCGGCGGATGACGTCCTGCGCCATCGCCGGCGTGGCCTGCGTGTCGATCACCATCACCGCGTCGTCGCCGATGACGATGCCGGTGTTGGGGTCGCCTTCGGCGGTGTAGGCCCAGGCGTGCGGCGACAGCTGCGTGAAGCTGACCTTCTTTTCTTCCAGATCGGCCTGGCTGGCGAACGCTTTGCTCATCGCGGGTCCTCTTTGACGAATAGATTCGTCATTGGTGAATTCAGCCTTGATGTTAGACAGTTCGTTTGCTACTGTCTAATTCGTTCAGTTAAGTAGAAACCCGAAACCATGAGCCAACGCGGCATCCAGAGCATCGAAGTCGGCGGCCGGCTGCTGCTGGCATTGGGCGCCGCAGGGCGGCCGATGGCACTGAAAGACCTGGCCCAGGCCGCGGACATGACGCCGCCCAAGGCCCACCCGTACCTGGTGAGCTTCGGCAAGCTGGGCCTGATCGCCAAGGACGCCGTGAGCGGCCACTACGGCCTGGGGCCGCTGGCGATGCAGCTGGGCCTGATCAGCCTGCAGCAGTTCGACCCCGTCCGGCTGGCCACGGCCCGCCTGCCCGCGCTGGCCCAGGCGCTGGGGCAGACGGTGGCCATCGCCGTGTGGGGCCACCGCGGCGCCACCATCGTGCGCACCGAGGAAGCGCCGTCGCTGGTGTACGTGGGCATGCGCCACGGCGCGGTGATGAGCCTGCGCGGCACGGCCTCGGGCCGGCTGTTCGCGGCGCACCTGCCGCGCGACGTGGTGGCCGCGGCGGGCGATGGGCCTGGCGATGCGGTGTCGGGTGGCGCGTTCGATGGCGCGTTCGAGGCCGAGCTGGCCGCCATCCGCCGCGACGGCCTGGCGCGCGTGGAAGGCACTGCCGTGGCCGGCGTCAGCGCGCTGGCCGCGCCGGTGTTCGACGGCGGCGGCAGCCTCGTGCTCAGCCTCACCGCGATCGGTCCCAGCGCCAGCTTCGACGTCACGGCAGACGGCCCGGCCGCCACCACGCTGCGCCGCTGCGCCGCCGAACTGTCGGCCCAGCTCGGTGCACAGCCGGCGGTGTCATGATCCCGGGCTCCGCCCCCCCTGCCCCGCTGCCCCCGATGGCCTCCACCGCACCGCCCGAGATCCTGATCAGCGAGGTCGGCCCGCGCGACGGCCTGCAGAGCGTGGCGCGCACGATGCCCACCGCGGACAAGCTGCGCTGGATCGACGCGCTGCACGCCGCCGGGCTGCGCGAGATCGAGGTCGCGTCCTTCGTGCCGGCGCGGCTGCTGCCGCAGATGGCCGACGCGGCCGACGTGGTGCGCCACGCGCGCACGCTGCCCGGCCTGACGGTGCTGGCGCTGGTGCCCAACCGGCGCGGCGCCGAAGCCGCGCTGGCAGCCGGCGTGCACAAACTGACCGTCCCGGTCTCGGCCAGCGCCGCGCACTCGATGGCCAACGTGCGCAAGACGCCCGCCGAGATGGTGGACGAGGTGCGCGCCATCGTCGCGCTGCGCGACGCCACCGCGCCCGGCGTGCAGATCGAGGCCGGCATCTCCACCGCCTTCGGCTGCACGCTGCAGGGCGCGGTGCCGGACGACGACGTGGTGCGGCTGGCCGAGCAGTTGGCCGCGGCCGGCGTCGGCGACATCGGCCTGTCCGACACCACCGGCATGGCCAACCCGGCCCAGGTGCGCCGCCTGTTCCAGCGCGTGCGCGCGGCCGTCGGCGACAAGACAGGGGCCGCCCACCTGCACAACACGCGCGGCCTGGGCCTGGCCAACTGCCTGGCGGCGTTCGACGTGGGCGTGCGCAGCTTCGACGCCTCGCTCGCCGGGCTCGGCGGTTGCCCCTACGCGCCCGGCGCCAGCGGCAACGTCGTCACCGAGGACCTGGTGTTCATGTTCGAGGCCATGGGCCTGCGCACCGGGGTCGATCTCGAGCGCCTCATCGCCGCGCGCGCGCCGCTGCAGGCCGGCCTGCCCGGCGAGCCGCTGTACGGCATGACCGCCGAGGCCGGGCTGCCCAAGGGCTACGCCCATGGCTGAGACCGCCCTGCCGCTGGCGGGCCTGCGCGTGGTCGAGTTCACGCACATGGTGATGGGCCCGAGCTGCGGCATGATCCTCGCCGACCTGGGCGCCGAGGTCGTGAAGGTCGAGCCGCTGGCCGGCGACAACACGCGCAGGCTGCTCGGTTCGGGCGCCGGCTTCTTCGCGATGTTCAACCGCAACAAGCAGAGCCTGGCGGTGAACACGCACGACCCGCGCGGGCTCGAGATCGTGCTGAAGCTGGTGGCGCAGGCCGACGTCTTCAGCGAGAACTTCAAGGCCGGCGCGATGGAGCGGCTGGGCCTGGGCCCGGCGGCGCTGCAGGCGCTGAACCCGCGGCTGATCCACGTCTCGCACAAGGGCTTCCTGCCCGGGCCCTACGAACACCGCACCGCGCTCGACGAGGTGGTGCAGATGATGGGCGGCCTGGCCTACATGACCGGCCCCGAGGGCCGGCCGCTGCGCGCCGGCACCAGCGTCAACGACATCATGGGCGGCATGTTCGGCGCCATCGGCGTGCTGGCGGCGCTGCACCAGCGCGATCGTGCCAGCGGCGGCACCGGCCGCGGCCAGCAGGTGCAGAGCGCGCTGTTCGAGAACAACGTGTTCCTGATGGCGCAGCACATGATGCAGTTCGCCGTCACCGGCAAACCCGCCGCGCCGATGCCCAGCCGCATCAGCGCCTGGGGCATCTACGACGTGTTCACGGTGGCCGGCGGCGAGCAGGTGTTCCTGGCCGTGGTCTCCGACACGCAGTGGGCGCTGTTCTGCAACGCCTTCGGCCTGCACGACCTGCACGCCGATGCGCGGCTGGCCACCAACAACCTGCGCGTGCAGGCACGCGACTGGCTGCTGCCGGTGCTGCGCGCCACGCTGGCGCCGCGCACGGCGGCCGAGATCAGCGCGCTGTTCGAGGCCCAGGGCCTGCCGTTCGCGCCGATCACGCGGCCGCAGGACCTGTTCGACGACCCGCACCTGGCGGCCACTGGCGGCCTGGCGCCGATGACGCTGCCGGCCGACGCCAGCGGCGCCGGGCAGGCCATCGCCACCCGCGCGCCGCTGCTGCCGCTGACGCTGGACGGCCAGCGCCTGCCGCTGCGCGCACCGCCGCCTGCGGTCGGCGCACACACGCAGGCGCTGCTGCGCGGGCTGGGCTACGACGACGCCGCCATCGCGGTGCTGCTGGCCGATGGCGTGGTGGGCGCGCAGCCGCCCGGGCCCTGAGCCGGCGCGGCGCTGTCCTACATGCCGGCGGCGTGCCGGCTGCTGCCGCCGCAGCGGCGCAGCCGCGATGCTGGCGCCACGCACCGGCCTCTTGCCCGGGGCGCCGGAGTGCGCATGAACATGATGAAGACCCTGGGACTGGTGCTGCTGGTGGCCGGCGTGCTGGCGCTCGCCTACGGCGGGTTCACGTACACGAAGAGCAGCAGCGACGTGAAGATCGGGCCGCTGGAGCTGTCGGTGAAGGACCGCGAGACCGTCAACGTGCCGCTGTGGGCCGGCATCGTCGCCGCGGTGGTGGGCGGCGTGCTGCTGGTGGCGGGCGGGCGCCGCTCGTAGCCGCCCGCCGCTGGCTCAGTCGAAGCTGAGCAGCACCTTCATCGCCTGCGAGCGGTCGGCCGCGAGCGCAAACGCGCGGCTGGCGTCGCGGTAGGGCATGGTGGCCGAGATCAGCGGCTTCACGTCCACCAGGCCGCTGTTGAGCAGCGCCACCGCGGTGGCGAATTCCTCGTGGAAGCGGAAGGCACCGCGCAGGTCGAATTCCTTGGCGACGATGGTGTTCACCGGCAGCGTCATCTCGCCGCCCAGGCCCACCTGCACGATGATGCCGCGCGGGCGCAGCGCGTCGAAGGCGCCGACCAGCGCACGCGCGTTGCCGCTGGCTTCCAGCAGCACGTCGAAGTGGCCCTTGTCGGCGCTGAAGCGCGCCAGTGCCTGCGGGTCCTCGGCGACGTTGAGCGCCTCGTCGGCGCCCACCGCCAACGCCTTGCGCAGCGTGAACGGCGCGACGTCGGTGGCGACGATCTGCGTCGCCCCGGCACGCCGCGCGGCCACGATCAGCAGCGCGCCGATGGGCCCGCAACCGGTGACGAGCACGCGCTTGCCCAGCAGCGGGCCGGCGCGGTTCACGGCGTGCAGCGCCACCGACAGCGGCTCGGCCATCGCGCCTTCGTGGTCGCTGACGCTGTCGGCCAGCTTGTGCGCCTGGTGCGGCTCGATCACGATCTCCTGCCGGAACGCGCCCTGCACGTGCGGCGTGCGCATCGCGCTGCCGTAGTAGCGCATGTCCAGGCAATGGTTCTGCAACCCCTGCTGGCAGTAGCGGCACAGGCCGCACGGGCGGCTGGGGCTGATGGCCACGCGGTCGCCGACGGCAAAGCCCTGCAGCGCCGCGCCCACGGCCTCGACGACACCGGCCACCTCGTGGCCCAGCACCATGGGTTCCTTCACGCGCACGACGCCGAAGCCGCCGTGCTGGTAGTAGTGCAGGTCGCTGCCGCAGATGCCGCCGCAGCGCACGCGCACGCGCAGCTGCCCGGTGCCGAGTGCGGGCGTCTCGACGGTCTCGACGCGCAGGTCGCCGGCGGCGTGGATGACGAGGGCTTCCATCGGGTGTCTCGTGGTGTGTTGTGGTGGTGACTGGGGCGTGCCGTGCGTGTCAGAGCCACTGCTTCAGCGGCTGCGCGGGGTCGCAGGCAGCGGCCGGGTCGGGGCTCTTGCCGGCTTCCAGCAGCTTGCGCGCCATCATGTGGTCCATCGGGGCGTTGACGCTTTCCACGCAGGCGAAGCGGTCGCCCACGTAGTGCAGCAGCGAGAACCCCGTGGGCGTGGGCCCGGGCCGGCGGTGCACCACGGCATGGGCGGGCAGCAGGCCGGCCATCTGCAGACGCAGCCCGCCCTGGTCGGACCAGAACCACGGCAACGCCGCATGCACCGGCTGCCGGCCCTGCAAGGTGGCCGCGGCGGTGCGCGCCTGGTCGCCGGCGTTGGGCACCGATTCCAGCCGCAGCCGCCGCAGCGGTTGCGTGCTGCCGGCGAGCGGGAAGCTGGCGCAGTCGCCGATGGCCAGCACGTCGGGGTCGCTGCTGCGCAGCGCGGCGTCGACCAGCACGCCGCCACCGTCGGCCGCGTCGGCACAGGCCAGGCCGGCGGCGCGCGCCAGCGTGTCCTCGGGCACGGCGCCGATGCCCAGCACCAGCAGGTCCACGTCCTCGCGCACGCCGTCCACCTGCAGCGCCTGCAGGCGGCCGCCCGCGGCCTCGAAGCCGCCGACGTGCACGCCCAGCCGCAGGTCGATGCCGCTGGCGCGGTGCGCCTGCAGCACGTGTTCGGCCATCGCCGCCGACAGCGAGCGCGCCAGCAGCCGCGGCGCCGCTTCCAGCACCGTGACCTGCTTGCCCAGCGCCTGCGCGCTGGCCGCGATCTCCAGCCCGATGTAGCCGCCGCCCAGCACCGTGACACGCTGTGCCGCGGCCAGCAGCGCGCGCGTGCGCACGGCGTCGGCCGCGCTGCGCAGCACGGCCACGTTGTCCAGGCCCTGCAGCGCCGGCAGCGTGCGCGCACGCGCGCCGGTGGCCAGCACCAGCTGCGCGTAGGGCAGCGCCGTGCCGCTGGCCAGCTGCAGCCGGTGGCCGGCGCGGTCGATCGCCACGGCCGCGTCGCCGCGGTGCAGCGTGATGCCGGCTTCGGCGTACCAGGCCTCGGCACGGTGCAGCGCCGGCGCCTCGTCGGGGTTCTTCAGGAAGCTCTTGGACAGCGGCGGGCGCTGGTAGGGCAGCACGGGTTCGTCGCAGACCAGGTGCACGCGGGCACCCAGGCCGGCTTCGGCCAGAGCCACGCAGAGCGCGGCGCCGGCATGGCCGCCGCCGACGATGACGATGGGGTCGGGTGTGGACATCGGAGGGCTTGCTCAGTACTGCCGCGCGGGCACGTGCACCACCAGGCCTTGCAGCGCGGCGGTGATCGGGATCTGGCACGCCAGCCGGCTGCCCGGCCGCCGTTCGGCTGCTGTGCACTCGAGCATCGCGAGCTCGTTGGCATCGGGCGGCGCCAGCAGCGCCTGCCAGGGGTCGTCGACGTACACGTGGCAGGTGGCGCAGATGGCCGAGCCGCCGCACTCGGCGACGATGCCGGCGATGCCGGCGCCGGTGGCCACCTGCATCAGGCTCACGCCTTCGGGGGCTTCCAGGCCGTGCTCGCTGCCGTCGGGTTGGATGAAGCTGATGTCGGGCATGGCCGCGATTGTCGCGCGCCGCCACCGGCAGGCCGCGGCGCGGGCATCTGCTAGCGTTCGGGCCCTCGTTCCCACACGGAGACAAGCACACCATGCAGATTCGATTCGACGGCCGCGTGGCCATCGTCACCGGCGCCGGCGGCGGCCTCGGCCGCCAGCACGCGCTGGCGCTGGGCGCCCGCGGCGCGCAGGTCGTGGTCAACGACTTCGTGGCCGCCAACGCCGAGGCCGTGGCGGCCGAGATCCGCGCCGCCGGCGGCACGGCCATCGCCGCGGCCGGCTCGGTCAGCGACGAAGCCGCGGTGGCGGCGATGGTGCAGGCCGCGATGACGGCCTGGGGCCGCGTCGACATCCTCGTCAACAACGCCGGCATCCTGCGCGACAAGAGCTTCGGCAAGATGACGCTGGCCGACTTCCGCGAGGTGCTGGAAGTGCATCTGGTGGGCGCCGCGATCTGCACGCAGGCGGTGTGGCCGGTGATGCGCGCGCAGAAGTACGGCCGCGTCGTGATGACGACCTCATCCAGCGGCCTGTACGGCAACTTCGGCCAGGCCAACTACGGCGCCGCGAAGATGGGCCTGGTGGGCCTGATGCAGACGCTGTCGATCGAAGGCGCCAAGGACGGCATCCGCGTCAACTGCCTGGCGCCCACCGCCGCAACGCAGATGACCGAAGGGCTGATGCCGCCGGCCGTGCTGGCGAAGCTGGATCCGGCCGCGGTGTCGCCGGGGTTGCTGTTCCTGGTGTCGGACGACGCGCCCACGCGCGCCATCCTGTGCGCGGGCGCGGGCACCTTCGAGCGTGCCTACGTCACGCTGACGCACGGCGTGCACCTGGGCACCGGCCCCGACGTGCCCGAGCAGGTGGCGGCGCAGTTCGACGCCATCTCCGACCGCAGCCGCGAGACGGTACCGATGGCCGGCAGCGAGCAGGGGCAGAACGAGGTGACGCAGGCGGTGGCCGGCAGCTGACGCCGGCGCCCGCCAGTCTTCAGGCGGCGCGTGCCGCGTCGCCGACGCCCAGGATGCGGCCCAGCGCCGCATCGAGGCTGGCCACCGTGCGGTCCACGTGGTGCAGCTTCTCCAGGCCGAACAGGCCGATGCGGAAGGTCTTGAAGTCGGCCGGCTCGTCGCACTGCAGCGGCACGCCGGCGGCGGTCTGCAGGCCCTCGGCGGCGAAGGCCTTGGCGTTGTGCAGGCCGTCGACGTCGGTGTAGCTGACCACCACGCCCGGGGCCTGGAAGCCTTCGGCGGCGACGCTGCGCAGGCCGCGCGCGGTCATCAGCGCGCGCACGCGGCGGCCGAGCTCGACCTGCTCGGCGCGCAGCTTCTCGAAGCCGTAGGCGCGGCTCTCCAGCATCACGTCGCGTGTCTTCGCCAGCGCATCGGTGGGCAGCGTGGCGTGGTAGGCGTGGCCGCCGCCTTCGTAGGTCTCCATGATCTGCAGCCACTTCTTCAGGTCCATCGCGAAGCTGCTGCTGGCGGTGGCGTCGATGGCCGCGCGCGCGCGTTCGCTGAGCATCACGAAGGCGCAGCACGGCGAGCCGCTCCAGCCCTTCTGCGGCGCGCTGATCAGCACGTCGACCCCGGTGGCCTGCATGTCCACCCACAGCGTGCCCGAGGCGATGCAGTCCAGCACGAACAGGCCGCCCACCGCGTGCACGGCGTCGGCCACGGCGCGCAGGTAGCCGTCGGGCAGCACCATGCCGGCGGAGGTCTCGACGTGCGGCGCGAACACCAGCGCCGGGCGCTCGGCCTGGATCGTTGCCACCACCTCGTCGATGGGCGCCGGCGCCCAGGCCGCCTGGCGACCGGCCGCCACCGGGCGCGCCTTCATCACGATCTGCGCCGCCGGGATGCGGCCCATGTCGAAGATCTGCGTCCAGCGGTAGCTGAACCAGCCGTTGCGGACGACGAGCACCTTCTTGTCGTGCGCGAACTGGCGCGCCACCGCTTCCATGCCGAAGCTGCCGCTGCCGGGCACGACCACGGCCGAGCGCGCGGCGTAGACCTCCTTCAGGGTGCCCGAGAGGTCGCGCATCACCTGCTGGAAGCGCTGCGACATGTGGTTCAGCGCGCGGTCGGTGTAGACCACCGAATATTCGAGCAGGCCGTCGGGGTCGACGTTGGTCAGCAATGCGGGCATGGGGTTCGCCTTCGGGGGATCGAGGGGGTGGTTCAGCTTAGCACCGAGCCGGTGCGATGACATCCGGTCACACCGGGTGTCCCTGGCGGCGTCGAATCCGGGCGGGCAGGATCGTCGTGCAGGACCACCCCCCGAGGAGCCGCCATGCGCATCGAACCCTATCTGAACCTCGACGGCCGCTGCGACGAGGCCATCGCGTTCTACACCCAGGCGCTGGGCGCGCGCACCGAGCGGCTGATGCGCTTCAGCGACAGCCCGGACCCGCTGCCGCCGGGCATGGTGCCGCCGGGCATGGAACAGAAGGTGATGCATGCGTCGCTGCGCATCGGCGACACCGCGCTGATGCTGTCCGACGGCTCCTGCCGCGGCCAGGCCGACGTGCGCGGCATCACGCTGTCGATCGCCACGACCGACCTGGCGGCCGCGGCACGCATGTTCGCGGCGCTGGCCGACGGCGGCCAAGTGCAGATGCCGCTGGACAAGACCTTCTGGTCGCCCGCGTTCGGGATGGTGCAGGACCGCTTCGGCGTGTCCTGGATGATCAACGGCGAAGCCTGAACCCGCGCGGACCGGGCCCGTTCAGTGCTGCGTCGGCGCGAAGTCCGGCGTGTCGTTGAACTGCGCGCACTGGCGCGCCACGCAGTCGCTGGCGGCCTCCTGCTCGCGGCCGACGAAGCTGCTGCGGCGGTCCACGTGGCCCAGCACCACCAGCGGTGCAACGCGGTTGCCGCGGCGGATGGAGCCGCGCACGTGCATCGACTCCCGGCCCTGGCTGTCGATGGCGACCACGCAGGTGCCGGCGTACGGGTAACGCACGCCCGTCTGCGGGTGCAGGAAGTCGCCTTCGAAGGGAACGGGAGGAAGCAGGGCCATGGTGATCTCCGGTGTTGCTCGGATGTTGGTGAGATTTTGTGACGGCACGCTGCGCAGCGCTCCACCGGAACCGGGGGGATGCACCCCCAGGATGCAGGACATGCGGGAATTTCTGCACACCTTCGGTGCCTGCGCTTGCCCTGCGTCAAGCGCCGGGGCCGCGCGCCGCCTCAGCGGGGCGCGCGGCGGCGGGCGGGCGCCTGGGCCGGCGGCACCGGCAGCGGCGGCGACCAGCTGGCGCGGGCGCGCTCGGTGCCGTCGGGGTCGCGCAGCACGGCGACGTCGCCGGTGTTGTTCCACACCGCCTGGCGCCGGCCCCAGTGGAGGTTGACGGCGTCGTCGCTGCCCCGGCCGCTCCACAGCCGCAGCGTGGCGCCGGCGCCGAGGCGGCAGGTCGGCCCGAACTGGTAGACGTGCGGCCGGCGGGCGGCGTCGTGCAGGGTCCAGCCGGCCAGATCGAGCATGTCGCCGCTGTCGTTGTGCAGCAGCACGGCCTCGGCCTGGAGGTCGCGACCGGCCGGGTCGGCCTGGATCTCCAGCCGCACCGGCACGGCATAGGCGCTCTGCCGGACGAGCCCGCCGGGCCGGGCCAGCTGCACGTGCAGGAAGCCCTGCAGCCGCAGCCCCAGCACCACCTGCGCCACGGCCACGCAGTCGTGCACCAGCCGCTGCGAGCGCTGCGACTGCACGTGGGCGCGGTGGTCGGAGAGACGCAGCCGGCGCAGCGTGTCGGCCGGATCGCTCAGCAGCGGCGGGGCCATCGTCTCCAGCGCCTGCAGCAGCACCGGCGCAGCCAGCCCGGCCAGCGCCTGCGCCTGCGCGTGCGTGGCGCACAGGCAGTGCACCTCGATGTCCAGGTGCGCCGGCCGCTGCTCGGTGAACCCGCTGGCGCCGCCCGGCAGCTGCAGCGGCTGGCGCGCGATGTGGGCGCCGTCCGCGCTGACGCCGCCGCCGTCCTGGAACGCCAGCGCGTGCACGAAGACCTGGGCGCGCAGGCCGGTGGCCGGGCTGCAGGCCAGCGGGCCGGCGCGGCCCTCGACGTCGGCGCCCAGCCGCGCGCGCAGCGCGCGCAGCAGCAGGTCCTCGACGATGCCCAGGTTCATCGCAGTGCGGTCGCTCGGGAGGCGCCAGGCCCGGCCGGGTCAGCCGCGCTCGATCTTCTCGACCGCGATCTCGATCTCCTCGATCAGCGTGCCGGCGTCCTGCGCGTCGAGCTCCAGGCTCTTCCAGCGGCAGGGCCAGCCCTCGAAGAAGTTGTAGCGGTAGACCTCGTCGCCCACGTCGTTGCAGACGATCACCGAGCCGGCCTTGCGTTCGACGCGGCCATCGGCGACCTGCTTGAACCAGTCCCACAGCGCGGTGTCGAGCGTGCTGCCGCGGCGCAGCACGATGTTGCCGTAGCGCGTGCGGCCCGGGCGCTTGCGCGCGGTGCCGTCGTCGCCGTCGTTGAAGTCGACCACGTCGACGCGCACCTCCAGCCCGTCGCAGGCGGCGAACGCCCCCTGCGTCACGCCCTCGATCTCGATCCGAAACCGGCCGTTGAAGCGGTGGTCGAACTGGCGGCTGTTGGGCATCGGCAGGCTCCTCGTGACGCGGACCGGGCCGCACCACTGTAGCCCGCTTTGACGGTCCCGGCCACCGCCGGCACCCCCCACAATCGCTGCACTTCGGCCTTGCAGGAGTTCCGGCGTGCAGACACAGCAGAGCGCGGCTGCGGCGCCGCCGGCCGCCCGTCCACCACGCTGCCCGGCCCGCGGCGCCCCGGGCCGCACGCCGTGCTGAGCGCCGCCTGGCAGCACGCCTGGAGCCTGGCGCTGGCCCTGCTGGACAGCGCGCAGGGCATCGTCGCGCTGGTCTCGGTGGTGCTGGCCGGCGCCCTGGTGCTGGCGGCGACCTTCGTGCGCACGATGATCCCGCTGCGCTGGCTGGCGGTGGGCAGCAACGTCGCGTTCCTGGTCTACGCGGCGCTGGCGCCCTCGCTGCAGTTGCTGGTGCTGCACCTGCTGCTGTTGCCGATCAACCTGTGGCGCGTGGCCGAGATGGTGCGCCTGACGCGCCGCGTGAAGGCCGCGGCCGCGGCCAGCGACGTGTCGGGCCTGTGGCTGCGCCCGTACATGCGCAGCCGCCGCCGCCCGAAGGGCCACGTGCTGTTCCGCCAGGGCGAGGTCGCCGACCACCTGTACCTGCTGGCCTCGGGGCGGGTGGAGCTCGAGGAGATCGGCGTCGCGATCGAGCCAGGCCGAGTCTTCGGCGAGATCGCCTTCTTCTCGCCGGACCACCGCCGCACCTTCACCGCGCGCTGCGTCACGCCCTGCCAGGTGCTGAGCATCGACGAGACCACGGTGCGGCAGCTGTACCACCAGAACCCGCAGTTCGGCTTCGAGCTCGTGGGCCTGGTGGCCGGCCGGCTCAGCGCCGACGTGCAGCGGCTCGAGCGCAAGCTGCGCGACGACGCCGCAGCGGCGGCTGCACCTAGCGCATGAACCCCGGCAGCCACAGCGCCAGCGCCGGCACCTCCAGCACCACGAACAGCGCCAGGCACAGCACGAGCACGAAGCGCCAGACGCCGCGGAAGATCTGCTGCAGCGGCACGTCCTTCAGCAGCGCGTTCAGCACGAACAGGTTCATGCCCACCGGCGGCGAGATCAGCCCGATCTGCACCACCAGCACGATCAGCACGCCGAACCACACCGGGTCGAAGCCCAGGCCGGTGACGATGGGGAAGAACACCGGGATGGTCAGCAGCACCATCGACAGCTCTTCCATGATGGTGCCCAGCAGCACGTAGATCAGCATCATCGCGCCCACCACCATCAGCGGGCTGAAGCCCTGCTGCAGGATCCAGTCCTTCAGGTCGGCGGGCATGCTGGTGAAGTTGACGAAGCTGGAGAACAGCATGGCCGCGATCAGGATCGTGAACAGCATCGCCGTGGTGCGCGCGCTCTCCACCAGCACGTCGAGCAGCACACGCCAGCTCAGCGCGCGCCGCGCCAGTGCGAAGAAGAACGCGCCCGAGGCGCCGATGCCCGCGCCTTCGGTGGCGGTGAAGACACCGCCGTAGATGCCGCCCAGCACCACCACCACCAGCAGCGCCACGCCCCAGATGTCGCGCAGCGCGCGCCAGCGCTGCGGCCACGGCGTGCGCGGGCCGGCGGGGCCGGCGGCGGGGTCGCGGGCGGTGATCCAGGCCACGCCGGCCATCAGCAGGCCGGCGGTCAGCAGCCCCGGCAGCACGCCGGCGGCGAACAGCTTGCCGATGCTGGTCTCGGTGACGATGCCGTAGATGACCATGATGGTCGACGGCGGGATCATGATGCCCAGCGTGCCGCCGGCAGCAATCACGCCGGTGGACAGGTACGGCGCGTAGCCCAGCTGCCGCATCGGCGGGTAGGCCACCTTCGACATCGTGGCCGCGGTGGCGATCGAGCTGCCGCAGATGGCGCCGAAGCCGGCGCAGGCGATCACGGTGGCGTGGGCCAGCCCGCCGCGGCGGTGGCCGATGAAGGCATGCGCGGCACGGAACAGCTCGTGCGCCAGCCCGGCCCGCGCGACGAAGTTGCCCATCAGGATGAACAGCGGCACCACGCTCAACGTGTAGGCGAAACCGGTGTCGTAGACCACCTGCGCGGCGTTGGCCATCGTCGGCGGCCAGCCGCGCAGCAGGCCCAGGCCGACGAAGCCCACCGCGCCCATCGCGAACGCCAGCGGCACGCGCAGCAGCGCCAGCGCGAAGACGGCCGCGAAGCCCAGCAGCGCGGCGGTCAAGCCGTGTCCTCGGCGACGCCGGCGTGGTGGTGTGCCACCGGGCGCGCGAGCAGCAGCAGGTGCACCAGCGCGGTCAGGCCGCACAGCAGCGCCATGCCCCGCACGAAGGGTGCCAGCGCCATCTTCAGCTGCGCCGTGGTCTCGCCGTATTCACCCAGCTGCCCGGCCTTGACCCACAGCAGCCAGGCCAGCCCGGCCAGCGCGCCGGCGCACAGCAGGTCGACGACGGCCTGCTGCAGCCGCCGCAGCCAGCGCGGCAGCAGCGCGTCGAGCGAGTCGAAGACCACGTGCTCGCCGTGCAGCGACACCAGCGGCAGGCCGGCGAAGATCACGGCCACCAGCAGCAGCTCAGTCACTTCCAGCGAGCCCGGCACCGAGGCGTCGAGCAGCTTGCGGCCAGCCACGTCCACCAGCGTCAGCGCCATGATGGCGAACAGCGCGCTGGCGGCCAGCGCGCCGCACAGCGTGGTCAGCAGCCGCTTCACGCCGCCTGCGCCCGGCGCGCGCGCAGTGCAGTCGCGGCGCTCACTGCAGCTTCTTGATCTCGGCGCGGTACTCGCCCAGCACCTTCTTCGCGTCCTTGAGGCCCTTGGCCTCGGCGGCCTTGGCCCAGGCGTCTTCCAGCGGCGCCACCTTGGCGGCCACGGCCTTCACGAAGGCGGGGTCGGCCTTCGTGAACTGCACGCCCGCGGCCTGCATGAAGGCCATGCCGCGGCGGTCGACCTTGTCCCAGCCGCGGCCGAAGGCACGCGCGGCGGATTCGCCCGAGAGTTCGTCGACCGCCTTCTTCACGTCGGCGGGCAGGCTGTCGTACTTGGCCTGGTTCATCATGAACACGAAGCTGGTGTTGTACAGGCCGCCCGGGAAGCTGGTGGCGTGCTTGATGACCTTGTCGATCTTGAACGACTCCACCGACTCCGCCGGGAACAGCGTGCCGTCCATCACGCCGGTGGACAGCAGCTCGTAGCTCTCGGGCGCGGGCTTGAGCGTCACGTTCATGCCCAGCGCCTTGCTGATCTCGTTGACCATGCCGCCGCCCACGCGCCACTTCATGCCGGCGAGGTCCTCGAGCTTGGTCACCGGCCGCTTGGTGTTGAAGACGATGCCGGGGCCGTGCGTGAACACGGCCAGGACCTTCACGCCCTTGTGCTCCTCGGCGAAGGCCGGGTGGCGCGCGTACAGGCGCTGGAAGGCCACCGAGGTGGCTTCGGACGAGTCGCCGGCGAAGGCGAACTCGGCCATCTGCGTGTGCACGAAGCGGCCCGGCGTGTAGCCGTGCACCGTGAACGAGAGGTCGGCCAGGCCGTTGCGCACGGCGTCCAGCGTGCCGGGGGGCGCCGAGACGCCGCGCGGCAGGATGTTGCACTTCGCCTTGCCGGCGGTCTTCTGCTCCAGCTGGGTGCACCACTCCTTCTGCGTTTCCGACAGCGTGTGCGTGGGGCCAAGCCAGGAGGAAGCGGTCAGAACCACCTGCGCCGATGCGGCGCTGCCGACGAGCGCCAGCAAGGTGGGGACGACGACATGGCGCAGCGGGTTCATGGCTGGTCTCCGGAAGAGGGGGCGGTGAGGTGCAAACGATTCTGCCCCATCGATCCGCCCGCGCTCATCCGCACTCACCCCGGGGGGCCGAGCGCCAGTCCGCAGCCCATCGCGACCACCCACAGCGCGCCGTAGGCGGCGCTGAAGACCAGCAGCGCCGGGCCGCCGCCACGCTGCAGGAACACCCAGCCCGCCAGCGGCAGCAGCTGCTGCGCGTGCATGCCGAGGAAGTGCGCCGGCCGCAGGTCGCCCAGCAGGTGCCAGCCGACCACCGGCAGCCCGGCACCCGGCGGCGGCTGCAGGCCGCCGAGCAGGCCGCCCGCGCCGGCGCCCAGCACGAAGGTCGCGACCAGCCCCGCCACCACGGCGCGGCGCAGCAGCAGCGGCACCTCGGGCCGGCCGTGGCGGTGGATCTGCCAGGCCAGCAGCGGCTGCGTCGCCGTCATCAGCAGTGCGGCCGCGCCCATCAGCGTGTACAGCCCGCCGTGCAGCGGGTCGCCGACGTTGTAGTGCGAGGCCTCGCCGAGGGCCGCCTGCAGCGTGATGTAGACGATCTCGAAGCTGCCGGCGACGACGATGGTCCAGGCCACCACCGCGACCGCGCGGCTGCGACGCCGGGCTGCGGGCAGCAGGCCGACGCACCATGCGGTGGTCCACGCGAACAGCGCCAGGGACGCCATGAACTTCAGCGGCTTGACCCACACGTTCACGCCGCGCAGCATGCGTTCGTCCAGGCCCAGCGCGACGAGCGCGGGCAGCATCGCCAGCACCATCACCAGGCCGAACAGCGCCAGGCGGCGCTCGCCCGCGAACAGCGCGCCCAGCCAGCCGCGGCGCAGGGCGGCAGGGGTGACCATCGTCAAGGTGTTCATGCCGCAGCCTCCGGCGCCAGGCGCAGCGACGCAGGCCGGCGCAGCGCGCGCAGCAGCACGAAGCCGAGCAGCCCGGCCGGTCCGAACAGGAAGGTCAGCAGCAGCAGCGGCACGAGTTGCCAGTGCGGCAGGCCCAGCGCCGCGCCGCGCTCGGCGATCCAGGTGCCGACGAAGAGGTCGAACGCGAGGTAGTGGATCCAGCCGGCGGCCAGCGCGCCCGGCACCGCGAACAGCGCCTGCACCTCGGCGATCGAACCGAAGCCGCCTTCGGCCGGCCAGTGCAGCGCCAGCATCGCCACGTAGACCACGGCAAAGGCCAGCGGCAGCACGCGGCCGGTGATGCGGCGCACCCACGGGCTCCAGCGTGCCGGGGCCGGCGATGCCGCGAGCGCGATCCAGGCCAGCAGCGCCACGCCGTTGGCGTAGCGGAACACGAGGTCGGGGGATGCATCCATGGCGACTAGACAGTGTCAAGCGATGGCCGGACTCTAGGCACTACACTAGACACTGTCAAGCGCAACGCGCCCGAACCGTTCCCTCTGCCCGCCCTGCCCCATGGCCAAGCGCCCCCCCGCCCCCGAACCCGCCGACCTGCGCCGGCGCATCCTCGACACCGCCGAGTCCGTGCTCGAAGAAGCCGGCGTGGCTGCGCTGAGCATGCGCGAGGTGGCGCGCCGCGCCGGTGTCACGCACCAGGCGCCCTACCACCACTTCGCCGACCGCGAGACCATCCTGGCCGAGCTCGTGACACACGGCTTCGACGAGCTCACGCGCCGCCTGGCCCGCGCCAACGAGCGCGCGGCGCTGGACGGCCGGCGCACGCTGGTCATCGAGTCGGGCCTGGCCTACGTCGGCTTCGCGCTCGACCACCCCGGCGTGTTCCGCATCATGTTCCGCCCCGACGTGTGCGATCCCACGCGCTTTCCGGAGGCGATGGCCGCCGGCGACCGCGCGCACGGCGAACTGGGCCGGCTGGTGCGGCTGATGCACGACGAGCGCTACACCGAGGCGCTGGCCAGCGGCTACTGGGCGCAGGTGCACGGCCTGGCCTGCCTGTTCGTCGACGGCCCGCTCGGCCAGCACCTGCCGGGCGCGCGCGAGCGGCGGACGCATGCGCGCGAGGTGCTGGGGCTGATGGCCGACGGGGTGCTGGCGGCCCGCTGAGCAGGCCCGCCGGCCCGGCCTTCAGCGCTGGCCGAAGTGCGCGTTCGCGAACAGGTCCTTCAGCTCGCGCGGCTGCGAGCGCCAGTACTGCTTCGGCGCGTTGACGCGCGCGCCCAGCGCGGCCGCGGCATGCCAGGGCCAGCGCGGGTCGTACAGCATCGCGCGCGCCAGCGCCACCGCGTCGGCACGGCCTTCGGCGACGATGGCCTCGGCCTGCGCCGGCTCGGTGATCAGCCCCACCGCGATGGTGGGCAGGCCCGTGGCGGCGCGAATGCGCTCGGCCAGCGGCACCTGGTAGCCCGGGCCGATCGGAATCTGCTGCCGCGGCGACACGCCGCCCGACGAGACGTGGATCGCCGCGCAGCCGCGTTCGCCGAGTGCGCGGCTGAAGACGATGGCGTCGTCCACCGTCCAGCCGCCTTCCACCCAGTCGGTGGCCGACAGCCGCAGCCACACCGGACGCTCGGCCGGGAACGCGGCGCGCACGGCCTCGAACACCTCCAGCGGGAAGCGCATGCGGTTGGCCAGGCTGCCGCCGTAGGCGTCGGTGCGCTGGTTGGCCAGCGGCGACAGGAACTGGTGCAGCAGGTAGCCGTGCGCGCCGTGGATCTCGATGCCGTCGACCCCCAGCCGTGCGCAGCGCACGGCCGCCTGGACGAAGCCCTCGCGCACGCGGGCCAGGCCCGCGTCGTCCAGCGCCAGCGGCGGCTCCTCGCTGGCCCCGTGCGGCAGGGCCGATGGCGCCACCGCCTGCCAGCCGCGCGGCTGCGCCTGCGGCACCTGCAGGCCGCCGTTCCAGGGCTCGGCGCTGGACGCCTTGCGTCCGGCATGGGCCAGCTGCACCGCCAGCTTCGCGTGGCCGTGCTGGCGCAGCGCGGGCAGCAGCCGGGCGAGCGCCGCCTCGTTGGCGTCGCTGTACAGCCCGAGGTCGCCGGCGGTGATGCGGCCGTCCTCGGTGACGGCCGTGGCCTCCAGGATCAGCAGGCCGGCACCCGACATCGCCAGCTGCCCGAGGTGGAAGGCATGCCAGTCGCCGGCATTGCCGTCGTCGCACGAGTACTGGCACATGGGTGCCACGACGATGCGGTTGTCCAGCGGCAGCGTGCCCAGCTGCCAGGGGGAGAAGAGGTGGCTCATGGAGTCCAGTGCAGGAGAAGGAAAGCGATGGGTCGGGGTGATGGAGGCCAGGCAGCTCAGGCGGTGCGCGCCAGCCCGACCCAAGGAGGGGTCGGGCCTTCGCAGAGCATTCGCCGGTGCTCAAGCACCGGCTCGGTCCCTGCTCAGCACCGGCGCCAGCGACACGCCGGTGTGCGAGCCCGCGGCCACCACGGCCTCGGGCGGACCGGCGACGACCACGCGGCCGCCGCCGTTGCCGCCCTCGGGGCCCAGGTCGACCACCCAGTCGGCCTCGGCGATGACGTCCAGGTCGTGTTCGATCACCACCACGCTGTGGCCGCCGTCGACCAGCCGGTGCAGCACGCGGATGAGGCGCTCCACGTCGGCCATGTGCAGGCCCACCGTGGGCTCGTCCAGCACGTACAGCGTGTGCGGCGCCTTGTTGCCGCGGCGCGTGACGTCGTCGCGCACCTTGCTCAGCTCGGTGACGAGCTTGATGCGTTGCGCCTCGCCGCCGCTCAGCGTGGGGCTGGGCTGACCCAGCGTCAGGTAGCCCAGGCCCACGTCCTGCAGCAGCTGCAGCGGATGCGCGATGGCTTGCATGCTGGCGAAGAAGCCGACCGCTTCGTCCACCTCCATCTGCAGCACGTCACCGATGCTCCGGCCGCGCCAGGTGACGGCCAGCGTCTCGGGGTTGAAGCGCGCGCCGTGGCAGGTGTCGCAGGGCACCTTCACGTCGGGCAGGAAGCTCATCGCGATGGTCTTCATGCCCTGCCCTTCGCAGCCCGGGCAGCGGCCCTGGCCGGTGTTGAAGCTGAAGCGCGCCGAGGCATAGCCGCGTGCCTTGGCTTCCAGCGTCTCGGTGAAGAGCCTGCGGATGCTGTCCCAGAAGCCGATGTAGGTGGCCGGGCAGCTGCGCGGGGTCTTGCCGATGGGGGTCTGGTCGACCTCGAGCACGCGGTCGATCGGCTCGTAGCCGCGCAGCGCGGTGCAGCCGGTCCAGGGCAGGCCGCGGCCCGCGGCCAGCGCCTCGCGGCCGGCGGCGCTCTGGCGCTGCTGCACGGCCTGCGCCACGTTGGCCAGCAGCACGTCGCGCGCCAGCGTGCTCTTGCCCGAACCCGAGACGCCGGTCACCACCACCAGCCGCTGCAGCGGCACGTGCAGGTCCACCGCGCGCAGGTTGTGCAGCGTCGCGCCGCTGAGCTGCAGCGCCGGCAGGTCGGGCGTGACGGCGCGGCGCGCCTGCAGCGGGTGGCGCAGCGGCGTCTTCAGCAGCCGGCCGGTGACCGACGTCGCCTCGGCCGACAGGTCGGCCACCGTGCCCTGCGCCACCAGGCGGCCGCCGCGCTTGCCGGCGCTGGGGCCGATGTCGATGATGTGGTCGGCACGGCGGATGGTGTCCTCGTCGTGCTCCACCACGACCAGCGTGTTGCCCTTGTCGCCCAGCTTGGCCAGCGCGCCCAGCAGGATGCCGTTGTCGCGCGGGTGCAGGCCGATGGTGGGCTCGTCGAGCACGTAGCACACGCCCTGCAGGTTGCTGCCCAGCTGCGCCGCGAGGCGGATGCGCTGCGCCTCGCCGCCGCTGAGCGTGGGCGCGGCGCGGTCCAGCGTCAGGTAGCCCAGGCCCACGTCGTCGAGGAATTCGAGCCGGCTGGCGATCTCGCTGACCACGTCGCGCGCGATGTCGGCGTCGCGCCCCTGCAGGCGCAGGCCGGCGATCCAGGCGCGGGTCTCGCGCACCGACAGCCGCGCGATGGCGTCGATGGCCTGGTCCTCGAACGTGACGCCGCGCGCGGCGGGGTTCAGCCGCGCGCCGTGGCAGTCGGGGCAGGCGGTGTCGGTCAGTCCCTCGACCTCGGCCTCCTCGCTCGGGAAGCTCTGCTCGCGGCCCTTGTCGTCGTCGTCGCGCACGCTGTCGTCCAGCGCCTTGCGCTGCTCGCGCGTGAGCGCCAGGCCGGTGCCGACGCAGGTGCCGCACCAGCCGTGCTTGCTGTTGTAGCTGAACATGCGCGGGTCCAGCTCGGGGTAGCTGGTGCCGCATTGCGGGCAGGCGCGCTTGGTGCTGAAGACCTTCACGGCACCGATGCCGGCGCCCGTGCCGCCGTCGGTGTCCATCGCCGCGGCCAGCCCGTCCAGCGGGTGCAGCAGGTGCAGCACGCCCTTGCCCAGCTCGAGCGTCCTGCTCAGCAGCGCGCGCAGTTCCGCTTCGTTGGCGGGGTCGACGACGATGTCGCCGACCGGCAGCTCCAGCGTGTGTTCCTTGAAGCGGTCGATGCGCGGGAAGGGGTTCAGGCTCAGGAACTCGCCGTCCACGCGCAGGTGGGTGTGGCCGCGGGCCTTGGCCCACTTGGCCAGGTCGGTGTAGACGCCCTTGCGGTTGATCACCAGCGGCGCCAGCAGGCCCACGTGCTGGCCGGCATGGTCGCGCAGCAGCTGCGCGGCGATGCTCTCGGCGCTCTGCGCCTTCACCGGCGCGCCGTCCTTCGTGCAGTGCTGCAGGCCGAGCTTCACCCACAGCAGGCGCAAGAAGTGCCAGACCTCGGTGGTGGTGGCCACCGTGCTCTTGCGGCCGCCGCGGCTGAGCCGCTGCTCGATGGCCACCGTCGGCGGGATGCCGTAGACCGCGTCCACCTCGGGCCGGCCCGCCGGCTGCACGATGCTGCGCGCGTAGGCGTTCAGCGATTCGAGGTAGCGCCGCTGGCCCTCGTTGAACAGGATGTCGAAGGCCAGCGTGCTCTTGCCCGAACCCGAGACGCCGGTGACGACGTTGAACTTGCCGCGCGGGATCTCCACGCTCAGGTTCTTCAGGTTGTGTTCCTTCGCGTTGACGATGCGGATGCTGTTGTCGGCCGCCATCGCGGCCTGGCGGCGCGCGCGCACCACGCTTTGAAGAGGTCTGCCCTCTTCGGCACGTGGGGCCGCACCGAGTGCGTGCGCGTACTCGCGCAGTGCCGCGCCGGTGTGCGACGTGGCGTGCGCCATCACGTCGTCGGGCGTGCCGGTGCAGACCAGCTCGCCGCCGGCCTCGCCGCCTTCGGGGCCGAGGTCGACGATCCAGTCGGCGGCGCGGATGACGTCGAGGTTGTGCTCGATCACCAGCAGCGAGTGCCCGGCGTCCATCAGCTTGCGCAGCGCGCGCATGAGCTTGGCGATGTCGTCGAAGTGCAGCCCGGTGGTAGGCTCGTCGAACAGGAACAGCGTGCCCTTCTTCGCCACCGCCTGGCGCGGGTTGGCCGCGGCCTCGGCCAGGAAGCCGGCCAGCTTCAGGCGCTGCGCCTCGCCGCCACTGAGCGTGGGCACGGGCTGGCCCAGGCGCACGTAGTCCAGGCCGACGTCGATGATGGGCTGCAGCCGCGCCACCACCTCGCGGTCGTTCTGGAACCAGTGCGCGGCCTCGGCCACGGTGAGGTCCAGCACGTCGGCAATGCTCAGCTGCATCGGCCCGCGCACCACCTTCACGTCGAGCACCTCGGTGCGGTAGCGGCGGCCGTCGCAGTCGGGGCAGCGCAGGTACACGTCGCTGAGGAACTGCATCTCCACGTGCTCGAAGCCGCTGCCGCCGCAGGTGGGGCAGCGGCCGTCGCCGGCGTTGAAGCTGAAGGTGCCGGCGGTGTAGCTGCGCTCGCGGGCCAGCGGCGCGTCGGCGAAGAGCTTGCGCAGTTCGTCGAAGGCGCCGACGTAGCTGGCGGGGTTGGACCGCGCGGTCTTGCCGATCGGGCTCTGGTCCACGAACACCGCGTCGCTGAGCAGGTCGCTGCCGAGCAGGCGGTCGTGCGCGCCGGGGGTCTCGGTGGGCTTGCCGAAGTGGCGCGCCAGCGCCGGGTACAGCACGTCCTGGATCAGCGTGCTCTTGCCGCTGCCGCTGACGCCGGTGACGACCACCAGGCGCTGCAGCGGAAACGCGACGTCGACGCCCTTCAGGTTGTGGTCGCGTGCGCCTTCGAGCACCAGCTTCGGCGTGTTCTCGGCCACCAGGCGGCGGAAGCCCGCGTGCACCTGCTTGCGGCCGCCGAGGTAGGCGCCGGTCAGCGTGTCGGCGCTGCGCGCCTCGTCGGGCGAGCCGTCGAAGACGATCTGCCCGCCGCCCTCGCCCGGGCCCGGGCCCATGTCGATCAGCCGGTCGGCGGCCAGCATCACGGCCGGGTCGTGCTCGACCACCACCAGCGTGTTGCCGGCGTCGCGCAGCCGGTGCATGGCCTGCACGATGCGGTTCATGTCGCGCGGGTGCAGGCCGATGCTGGGCTCGTCCAGCACGAACATGGTGTTCACGAGGCTGGTGCCCAGGGCGGTGGTGAGGTTGATGCGCTGCACCTCGCCGCCGCTGAGCGTGCGGCTCTGGCGGTCCAGCGTCAGGTAGCCCAGGCCCACGTCGCACAGGTACTTCAGCCGCGTGCGCACTTCGTCCAGCAGCAGCTTCAGCGCCTCGTCGAGCAGCGTGCTGGGCAGCGTCAGGCCGTCGAAGAAGCGGCGCAGGCGCTCGATGCTGAGCTGCATCAGGTCGTGCAGGTGCAGGCCGGGCAGCGCTTCGAGCTGCGCACGGCTCCAGCTGGCGCCGATCGGCAGGAAGCGTTGCGCCGGCGGCAGCACGACGTCGGCCTCGGCCTTCTCGCCCATGCGCCACAGCAGTGCCTCCAGCTTCAGCCGCGCGCCGCCGCACACGGTGCAGGGCGTGTAGCTGCGGTACTTCGACAAGAGCACGCGGATGTGCATCTTGTAGGCCTTGCTCTCGAGGTACTCGAAGAACCGGCGCACGCCGTACCACTGCTTGTTCCAGTTGCCGGTCCAGTGCGGCGAGCCTTCGATGACCCAGTCGCGCTGCGCCGGCGTCAGCATGTTCCAGGCCGTGTCGCGCGGGATGCCGGCCTCGCCCGCGTACTTCACCAGGTCGTCCTGGCAGTCCTTCCAGGCCGGCGTCTGCATCGGCTTGATGGCGCCGTTGCGCAGCGTCTTGCGCTCGTCGGGGATGACGAGGCCGAAATCGACGCCGATCACGCGGCCGAAGCCGCGGCAGGTGTCGCAGGCGCCGTAGGCGCTGTTGAAGCTGAACATCGCCGGCTGCGGGTCGGCATAGCGGCGGTCGCTCTCGGGGCAGTGCAGGCCGGTGCTGTACTTCCACTGCGTGGGGCTGCCGCCCTCGGCGGGCGCATCGCCGACGAAGACGTTGAGCCGGCCGCTGCCGCGCTTGAGCGCCAGCTCGATGGCCTCCATCACGCGCACCCGCTCGGCGCCGCCAAGGCGGAAGCGGTCGGCCACCACGTCGAGGATCTTGCGCGTGCCGTCCACGCGCTCGGCCTGCACGCGCGTGAAGCCGCTGGCCGACAGCCACTGATCCTGCTGCTCGGCCGTGGTGTCGGCGGGCAGTTCCACCGGGAACGTCAGCACGAGGCGCGGGTCACCGGCTTCGGCAGCACGGCGCTGCAGCTCGTCGTAGATGGTCTCGGGCGTGTCGTGCCGCACCGGCAGCGCGGTCTGCGCGTCGAACAGCTGCGCGGCGCGCGCGAACAGCAGCTTCAGGTGGTCGTTCAGCTCGGTCATCGTGCCGACCGTGCTGCGGCTGGTGCGCACCGGGTTGGTCTGGTCGATCGCGATGGCCGGCGGCACGCCGTCCACGCGGTCGACCGCCGGGCGGTCCATGCGGTCGAGGAACTGGCGCGCGTAGGCGCTGAAGGTCTCGACATAGCGCCGCTGCCCTTCCGCGTACAGCGTGTCGAAGACCAGGCTGGACTTGCCGGAGCCGCTGGGCCCGGTGACGACGGTCAGCTCGCCGGTGTGGATGTCCAGGTCCAGGTTCTTCAGGTTGTGCTGGCGGGCACCACGGATGCGGATCAGACCGGTCATGGAAGGGGCTTCGGCAACACGGAACCGGGCATTGTAGGAACGCGGGACGCATCGTGCCGGCGGGCGGCGCAGAACTGCCGGGCCAACCCGGGCCTGATCCGCGGCAGCCCGGCCCGGCTTCGGTGATGTAATCGGGCCCCAGTCAGAACCCACCCAACCCACCCGCAGGCCGACCATGCCCGTCGTCGCCGTCATCAACCGCAAGGGGGGCAGCGGCAAGAGCACGCTCGCCACGCACCTGGCCGCCCACTGCGCGCGCAGCGGCTGGCGCGTGATGCTGGGCGACGTGGACCGCCAGCAGTCGTCGCTGGGCTGGCTGAAGCGCCGCGCCGAGCAGGCCGCGGCGCACGACGCGCCCATCGTCGGCTGGGCCGTGGACACGCGCAGCGTGCTGCGACCGCCCGGCGGCATCACGCACGTGGTGCTCGACACGCCCGGCGGGCTGCGCGGCAGCGAGCTGGCGCGCGCGGTGATGGTGGCCGACGCCGTGCTCGTGCCGCTGTGCGCATCGGCCTTCGACCGCGAATCCGCCGCCGCCTGCCTCGAGGAGCTGCGCACGCTGCCGCGCGTGGCCAGCGGCCGCTGTGCCGTGGCGATGGTGGGCATGCGGCTCGACGCGCGCAGCAAGGCCGCGGCCGAGCTGCAGGCCTGGGCCGCCGAACACGGCCACCCCTACCTGGGCGGCGTGCGCGAGGCGCAGGCCTACGTGCGCTCCGCGCAGCAGGGGCTGACGCTGTTCGACCTGCCCGGTGCCCGGACCGAGGCCGACCTGGCGCAGTGGCAGCCCATCCTCGACTGGCTGCACCAGGCCTGGCGCGAGGCCGCCGTGGCGGAACGCAGCGCGAAGGCGCCGCTGCGGCCGGTGGACCGCATTGCCAGCGTGCCGGCCATGCGCAGCAGCACGCAGTTGCAGCGCGGCGCGGCCCCGGCGGCGCGGCGCCGGGCCTTCGGGCCATTGGACTGGCTGTTCGCACGCTTCCGCTCGAACGCCTGAAGCACCGGGCGCCCCCGGCACCGTTCCTCAGCGCGCGCCGGCCGCCTCGAGCTGCCGCACCATCGCGGCGTAGCCGCGTGCCCGGGCCAGCGCCAGCGGCGTGGCGCCGCTGCGGTCGGTCAGACGCGTGCTGGCACCGGCCTGCAGCAGCGCCGCCAGCGTCGCCTGGTGGCGCGGGCCGCCGTCGCCCAGCACGATGGCCTCGATCAGCGCCGTCCAGTGCAGGTTGTTGACGTGGTCCAGCGGCGCGCCGGCGGCGATCAGCTGGCGCACGACGCCGTCGTGGCCCAGGTGCGCCGCGGCGATCAGCGCCGTGCCGTCGTAGCGGCTCGTCACCAGCCGGGCGCTGGCGCCCAGCTGCAGCAGCACGCGCAGCGTCTCTTCGTCGTCGGCCACGGCGGCGATGGTGACGGCGTCGTAGCGGTCGTCTTCCAGCACGCCGAGCTGCGCGCCGGCGCCGGCGAGCAGGCGGACCGCCTCGCGCTGCCGCGCGAAGGTGGCCACGTGCAGCGGCGTGCGGCCCCGGCCGTCGCGCGCGTCGACCGCGGCCCCGCCGGCCAGCAGCGTGCGCAGCGCGGCCAGGTCGCCGCGGTGCGCGGCGGCATGCAGGCCGGTGTAGCGCGCGGCTTCCTGCGCCGTCGGCGCCACCTGGGCGCGGGCGCCGGCCGCGGCGGCCAGCAGCAGCGACAGCGCGGCGCGGCGCTTCATTGCAGCAGCGCCTGCAGCTTGCCGATGGCGGCCGTGGCGCACTGCTCGTCGAGGTGGCCGCCGGGCGCGCCGCCCACGCCCACCGCGCCGATGACCTCGTTGCCCACCTTCACCGGCACGCCGCCGCCCAGCAGCAGGTAGCCAGGGATGTGCACCAGGTTGGCGGCGGCCGGGTTCTTCTGCGCCGCTTCCATCATCGCCAGCGTCGTGTTCTTCGCCGACGCCGACGTGTAGGCCTTCAGGCGGCTGGCTTCCAGCGTGTGCGGGCCGGCGTTGTCGGCCCGGGCGACGGCGCGCACGCCGCCGGCACGGTCGACCACGGTGGCGGTGACGTTGTGGCCGGCGGCGCTGCACGCGGCCACGGTCTGCGCCGCCAGCTGCGTCGCGAGGTCGAGCGACATGTTGCGTTCGGTGCGCACGGCCTGGGCCTGCGCGGTGGCGCCGGCGAACAAGGTGGCGGTGGCGGCGAGGGCGGCGATCACGCTGCGGCGGGGGGTCTTCATCGGTGTCTTCTCCAGTGGTGGCGGTCCGTGTGCAGACCGTGCCGCCACTGTAGGAACCGGCCGCCGCCGGCGCCATGCGGCCGGCTACGCGCGCGGCTGCGTAGAACTACGGAGCGCCCTGTTCGGCCAGTTCCGCGTACTGGCGGATCAGCGCCGCCAGCGTGGGCGTCTCCAGCTTCGCGAACAGGTTGGCGCGGTGCGTCTCCACCGTGCGCGGGCTCAGTTGCAGCGCACGGCCGATCTCCTTGTTCGTGAGGCCGCCGACGATCAGCGACAGCACCTCGCGTTCGCGCTCGCTCAGCCGCGCATGGCGCTCGCGTGCCTGGCGGTCGGCCTGGTGGCGCTGGCGCGAGCGCACGTGCGTGCGGATGGCCTGCTGCAGCGTTTCCAGCAGCAGTTCGTCGTCGACCGGCTTCTCCAGGAACTCGGCCGCGCCCGACTTGAAGGCGCGGCGGCACAGGTCCACGGTGCCGTGGCCGGTGAGCATCACCACCGGCTGGTCCACGCCTTCGGCCACCAGCCGCTCGAGCACCGCCAGGCCGCCGATGCCGGGCATGCGCACGTCGAGCACGATGGCGCCGATGCCGTCGCGGTCGAAGTGCTGCAGGAAGGCCAGCGGGTCGGCCCAGGTCTGCACGCGCAGCCCGACGGTGCCGATCAGCAGCGCCAGGCTGTCGCGCACCGCGGCGTCGTCGTCGATCAGGTGGATCAGCGGCGAGGTCGGGGCGGTGGGCGCGGCGTGCAGGGTCATGGCGTTGCGGGCTGCAGGTCGAGGCGGAACTCGGCGCCGCGCGGCGCCGCGGCGTGTGCGCTCAGGCTGCCGCCCAGGCCGGCGGCCAGCGACTCGCACAGGCTCAGGCCCAGGCCGAGGCCGCCGTCGCGCGTGCTGAAGAAGGGCTCGAACAGCCGCGGCAGGGCCTCGGGCGCGATGCCGGGGCCGCTGTCGACGACCTGCAGCCGCACCTGGCCGGCGTGCGGCGCCGCGCGCAGCAGCAGCCGGCGTTCGGCCTCGGGCACCTGGGCCAGCGCCTGCAGCGCGTTGCTGAGCAGGTTGTGCACGATCTGCTCCAGCGCCACCGGCTCGGCCAGCACCGCCAGCCCCGGCGGTTCGCACTGCAGCTGCGGCACCACGCCCAGGCGGCGGCACTCGGGCTGCAGCAGGTCGAGCGCGTCGCGCAGCGCCGGCTCCAGCTTCAAGGGCTGCAACTGCGCGCCGACCGCGGGCCGCTCGACGCTGCGCCGCAGCCGGCCCAGCACTTCGCTGGCGCGGCGCGCCTGTTGCACGGCCTGGGCCATCGCGTCGCGCGCGGTGTCCAGCGCCGGCGGGTCGTCGTCCAGCAGCCGGCGTGCCGCCTGCGTGCTGGCCAGCACGGCGGTCAGCGGCTGGTTCAGCTCGTGCGCCATGCCCGCGGCCAGCTCGCCCAGCGCGTTCAGCCGACCCACCTGCCCCAGGCGCAGCAGTTCACGGGCACGCCGGCGCTCGCTGCGCTGGCGCTGCCAGGCGCTGCCCGCGGCCACCAACGCCCCCAGCACCACGGCCACGGTCACGGCCCACGCCAGCATCGGGCCCCAAGGCAGCTGCGCCCAGCCCACGCGCTGCGCCAGGCGCAGCTCGAACGGCTGGCTGTCGCTGGCCAGCGGCTTGGCGAAGTCGAAGCGCCAGCCGCCGCCGTCCTCGGCGACCCCCCGCCCCGGCGCCCACACGCGCTGCTGCGCACCGTGCGCCAGCACGACACGCGCAGCGCCATCGCGCAGCAGCGTCCACTCGCCCGAGGCCTGCGGCACCAGCATGTCCAGGTCCATCTGCAGCGCGAAGCTGGCGGGTTCGGCGGCGCGCACCAGCGTGTAGCGGCCGGCGGCGAGATCGGCCGCCGCCAGCACGGCGCGGCCCGCCTGGCGCGAGGCGGTCTCGGCCCGCGCCAGCACCGCGGCCTCGGCGGCGGCGCCGGGCCAGGCACCGTCGCGGTCGCGCCGCAGCACGCGCTGCACCTGGGGCACCAGCGCGGGCAGGCGCTGCTCGGGCGCGGCCTCGGCGCCGCTGCCGGGCTGCAGCAGGGCCAGCGTCGCCAGGATGGCCTCGTGCTGCACCGCGCGCTGGCTCAGCAGCCGGTGCGCGATGCGCGCCTCGGTCTCGAACGCGGCACGGCGGGCGTCGAGGTCGCGCTGCGCGATCCAGGCCGCGCCGGCCGCGGCCAGCAGCAGGCCGGCCACGGCGGCGGCAAGGGCCTGGGGAGGGGCGCGGAACATGAAAAGATTCTGGCATCCCGGCATTTCCTGCCGCGGGCGTCACGTGCGCGCGACGGCCAGCGCCTATGCTTGAGAGCCCTTTCCCTGTGCACGAGGCTCCCGGATGGTGAAGCGCTGGCGTTCCCTGCTCCTGCTGTTGTCCGCAGCACCCCTGGCCGGCGTGGCGCTGGCGCAGAACCTGCTGATCGGGCAGACCACGGGCGTCAGCGGCCCGGTGGCCGCCGGCGTGAAGGAGAACATCGACGGCGCGAAGCTGTTCTTCGACGCCACCAACGCCGCCGGCGGCATCAACGGCCGCCGCATCGAGGTGGTGACGCTCGACGACCGCTTCGAGCCCAAGCTGGCGGCCGAAAACGCCCGCAAGCTGATCACCGAGCGCAACGTGCTGGCGCTGTTCATGACCCGCGGCACGCCGCACACCGAGGCGATCCGCCCGCTGCTGGAGCAGTTCGAGGTGCCGCTGGTCGCCCCGTCCACCGGCGCGATGGTGCTGCACCGGCCGGTGCACCCGTGGATCTTCAACGTGCGCGCCACCTACCAGCGCGAAGCCGAGAAGGCGGTCACGCACCTGGCCACCGTGGGCGTCGAACGCATCGCGCTCGTGCACGTGGACGACTCCTTCGGCGCCGACGGCGCCGCCGGTGCGATGAAGGGCTTCGACGCCGCCCGGCGCAAGCCGGTGTTCGTCGAGAAGTTCGACCGCGCCAAGCCCGACCTGGCACCGATCGTGAAGCAGGCGCTGGCCGCCGATGCGCAGGCCATCGTCTTCGTCGCCGCCGCCGCCGTGGTGGCCGACGGCACCAAGCAGCTGCGCACCGCCGGCTCGCGGGCGCAGATCGTGACGCTGTCGAACAACGCCTCGGGCGGCTTCATCAAGCAGATGGGCGAGCATGCGGCCGGCACCATCGTGACGCAGGTGTTCCCGCACGAACGCTCGATGTCCAGCGCCTTCGTGCGCCAGGCCAACGACCTCGCCCGTGCCGCGGGCATGGACGGCGTGACGCCGCAGATGCTGGAAGGCTTCGCGGCGGCCAAGGTCCTGGTCGAAGGCCTGCGCCGCGCCGGCAACAACCCCACGCGCGCCGGCCTGCAGCAGGCGCTGAACGGCTTCCGCCGCGTCGACATTGGCGGGCTGGAAGTGAGCTTCAGCCCCACCGACCACAGCGGCCTGGACTTCGCCGACCTGTCGATCATCGGCAGTGACGGGCGCTTCCGGCGCTAGCGTGCGGCCCTAGTCGCCGGCGAAGAAGCGCTCCACCAGCGCGAACTGCTCGGGGGTGTTCAGCGCCGGCGCGTGCCCGCAGCCGGCGATGGTGGCCACCACCGCGCGCGGCCCGCGCTGGCGCATCGCGTCGGCGGTCTCGGGCAGCAGCAGGTCGGAGTGCTCGCCGCGCAGGCACAGCACCGGCAGCGTCAGCTGGTCCCAGGCGTCCCATTGCAGGTAGTCGTCGGGGTGGTGCGTGAACTGCAGCACCATCGCCGGGTCGTAGTGCGGCGTGACGCGGCCGTCGGGCAGGCGGCGCATCGAGGTCTCGGTCAGCAGCCGCCAGTGGGCGTCGCTGAGCCAGCCGTAGGGCGCGTAGACGGTGCGGAAGTACTGCTCCAGTTCGCCCATCGTCGCGAACGCCGGCGGCTGGCCGGCGTAGCTGCGGATGCGCGCGACGGCGGACTCGGCCAGCTGCGGGCCGATGTCGTTGAGCACCAGGCGGCGGATGCGGCCGCCGAGCGCGCCGGCCGCGGCCTTCAGGCCGATGGCGCCGCCCATCGAGGTGCCCAGCCAGTGGCAGCGCTGCACGCCGAAGTGCTGCAGCAGGTCCACCGCCAGGCGCTCGTAGAAGGCCAGGCAGTACTCGGTGGCGGGCGCCGGGCTCCACTGGCTGAGGCCGCGGCCGAGCGTGTCCGGGCACAGCACGCGGTAGCGGTCGGACAGGTGCGCGGCGATGTGGTCCATGTCGCGCCCGGTGCGCGCCAGGCCGTGCCAGGCCACCACCACCTCGGCGTGGCCGGCGCCCCATTCGGTGACGTGCAGCTCGCGCCCGGCGCACACCACGTAGTGCGAGCGCGGCGTGCTCACCGGGCGGCTCCCCGCAGCGCGCGCAGGCGCCCCACGACGCCGGTGGGGAAGTGGTAGACCGACAGCACGAACAGCACGCCCAGCCACAGCAGCCAGCGGTCGGGCGTGAGCACGGCGCTCAGCACCGGCACGCCCTCGACCGCGGCGGCTGCGAGCTTCAGCCCGTCCTGCAGGTAGTTCTGCGCCACGACGAACAGCACGGCGCCGATCACCGCGCCGTACATCGTGCCCATGCCGCCGATGACGACGATCAGCAGGATGTCCAGCATGATCTCGAAGCTGAGCGTGGTGTCGGGCCCGGTGTAGCGCAGCCACAGCGCCAGCAGCGCGCCGGCGATGGTGGCGAACAGCGCCGACAGCACGTTCGACAGCGTGCGGTAGACCACCGTGCGGTAGCCGATGGCCTCGGCGCGGAAGTCGTTCTCGCGGATGGCCTGCAGCACACGCCCGAACGGCGAGTTCACGATGCGCAGCAGCAGCAGGAACAGGCCCAGCACCACCGCGTACATCAGCCAGTAGGTGAGCGCCCGGCCGTCGATCAGCAGTCCCAGCACCTCGGTCTCGAAGGGCTCGAAGCTCGGACTCAGCCACGCGGGGTTCTTGAAGCTCAGGCCGTCTTCGCCGCCGGTGAAGTCGCTCAGCTGCGAGGCCAGCGTCATGAAGGCCGAGGCCACGGCCAGCGTGATCATCGCGAAGAAAATGGCCTTCACGCGCAGACTGAACAGGCCGATCAGCAGCGACAGCAGCACCGAGGCCAGCACCGCCACGCCCAGGCCCAGCAGCACCGCGCCCCAGCCGGGCCCGAGCCTGTCGCTGGCGATCGCCACGCCGTAGGCGCCGATGCCGAAGAACATGGTGTGCGCGAAGCTGACGATGCCGGTGTAGCCCAGCAGCAGGTCGTAGCTGGCCACCAGCAGGATGAAGACCAGGATCTTCGCCACCACCGACATCGACTTCGCACCCGGGAACAGGAACGGCGCCAGCGCCAGCACCACCAGGATGGCCAGCAGTGCCAGGCCGAGCCAGCGGCTGCGGGGGAGATCGTGGGAAAGGATGCGGTTGAGCATGGTCAGCAGGGGCTTGGGGGCACCATGACTAGCGGTTCGTCACCGGGTACAGCCCCTGCGGGCGCCACAGCAGGATGCCCACCATCAGCGCGATGTTGGAGAACAGCGCCACCTTCGGGGCCAGGAAGCCGGTGTAGTTGGCCATCAGCCCGACCAGCAGCGCGCCGACGAAGCAGCCGAAGGTGCTGCCCAGGCCGCCGATGATGATGACGATGAAGATCAGCACGTTGACCTGCGCGCCGATCTGCGGGATCACGCTCTGCTGGTACAGCCCCCAGAGCACGCCGCCCAGCCCGGCCAGCGCCGAGCCGGCGACGAAGACGCCGACGAACAGCCGGCGGATGCGGTAGCCCAGCGCCTCGACCATGCTGCGGTCCTGCACGCCGGCGCGGATCAGCAGGCCGATCTTCGTGCGGTTGAGCGTGAACACCAGCGCGCCGAACACCACCAGGCCGATGGCCGCTGCCAGCACGCGGTACTTCTCGATGCCGGCGTCGGCCACGTACCAGGCGCCGCGCAGCACGTCGGGCAGCGGCAGCGCGATCTGCAGCGGGCCCCAGATGACCTTGATGATCTCCTCGCCGACGATCATGCCGCCCATCGTGATGAGTATCTGCTTCAGGTGCAGGCCGTACACGGGACGCACGATCACGCGCTCGAAGGCCCAGCCCACGGCGCCGGCCACGGCCATCGCCACCAGCATCGCGGCGAAGACGCTGGCGAAGCCGTTCCAGCCCGCGCCGGCGCCGTAGCCCATCACGCTGGTGGCCACGAACGCGCCGAGCGCGATGAACACGCCGTGGCCGAAGTTCAGCACGTCCATCAGGCCGAACACCAGCGTCAGGCCCGAGGCGATGACGAAGACGATGAGGCCCATCGCGAGGCCGGCCACGGTCAGCGTGATCCAGCTGCTGGTGCTGCCCACCGCCGGCACGGCCAGCGCCATCACGGCCAGCAGCAGCAGCACGGGCTTCCAGTCGAAGCGGGTCCGGGGGATGGCCTCGGCAGCCGGCGCTGCGGCCGGGACCGTGGTGGCGGTGTTCATTGGTGCGCTCCCAGCGACAGGCCCAGCAGCCGGTGCTGCAGCCGTTCGTCCTCGGCCAGTTCGGCCATCGCGCCGCTGTGCACGACGCGGCCGTCGTCCATCACGGCCACCGTGTCGCCCAGCGCGCGCGCCATCTGGAAGTTCTGCTCGACCAGCAGGATGGTGGTGCGCTGCGCCTTCAGCGCGCGCAGCGCCGCGATCAGGTTCTGCACGATCGACGGCGCCAGGCCCTTGCTGGGCTCGTCGATCAGGATCAGCGCGCGCGGCTCGATGATGGCGCGCGCCACCGCCAGCATCTGCTTCTGGCCACCGCTGAGCTTGCCGGCCGGGTAGAGCCAGAACTTCTTCAGCGCGGGGAAGAGGTCGAAGATCCAGTCGAGCCGGGCGCGGTCCAGGGCCCCCGCATGGCGCGCGGTGCGGGCGGCCAGCACCATGTTCTCCTGCACCGTGAGGTCGCTGAAGATGCCCATGGTCTCGGGCACGTAGGCGATGCCCAGCTGCGCGATGTCGGGCGTCTCGCGCTCGGCGATCGGCTGGCCGCGGAACGTGACGCTGCCCCGGCTGGCCGCGTGCAGGCCCATCACGGTGCGCAGCGTGGTGGACTTGCCGGCGCCGTTGCGGCCCAGCAGCATCGTCACCTGGCCTGCGGGCACCTGCAGGTCCACGCCGTGCAGGATGTGGTACGCGCCGATGTGCGTGTGCACCCCGGCAAGCTGGAGCAAAGGGTCAGACATGCTGGGAGCTCCCCCTCTTGGAGGGGGAGGGCCGGGTGGGGGAGTCGTCGGGCTCGGCCGCAAGGCCTACCTCGGCGTCAGCGACGCCGAGGTAGGCCTGCTGCACCACGGGGCTGGCGATGACGGCCGCGGGTTCGCCGTCGGCCACGAGCTGCCCGTTGTGCAGCACGACGATGCGGTCGGACAGCGCGCGCACCACGTCCATCTTGTGCTCGACCAGCAGGATGCAGCGGTCCTGCTTCGCCTTCAGCGCGCGGATCAGGTCCAGGATCACCGGCACGTCGTCGACGCTCATGCCGGCAGTGGGCTCGTCGAACATGTAGACCTTGGGGTCCAGCGCCATCAGCAGCGCCACCTCCAGCTTGCGCTGGTCGCCGTGCGGCAGCGCCGCGGCCGGCACGGCGTGCTTGTCCCCCAGCTGCACCTGGCGCAGCAGCGCGTGCGACTCGTCGATCCAGGTGCTGCGGTCGAGCCACACCTTGAACAGGTCCAGCCCTCCGCCCAGCAGGCCCGCAGCGGCCCTGCCCTGCGCGCGGGCCTGCACCGCCAGGCGCACGTTCTCCAGCACCGACAGGTTCGGGAACAGCTGCGTCAGCTGGAACGCCCGGCCCAGGCCGCGCCGCGTGCGCAGCGGCGCCGGCAGCGCGGTGATGTCCTCGCCATCGAGCAGCACGCGCCCGGCGCTGGCCGGCAGCTGGCCGCTGACGAGGTTGAAGTACGTCGTCTTGCCGGCGCCGTTGGGACCGACGATGGACGTCAGCGTGCCCGGCGCGAAGCGGCACGAGACGCGGTCGACGGCCACGTGGCCGCCGAACCGGATCGTGAGGTCCTGGGTCTCGAGCACGGCGGGGCGGACGTCAGCGCTTGTTGCGGATGGGGATCTGCAGCTCGCTGGCCGGGATCACGCGCACCAGCTCCGGCACGCCCCACGCGAAGGCGGGGTCGTTCTTGATGCGGAAGTGGTACATGTCCTGCATCGCCTGGTGGTCTTCCTTGCGGAAGGTCATCGTGCCCTTGGGCGTCTCGAAGCTCATGCCTTCCATCGTCGCGATGAGCTTGTTGGTGCTGGTGTCGCCGCCGGTCTTCTTCAGCGCCTCGACCACCGCGATGGCGGCGCTCATGCCGCCGGCGGTGAAGAAGTCGGGCGGGCTCTTGTAGCGGCTGTAGTGGTTGGCGACCAGCCACTCGTTGACCTTGTTCTTCGGGATGCCGAAGTAGTAGTACAGCGCGCCTTCCATGCCCGGGAAGCTCTTGTAGGCCACCATCGCCGGCAGGATGTTGCCGCCGGTGGCGAGCTTGATGCCGTAGCGCTTCTCCAGCTCCAGGTCGGCGATCTTCGGGAACGGCGTCGGGCTGCCCGACCAGCCCACCGACAGGTACTTGTTGCCCGGCTGGTCCTTGAGCTTGTCGATGATGCGCTGCAGGCCGGCGGTGAAGTCGGTCGTGCCCACGGGCAGGTATTCCTCGTGGACGATCTTGGCCTTCTTGGTGAAGTCCCTGGCGGCCTTCACGCCGTCGCGGCCGAAGGCGTTGTCGTTGGCCAGCACGGCGATCACGTTGCCCGGCTGGTCGAGCGCCGCGGCGTTGGCGGCGGCGTCCTGGCTGCTGTTGCGGCCGGTGCGGAAGATGTACTTGTTCCACTTGTCGCCGGTGATGCTGTCGGCCACGGCCGGCTCCACCAGCAGGATCTTCTTGTACTCCTCGGCCACCGGCAGCATCGCCAGCGCCACCGGGCTGGCCACCGGGCCCACGGCGAGGTCGACCTTGTCGTCGGCGTAGGCAGCGGCCAGTGCGGCCTTGCCCACGTCGGGCTTGCCCTGGTCGTCCTTCTCGATCACGGTGATCTTGCGGCCGGCCACCGCCATCGTGCCGCCGGTGGCGTACTCCAGGCCGAGCGCGAAGCCGACCAGCGTCTGCTTCGCATAGGCTTCCAGCGGGCCGGTCTTGCTGACGATGATGGCGATCTTCACGTCCTTGCCCGACTGGGCCAGGGCCGGGCTGCCGGCCACGGCCAGGGCGGCAAGGGCGGTCAGGGCGAAGGGAACGAGTCGACGCTGCATGGGGTGTCTCCTGTGGGCGATGGGCAGCCCTGTTCGCAAGCGCTGTGCCGTGCGCACCACGTCAGTGCAAACCCTTGGGTTTGGTTCCACTTCGCCTGACACCAAGACAGTCGCGCAGCAGGGATGTCTTCTTTTCAGGCATGCGACGTCTCCAGAACTGTCTGACGCTCAGGCAGTTGGCGTCGCAACCGGCCAGCAGCCAGCGCCCGACAGCGCTGCGCTACAGTCCCGCGCGATGGAGATGGAGCGCACGCTGCTCTACACCGACCTGGTGGGCAGCACGGAGGTCAACACCCGCCTGGGCGACGGTGGCATGGCGCCGCTGTGGGACCGCCACGACCGCGGCTTCCGCGACCTGCTGCGCCAGTGGCGCGGCCACGAGATCGACCGCAGCGACGGCTTCTTCGTGCTCTTTGAGCAGCCTGCCGATGCCGCCGGCTTCGTGGTGGCCTACCACCGCCTGCTGGCCGCGCTGCCGGTGCCGCTGCAGGCGCGCGCCGGGCTGCACACCGGCCTGGTGACGCTGCGCCAGAACAGCGCCGAAGACGTGGCGCTGGGCGCCAAGCCCTTCGAGGTGATCGGCATCGCACGCGCGGTGGCGGCGCGGCTGATGGCGCTGGCGCAGGGCGGGCAGACGCTCGCCAGCGACAGCGCCGCCGCCGCGCTGCACGGCGGCCCCTGGCGCTGCCAGCAGCACGGCCACTGGCGCATGCGCGGCGTGGACGTGCCGCAGGCGGTGTTCGAGATCGGCGACGACGGCGCGCCGTTCACGCCGCCCCCCGACAGCGAGAAGTCGCAGCGCGTGGTGCAGCGCGAGGGCCAGTGGGTCAGCGTCGCCGACGTGCCGCGCCGCCTGCCCGGCGAGCGCGACGCGTTCTTCGGCCGCGCCGCCGACCTGCGCGCGCTGGTGCACGCCTTCCAGGGCGGCACGCGGCTGGTCACGCTGCACGGCGCCGGCGGCATCGGCAAGACCCGGCTGGCGCTGCGCTACGGCTGGGCCTGGCTGGGCGCGTACCCGGGCGGCGTGTGGTTCTGCGACCTGGCCCCGGCACGCGGGCTGGACGGCCTGCTGCATGCCGTGGCCCAGGCGCTCGACGTGCCGCTGGGCGCCGCGCCGGCGCACCAACTCGGCCGCGCGCTGGCCGGCCACGGCCGCTGCCTGCTGGTGCTGGACAACGTGGAACACCTGGTGCGCGCGGCCAGCCCGACGCTGGAGGCCTGGCTCGACGCCGCGCCCGAGCTGCGCTGCATCGCGACCTCGCGCGAACTGCTGGGCCTGCGCGGCGAACACGCGCTGGCGCTGGACCCGCTGCCGGTGGCCGACGCGGTGGCGCTGTTCCATGCGCGCGCCCGCGCCGCCTGGTCGGGCTACGACGCCGCCCGCAGCGACGCCGTGCAGGTGCAGCAGCTCGTGACCCTGCTCGACGGCCTGCCGCTGGCGGTGGAGCTGGCCGCCGCGCGCGTGAGCGTGCTGCCGCCGGCGCAGCTGCTGGCGCGCATGGGCGACCGCTTCCGGCTGCTGGCTTCGCGCGGCGGCCGGCCCGACCGCCAGGCCACGCTGCAGGCCACGCTGGCCTGGTCGTGGGACCTCCTGAACGCCGCCGAGCGCGCCACGCTGGCGCAGCTGTCGGTGTTCGAGGGCGGCTGCACGCTGGCCGCGGCGCAGGCCGTGGTCGACCTCGCGGCCTGCGGCGACGACAGCCCGTGGCTGTTCGACCTGGTGCAGTCGCTGGTCGACAAGTCGCTGCTGCGCGCGCAGGCCGACGGCCGGCTCGGACTGCTGCGCAGCGTGCAGGACTACGCCGCGCAGCAGTTGCAGGCCCCGTCGGCCTTCCCGGGCAGCGGCCCGGCGCTGCAGCTGGCCGCGCGCACGCGCCACCACCGCCACTGCGCCACGCTCACCGAAGCGGCGGCCACGGCACAGCAGTGCATCGAGCTCGACAACCTGGTGGCCGCCTGCCGCCACGCCACCGTGCAGCGTGACGCCGACGCCGCCTGCGCCTGCCTGCTGCTGGCCTGGGCCGCGCTGCGCCTGGTGGGGCCGTTCCGCGTGGCGGTGGAACTGGCGGACGCCGTGGCGGCGCTGCCGGCGCTGGCGCCGGCACAGCGGCGCAGCGTGCTGTGGGTGCGCGCCGGCGCCCTGTTCACGCTGGGCGACAACGACGCGGCGCGCGCCACGGCGCGGGAAGCCCAGGCGCTGCCTGCCGGCGAGCCCGAACCCGTGCTGGCGGCGCGGCTGCACTGCCTGCTGGGCGAGCTGGCGGCGATGCAGGGCGACGGCGACGAGGCCGAGGACCACTTCGACCAGGCCCGCGCGCTCGCCAGGCAAGGCGGCGACGCCGCCACCCAGTGCCAGGTGCTGAACGCGCTGGGCGCGCTGGCCGGCGACCAGGGCCGGCTGGACGAGGCCCGTGGCTGGTACGAGCAGGCGCTGGCCGTCGCGGTGGCCGCGCACGACAAGCACTGGCAAGGCGGCCTGCTCGGCAACCTGGGCGGCATCCACTACGCCGAAGGCCGGCTCGACGAAGCGCTGGACGCCTACGAACGCGCGCTGGAGCTGGCACGCGACAGCGGCGACCACCGCTTCGAGGGCAACACGCTGTGCAACCTGGGGCTGATCCACCACGACCAGGGCCGGCCCGACCAGGCCGAACAGCAGCTGCTGCGCTCGCTGGAGATGGCGCGTGCGATGGGCCACCGCAACCTCGAGAACGCCGTGCTGTGCAACCTGGGCATCGCACAGGCGGCGCAGGGCCGCGACGCCGAAGCCTGCGCGCAGTTCATGGCGGCGGTGGAAGGCGCGGCCGCGGCCGGCGACACCCGCAGCGAAGGCCAGTACCGCAGCTACCTCGGCAGCGCGCTGGCGCGCAGCGGCCGCTTCGACGAGGCGCGCGCCTGCCTGCGCCGCGGCCGCGAACTGCTGCAGCAGGCCAACGACCCGATGAACCTGGGCCTGCTGCTGTGCAGCGTGGCCGAATGCGAGCAGCTGGCGCGCGACTGGGACGACGCCGCCGCCGCACTGGCCGAAGCCCGCGCGCTGCTGGACAGCCACGGCTGGCCCGCAGGCTCGGAGCTGGCGCGCCGTGTCGATGCCGTGGCGCAGGGCGGCGCGCCGAAGACCTGAGCGCCGCGACCCGCGCCGTGCCGGCTGCCTCGGACCCGCCGCTCTTCACTGGCCCCGGTTGACGATGAGCGGGTCGTGCGGGGTGCACGTGTTCCAGGTCACGCCGTCGGTGCCCAGCCACTGCAGGTGCAGCGTGTAGGTGAAGACCTTCCAGCGCCGGCTGCCTTCGGCCACCAGCCGCTTGCGGTCGGCCTGCCGCGCCGCGTCGAGGCCTTCGTCGTCGAAGTTGCGCACGCCCGACGGCGTGCTGCCGTCGGCGGTGTCGTTGTCGTCGATGCGCACGCGCTGCGCGGCGAAGCGGTGCGTCGGCGTTCCCGCGGCCGGCTGGATCTGCCAGCGGATGCGGTCGACGCTGCCGAGCAGGAACACGACGTCGGGCACGCGCACGCGGCAGTCGCGGCCCGACGCCGGCCGCACGGCCGTGACCTCGACGACGCACTCGGCCTGCAGGCAGCGCTGGTGGCGCAGCTTGCCGCCGGCCACGCCACCGGCGTGGGCCGTACCTGCGACCAGCAGCGCGAACAGCGCAAACAGCGCAAACAGCGCAAGAGGAACGGAACGCGCCGCGGCCCAGGCGGCCGCGGGGGTGGGCTGGGGCATCTGTAACTCCCTGTGACAGCCGGCATTATTTGCGCTGCGGCGCAGCAGCGCTTCGTGCCGCCAGGGGATCGGCCGCGGCAGCGGGCCGGTGTCAGCGCATTGCGTCGCGCGTCAGCGCGGCCAGCTCGGGGTAGCGCAGCAGCTTGTCGTAGAAGGCCGCGCGCGAAATCTGCAGCAGCCGCGCCGCCGCCATGCGGTTGCCGCGCGTGCTGCGCAGCGCCGCCGCGATGGCCTCGCGCTCCAGCGCCGCCACCTGCTCGGGCAGCGGGCGCGGCGCGGCGGCCACGGGCGCCGGCGGCACCGTCGGCGCGGGCCGTGCCGGCGCCGACGCGGGCGGCGGCGGGCTGGCCGCCGCCATCGCGTGCGGCGCGGCCGGCGCGCCCTGCGGCTCGGCATCGAGCCGCAGCGCCGCCGTGAAGTGCTCGGGGCCCAGCGCCGGATCGTCGGTCATCAGCGTCGCCTGCTCCAGCACGTTGCGCAGTTCGCGGATGTTGCCCGGCCAGGGCTGGCGCGCCAGCAGGTCCAGCGCCTCGCCCGACAACGCCTTGTGCGGCAGTCCGCTGCGCCGCGCGATGTCCTCGGCCAGCGCGTCGACCAGCGCCTCCAGGTCCTGCAGCCGCGCGCGCAGCGGCGGCAGGCGGATCGGCAGCACGTTGAGCCGGTAGAACAGGTCGGCGCGGAAGGTGCCCGCGGCCACCATCGCCTCGAGGTCGCGGCTGGTCGCGGCGACGATGCGCACGTCGATGCGCTCGACGCGGTTGCTGCCCAGCGGCTCGATCTCCTGTTCCTGCAGCGCGCGCAGCAGCTTGGCCTGCAGCGCCAGCGGCATGTCGCCGATCTCGTCGAGGAACAGCGTGCCGCCGTCGGCGAGCTTGAACTTGCCGTCGCGGCCCTTGCGGTCGGCGCCGGTGTAGGCGCCGGGCGCCGTGCCGAAGAACTCGGCCTCCAGCAGCGTGTCGGGGATGGCCGCGATGTTCACGCCGACGAACGGCCGCGCCGCGCGCCGGCTGGCGGCGTGGATGGCATGCGCCAGCAGTTCCTTGCCGGTGCCGGTCTCGCCCAGCAGCAGCACGGTGCTGTCGGTCATCGCCACGCGCCGCGCCTGGCGCTTGACCTCCAGCGCGGCCGGGCTGGCGCCGATGAAGCTGGCGATCGTGTGCTTGGGCCGGCGCTGGCTGCCGCGCTCGGCCGCGAGCTGCCGGCGCGTGTCGTCGAGCTCGCTCTGCAGCCGGCTGAACTTGGCGATCAGCGGCTGCATCGTCGTTTCCGGGTGGTCCAGCAGCACCATGCCGAACGCGCCGATGACCTGGCCGTGTTCGTCCTTCAGCGGCAGCCGGCTCACGAGGAAGGTGCCGGCGTGGTTGCTCAGCAGGTCGACCAGGATCGGCTGCCCGGTGTCGACCACCTGGGCCATCAGCGTGTTGGGCACGACGTCCTCGACGCGGCGGCCGACGAAGTCGCTCTCGGCATGGCCCAGCGCCGGCAGGAAGCGCTTGTAGCCTTCGCTGATCCACACGATGCGGTGCTCGCGGTCGACCACCATCGTGCCCATCGCGGTGTTGGCGAAGGTGTCGAACATGCTCTGTGCGGCCAGGCGCAGCACCTGCTCGGCGTCCAGCCGCAGCCGCGCGGCGGACGCGGGCGCGGCGGGCTGGTCGGAGGCGGCAGGCATGGCCGGCACTGTACTGTGCGGCGCCCGCGGGTTCCCCCCAGCGCCCAGGCTGTCGTAATTACGTGATGATGCAATCATGGTCGACCCGATCCCCCTGCGCGGCACCTCCCTGCACGACGGCGTGGCGGCGCGGCTGCGGGCCATGGTCTTCGACAACCAGCTCGTGCCTGGGCAGTGGATCGACGAGAAGGCGCTGGCCGTGCAGTGGCAGGTGAGCCGCACGCCGCTGCGCGAGGCGCTGAAGGTGCTGGCCGCCGAGGGCCTGGTGGAACTGGTGCCGCACCGCGGCTGCCGCGTCATCGCGCTCACCGAGGACGACGCCGACGCGCTGTTCCCGGTGATGGCGCTGCTGGAGGGCCGCTGCGCCTTCGAGGCCGCGAAGAAGGCCGGCGACGCCGACCTGCACACGCTGCGCCGCCTGCACGACGAGCTGGAGCGCCACGCCGCCGCGCACGACATCGAGGCCTACTACCGCGCCAACCACGTCTTCCACGCGCAGGTGCAGTCGCTGGCCAGCAACCGCTGGCTCGACCGCGCCACCGGCGACCTGCGCCGCTTCATGCGGCTGATGCGCGGGCGCCAGCTGGCGCTGCCCGGGCGCATCGAGGCCTCGATCAACGAGCACCGCGTGCTCATCGACGCCTTCGAGCAGCGCGACGCCGCGCGTGCCGAGCGCGCGATGCACGACCACCTGATGGCGCAGCTGGTGGCCTTGAAGAAGCTGCGCGGCACCGAAGCGAAGGCGGCCCCCCATGCTGGTTGAACTGCGCGAAGCCGCGGCGCGGCAGCGTGACAAGCGCCTGCAAGGCCTGCTGCGGCTGGCCAGCAAGCGCCTGCTGTCCGACCGCGGCGAGATGAACGGCGTGCCGCTGGCGCGCGAGCTGATCGAGCGGCTGGACGCGCTGGACGACAGCCAGCTCGACGACTTCTTCGAGCACCTGGCGCGCGACCTCAGCCCCGACCCCCAGGCCGTGCTGCGCCTGGCGCAGGCCTACGCGGCCGAGCCCGGCGCGGCGCAGCTGATCGCGCTGGCGCAGGGCGTGGAGCCGCAGCGCCAGGAACTGCTGCGGCGGCTGAACCGCACGCCCGGCGGCACCGCCACCGTGCTGCGGCTGCGCCGCGCGCTGCTGCGGCGTCTGCCCAAGCACCCCGAGCTGGCGGCGGTGGAGGCCGACTTCCTGCATCTGCTGTCGTCGTGGTTCAACCCCGGCTTCCTGCAGATGAAGCGCGTGGACTGGAACGCGCCGGCGCAGCTGCTCGAGAAGATCATCCTGCACGAGGCCGTGCACCAGATCGACGGCTGGGACGACCTGCGCCGGCGCCTGCAGCCCGACCGCCGCTGCTTCGCCTTCTTCCACCCGCAGCTGCCCGACGAGCCGCTGATCTTCGTGGAAGTGGCGCTGCTGCCCGAGATGCCGGACGCGATCGCGCCGCTGATCGACAAGGCCAGCACGCCGCTGCCGCCCGAGCGCTTCCGTGTCGCGGCCTTCTACAGCATCAGCAACTGCGAGCCCGGGCTGCGTGGCGTCTCGCTCGGCAACTTCCTGATCAAGCAGGTCGCCGAGCAGCTGCAGAAGGAACTGCCGCGGCTGAAGACCTTCTGCACGCTGTCGCCGCTGCCGAGGTTCGCCGCCTGGCTGCAGGCCGGCCCCGACTTCACGGCGCTGCCGGGGCTGGGCCGCGCTGCCGCGGCGCGGCTGCTGGCGGCGCACGCCACGCTGCTGCAGGCCTGCGACGGCGATCTCGACGCGCTGCACGGCCCGGCACAGCACGACAGGCTCGACGACGCCGCGCAGGCCGCGCTGCTGGCGCTGGCCGCGGCCTACCTGGGACACGCCTCCACCACGCCGGCCGGCGACCCGGTGGCGCGCTTCCACCTGGACAACGGCGCGCGGCTCGAACGCCTGAACCCGCGTGGCAACATGTCGCCCACCGGGCTGCGCCAATCCTTCGGCATGATGGTCAACTATCTCTACGACCTCGACCGCATCGAGGCCAGCCATGCCAAATTCCGCCGCGGCGACGTGGCGCGTGCACGCGCCGTCAGCGCATTGATCTGAACAACCACCCGACAACCGGAGACCGCCCCATGACGACCCACTTCCAACGCCGCCAGCTGCTGATCGCCGGGGCCGCGTCGCTCGCCGCCCCGCTGGTGCAGGCCCAGGCCGCGGCCTGGCCGAGCAAGCCGGTGACGATCGTCGTGCCGTTCCCGCCCGGCGGCGGCACCGACGCCTTCGCGCGGCCGCTGTTCGCCGAGATGACGAAGAACGTGGGGCGCCAGTTCATCATCGACAACAAGGGCGGCGCCGGCGGCACGCTGGGCGCGGGCATCGCGGCCAAGGCCGCACCCGACGGCTACACCTTCTTCATGGGCGCCGTGCACCACGCCATCGCGCCCAGCATGTACCCGAAGCTCGACTACGACATCCTCACCGACTTCGTGCCCGTGGGCCTGGTGTCGGCGGTGCCGCAGGTCATCGTCGTGAACCCGCAGCGCGTGCAGGCCAAGACGCTGCCCGAGCTGCTGGACTTCATCCGCAAGAACCCGGGCAAGCTGAACTACGGCTCGGCCGGCAACGGCACCAGCCACCACCTGGCCGGCGAGCTGTTCAAGCTGCAGACCAAGACCTTCATCACGCACATCCCGTACCGCGGCGCGGGCCCGGCGCTGCAGGACCTGATCGCCGGCCAGGTCGACATGATGTTCGACGGCCTGGGCTCCAGCGCCAGCCACATCAAGGGCGGCCGCCTGCACGCCATCGCGGTCGCCAGCGACAAGCCGGCGCCGGGCTTCCCCAACGTGCCCACCACGAAGGACGGCAACCTGCCCGGCTACCAGGTCGCGACCTGGTACGCGATCTTCGCGCCCAAGGGCACGCCCAAGGACATCGTCGACAAGTTCAACGGCGAGATGCGCAAGGCGCTCAACGGCGACGTGCTGCGCACGGCCTGGAACGGCCTGGGCGCGGAGACGCCCAACCTGTACGGCGACGCCTTCGGCCGCTTCGTGCAGGCCGAGGTCAAGCGCTGGGCCGAGGTGGTGAAGAGCTCCGGAGCCAAGCTGGACTGACCACGAGCGCTGCGATGCCGAACGCGAACCTGTACGCCGCGCTGCGCGCGGCCTTCCCCGCCGACCTGGACGCCACCGCCGTCGAGACGGCCGACACGCCCGCGCCGCTGCACTACACCTGGCGCGACCTGGAGCGCGGCTCGGCCATGGTGGCCAACCTGCTGCAGTCGCTGGCGCTGCCGCCGGCGTCGCGCATCGCGGTGCAGGTCGACAAGAGCGTCGAGGCGCTGGTGCTGTACCTGGCCGTGCTGCGGGCCGGGCACGTCTTCCTGCCGCTGAACACGGCGTACCAGGCCGGCGAGATCGCCTACTTCATCGGCAACGCCGAGCCGGCGGTGGTGGTGTGCTCGGGCCGCAACTTCGGCTGGGTCAGCCAGATCGCGTTCCAGGCCGGCACGAAGCACGTCTACACGCTCAACGACGACCGCACCGGCACGCTGCTCGACCGCGCCGCGCAGCAGGCCGACCGGCACACCGTGGCGCACAGCAGCGCCGACGACCTGGCCGCCATCCTCTACACCAGCGGCACCACCGGGCGCAGCAAGGGCGCGATGCTGTCGCACGGCAACCTGCTGAGCAACGCGCAGGTGCTGAAGCAGGCGTGGGGGTGGGTGCCCGGCGACGTGCTGATCCACGCGCTGCCCATCTTCCACGTGCACGGCCTGTTCGTGGCCAGCCACGGCGCGCTGCTCAACGGCAGCAAGATGATCTGGTTCGCGCGCTTCGACCCGCGCGCAGCGCTCGCGCGCATGCGCGAGGCCACCGTCTTCATGGGCGTGCCCACGCTGTACGTGCGGCTGCTGGCCGAGCCGGGGCTGGACCACGCTGCCACGCAGCACATGCGGCTGTTCGTCAGCGGCTCGGCGCCGCTGCTGATCGAGACCTTCACCGACTGGCAGCGGCGCACCGGCCACACCATCCTCGAACGCTACGGCATGAGCGAGACGGTGATGCTGACCTCCAACCCCTACCGCCCCGAAGCCGCGCGCCGTGGCGGCACGGTGGGCTTCCCGCTGCCGGGCGTGGGCGTGCGGGTGCGCGACGACCAGGGGCGCGCGCTGCCGGCCGGCGAGATCGGCGGCATCGAGGTGCGCGGGCCCAACGTGTTCAGCGGCTACTGGCGCATGCCCGAGAAGACGAAGGAAGAGTTCACCCCCGACGGCTGGTTCAAGACCGGCGACGTCGGCCGCATCGACCCCGAGGGCTACGTCACCATCGTCGGGCGCAGCAAGGACCTGGTGATCAGCGGCGGCTACAACGTCTACCCGGCCGAGATCGAGGGCATCGTCAACGAGCTGCCGGGCGTGGCCGAATCGGCCGTGATCGGCGTGCCGCACCCCGACTTCGGGGAGGCCGTGGTCGCGGTGCTGGTGCCCAGGCCCGGCGCGACGGTCGACGGCGCGGCGGTGGTGGCGGCGCTGAAGGCGAAGATCGCCAACTTCAAGGTGCCCAAGCAGGTGTTCGTGGTGGCCGAGCTGCCGCGCAACACGATGGGCAAGGTGCAGAAGAACCTGCTGCGCGAGCAGCACAAGGCGCTCTTCGCGGCCTGATCGGGCCGCATCCGGCTGGCGGCCTGGTCAGGCCGCCTTGTGCAGCAGCGCCAGCAGCTGCGCCGCGAGGCTGCGCACGTCCAGCGGCTTGGTCCAGTGCGCGCCGAAGCCGCGGGCCAGCGCGGCTTCGCGGTCGGCGGGCATCGCGTCGGCGGTGGCCATCACCGCAGGCACGTGCGCCAGGCCGGGCAGCGCGCGCAGCGCTGCCAGCACCTCGTGGCCGAGTGCGCCGGGCAGGTGGCCGTCGATGACCAGCAGGTCGGGCGGCCAGCGCGTGGCGCTCTCCAGCGCGGTGGCGGCGTCCACCGCCACGCGCAGCGCGATCTGCGGCTGCGCGCGCAGCGCCTCGGCAAAGAGCAAGGCGCTCAGCGGGTCGTCTTCGACGTAGAGCACCCGCCAGCTGCGCTGCTGCGCCGGCGCCACGGCGGCGCGCGGGGCCGTGTCCGCCGCGGGCGCCGCAGCGGCTTCCGCGCGCGGCAGCCAGACGTTGACCGTGGTGCCGCTGCCGGCGACGCTGGTGATGTCCAGGCTGCCGCCGTGGGCGGCGACCAGGCGGCGCGCGATCACCAGGCCCAGGCCCGTGCCCTCGACGCTGGTGGCCTCGCGGCCCAGGCGTTCGAAGGGCTGGAACAGGCGCGCCAGCTGCTGCGGGTCCATGCCGAGGCCGTCGTCCACCACCTGCAGCCGCCAGCCCGCCTGCGCGTCGCGCTCCTGGGGCGACAGCCGCCACTGCACACTGCCGCCGCGGCGGTTGTACTTGATGGCGTTGGACCCCAGGTTCAGCAGCACCTGGCGCAGCCGCTGCGGGTCGGCCAGCACCGGCGCCGGGCCGTCGCCGGCCACGCGCAGCTGCACGCCGTCGCGCAGCGCCTGCGCGCCCAGCAGCGCGCTGGCGTCGCGCACCGCGGCCGTCAGGTCCAGCGGCTGGCGCGACAGCGCCAGCACGCCCTGCTCGACCTGCTGCAGGTCGAGCACGTCGTTGATCAGGTCGCGCAGGTGCTGGCCGGCCAGCAGGATGTGGTCGAGGTAGTCGGCACGGTAGACGGCCTGCTGCTGCAGCAGCTGGGCGAAGCCCAGCACCGCGTTCAGCGGCGTGCGCATCTCGTGGCTCATGCGCGAGAGGAACTCGCTCTTGCTGCGGCTGGCCAGCTCGGCCACGCGCTTCTCGCGCAGGTCGTCCTCGCCCTGGCGCTCGCGCGTGATGTCGCTGTGCGTGCCGATGACACGCAGCGCACGGCCGTCGGCGCCGCGCAGCACGGCCTTGCCGCGGTCGCGCAGCCACAGCCAGTGTCCCTGGGCGTGGCGGATGCGGTAGGCGACCTGGTAGATCTCGGTGGCGCCGTCGCAGTGGCGCTGGAACGCATCGAGCACGCGCGCACGGTCGTCGGCGTGCAAGCGCCGCGCCCAGTGGCGCCAGTCGTTGCCGAAGGCGTGTTCGTCCAGCCCCAGCATCTGCAGGCAGCGCGGCGAGAAGTACGAGCGGTCGGTCTCGGCGTTCCAGTCCCAGACGCCGTCGCCCGCGCCTTCCAGCGCAAACCGCCAGCGCAGCTCGCTTTCGGCCAGCGCGGCTTCGGCGGCCTTGCGTGCGCTGATGTCGACCGACAGGTGGACCACGCTGCCGTCGGGCAGCCGCCGGTCCAGCACCAGCGCCCAGGCGTCGCGCCAGCGCAGCTCCTGCGGCGGCGCGTCTTCGCTGGTGAGGCCCAGCCGCCAGGCCAGGAAGGCGTCCTCGCGGCCGATGGCGTCGGGGTAGTTGCCCAGCGCCACGTGGTGCCGCACGACCTGCTCCCAGGTGTCGCAGCCGGGCGGCAGCTGCTCGCCGAGCGAGCTGCGCCACACCGGGTTGGCCAGCAGCACGCGGTCGTCGGGCCCGCTGATCATCACGCTGGCCGGCAGGCCTTCGAGGGTCTGCTCCAGCAGCTGGCGCGCGCGCAGCGCGTCCTGGCGCGCCGCCAGTTCGGCCGTGACGTTGCGGCTGGCGCCGCGGTAGCCGAGGAAGCTGCCGTCGGCGTCGAAGCGCGGCTCGCCGCTGATGGCCACCACGATGGTGCCCTGCGGCGTGTCGCGCTCGGCGATCAGGTCGCGGAAGGGCTGCTGCGCGGCGCGGGCAGCGCGGTAGGCGTCCCAGCTGCCGGCGGTCTCGTCGTTGCGCGGCCGGTTGGCGTCGCCGGTGCGGCGGCCGACCTCGTCGGCCGCCGGGCGCCCGGTCAGCAGCGAGATGCCGTCGGACATCCACGTGACGCGCCCTTCGGTGTCGGTCTCCCACAGCCAGTCGGTCGCGACGCTGCCGGCACGGCCGCAGCGCTCGGCCTCCAGGCGCCAGCGCTGCGCCTGCTGCTGCGCGTCGAGCAGCGCACCGGCGGCCAGCAGCGCCGCCGCCAGCACGGGCCCCCCGGGGCGGCGGGCGGCCTGCAGCCACAGCTGCCAGCCGGTGGACGCGGCCGTCTCGCCGGCGCACCGGCAGGCGCCGGTGCCGGGCCAGGAGTCCTCGCCGGGCAGGCCCAGACCGGGCACGGGCCGGCCGTCCACGGCCCACCAGCCCCCCTCGGCCCCGGTCTCGGCCAGCACTGCCGCCAGCAGTGCCTGCAGCGCCGACAGGCCGGAGGCGCCGGGAGCACCAGGGGCGCCGGGCCAGGCGGCCTCGGCGGACACGCCAGCGGCCGCCCCCGTGGCGGGTGCAGCACTGCCTGGCAAGGGAGTGTCATCGGCCATGTCGACAACGGCTCGTGGGGCGCGATCACAACGACGGCGCGTCGATGATAGTCAGGCTCCCGGCCACCGGCAGCGCGTCCGGCGCTTAGCATGTCACGCATGCACTGTCTCGTCATCGGCGGCACCCGCTTCCTCGGGCGCCACATCGTCACCCAGGCGCTGGCCGCCGGACACCGCGTGACGCTGCTGCACCGCGGCCGCAGCGGGCCCGGGCTGTTTCCGGAAGCGGAACACCGCATCGCCGACCGCGACGGCGACCTCGCGGCGCTGGCGCAGGGCCGCTGGGACGTGGTCATCGACACCAGCGCCTACGTGCCGCGCCAGGTGCGCAGCCTGGCGCAGTGCCTTGCCGGGCGGGTCGAGCGCTATCTGCTGGTGTCGAGCATCAGCGTCTACGCCGGCTTCTCCGCGCCCGGCACCCGCGAAGACGCAGCGCTGCAGGTGCTGGCCGACCCCGCCACCGAAACCGTCGACGGCAGCAGCTACGGCGGCCTGAAGGCGCTGTGCGAGCAGGCCCTGGCGGCCGCGCTGCCCGGCCAGGGCCTGGTGGCGCGACCGGGGCTGATCGTCGGCCCGCACGACCCCAGCGGGCGCTTCACCTGGTGGCTGCAGCGGCTGGCGCGCGGCGGCGACGTGCTGGTGCCCGGCACGCCGGACGACGCCGTGCAGTGCATCGACGCACGCGACGTCGCAGCCTGGCTGCTGCTGCAGGCCGAGCGCGGCAGCACCGGCACCTTCAACCTCGCCGGCCCGGCCGCGCCGCTGACCATGGGCACGCTGCTGCAGACGCTGCGCGACACGCTCCGGCCCGACGCCCGGCTGCACTGGGTGGACGAAGCCTTCCTGCTGGCGCAGGGTGTCAGCCCGTGGACCGAGCTGCCGCTGTGGGTGCCGCGCAGCGACGCCGGCCTGCACGCGGTGGACATCGGCCGTGCCCTGGCCAGCGGCCTGCGCTGCCGGCCCATGGCCGCCACGGTGGCCGACACCGCCGCCTGGGCGGCGGCGCACGACGGACCACATGCCGGCATCGGCCTGGCGCCCGAACGCGAGGCGGCGCTGCTGGCCGCGTGGGCGCAGCAGCGCGGCACACCGGCCGGCGCTTGACGGGAGTCAGGATTGATGCGTGTCAAGTCCGATGACAGCGACGCCGCGCACGATGCGCCCATGGCGCTGCAGCACCCCCTGATCCGCATCCACGCCGCCGCCGCCGGCGACACCGCCGACGACGCCGTCTGCGGTGGCTGCGACGGCGCGCCCGCCGAGACCGCGTGTGCCGCCCAGGCCGACGTGTTCGGCCGGCGCTGCGCCGCGCCGCTGCTGCAGGGCGACCCGGCCCTGGTGGAGCAGGCGCTGGCAGCCCTGCGCGGTGTGCGCGACCCCGTGCAGGGCGGCGACCTCGTCGGCATGCAGCTCGTGCAGGCGCTGCGCGTCGAGGGCGGCGAAGCCGAGCTGACGCTGACCTACCCGCGCGGCTGCGGCGTCGCGCGCCTGATGGCCGAAGACGCGTTCCAGGTGCTGCGCCGCGTGCTGCACGACACCGACGTCTACGTGCTGCACGCCGCTACCTGACGGCGCCGGCGGTCGGCGCCGATGCCGCCGGGCCTGCCGCCTTGAAGCGGGCCTCGCGCATCAGCACGCGGTGGAAGCTGGCCGCCTTGTCCAGCCAGCCGCGGAAGCGTTCGCCGCCCATCGTCGTCGGGTTGAAGGCCCCGCGGGCCATGAACTCCTGCCACTCGGGCAGCGCGCGCACGCGGTCCAGCAGCTGGTTGTAGTAGGTCACCTGGGCCGGCGTGGCGCCGGGCGTGGTGAAGATGCCGCGCATCATCAGGTACTGCACCGGCACGCCGAACGACATGCACGTGGGCAGGTCGGCCCAGGCCTGCGTGCCGGTGATCTTCGCGGCGTAGGCCAGCGGCTTGCCGTCGAGCACGCACAGCGGCCGCAGCGTGCCGGCGCGCCACAGCGCCTCGGCCTCGATGGGGTTGTTGACCGTCATGTCCACGCTGCCCGCCGCCAGGGCGCGCGCGACGTCGCCGCCACCCTTCAGCGGCACGTACTGCAGCCGCGTGGAGGTGGCGGTCTCGAGCAGCACGGCGATGAGCTGGTCTTCCTGCTTGCTGCCGGTGCCGCCCAGGCGCAGCGTGCCGGGCGGCGCGCGGCGCATCGCGTCGAAGAGGTCCTGGCCGCTGCGGTGCGGCGACCGGGCGTTGACCCACAGCACGAACTGGTCGAGCGCCAGCATCTGCACCGGCGTGATGTCGCTCCAGGCGAAGTCCACGCCCTCGGCCAGCGGCGCGGTGAACAGGTTGGACAGCGTGATGACGAGCTTGTGCGGGTCACCGCGCGCGGCCTTCACGACCATCAACCCTTCGACGCCCGAGTCGCCGGCCTTGTTGACGACGTTGATCGGCTGCGGCGCCAGCTTGTGCCGGGCCACCAGCGCCTGGATCAGCCGCGCCATCTGGTCGGCACCGCCCCCGGTGCCGGCCGGCACCACCAGCTCGATCGGCGCCGTAGGCTCCCAGGCGCGGGCCGCTCCCGGGGCGGCGGCGAGCGCTGCGGCCACCACGCAACCGGCGCAGGCGGACAGGAGGCGGGCAAGGCGTGCAGGCGTCATGACGCTCCAACCGAGGGGAGTGCAACAGTGCGGCCGTGAGTGTCGCGCAGTTCCGGCCCGCGCCGGCGGCGTGTCAGTACTGCACGCGTGCGTAATACGTCTTCTGTGCCGCTTCGCGCGCCTGCCCCAGCGTGCGGATGCCCTGCTCTTCCAGCAGCGGAACCATCCTCTGGAACACCTCGGCCGTGACCAGCGCGTCGCCCAGCGCGGTGTGGCGGCCGATGATGGCCACGCCCAGGCGCTCCGCGATGGCCTCCAGCCGGTGCGATTCCTGGTTCGGGTGCAGCACGGCCGACAGCAGCAGCGTGTCGAGCACCGGCTGCTCGAAGCGCACGCCGGTCGCAGCTTCCTTCAGCTGCAGGAAGCGCATGTCGAAGGCCGCGTTGTGCGCCACCAGCACCGTGTCGCGCGCGTAGGCGTGGAAGGCCGGCAGCACCTCGGCGATCACGGGCTTGCCGGCCACCATGTCCTGCGTGATGCCGTGGATCGGGATCGACGCCGCCGGGATCGGCCGCTGGGGGTTCACGAGCTGCTCGAACGACTCGCTCTTCAGCAGCCGGCCGTTCACCAGCCGCGCCGCGCCGATCTGGATGATCTCGTCGCCGCCGGCCGGGTCCAGGCCGGTGGTCTCGGTGTCGAACACGGTGTAGGCCAGATCGGCCAGGCGCCGGTCGTCGAGCGCGCGTGTGCTCTCGGTGTCGGTGAAGAGGTTGAAGTCGTAGTACTCGGGGCGGCTGTCGCTGCGCAGGAAGGCGCTGGCGCCCTCGGCCTGCTGCTGCGCCGCGGCGTCGGGCGCCAGCGGCAGCAGGAAGCGGAAGAAGGCCTCGTGGCGCACGCGGTCGCGCTCGAACCAGAACTCGCCGCCGTGGCGTTGCACCACGTCGCGCACGGTCAGCGCGGTGCTGTCGCCGCCGCCGGCCATGGCCTCCATCTCCCAGCTCATCACGGTCTCGGTGCTCATGGCCTGGCCGGCCCACACCAGGTCGAGCCGCGCGCGCTGCCCGTCGCCGGCCGGGCTCAGGCGCAGGTGCACGGCCCGCACCGCGAACTCGTCGCGCAGGCGCAGCGCCAGCCAGGCCAGCGTCTGCAGCAGCGCGAAGCTGTCGAGCTTGAGCCACAGCGCGCCGTCGACGTCGACCTGCCCGGTGCGCAGCGCGGTCGCGGCCTCGATGCGGCGCTGCGCGGCCTGCACGAAGTCGGTGCCCAGGATCTCCTCCAGCGGCCAGCGCGTGGCCAGCCCCGCGGCGCTGTGCGCGGCGAGCTCGTCGATGCGGCGCGACATCGCCTGCGCCTCGTCGCGCACCACGCCCAGGAACCGCTCGCGCAGCGGCGGCGCCAGGCCGGGGTCGTCCAGCATCTCGGCGGCGGCGCGCAGGTTGGCCAGCGCGCCGCGGCTGCCTTCGGTCAGGCCGTGCAGCAGGCGTTCGACGCCAGCGGCGGCAGCGTGATCGCGCGTGATGTTGTCGAGCATCAGCACGAAGCCGCTGATGCCCGGGGTGTCGGCCTCCAGCGCCGCCCCCGCGTCGGCGACGGCGCGCACCGGCGCCAGCTGCGCACGCAGCAGCTGCCCGCTGCGCGTGGCGGTGACGAACTGCGCGCTGGGGCTGGCCACGCCGCGCTGCAGGCGCTGCTGCACGCTGTCGAGCGCATGCGCCACCAGCCGGCGGTCGAACACGGTGTAGATCGAGCGGCCGATGCCGATGAGCTCGGCGCCGCCGGCCAGCTGCGGGCTGTCGGACAGCGCGCGGAACTGCAGCCGGGCGCGGTTGTTGTAGAGCAGGATGCGGCCGTCCAGGTTGCACACCACGACGCTCTGCACCAGCTCGTTCATCAGCGCGGCCAGGCGGAAGCGTTCCTGCTCGACGCCGCGGCTGGCCGCGGCCACCTGCTGCGCGATGTCGGCGCGCAGGCCGTCGCGCTGCGCCGCCAGCGTGTTGATGGCCTGCGCCAGGCCCTGCACCGGGGCGCTGCCCTCCGGCACGGCCAGCGTGCGCTGCACGTCGGTGGCCAGCAGCACCTGCGCCTGCTCGAGCAGCCGCGCCGGCGCGGCCACCCAGCGCCGCAGCAGCACCTGCGCGGCGGCGGCGGCAGCACCGGCCGCGGCCAGGGCCGCCAGCAGCAGCAGCGGCCAGCGCTCGGCGAGCAGGGCCTGCGCCGCCAGGCGCTCGGTCTCGCCCAGGGCGCTCCAGACGAGGGCGCCGCCCAGCGCCATGAACAGCCCGAGCAGCGCCAGCGCCGCCCCGGCGGCCGCGGCCAGTGCCAGCAGCAGGCGGCGGTCGCCCGGCACCGCGCTCAGCCCTGCGCCGGCCGCGAGGCCAGCAGCTCGCGCACCTTCTGCGCCAGCGCCTGGGTCGAGAACGGCTTGGTCATGTAGGCATCGGCGCCCACGCCCAGGCCCTTGGCGATGTCGGTCTCGCGGCCCTTGGCGGTGAGCATCAGCACCAGCGTGCCCTTGAGCGCCTCGTCGGCGCGCAGCGCCTGGCAGACCTCGTGGCCGTTCTTCTTCGGCATCATCACGTCCAGCAGCAGCAGGTCGGGCCGCAGGCTGTGCAGCAGGTCCAGCGCCTCCTGGCCGTCGCGCGCCAGGTGCACCTCGTGGCCTTCGCGCTGCATCAGGTACTCCAGCGAGACCAGGATGTTCGGTTCGTCGTCCGCGATCAGGATGCGGCTGGGCATGGCTTGTCTCCTTCACGGGCCGTTGCTGCGCCGTCGCGCGCCGGCCCTGTGGGTGTGCGCCAAGGTAGCGTGAACGCAAAACACGCACCTTGACCGGTGTCAGGCCGCAAGTCCATGCGGCCGCCGAAGTGCTCGACGATCTGGCGGCTGATGGGCAGGCCCAGGCCGGTGCCCTGCGGCCGGTTGTCGGCATCGCCGCCCTGGCGGAACTTCTCGAACACCAGCGCGCGCTGCGCCGCCGGCACGCCGGGGCCGTTGTCCTGCACCTCCACGGTGGCGGCGTCGGCGCCCGCCAGCAGCCGCAGCACGATGCGCCCGCCCGGCGCGGGCACGAACTTGGCCGCGTTCGACAGCAGGTTCAGCAGCACCTGCATCAGCCGGTCGGCGTCGGCGCGCAGCGTGGGCACGGGCCGGGGCGGCAGCTGCAGCTCGAGCGTGGCGCCGCGCTCGCGCAGCAGTTCCTGCACCGTCTGCGCCGCCTGCTGCAGCAGCGCCGGCAGGTCGACGTCGCTGTTGTGCCATTCGGCGTGGCCCGATTCGATCTTCGCCATGTCCAGCACCTGGTTCACCAGCCGCGTCAGGCGCTCGGTCTCGGCGACGACGATGGCCAGGAAGCGCTGGCGCTGCGCGAGCGGCATCTCGGCGTCGTCGACCATCAGCTCGGCCAGCGCGCGGATCGAGGTCAGCGGCGTGCGCAGCTCGTGCGTGACGCTGCTCATGAAGTCGTCCTTCAGCCGGTCCAGGCTCTCCAGCCGCTCGTTGGCCGCGCGCAGCTCGGCGGTGGCGCGCTCCAGTTCCTGCGAGTGGCTGCGCAGCTGGCGGGCCTCGTCGAGGATGCGCAGCACGTCGTCCATGTCGAGCGCCTCTTCGTGCACCACCGAGGCCACCATCACGCGCGCCGAGGCGCTGCCGATGGCGCCGGCCAGCTGCGTCTCGACGAAGTTCACGAGGTCGGCGTCGGGCACGATCTGCGCCACGCCAGCCGCGCCGCTGCGGCGGGCGTAGGCGGCCAGCGCCGCCTGCGCGGGCGCGGCGCCGAGAAAGCGCGCCATCAGCGCCTGCAGCGCCGCGAGTTCGGCGCGGCCGCGCCAGAACACCGGCCGCGTGCTGGCGGTGCGCTCGAAGATGTCGACGAAGACCAGCGCCTGGCTGGCCTCGCGCGCCACCGGCGGCCGCGCCAGCGACACCGCCACGAACAGGCCGACGTTGGCCAGCAGGCTCCAGAACAGCGAGTGCGTCAGGTTGTCCAGCGCCGCCAGCCCGAACAGCTGCTCGGGCCGCAGCAGCGCGATGCCGAAGGGCCCGGCATCGACGAAGTCGGTCTGCCACCAGCCCGACTTGGCGATCGACGGCAGCATCAGCGTGTACACCCACAGCCCGAAGCCGGCCAGCAGCCCGGCCAGCGCGCCGTGGCGCGTGCCGCCCTTCCAGTACATGCCGCCCAGCAGCGCCGGCGCGAACTGCGCCACCGCGGCGAAGCTGATGAGCCCGATGCTGACCAGCGCATAGGCCTCGCCGGCCAGGTGGTAGTACAGGTAGCCCAGCACCAGGATGGCCGCGATGGCGGCGCGGCGGATGGCCAGCAGCAGCCCGGTCAGGTCGCCGTGGTGCGCGAAGCGCCGCCAGCGCAGCAGCAGCGGCATCACGAGGTCGTTGCAGACCATGGTCGAGACGGCGATGGCCTCCACGATCACCATGCCGGTGGCCGCCGAGAGCCCGCCGATGAAGGCCACGAGCGCCAATGTCGGCTGCCCCGCGGCCAGCGGCAGGCTGAGCACGAAGGTGTCGGCGTTGACCTCGCGCCCGGCGAAGAACAGCAGGCCGCCCAGCGCGATGGGCAGCACGAAGAGGTTGATGGCCAGCAGGTAGGCCGGGAACACCCAGGCGGCGCGGCGCAGGTGGCCTTCGTGCACGTTCTCGACCACCATCACCTGGAACTGCCGCGGCAGGAAGATCACCGACAGCATCGCCAGCAGCGTCAGCGCGAACCACTGCGCGTACGGGAAGGGCTGGCCCTGTTCCAGCCGCAGCAGCGCCGCCAGCTCGGGCACGGCCAGCGCCTGGCCGAACAGGTCCGCCGGCCCGCCGAACAGGCCCCAGGTCACGAACACGCCCACGGCCACGAAGGCCAGCAGCTTCACCAGCGACTCGAAGGCGATGGCCGCGACCAGGCCCTCGTGGCGCTCGCTGCTGTCGCGGTGGCGCGTGCCGAACACCATCGTGAATCCGGCCAGCGCCAGCGCCACCAGCAGCGTGCCGTCCTGCCACCAGGCCGCACGCGGCGCGGCCGGCGCGCCCAGCGGTGTGGTCAGCACGGCGTAGCCGCTGGCGATGGCCTTCAGCTGCAGCGCGATGTAGGGCACGATGCCGACCACCGTGATCAGCGTCACCAGCCCGGCCAGCAGCGGGCTCTTGCCGTAGCGGCTGGCGATGAAGTCGGCGATCGACGTGATGCGCTCGCTGCGCGCGATGCGCAGCATCTTGCGCAGCACCAGCCAGGCGAGCGTCATCGCCAGCATCGGGCCCAGGTAGATCGGCAGGAACCACACGCCACCCGACGCGGCGCGGCCGACGCTGCCGAAGTAGGTCCAGGCGGTGCAGTACACCGCCATCGACAGCGCGTAGATCCAGGCATTGCCGATGACCGAGCGGCCCTGGCGCGCGCGGCGGTCGCCATGGCCGGCCACCACGAACAGCAGCAGCAGGTAGGCGAGCGAGGCGCCGAGCACCAGGGGGGTGGACAGCATGGTCGTGCGCGGCGCTAGTCGGCGGCGCGTTCCATCAGCAGCGCCAGCTGCACGATCAGCAGCGCCCACAGCCCGAACAGCGCGGTGGGGAACAGCGGCAGCCCGAACACCAGCGCGTCGGCGTCCCACAGCGCCAGCAGCGGAAAGTTGAACAGCAGCAGCGCCAGCGCGAACAAGGCGATCAGGCGCTGCGACAGCAGGTGGCGGTGCATGGTGCCGGCGGCCCAGGAGGGTCCGGGCTCAGGATGCATCGAGGCGGAAATGATGCACCAGGAAACTGCGCCAGCGCTGCACCAGCGCCAGCGCGTCGCGCAGCGTCTCGCGCTCCAGCAGCGGCAGTGCCGCCGGCAGCACGGTGTCGTCGGGCGCCTGGCCCGCCGCGCGCTGCGCCAGCTGGTGCTTCAGCCGCAGCGCCATCAGGAAGTGCAGTGTGTCCAGCAGGTCGCGCGCGAGCGTCGCGTCGAGCCGGCCCGCGGCCACGAGGCGGTCGGTGCGCGCGGCCGTGCCGAGCTCGCGCACGTGGTGCTGCAGCGCCAGCGCCCGCACGCCATGCACGATGGGGAAGATGCCCAGCTTCTTCAGGTCGAGCGCGGTGGCGTCGTGGCGGCCGCGTCCGGTCAGGCGCGAGAACCAGTGCACCGGCTCCTGGAACTGGTTGGCCGCCGCCGCGAAGCGCGACAGGTAGACGTCGTTGCCGGCCAGCAGGTCGTCCAGGTGCGTGCGCGCCTGCACGAGAAGGCTGGCGTCTCCCGCGACCACGACCGCGTCGGCGAAGATGGCCAGCTGCATCGGACCGTCGGCGCTGCCGCCCAGCAGCCAGCCGCGCAGCGTCTCGCGGAACGCCGCGAGCTCCTGGCGCCAGGGCGGGTTGCTGAGCATCACGCCACCGCGGCACGGCGGGTAGCCGAATTCGGCGAGTGCGGCACTGAAGCGCGTGGCCACCGCGGCCACGGCGTCGGCGTCGAGCGCGTCGAAGCCGTCGCGCAGCAGCAGCGCGTTGTCCTGGTCGGTCTTCAGGATCTGCTCGCCGCGGCCTTCGCTGCCCATCACGAGCAGGCAGCTGCCCTGCACCAGCGCGGGCGGCGCCAGCAGCGCCCAGGTGCGGGCGAACAGCCGCGCGTTCAGCTCGCACACCAGGTGCGCGATGCGCTCGACGCGGATGCCGCTGCCGTGCAGCAGCGCCACCATTTCGTCGGTGCTGGCCGCGGCCCGCTGCAGCTCGGCCAGCGTCGTGGCCTCGTCGATCTGCAGCGCCACCACGTGCGAGTGGTGGGCGACGAAGCTGACCAGGTCGAGCTGCCCCAGCACGCCCAGCACGGCGTCGCCGTCGCGCACCACGAGGCGGTGCACGCGGTGCTTGACCATCAGCCACAGCGCCTCGAAGACCTCGCTGTCGGCCTGCACCTCGACGATGTCGAAGCGCGCCACCTCGCGCACCGCCAGCGCCGCGGGCGGCACGTCGCGCAGCAGCGCGTCACGCAGGTCGGTGGTGGTGAAGATGCCCAGCCGCGTGCCGTCGCGCACCAGGGCGCTGGTGGCACCGCGTGCCGCAAGTTCGCGGCACACCGCCACCAGATCGAGCGCGCCGTCGACGTAGACGGGCTTGCGCACGAAGGCGTCGCGCACCCGCGCCGTCACCAGCGAGAGCATCTCCCGCCGGGGATCGGGCATCGCGGGTGGCGCGCCCGTCACGCCGGCAGCCTTCAGTGGCCGCTGGCGCCGCTGGCGCCGATGCCGGTCTCGCTGCGCACCTGCTGCGCCAGGAAGCCGGCGCGGTCGGTCTTGGCGCGGGCGCTCTTGTCGAGCACCGAGAACAGCCAGATGCCGACGAAGGCGATCGTCATCGAGAACAGCGCCGGGCTGGTGTACGGGAACAGCGCCGAGCCCTTCGGGTTGCCGAGCGTGGCTTCCCACACCGACGGCGACACCACGGTCAGCGCCACCGACGAGATCAGGCCCAGGAAGCCGCCGATCACCGCGCCCTTGGTGGTGCAGTCCTTCCACAGCACGCTCATGAAGAGCACGGGGAAGTTGGCCGAGGCCGCGATCGCGAAGGCCAGGCTCACCATGAAGGCGATGTTCTGCTTCTCGAACGCGATGCCCAGCACCACGGCGATGACGCCCAGCGCCACGGTCGTCCAGCGCGAGACCTTCAGCTCCGAGGCGCTGTCGGCACGGCCCTTCTTGATGACGGTGGCGTACAGGTCGTGCGACACGGCGCTGGCGCCGCTGAGCGTGAGGCCGGCCACCACCGCGAGGATGGTCGCGAAGGCCACCGCCGAGATGAAGCCCAGGAACACGTTGCCGCCCACCGCATTGGCCAGGTGGATGGCCGCCATGTTGCCGCCGCCCAGCAGGCCGCCCTTGGCGTCCAGGAACTGCGGGTTGGTCAGCACGAAGGTGATGGCGCCGAAGCCGATGATGAAGGTCAGCAGGTAGAAGTAGCCGATCCAGCCGGTGGCCCACATCACGCTCTTGCGTGCTTCCTTGGCGCTGGGCACGGTGAAGAAGCGCATCAGGATGTGCGGCAGGCCGGCGGTGCCGAACATCAGTGCCATGCCGAAGCTGATGGCGCTGATGGGGTCCTTCACGAAGTTGCCCGGGCCCATGATCGACTGCCCGATGCTGCTGGCGACCTCGGCGGTCTTGCCGTCCTTCAGCGCCAGGTCGGCCTTGATCTGCACCGCCTGCGCGAACAGGGCCTCGGGGCTGAAGCCGAAGTTCCACATCACCATGAAAGCCATGAACGAGGCGCCGCCCAGCAGCAGGCAGGCCTTGATGATCTGCACCCAGGTGGTGGCCGTCATGCCGCCGAAGAGCACATAGACCATCATCAGCGCGCCGACGATGACCACCGCGATCCAGTACTCCAGCCCGAACAGCAGCTTGATCAGCTGCCCCGCGCCCACCATCTGCGCGATCAGGTAGAAGGCCACCACCACCAGCGTGCCCGAGGCCGCGAAGATGCGGATGGGCTTCTGCTCGAAGCGGAAGGCCGCCACGTCGGCGAAGGTGAACTTGCCCAGGTTGCGCAGCCGCTCGGCCATCAGGAAGGTGATGACGGGCCAGCCGACCAGGAAGCCGATCGAGTAGATCAGGCCGTCGAAGCCGCTGGCCATCACGGCCGCGCTGATGCCCAGGAACGAGGCCGCCGACATGTAGTCGCCGGCGATCGCCAGGCCGTTCTGGAATCCGGTGATGCCGCCGCCGGCGGTGTAGAAGTCCGACGCGCTCTTGGTCTTGGCCGCTGCCCACTTGGTGATGTAGAGCGTGCCCACGACGAACAGCGCGAACATGCCGATGGCCGTCCAGTTGGTGGCCTGCTTGGTGGCCTGGCCGAGGTCGGCACCGGCGGCCCAGGCGGCGAACGACACGCCCAGCAGCGTGGCCAGCGTCAGCAGCCGGCGCGGGGTGTCCCCGAGCTTGAAGGCGGGGCGGCTCATTTCAGCACCGCCTTGGCGACGGCGTCGGCCAGGTCGTCGAACTCGCCGTTGGCGCGCTGCACGTAGTAGGCGGTGATGATCACCGTGAACACGATGACGCCGAAGCCGATGGGAATGCCCAGCGTCATCACGCCGTCCCCCATGCGCGTCGCCAGGAACGGCTTGTTGAACGCCACCAGCAGCACGAAGCCGTAGTAGACGACCATCATCGCCAGCGTCAGCCACCAGCCGAAGCGCGTGCGCTTGGCCTTGAGCTCGATGTACTTGGGGTGTTGCGCGATGCGCGTCGCGAGGTCGGCTTCCATGGTGTCTCCGTGCTGTTGTCGGGCCTGCCGCATCTTTGGGCCGGGCACTGACCCAGCTCTGACGCCGGGCCAACAGGGGCTGACGGAGAACTGAACCGGACCTTACGCGGCGCCCGCGCCGCCGTCTGTGCGCTGCACCGCGGCCGCGCGCGTGACGCCCGCGCGCGGCGCGCCTTCGCGGTCCCAGGCGGGGCCGTCGAACCAGGCGTCGCCGCGCACGGCGGCGGCCAGCATCGGCAGCGCGTCCAGGCCCCAGAAGACGCGGCCCTCCAGGCCGAAGGCGGGCACGCCGAAGACGCCGGCCCGCAGCGCGGCCTCGGTGTCGTCGCGCAGCTGCTGCTTCACCGCCGCGCTGTCGGGGTCCAGCGTCGGCGCGAGCTGCGCGCGCAGCGCGGCCAGGCGCTCGGGCGCGTTGGCGTCGGCGCCGTCGCCGCACCACACATGGCGCAGCACGGCTTCGACGACGCGCCGGTTCGGGCCCGCCGCCAGCGCCAGGCGCTGCAGCGCCAGCGGGTTGAACGGGTGCTGGGCCGGCGTGTGCAGCGGCACGCCCTGCTGTGCGGCGAGCCAGTGCACGTGGCGGAAGGTCCAGGCGCGCTTGGGCTCGATCTCGGCCGGCCCCTTCTGGCCCCAGTGCTGCAGCAGCCCGGCCAGCAGGATGGGCCGGTAGCTCACCTCGACGCTGCAGCCGGCCAGCGCCTCGGGCAGGCGCTCGAAGGCCAGGTAGGCGAACGGCGAGATGGCGTCGTACCAGAAGGTGATGTGCTTCATGGCGCGCGGGGTTCCTTCTGCTTCTGCGCCTGCTGCTGCAGCCACAGCACGCGGCGCTCGGCCAGGGTCTGCAGCAGCGCGCGCTTCTCGGTGTCGTCCAGCAGCGACCAGACCGTGATCTCGTCGATGCTGCGCAGGCAGCCTGCGCACAGGCCGCTGGCCTCGTCCATGCGGCAGACGCTGGTGCAGGGGCTGGCGACGGAGGAGTCGGCCTGGCTCATGGCTGCTGCACCACGTCGGCGACCGGCGCGCCGGTCAGTTGCTGCAATTGCTGCGGGCTGAGCCGGAACACGCCGTTGGGGTGGCCGGCGGCGGCCCAGATCTCGGTGAATCGGAAGAGCGTGCGGTCGATCAGCGTCGTCACCGGCGTGGCATGCGCCAGCGGCGCGACGCCGCCGATCGAGAAGCCGGTGCGCGCCTTCACGAACTCGGCATCGGCGCGGCCCAGCGGGCCGGTGTGGGCAGCGACGCGGTGTTCGTCGACGCGCTGGTCGCCGGCCGTCACCACCAGCACGGCGCTGTCGTCGTGCCGGCTGCGGAAGATCACGCTCTTGGCCACCTGGCCCACCGTGATGCCCAGCACGTCGGCAGCTTCCTGCGCCGTGCGTGCGGGCACGTCGAGCCAGCGCGGGGCGTGCGGGTGGCCGCAGGCGGCCAGCGCCGCGGCCACGCGCTGGAAGCCTTCGGGGCGCTCGGCGGAAGAAGCGGGTGCCGTCATGCCGCAGCGCCGGCCTGCACCGCCACGCCCCGCTTGGCCAGCAGCGCCCGGCCGGCACGCGAGGCAGTGGGCCGGCCGATCACGCCGGAGATGTAGGCGCCGGCATCGACCAGCGCGTCGAGGTCGATCCCGGTGGCGATGCCCATGCCGTGCAGCATGAAGACCACGTCCTCGGTGGCGACGTTGCCGGTGGCGCCCTTGGCGTACGGGCAGCCGCCGAGGCCGGCGATGCTGGCGTCGAACACGTGCACGCCGAGCTGCAGGGCGGCGTGGATGTTGGCCAGCGCCTGGCCGTAGGTGTCGTGGAAATGCCCGCTCACCTCGGCCAGCGGGAAGTGCTTCAGCGCCCGTTCCAGCACCGCCTGCACCGCGCGCGGCGTGCCGACGCCGATGGTGTCGGCGATGCCCATGTGCTGCACGCCGATGCCCTGGAGCAGCAGCACCACGCGCTCGACCTCGTCGGGCGTCACCGCGCCCTGGTACGGGCAGCCGACCGTGCACGAGACCGCGGCGCGCACCTTCACGCCGGCAGCACGCGCCGCGGCCACCACGGGCGCGAAGCGGTCGATGCTCTCGGCGATGCTGCAGTTGATGTTGCGCTGGCTGAAGGCCTCGGTGGCGGCGGCGAACACCACGATCTCGTCGGGCCGGCTCGCCAGCGCCGCTTCCAGCCCCTTCATGTTGGGCGTGAGCACCGCGTAGCGCACGCCGGGCCGGCGCCGCAGGCCGGCCATGACCTCGGCGTTGTCGGCCATCTGCGGCACCCACTTCGGGCTGACGAAGCTGGTGACCTCGATCTCGCGGCAGCCCGCGGCCTGCAGCCGGTGCACGAGTTCGATCTTCTGCGCCGCGCTGACCGGCGCGGCTTCGTTCTGCAGGCCGTCGCGCGGGCCGACTTCGACGAGGGTGACGTGTTCGGGGATCATCGTGTGTCCACTGTACTGGGGATGGGGCCAAGCTTGTGGGGGATGGGCACCGGAGCCCGCACTGCCGACACTGGCGGGGCCATGGACACCAGCCGCCTCTTCCGCATCGCCAACCGCATCCACCTGCTCCTGCTGAAGGAGCTGGGACAGGGCATCGACGTGCAGCGCCTGCTGAACGAACGCCTGTACGCACGCGACGTGCTGCTGGTCTGCGATGCCCAGCCCGGCACCGACCTCGCCTCGCTGGCGCTGCACTTCCGCCACACGCGCGCGGCACTGGCCGCGTCGGCGCCGCGCCCGGGCAGCGCGCCGGCCGAGACGCCCGGCAGCTTCAGCCACACGCTGAGCAGCCTGTTCGGGCACGACTTCGAGATCGCGCAGCCGCCGGCGACCGGGCAGCCCGCCTTCGCCGACAGCGCCTTCCGCCTGAAGCCGCGGGCGCGGCCGGTGGCCGGCCATCCGCCGCCGCGCAGCCGCCTGTCGCCGGCGCGCTGGATCGGGCTGTAGCCGCCCCGCGGCCCCGCCCTCACGCCGCCGGCTCCGCCAGCCGCAGCAGTTCACCGCCCTCGGCCACCTGGTCGCCCACGGCGTACAGCAGCTCGGCCACGACGCCGTCGCGCGGCGCGGTCAGCGTGTGCTCCATCTTCATCGCCTCCATCACGGCCAGCGCCTGCCCGCGCTGCACGGTGTCGCCGGCCGCGGCCAGGAAGGCCACGACCTTGCCCGGCATCGGGGCCGTCAGGCGGCCGCCTGCGCCGGCACCGTCGGCCGCGTGGGCGATCGGGTCCAGCTCGGTCACCACGGCGCTGGCCCAGGGCGCGAACACGGCATGCCGTTCGCCGTCGGCATACACCGACAGCGTGGCGCGCTGCGTGCCCAGCAGCACGTCGTGGCGGTCGCCGCCGAGCGCCCGCGCGCGCAACGGCCAGCGCTGCGCGCCCAGGCACAGCACGGTGTCGCCGTCGTGCAGGCGCTGCACGGTGACGACCTGGCGTGTGCCCTGCAGTTCCAGCTCGAAGCGGCGCTGCGCACCGCCGTGCAGCCGCCAGCCGTCGCGGCGCGACCAGGGGTCGGCGCCCTCCAGCGCCGCCTCCTGCGCCAGCGCGTGCGCCACGACGCCGGCCGCGGCCCACTCGGCGGCCAGCGGCGGCGCCTCGAACAACGCCGCGTGCTCGCGCTCGATCAGCGCCGTGTCCAGGTCGGCGGTGGCGAAGGCCTGCGTGTTCACGACCCGGCGCAGGAAGGCGACGTTGGTGTGCAGGCCCATCAGATGGGTGTCCCGCAGCGCCGCGTCCAGCCGCGCCAGCGCCTGCGCGCGGTCGGCGCCCCAGACGATGAGCTTGGCCACCATCGAGTCGTAGTACGGGCTGATGGCGTCGCCTTCGCCGAAGCCGCTGTCGACGCGCGGCAGCACGCCGTGGCGCTCGAAGGCCACGTGCTGCGGCCAGCGTGCCACCTGCAGCGTGCCGGTGGCGGGCAGGAAGCCGGCGTCGGGGTTCTCGGCGCAGATGCGGGCCTCGATCGCGTGGCCGTGCAGGTGCAGTTCGTGCTGCTGCTTCGGCAGGCGCTCGCCGGCGGCCACGCGCAGCTGCCACTCCACCAGGTCCAGGCCGGTGACGGCTTCCGTCACCGGGTGCTCGACCTGCAGCCGCGTGTTCATCTCCATGAAGTAGAAGCGCAGGTCGCCATCGTCCAGCGTCTCGGCGATGAACTCCACCGTGCCGGCGCCGACGTAGCCCACGGCCTGCGCGGCGGCCACGGCGGCGGCCCCCATCTCGGCGCGGCGCGCGGCCGTCATGCCGGGCGCCGGGGCTTCCTCCAGCACCTTCTGGTGGCGGCGCTGCACCGAGCAGTCGCGCTCGAAGAGGTGGATGCACTGCCCGTGGCTGTCGCCGAAGACCTGGATCTCGATGTGCCGCGGCCGCGTCACGTAGCGCTCGACCAGCACGTGTGCGTCGCCGAAGCTGGCCTGCGCCTCGCGCTGGCAGCTCGCCAGCGCGGCGGCGAAGTCGGCGGCGCGCTCCACGCGCCGCATGCCCTTGCCGCCGCCGCCGGCGCTGGCCTTGATGAGCACCGGGTAGCCGATGCGCTCGGCCTCGCGCGCCAGCAGCGCCGGGTCGTTGTCGCGGCCGTGGTAGCCCGGCACCAGCGGCACGCCGGCCTTCTCCATCAGTGCCTTGGCGGCGCTCTTGCTGCCCATCGCCGCAATCGCCGAGGCCGGCGGGCCGATGAAGACCAGGCCGGCGTCGGCGCAGGCCTGCGCGAACTCCTCGTTCTCGCTGAGGAAGCCGTAGCCCGGGTGCACCGCCTTCGCGCCGGTGGCCAGCGCGGCCTCGATGATGGCCTGCCAGCGCAGGTAGCTCTCGCGTGGCGGCGCGGCGCCGATGTGCACGGCTTCGTCGCACAGCTGCACGTGGCGCGCATGGCGGTCGGCGTCGGAGTAGACGGCCACCGTGCGCACGCCCAGGCGCCGCGCGGTGGTGGCCACGCGGCAGGCGATCTCGCCGCGGTTGGCAATCAGGATCTTCTTGAACATCGTCGTTCCTTCGGGAATTCAGGGCACCCAGACCACGTCGTCGTCGACCGCATACAGCTTGCAGGCCGCGCCGCGCGCGGCCTGGCAGAAGCCGAGCGCGCGGCCCGCGGCCCAGTCGCCGCTGGCGTGGCCGGCGGCGCCGTCGGGGCCGACCGCGAAGGCGCGCGGCGCGGGGCTGGCGAGAAAGCGGCGGTACAGGCGTTCGCGCTGCGCGGGCGGCAGCGGCACGCGTTCGATAGCGTCGATGGCGGCGTGGCCGCTGGCCGGCGGGCGCGGCACCAGGCCGCTGCGCGTGAAGCCGGCGGCGGCCAGGTGGGTCTCGACCAGCGGCACCCACTGGTCCATCGCGGTGCGCAGGCCGCCGTGGCCATCGCGGCCGGCGTCGGGCAGGTGGTGGAAGTCGAGGCGGCCGCCGCCGTCGGTCCAGGCCTGCGCCCAGCGGCGCGGCCAGTCGGCGCCCCAGTAGCGGTCGTTGCGCCAGTAGATCCACAGCACCGGCAGCGGCGCGGTGGCGCCCTGGGTCTCGAACAGGCGCGACAGCGCCAGCGGGCTGCAGGGGTTGCCCGGGCGCAGGTCGGGGCTGCCGCCGGCGCCGCCGGCGAAGTTGACGGCCGCCACCAGCCCCGGGGGCTGGCGCGCGACGACCGCCAGCGCCGCCAGCCCGCCGACCGACTGGCCCATCACCACCCAGCGCGACGCGTCCACCCACGGCAGCGCCTTCGCGTGCGCCACGGTCGCCAGCACCTGGTCGGCGGCGGCGGCGGCAGCGGCCTGCGGGCGCATCTGGCTGCAGCTGCCCATGTCTTCCGGGTCGAACGGCCCCAGCGTGTCGCCATAGCCCACGCGCGTGGGCACGAACACGGCAAAGCCCTTGGCGACCAGGTAGCGTGCCAGCACGTCGTAGCGCTGCCGGCCCTGTTCGGCGCGGCGGTCGCTGCTGGCGCGGCCGTGGTTCATCACCAGCAGCGGGAAGGGGCCGTCGCCGGCCGGGCGGAAGCTGGTCAGCGCAATCTGCCGCGTCTCGCTGCGGCCGTAGAGGTCCTTCACCGTGACCGACAGGCGCGTGACCTCCTCGCGCAGGTCGGCGGCCAGCGGCTCGGCCTCGGGCAGCACCTGGGCCGGCGCCGGGCCCGGCAGGGCCGCGCCACACGCCACCCCCACCACCCACCACAGCGTCGCCAGCGCCCGCACCGCCGCCCCCTTCATGCCGGCTCCGGCTGGCGCCCGGCCAGACGCCTGACCAGCGCACGCAGGAAGCGCCACAGCACCACCATCAGCACCAGGCCCAGCAGCACGGCGAGCGCCAGCGCGACGAAGAAGACCGTGGGATGCGTCCACGACAGCCAGAGCATCGCCGGCACCGCGGCATCGCCCGCCAGCGACAGCCCGATGTTGGAGAAGGGCTCGGGCGAGGTGTTGACCGCCGCCCGCGTCGTGGCCTTGGCCGCGTGCGCCCCGGCGGCCAGCGTGCCGCCCATCAGCGCTGCCAGCGTGGCCCAGGTGGCGGAGTCGCCGCCGAACACGCCCGCCGCCAGCGCCGCGCCGGCCGGGATGCGCAGCACGGTGTGCACGGTGTCCCACAGCGTGTCGACGCCGGGCAGCTTGTCGGCGAAGAACTCCACGGCCAGCATCAGCCCGCTGGCCACCAGCAGCAGCGGGTGCTGCAGCACCTGCAGGCCCGTGGGCAGCGCCACCCAGCCGAGGAAGCCGGCCATGCCGGTGAGGAAGACCACCGCGTACAGCCGCAGCCCGCTGGCCCAGCCCAGCGCCGCGGCGATGGCCACCAGCTGCGTGGTGTCCAGCGTGTTCACTTCCAGCCCGGCTCGCGCTTGCCGAGGAACGCGGCCACGCCTTCGCGGCCTTCGTCGCTGGCGCGGATGTCGGCGATGCGGCGCGCGGTCTCGTCGCGCAGCGCGGCGTCGATCGGGCGGCCGGCCACGTCGTGCACCAGCGCCTTGCAGGCCTTCACGGCCGCCGGGCCGTTGGCCACCAGCGCGGCGACGATGGCGGCCACCTGCGCGTCCAGTGCCTCGGGCGCCGCCACTTCGTGCACGAAGCCCAGAGCGTGCGCCTGCTGCGCGCTGAAGCGCTCGGCGGTGACGAAGTAGCGGCGCGAGGCCTGGGCGCCCAGCGCCTTCACCACGTAGGGGCCGATGGTCGCCGGCAGCAGCCCGAGCCGCGCCTCGCTGAGGCAGAAGTGCATGCCTTCGGCCGCCACCAGCACGTCGCACACCGCCGCCAGGCCCACGCCGCCGGCGTAGCAGTCGCCGTGGATGCGGCCGACCACGGGCAGCGGGCAGCTGTAGATGGTCCACAGCATGTCGGCCAGGCGCTGCGCGTCGGCGCGGTTCTCTTCCCAGCCGTAGCCGGCCATCGCGCGCATCCACGCCAGGTCGGCGCCGGCGCAGAACGCCTTGCCGTGGCCGCCCAGCACGATGACGCGCAGCGCCGGGTCGGCGCCCAGCGTGCGGAAGGCGTCGGTCAGCTCGGCGATGACGCCGTCGTTGAACGCGTTGCGCACCTCGGGGCGGTTGAGCCAGACCTCGGCCACGTGGGCGCTGGAGCGGCGGATGTCGAGGGTGGTCGTCATGGTGGGTGGCGGGCTCGGTGGCCTCAATAACGCTTGGCGGCTTCGTCGAGCATCACCTCGGTGGCGCCGCCGCCGATGCCGAGCACGCGGCCGTCGCGCCACAGGCGTTCCACCGGCGTGCCGCGCATGAAGCCCATGCCGCCGTGCAGCTGCTGGCAGCCCTGCGTGACCTCGTTGACGAGTTCGCCGGTCAAGGCCTTCAGCAGCGAGACGTCCTGCACCACATCGTGCCCCTGCGTCACGCGCCACGCGCAGTGCCAGGTGTAGGCGCGCGCGGCGCGGGTCTTGGCGTCGAGCATCGCGATCTTCTGCCGCACCACCTGCTTGTCCCACAGCAGGCCGCCGAAGGCCTGGCGCGTGCGCACGTGCTCCAGCGTCAGCCGCAGCGCCTGCATGCAGTGGCCCACCGCCATCGCGGCCAGTGCGATGCGCTCGGTCTGGAAGTTCTTCATCACGGCGTAGAAGCCCCGGCCTTCCTCGCCCAGCAGGTGGCCGGCGGGCACGCGCACGTGGTCGAAGTGCAGCTCGGCCGTGTCGCTGCTGCGCCAGCCGGTCTTGTCCAGGCTGCGGCCGACCGTGAAGCCGGGCGTGCCTTTCTCGACCGCGAAGATCGAGATCGCATGGCGGCCGCTGCCGGTGCGCGCGGCGACGAAATAGAGGTCGGCGTGCACGCCGTTGGTGATGAACAGCTTGCTGCCGTTCAGCACCCAGCCGTCGCCGTCGCGCACGGCGTGGCTGCGCATGCCGGCCACGTCCGAGCCCGCGCCGGGCTCGGTGATGGCGACCGCGGTGATGGTCTCGCCGCTGGTGATGCCCGGCATCCAGCGCGCCTGCTGCGCCGGGCTGCCGGCGTGGTGCAGGTGCGGGCTCGCCATGTCGGTGTGCACGAGCACGGTGATGATGAAGCCGCCCCAGGTGCTCTGGCTCAGCGCCTCGGCGAAGGCCAGGTTCGTCAGCGCGTCGGCGCCGCCGCCGCCGTGCTCGGGCGCGTACATCAGCCCCAGCAGGCCGGCCGCGCCCATCTTGCGCAGCACCGCGCGCGGCACCATGCCGGTCTCTTCCCATTGCGCCGCGTGCGGCTCGACCTCGCGCGCGAGGAAGCGCGCCACCTGCTCCTGCAGGACCTGGTGGTCGGGGGTGAGGTAGACGTTGTCCACGGCGCCGGCCTCACATGCGGAAGACGCCGAACTGCGGCCGCTCGGGGATGGGTGCGTTCAGGCTGGCGCTCAGGCCCAGCGCCAGCACGCGGCGCGTGTCGGCGGGATCGATGACGCCGTCGTCCCACAGCCGCGCGCTGCTGTAGTACGGGTGCGCCTGGTGCGCGAACTGGTCGAGGATGGGCTGCTTGAACGCGGCTTCCTGCTCGGCGCTCCAGCTGCCGCCCTTGGCCTCGATGCCGTCGCGCTTGACGGTGGCCAGCACGCTGGCGGCCTGCTCGCCGCCCATCACGCTGATGCGCGCGTTCGGCCACATCCACAGGAAGCGCGGGCTGTAGGCGCGGCCGCACATGCCGTAGTTGCCGGCGCCGAAGCTGCCGCCGATGATGACCGTGAACTTGGGCACCGTGGCCGTGGCCACCGCCGTCACCATCTTCGCGCCGTGCTTGGCGATGCCCTCGGCCTCGTACTTGCGGCCGACCATGAAGCCGGTGATGTTCTGCAGGAACACCAGCGGCACGCGGCGCTGGCAGCACAGCTCGATGAAGTGCGCGGCCTTCATCGCGCTTTCGCTGAACAGCACGCCGTTGTTGGCGATGAGGCCCACCGGCATGCCTTCGATGTGCGCGAAGCCGGTGACCAGCGTGGTGCCGTAGCGCGCCTTGAACTCGTCGAACTCCGACGCGTCCACGATGCGGGCGATGATCTCGCGCACGTCGAAGGGCTTGCGCGCGTCGGTCGGGATGATGCCGTGCAGGTCGGTGGCGTCGAACAGCGGCGGCCGCGGCGGTTGCAGCAGCACCTGCTGCGGCTTGCGCCAGTTCAGGTGGGCCACGCTGGCGCGCGCGATGGCCAGCGCGTGCAGGTCGTTGTCGGCCAGGTGGTCGGCCACGCCGCTCAGGCGCGTGTGCACGTCGCCGCCGCCCAGGTCCTCGGCGCTGACGACCTCGCCGATGGCGGCCTTCACCAGCGGCGGGCCGCCGAGGAAGATCGTGCCCTGGTTCTTCACGATGATGGTCTCGTCGCTCATCGCCGGCACGTAGGCGCCGCCGGCGGTGCAGCTGCCCATCACCACCGCGATCTGCGGGATGCCCTGGGCGCTCATGTTGGCCTGGTTGTAGAAGATGCGGCCGAAGTGCTCGCGGTCGGGGAAGACCTCGTCCTGGTTCGGCAGGTTGGCGCCGCCGCTGTCGACGAGGTAGATGCAGGGCAGGCGGTTCTCGCGCGCGATCTCCTGCGCGCGCAGGTGCTTCTTCACCGTGACGGGATAGTAGGTGCCGCCCTTGACGGTGGCGTCGTTGCAGACGATCAGGCACTCGACGCCGCTGACGCGGCCGATGCCGGCGATCATGCCGGCGCCGGGCGCGGCGTTGTCGTACATGTCCAGCGCCGCCAGCGCGCCGATCTCCAGGAACGGCGTGTCCGGGTCGAGCAGCATCTCCACGCGCTCGCGCGGCAGCAGCTTGCCGCGCGCCACGTGCTTGGCGCGCGCCGCCTCGCCGCCGCCTTCGCCGATCTGCGCCAGCCGGGCGTTGAGGTCGCCGACCAGCTGCCGCATCAGCAGCGCGCTGGCCTGGAACTCGTCGGAGCGCGGGTTCAGCTGGGACGTGAGGACGGGCATCGTGTCTCCTGCGCCCGGCAGCCGCCCGGCGGTTGATTGACGTTTACGTTAACGTCAATTGTAGGCACCCGCGGGCATCCGGCCATCGGGGCGAACGACGATAAGTCCGGCCCCGCCCGGCGTCCATCGGCCCTGCCCTAACATCCCCGCGCATGATCTGGCTCGACGCCCTGCTCGCCTGCGCCGCACTCGCCACTGCGCTGGCGCTGCGGCCCTGGCGCGCGGTCGGCGCCGGCGGCCCGCCCTGGCCCTGGCTGGCCTGGTGGCTGCTGCTGCCGGCGTTCTGGGCCGCGGACCGTTTCGTCGCGATGCCGGTGGCGCAGCCCTTGTCGGGTGCCTGCCTGCTGATGCTGATGGCGGGCTGGCCGCTGGCGGTGCTGGCGCTGCTGCCGACCGCGCTGCTGACCTGGTGGATCGGCGACCTCGACGCCGCCGAGGCGCTGCACCGCGGCGTCTGGCTCGGCCTGGTGCCGGCGACGCTGGCGCTGGGCATCGGCGCGGCGCTGCGGCGCTGGCTGCCGCACCACCTGTTCGTCTACATCCTGGGCCGCGGCTTCTTCGGCACCGCGCTGGCCGGCGCTGCCGCCGGCGCGCTGGCGGCCTGGTGGTTCCCGCTGCCGCACGGCCTGGCCGCCGACGACGTGGTGCTGGGCCGCTGGCTCGCCGCCTGGGGCGACGCCTGGATCAGCGGCATGCTGGTGGCCATCTTCGTGGCCTTCCGGCCCGAGTGGCTGGCCACCTACACCGACCGGCTGTACCTGCCCAAGCCGCCGCAGCCGCCGGCCTGAGCCCGCGCGCGAGACACACCGACGCGGATCCGGCTCCGCCGGTCCGTCGGCGGGCGGCCCCCTCGGGGGGTAGCGAGCGTCAGCGAGCTTGCGGGCGCGCCTACTTTCTCCAGAACTGGGGCGTGAAGAGGACCAGCACGCTCAGCAGCTCCAGCCGGCCCAGCATCATCGCGAAGGTGCAGACCCAGGTCTGGAAGTCGTTCAGCCCGCCGTAGTTCACCGCCGGGCCCACTTCGCCGAGGCCGGGACCGATGTTGTTGACGCAGGCGATCACGGCGGTGAACGCGGTCACCACGTCGAGGCCGCTGAACAGCAGCACCATCGTCAGCACCGTCAGCGTGGCGCCGTAGATCATCATGAAGGCGATCACGCTCTGGATCACGCGGTCGCTCACTGCGCGCCCGCCCACCACCACCGGGTTGACGACGTTCGGATGCACGATGCGCACCAGCTCGCGCCGCGCCTGCTTCAGCAGCAGCAGCATGCGGATCATCTTGATGCCGCCGCCGGTGCTGCCGGCACAGGTGGCGAAGCAGCCGAGCAGGATCATCAGCAGCGGCGCGAACAGCGGCCAGGTGGCGTAGTCGTGCGTGGCGTAGCCGGTGGTGGTGGCCACCGAGACGACGTGGAACACCGTGTGGCGCAGCGCCAGCAGGTAGTCGTCGTAGGCGCCGCTGCCCACCAGGTAGGTCGAGATCAGCAGCACGCTGCCCACGAGCACGGCGTAGAAGCTGCGCAGTTCCACGTCGCGCCACAGGATGGACAGCGAGCGCTGCCGCCAGGCCACGAAGTACAGCGCGAAGTTCACGCCCGCGAGCAGCATGAAGACGATGGCCACGGTCTCGATCAGCGGCGAGTTCCAGTAGCCGAAGCTGAGGTCGTGAGACGACAGGCCGCCCAGCGACATCGTCGTGTTCATGTGCATGAAGGCGTCGGCCCACGACATGCCGGCCCAGCGGTAGGCGAAGAAACACGCGGTGCTGACGAGGAAGTACACCACCCACAGGCCGCGCGCGGTGTCGGCGATGCGCGGCGTGAGCTTCTGGTCCTTCAGCGGTCCGGCGATCTCGGCCTTGAACATCTGGCTGCCGCCCACGCCCAGCATCGGCAGGATCGCCACCGCCAGCACGATGATGCCCAGGCCGCCGACGTAGGTCATGAAGCAGCGCCACACGTTCACCGACAGCGGCAGCTGGTCCAGCCCCGACATCACGCTGGCGCCGGTGGCGGTGAAGCCCGACATGGCCTCGAAGTAGGCGTCGGTGACGCTCAGGCCCGGCACCGCCAGCACCAGCGGCAGCGCGCCGAAGGCCGGCAGCGTGACCCAGGTCAGCCCCACCAGCAGGAAGCCGTCGCGCGGCTGCAGTTCGCGGCGGAAGCGCACCGTGGCGATGCTCATCGCCACGCCGGCCAGCAGCGTGGCCACGGTGCCGATGACGAAGGCGTCGCGCCCGGCGTCGCCGCCCACCAGCGCGAAGGCCAGCGGCACCAGCATCATCAGCGCGAACAGCACGACCATGCGGCCGACCAGCGCCACGACGGCCAGGGGACTCATGCGGTCGACTGCATCAGAAGAAGGTGGCGCTCACCTGGAACAGCTTCTCGACCTCGCGCACCATGCGCTTGCGCGGCACGAAGACGATGACGTGGTCGTTGGGCAGGATCACGGTGTCGTGGTGGGCCACGATCACCTGCGGCTTGGCCTCGTCGCCGGCTTCGCTGCCGTCGGGCCGGTGCAGGCCGCGCACGATGGCGCCGACCTGCGCGCCGCGGGGCAGGCCGATCTCTTCGATGCGGCGGCCGGCCATGCGGCAGGTCTTGCGGTCGCCGCGCACGATGGCCTCCAGCGCCTCGGCGGCACCGCGGCGCAGGCTGTGCACGGCCTCGACGTCGCCGCGGCGCACGTAGGCCAGCAGCTCGCCGATGACGGCGTGCGCGGGCGAGATCGCGATGTCGATCTGCGTGCCCTGCACCAGCCCGGCGTAGGCACGGCGGTTGATCAGCGCCAGCACGCGCCGCGCGCCCAGGCGCTTGGCGAGCAGGCACGACATGATGTTGTCCTCGTCGTCGCTGGTGAGCGCGAGGAACAGGTCCATCTGGTCGACGTTCTCGTCTTCCATCAGGTCCTCGTCGGTGCTGTCGCCGTTGAGCACCAGCACGTTGCCGGGCAGCTGCGTGGCCAGGTATTCGCAGCGCGGCCGGTTGGCCTCGATGATCTTCAGCTCGTAGTCGGCGTTGATCTGCCGCGCCAGCCGCAGGCCGACCTTGCCGCCGCCGGCCATCATCACGCGGCGCACCACCTGGTCGCCCTGGCGCAGTGCCTCCAGCACGGTGCGGATGTGCTCGGTGGCCGCGAGCACGAAGACCTCGTCGCCCGGTTCGATGCGCGTGGCGCCGTCCAGCGCGGTGAGCGCCTTGTCGAGCCGGTAGATCGCGACGATGCGCATGTCCACGCCCGGCACCAGTTGCGGGATCTCGGCCAGGCTGTGCTGCACCAGCGGCCCGCCGTCGCCCGCACGCACCGCGATCAGGCTCACCAGCCCGTGCGCGAACTCCAGCACCTGCAGCGCGCCGGGGTATTCGATCAGCTTGCGGATGTAGGCGGTGACGCTTTCCTCGGGGCAGATCACCTGGTCGACCGCGAAGCCGCTGTCCTTGGCCAGCAGCGGCTCGCCGTTCTGGAACTCGGGGCTGCGGATGCGCGCGATCGTCGTCGGCACGTTGTAGAGGTCGTGCGCGACCTTGCAGGCCACCAGGTTGGTCTCGTCCTGCGGCGCGCAGGCGATCAGCATGTCGGCGTCCTCGATGCCGGCATCCCTCAGCACGCTGGGCTGGATGCCGTTGCCGACGACGCCGCGCAGGTCCAGCCGGTCCTGCAGCGCGGCCAGGCGCACCGGGTCGGTGTCGATGACGGTGATGTCGTTGCGCTCGGAGACCAGGCTCTCGGCCACGCTTTCGCCGACACGTCCGGCACCGAGGATCAGGACTCTCATGGCGCCGGATGATAGGCAGGTGCGGCCAGCGCCGTCTTCAGCACCTGCGCCAGCACGGGTTGCAGCGCCGCGGCCATGGTGGCGACGGCCGCCTCCGCCGCCGCCGGCTCGCCCTTGCCGCCGCGCACGGCCCAGGCTGCGGCCAGCACGCGCTGCTGCGCCGCCAGCGCCGGCGCGAGCCGCGCCAGCGCCGCCTCGGGCTCCAGGCCGTGGGCCTGCACCAGCGCGCGCAGCAGCAGCGTCCGGGCGATGGCGGCCAGCGCTTCGTCGTCCCAGGCGGCGTGGCTGCGGTCGGTGCCGCGCACGACGTTCAGCCCGCGTGCCACGCCGGCCGCGCCCAGCGCGCCGAGCAGGCCGCCGGCCAGCGCGCCGGCGCCCATCGTCAGGCCGCCGCTGAGCACGTCGGCCTTCAGCCCTGCCAGCGCACCGGTGACGACCCCGCCCATCAGCGCCGCCCGGCCTTCGCCGACGCGGCTGTGCAGCACCGCGGGCAAGGTCTGGCCGGCGGACGCCGCCGGCGCTGCGCGGCCGAGCAAGGCGGCCAGCCGTTCGTTGCCGGCCTGCAGTTCCTCGGCCAGCATCGTGGCCAGCGCGGCGCGCGCGGCGTCGGCCTCGGCGCGCCGCGCCAGGAAGCCGTCGTCGGCCACCGGCGCGCGGGCGCAGGCGCTGCGCGCCAGGCTGCCGGCCAGCTCGGCGGTGATGGCGTCCAGCCGCGCCTGCTGGCGGCGTGTCCAGCTGTCGGCCAGGCGCACCAGGCGCGGGTCGGCGTCGAGCGCCGCGGCCAGCGCCTGCAGCAGCCGGCCGTCGGGCAGCCAGCCGTCGGCCAGCGCGTGCAGCGACAGCTGCTGCGGCCCCGCCGCGGGCCCGTCGAGCAGCACCACCACCGGCCGCGCCAGCGTGGCCAGCCAGGGCGGGCGCGGGGTCTCGGGCGTGGTCAGCAGCAGCACGGCGTCGACGCTGTCGCGCAGCCGCTGCAGGGCCTGCTCGGCAGGGTCGCCGCCGCTCCACAGGCGCTGCCACCAGCCGCCCGGCGCCGGGGCCGCGGCGGTCGCGACGGAAGCACTGGAAGCCGTGTCCAGCACCGCCGGCACCGGGTCGAGCTGCAGCTCGTCGCCCTCGTCGCTGCGCAGCAGCGTCAGCGGCGCGGTCAGCGGGCCCACGGCCTGGCCGAGCAGCGTGGCCTCGCGCCCGCCGCCCACCCACAACAGGCGCACCGCGCGCGGCAGGCCGGGGCGCATCAGCGGGTGCAGGGCCTCGAAGTACGGCGTGTCCAGCGACAGCGGGAAGCGCCGCGCCAGCGCGCCCGCGCGCAGCGCGCTGAACAGCGCCAGCAGCAGCCGCGGCAGCACGACGCCCAGCACCAGCGTGGCGGCGTAGAGGTGGATCCAGGGCGCGGCGCTGGCCGTGGCCGCGGCGCCGGGCGCCACGCGCAGCGGCCCGACATCGGCCACCGCGATGCCGGTGACGGCGCTGGCCGGCGCCAGCAGCGTGCCCAGCAGGGCCTGCACGGCCGGCGGCTCCAGGAAGGTGCTCTGCCAGCCGGCGCGGTAGTCCAGCACCAGCCCGCGCAGGTACAGGCCCGTCACCAGGCCCAGCGCCAGCGCGGCGGCGCCCACGTGCATCACCAGACCGGCACGCGCCAGCGACAGCGGCGCCGCGTGGCGGGCCCACAGCCCGCCGGGGCCGTCGTCGTGCGCGCGCGCCAGGCCGGCCGCCCAGCGGCGCAGGCCCAGCGTGGGCAGCGGCAGCAGCAGGGCCGCGTAGACCAGCAGGTTCCACGCGACCACGGCCCAGACGGCGGGTGCCAGCAGGTTGACGCGCTGCGGCGGGCCGAGCTGATCGACGGCCATGCCGGCGGCCAGCCCGCCCAGCAGCGCCAGCAGCACCCAGGCGGGGTGCCAGGCGCGGCGGCCCATCCAGCGCTGCGCGGCCCGGTCGCGCGGCAGCAGTCGCGGCAGCGCCAGCGCGGCACGCACGGCGACGAAGCGCTCGGGGGGGGCGCGATCGCCCGCGGTGGCCACCGCCTGCTGCGTGGCCCAGGCGCGGTCTTCGGCGGTCCAGACCGCGGTCGGACCGGCGGTCTCGTGCGACTGCAGCAGCAGGACCTGGCGCGCTTCGTGTTCCGTCATTGGGGCGCAATGTAGCGCCCCGGTCGCTCAGGCCCGCGGACGCAGCGCCGGCACCGCGGCTTCCAGCGGCGCCAGCAGGCGCTCCCAGGCGCGCGCACCGGGCTCGCGGCGGAAGACGCCGAAGTGGCCCAGGCGGCGCAGCCCCAGCGCCGCCGGCGTCAGCGTGTGGCGCTGCACCGCGGCGTTGCGGAAGCGCGCGGCCAGCGCGTCGACCGTGCGTGGCGGCGCGTAGGTCAGGTCGTCGCTGATGTTCCACAGGTGCACCGGCGCGACGATGGCACCGAACGACGCGTGCACGCGCATCGCCGGGTCGTCGTAGGCCCAGCCCGCGCGCCGGCACCACGCACCCCACTGGCGTGCCACCTGCAGCGGCAGCGCCTGCGCACCGGGTGCGATCGACCAGCCCGGCGCGTGCCCGGCCAGCCGCGTGACGACCGGCAGCCAGGCGTTGAAGAAGCCGCGCGCGACCCAGCGGTGCACGCCGGGGAACAGCGCCATCTCGGCCTGCTGCGCGGCCACGCCCAGGATCGCGTCGGCGCGCTCCACGCCGCGCGCGAAGCCGATGGAGTTGCCGCCGAACGAATGCCCCACCAGCAGCAGCGGCAGCCCGCGGCCGCCGCGCCGGGCTTCGGCGGCGGCGAGCGCAGCGCTCATGTCCAGCACCGACCAGTCGCGCATGCTGGCGCGTTCGCCGCGCATCGGGCCGGGCGCCCGCGAGCCGCCGATGCCGCGGTAGTCGTAGCGCAGCACCGCATAGCCGCGCCCGGCCAGCCACTCGGCGAAGCTGCGGTAGAAGCCGCGCGGCACGCCCACGGCCGAGCTGATCACGGCCACCGCGTGCGCGGTGCCGTGCGGGGGCTCGGTCCACTGCGCGGCGAGGTGGCGGCCGTCGTCGGCCACGAGCACGGCGGGGCTGGCGGCGGCGCCAGCGTCGGCGCCGGCCACGGGGGTGTAGGTGCGTGTGTGCATGGGTTGCACTCTAGGAATCGACGCGATCGTTGACTAGACTGCCGATGATTGACGCATTGACAACGTTCCATTGACAACGAAACCCCGCTCCGGCAGCCGCACCAGCGTCCAGCAACGGCGCGACCTGCCGCTGGACGCCAACGCGCTGGAGCTGTTTGCACACATCGTCGCCGCGGGCAGCTTCGCGCAGGCGGCGCGCGACCTGGGCCAGACCCGCGCCGCCGTCAGCCGGCGCGTGGCGTTGATCGAAGCCGCGCTCGGCCAGCCGCTGTTCGCTCGCACCACGCGCGCGCTCGGGCTCACCGAGACCGGCCGCCGGCTGGCCACGCAGGCGCGCGCCGTGGCCGAGGCCGCAGCGGCGGCCCGGCAGAGTTTCCGCACGCCCGGCGTCGGGCCGGGGCTGGGCGGCACGCTGCGCATCACGGCCGTGCCGACCTTCGGCCACAACGTGCTGGCGCCGCTGCTGGCACGTTTCCAGGCGCTGCACCCGGCGCTGCGGCTGGAGCTGAGCTTCACGCACCGGCGCATCGACCTGCTGCGCGAGGAGGTGGACGTGGCCTTCCGCTTCACACGCCGGCCGCCGCAGGACTGGGTGGCGCGGGCGCTGTGCCCGGTGGCCGTGCGCGCCTATGCCGCGCCGCGCACCGGCCTGCCGCTGGCCGGCCCCGAGGCGCTGGCGCGGCAGGCGCTGCTGGTGCTGGGCCTGCCCGCCGACAGCGTGGCGCTGCGCTGGCTGCACGACGACGGCGCCTCGCGCCTGCTGGAAGTGACACCGGCCTGCGTGAGCGACGAGATGGCGACGCTGGTGACGATGGCCTGCCACGGCAGCGGCATCGTCTTCGCCCCTGACTTCAGCGTGCAGCGCGAGCTGGCGTCGGGGGCGCTGGCCGACGTGCTGCCGGGCTGGCGGCTGCACCTGCCCGAAGGCGACGCTGTCTATGCGCTGACGCTTCCGCACCCCACGGCGCCGGCAGCGGCGCGTGTGCTGGTGCAGTTCGTCGCCGAGGCGCTGTCGGGTGCCGCTACGCCAGCGCCCGGCCGATGAGGATCTTCTGCACTTCCGAGGTGCCTTCGTAGATCTGGCACACGCGCACGTCGCGGTAGATGCGCTCGACCGGGAAGTCGCTGACGTAGCCGTAGCCGCCGTGCACCTGGATCGCGTCGCTGCACACGCGCTCGGCCATCTCGCTGGCGAACAGCTTGGCCATCGCGGCTTCCTTCAGGCAGGGCTGGCCGGCGTCCTTCAGCGCCGCGGCGTGCCAGATCATCTGCCGCGCCACCTCGATCTGCGTCGCCATGTCGGCCAGCTTGAACTGCACCGCCTGGTGCTGGAAGATGGGCTGGCCGAAGCTCGTGCGCTCCTTGCTGTAGCGCAGCGCGGCCTCGAAGGCCGCACGCGCCATGCCCACGGCCTGGCTGGCGATGCCGATGCGCCCGCCCTCCAGCCCCGACAGCGCGATCTTCAGCCCCTGGCCTTCTTCGCCCAGCAGGTTGGCGGCCGGCACGCGGCAGTCCTCGAAGCGGATCTGCGCCGTGTCGCTGGCGTGCTGGCCCAGCTTGTCCTCCAGCCGCGCCACCACGTAGCCCGGCGTGGCGGTGGGCACGAGGAAGGCGCTGATGCCCTTCTTGCCCGCGGCCTTGTCGGTGACCGCCATCACGATGGCGACGTCGCCGTTCTTGCCGCTGGTGATGAACTGCTTGACGCCGTCGAGCACGTAGTGATCGCCGTCCCGCACCGCGGTCGTGCGCAGGCCGCCGGCCTCGGAGCCCACGTGCGGCTCGGTCAGGCAGAAGGCGCCCAGCATGTCGCCGCGTGCCAGCGGCTGCAGGAAGCGCTGCTTCTGGTCGTCGTTGCCGAAGGCCATCAGGATGCTGCAGACCGGGCAGTTGTTGACGCTGACCACGGTGCTGGTGGCGCCGTCGCCGGCCGCCACCTCCTCCAGGATCACCGCCAGCGCCAGGTAGTCCAGGCCGGCGCCGCCCCACTCGGCGGGCACGGCGACGCCGTAGCAGCCGAGCGCCGCGAGCCCGCGCAGCGCCTCGGCGGGGAAGGTGTGGCTCTTGTCCCAGGCCGCGGCCTGGGGCGCGATCTGGTCCTGCACGTAGGTGCGCACGGCGTCCTGCACGGCGCGGTGGTCGTCGCTCAACAGCATGGCGGGTTCCGGTGCCGGCAGCTCACCAGGGGATGGGGCTGCCGTCGTGGTTGAAGAAGCCGCCGTGGTCGGCGGGCGTGAGGCCGTCGAGCAGGCGGCGGATGTCGGCGGCGCTGGTGGCCACGTCGAGGTCGGCACCGGTGCCGCCCATGTCGGTGCGCACCCAGCCCGGATGCAGCGCGATGCAGATGGCGCGGCCGGCCAGCACCAGCGACGCGTCCTTCAGCACCGAGTTCAGCGCCGCCTTCGAGGCCCGGTACAGCCAGCCCGCCGCCGACGCGCGCGTGCCGATCGAGCCCATGCGCGACGACACCACGGCCAGCCGCGCGCCCGGGGCCAGCGCCTCGGCCACCTGCGGCAGCACGCGCATCGCGCCCAGCACGTTGACGTGCATGACGGCGTCGAACTCGGCCTCGGTCGGCGTCTGCAGGCCCTGGCTGCGCGGGCCGTAGACGCCGGCGTTCAGCACCACGCGGTCGAAGGCCTCGCCGTCGATCGGCCAGGCCAGGCCTGACGCACCGGCGGCGCTGGCCACGTCGAGCGGCAGCGCCCGCGCGCCCAGCGCCTGCAGGCGCTGCAGGCCCGCGGCGTCGCGCGCGGTGGCGGTGACGGCGGCGCCGTCGGCGCGGTACTGGCGCACCAGTTCCAGGCCGATGCCGCGCGAGGCCCCGACCACCAGCACGCGCAGCGATGCAGTGCCCGGGGTGCTCACGACGGCCTCGGCGCCGCGCGCCGCACCAGCACCGTGGCGCGGCCGATCACGCAGGCGCGGCCGGCCACGCTGGCGGTGCCGTCGACGTGGGCGATGAAGCCGCCGCGCTTGGTGCTGCGCTCGACCTCGCTGACGGTCCAGTGCACCCGCAGGTCCTGCTCGGCGAACACCGGCGCCTTGAACGCGGCGTTGAAGTTCAGCACCAGCAGCTCGCGCGGGATGCCGTCGTCGCTGCGGGAGAAGTGCGAGGCCAGCAGGCCCATCATCTGCGAGGCGGTCTGCTGGCCGCTGGCGATGATCTCGCCGAAGCTCGCGCGCTCGGCCGCCTGGCGGTCGTGGTGCAGGGGGTTGGTGTCGCCCGTGAGCTGGGCGAACTGCATGATCTGCCCGCGCGTGAAGCGCAGCTGGGCCTGGAATTCCTCGCCCGCGCGGATCAGGGGCGTGTCGGTGCTCGCGTTCATCGCGTCAGCCTGCATTGTTGTCGTGGTCATGCCACGGCCGGCTTCGCAGCCGCCAGCCGCAGCGCCAGTGCGATGAAGAGCAGGCCTCCGATCCCGGCCCCCCAGCGCCGTGCGCGGATGGAAGTCTGCCAGCGCGCGAGCCGCGCTGCCATCAAGACCAGCCCGAAGAGGAAGATGGTGCTCTGCAGCACGAACCAGGCGCCCAGCAGCAGGAACGACACGGTCTTGTGCGGCGACGCCGCCGGCACGAACTGCGGCAGGAACGCGAGGAAGAACAAGGCGACCTTGGGGTTGAGCACATTGGTGACGAGGCCGGTGCGGAACTCGGCCCAGGCCGGCGGCGCCAGCACCGTGCCTGGCGGGGCATCGGTCGCGGCCGTGGCCTCGGCGGCGGCGGCGGGCCGCCACGCCTGCCGCAGCAGGCCCAGCCCCAGCCAGGCCAGGTACGCCGCTCCCGCCCACTGCAGTGCCAGGAAGGCCTGCGGATGCAGCGCCAGCAGCGCCGCCAGCCCGAAGGCCGCGGCCAGCGCATGCAGCACGCAACCGGCGTTGATGCCCAGCGCGGCAGCCATGCCCGCGCGCGCGCCGCCCGCCAGCGTGCGCGACACGGTCAGCAACAGGTCCACCCCCGGCGTGGCATTCAGCACCAGCACCGCGCCGGCGAACAGCAGCAGCTGCTCGGCGCCGGGCAACAGCGCGTTCAGAGCAGTTCCAGCGCCAGGGCCGTGGCCTCGCCGCCGCCGATGCACAGCGCCGCGACGCCGCGCCGCTTGCCCTGCTTCCTCAGCGCGCCCAGCAGCGTGACGACGATGCGCGCGCCGGAAGCCCCGATCGGGTGGCCCAAGGCGCAGGCGCCGCCGTGCACGTTGACGATCTCGTGCGGCAGCTGGAATTCGGCCATGGCCGCCATCGTGACCGCGGCGAAAGCCTCGTTCACTTCCCACAGGTCGACCTGGCCGGCGCTCCAGCCCGCCTTCTTCAAGGCCTTCTGGATCGCGCCCACCGGCGCGGTGGTGAACCAGTCGGGCGCCTGCGCGTGCACGGCGTGGCTGACGATGCGCGCCACCGGCTTCAAGCCCATCTGCTGCGCGCTGCTCTCGCGCATCAGGACCAGCGCGGCGGCGCCGTCGCTGATGCTCGACGAGGTGGCGGCCGTGATCGTGCCGTCCTTCTTGAACGCGGGCTTGAGGCCCGGGATCTTGTCGAGCTTGGCCTTGAACGGCTGCTCGTCGAACTTCACCACCGTGTCGCCCGCCTTGCCGGCCAGCGTGACGGGCGCCATCTCCCAGTCGAAGCTGCCGTCCTCGTTGGCCTGCTTGCTGCGCAGCGTGGACTGCACGGCGAAGTGGTCCTGCGCCTCGCGCGTGAAGCCGTACTTGGCCACGCACTGCTCGGCGAACACGCCCATGGCCTTGCCGCGCTCGTAGGCGTCTTCCAGGCCGTCGAGCGCCATGTGGTCGTACAGGGCCGTGGCGCCGTACTTCACGCCCTTGCGCGCGAACATCAGGTGCGGGGCGTTGGTCATGCTCTCCATGCCGCCGGCCACGACCACGTTGGCGCTGCCGGCCAGCAGCATGTCGTGGCCGAACATGGCCGCACGCATGCCCGAGCCGCACATCTTGCTCAGCGTGACGGCGCCGGTGCTGTCGGGCAGGCCGGCCTTGCGCAGGGCCTGGCGCGCCGGGGCCTGGCCCTGGCCGGCCATCAGGCAGTTGCCGAACAGCACCTCGTCGACGGCGTCGCCAGGCACGCCGGCACGTTCGACCGCGGCGCGGATCGCCACGGCACCCAGTTCCCAGGCCTGCAGCGATGCGAAGTCGCCGAGCAGGCCGCCGATGGGCGTGCGCGCGGCGGAGACGATGACGATGGAGTCGGCCATGGAGATGCTCCTTCAGGCAGTGGGGGTGGCAGAAACACCGCGGCGCAGCGCGAAGCGCTTGCCCGGTTCGTAGGGAAACACGTCGTGCACGTGGCCGGCCAGGATGCGCTCCTTGTGGCCTTGCCAGAACGCGGCGTCCAGCAGGTCGGCGTGGTGCGCCATGAAGACGTCGCGCACGCCGGGGTTGCCGAGCAGGAAGGGGCCGAAGGTCTCGGGGAACACGTCCTTCGGGCCCACCGCGTACCAGACCTCGCCCGACATCTCTTCCTCCTCGTTGCGCGGCGTGGGCACGCGGCGGAAGTTGCAGTCGGTGATGTACTCGATCTCGTCGTAGTCGTAGAACACCACCTTGCCGTGGCGCGTGACGCCGAAGTTCTTCCACAGCATGTCGCCGGGGAAGATGTTGGCGGCCACCAGGTCCTTGATGGCGTTGCCGTACTCCAGCACCGCGTGTTGCAGCTGCTCGGGCCCGGCTTCCTGCAGGTAGATGTTCAGCGGGATCATGCGGCGCTCGATGTACAGGTGCTTGATGACGAGCGTGTCGCCGTCTTCCTCGAGCAGGCTGCCGCAGAAGTGCTTGAGCTCGGCCACCAGCTCCTCTTCGAAGCGATGGCGCGGGAACGCGACGTTGCTGTACTCCAGCGTGTCGGCCATGCGGCCGACGCGGTCGTGCTGCTTCACCAGCAGGTACTTGCTCTTGATGAGCTCGCGCGTGGTGTCCTTGGGCGCCGGGTAGAAGTCCTTGATGACCTTGAACACGTACGGGAACGACGGCAGGTCGAACACCAGCATCACCATGCCCTTGATGCCGGGGGCGATGCGGAACTTGTCGCTGCTGTGCCGCAGGTGCGCCAGGAAGTCGCGGTAGAACAGGTTCTTGCCGTGCTTCTGCAGGCCGATCGCGTTGTACAGCTCGGCGCGCGGCTTGCGCGGCATCATGCTGCGCAGGAACTGCACGTAGGCGCTGGGGATCTCCATGTCGACCATGAAGTACGCCCGCGCGAAGCTGAACAGGATCAGCAGCTCGTCCTCGCCGAACAGCGCGGTGTCGATGACGAGCCGGCCATTGGGGCCGTGCAGGATGGGCAGCGCGAACGGCATCTCGCTGAAGCCGTTGATGATCTTGCCGACCAGGTACGCGCCCTTGTTGCGGTAGAACAGGCTGGCCAGCACCTGGATCTGGAAGTTGGCGCGCGGACGCAGCGTGCCGAGCTCGGCGCGCATCGCGTCGAGCACGTCGTCGATGTCGCGCTCCAGGTCGTCGAACTCGCGCTCGAGCTGGAAGTTCGTCACCACGCGCAGCCAGGTCTCGCGCAGCGTGGCCGGCGTCGGGTAGTAGGCGCGGTAGGTGGGCTTGCTGGCCGGCTCGTCGTTCTCGATGTACTCGGTGCTGACGGCCGGGCGCACGAAGATGAAGTCGTTCTTGAAGTAGCTGCGGTGCAGCAGCTTGGCCGTGACGGAGTTGAAGAAGGTCTCGGCCAGCTCGGGCTGGTGGTGGTCGGTGAGCAGGCCGATGTAGTGCAGCTTGGCCTGCTGCCAGCTGTCCATCGACAGCGCATCGACCTGGAACTCGGCGCGCAGCCGCTCCACGGCTTCCAGCACGCGCAGGTCGTAGAACTCGATGCGCTCGCGCTGCGCCCGCTGCTGGCCGTGCCAGTCGGCCTGTTCGAAGCGGCGCTTGGCCGCCGCGCTGGTCTCGCGGAACAGCCGGTAGTGGCGGTTGAAGCCCTCCAGCATCGCCTGCGCGATGGCGAAGGCGCGCGTGTCGTTCAGGCGGTGCGGGAACATGGCCGCGTCACGCTGCTCAGGCGATGGTGGCCTGATGCTGCCGGTAGCGCTGCTTCACCAGCGCCAGCGCGGTGTCGTAGGCCAGGCCCACCTGGTCGGCGCTGGCCGCGGTGAGCTTCAGGTCCTCCAGCAGGCCGTTGTGCAGGCCGTAGACCCAGCCGTGCACCACCACCGTCTGGCCGCGGGTCCAGGCGTCGTTGACCACCGTCGTGCGGCAGACGTTGCGCGCCTGCTCCAGCACGTTCAGCTCGACCAGCGCGTTGACCTGCAGGCTCTCGTGCAGGCCGGCGAGGAAGCCCTCGTGCGCGTCGCGCACGTCCTGCACGTGGCGCAGCCAGTTGTCGACGAGGCCGGCACGCTGGTTCGTCATCGCCGCGCGCACGCCGCCGCAGTTGCTGTGGCCCACGACGATGATGTGCTTGACCTGCAGCGCGTCGACCGCGTACTGGATCACGCTGAGCGCGTTCAGGTCGCTGTGCACCAGCACGTTGGCGACGTTGCGGTGCACGAACAGCTCGCCCGGCAGCAGGCCCACCAGTTCGTTGGCCGGCACGCGGCTGTCGGCGCAGCCGATCCACAGGTACTGCGGGCTCTGCTGGCTCAGCAGCCGCGTGAAGAAGCCGGGTTCGCGCGACTCGGTGGTCGCGGCCCAGTGGCGGTTCTTCTGGAAGAGGTCGCCGAGGTCGTCGATCCCGCTGCTCATGGCCGGCCTTTGTTGCGCTGCACAAAAGTCGTCAGTGTAGAGGCAGCCACCGCGCCGTCACATCGTCTCCGCGAACAGTTCGCGGCCGATCAGCATGCGGCGGATCTCGCTGGTGCCGGCACCGATCTCGTACAGCTTCGCGTCGCGCCACAGGCGGCCGAGCGGGTAGTCGTTGATGTAGCCGTTGCCGCCGAAGAGCTGGATGCCCTCGCCGGCCATCCACGTCGCCTTCTCGGCGCACCACAGGATGACGCTGGCGCAGTCCTTGCGCACCTGGCGCACGTGCTCGCTGCCCAGCATGTCGAGGTTCTTGCCCACGGTGTAGCAGAAGCTGCGGCCGGCCTGCAGCACCGTGTACATGTCGGCGACCTTGCCCTGCACGAGCTGGAACTCGCCGATGCTCTGGCCGAACTGCTTGCGGTCGTGGATGTAGGGCACGACGCTGTCCATCACCGCCTGCATGATGCCGATGGGGCCGGCGGCGAGCACCGCGCGCTCGTAGTCCAGCCCGCTCATCAGCACCTTGGCGCCGCCGTTCACGCTGCCCAGCACGTTGGCGGCCGGCACCTCGACGTCGCGGAACACCATCTCGCCGGTGTGCGAGCCGCGCATGCCCAGCTTGTCGAGCTTCTGCGCCGTGCTGAAGCCCGGCATGCCCTTCTCGACGATGAAGGCGGTGACGCCGCGTGCGCCCAGTTCGGGCTCGGTCTTCGCGTAGACCACCATCACGTCGGCGTCGGGGCCGTTGGTGATCCACATCTTGGTGCCGTTGAGCACGTAGACGCCGCCCTTGTCCTCGGCGCGCAGCTTCATGCTGATGACGTCGCTGCCGGCGCCGGGCTCGCTCATCGCGAGCGCGCCGACGTGTTCGCCGTTGACCAGCTTCGGCAGGTACTTCGCGCGCTGCGCGTCGGTGCCGTTGCGCCTGATCTGGTTCACGCACAGGTTGCTGTGCGCGCCGTAGCTCAGGCCGACGCTGGCGCTGGCACGGCTGATCTCCTCCATCGCCACCATGTGCGCGAGGTAGCCCATGTTGGCGCCGCCGTACTGCTCGGGCACCGTGATGCCGAGCACGCCGAGCTCGCCCATCTTGCGCCACAGGTCCATGGGGAAGCAGTCGCTGCGGTCGATGTCGGCAGCGCGCGGCGCGATCTCGGCCTCGGCGAAGGCGCGCACGGCATCGCGCAGCGCGTCGATGTCGTCGCCGAGCATGAAGTTCAGGCCGGGCAGGTTCATGGCGGGCGTCTCCTGGAGCAGTCGGTCGCGTGGGTTTGATTGACGTCTCTTGATTGACGTTTACGTCAACGTCAATGCTAGCCGACCGCGGCCTTGCGGCTGCGGCCGGCCGGCGCGCGCACCGCCGTGCCGGCCAGCAGCTGCCGGCAGCGTTCCTCGTGCTGGGCAATCTCGGCGAGCGTGATCTCCAGGTCCTCGCGCTGCTGCTCCAGCAGCCGGCGGTGCTCGGCCAGCACCGACAGGAACGCAGTGAGCTGCTGCTGCGTGTCGGACGGCGAGTCGTACATGTCCACGAGCTGCTTGATCTCGGACAGGCTCAGGCCCAGGCGCTTGCCGCGCAGCGTGAGCTTCAGACGGGTGCGGTCGCGCTGCGTGTAGACGCGGTTGCGCCCGGCGCGCGCGGGCGTGAGCAGGCCCACGTCCTCGTAGAAGCGGATCGCGCGCGGCGTGATGTCGAACTCCTGCGCGAGCGCGGTGATCGTGTAGCTGGCGGCGGGGCGGGGCGGTTCGGCCATGGCGTGGTTGACGTTGACGTCAACGTAAATGTAGCCGCGCCGGCCGACCCGGCCCGTCGCCAGGCCGCGGCCGGACACGCATGGCTCTTCAAACGAGCGGCACAACGATGCCAGGCAGCCAGTCGGGAGAAGCGGGTGGGGACAAGCGGAACGGCGGGCCGCGGCAGCGCGCGGCGCGGCGTGGTTCCGGACTGGCGGCAAGGGCGCGTTGCATCGCCCTGCCGCCACCGCGTGCCCTGTTTTTTGGGCTTTTTTTCCCTATGCCACGCGTGATGACAGCGTTGATCGCCAGTGTGCCGATCGGCGCCGGCGAACACCATCCTGAAAAGGTGGGATAGCGGTCACTCGAACACGGGGAGCACTTCGTGGCGCAACGCGCCCTGCGCCTGTTCGTAGTCGGGCATCACCGAGCGCACGACACCCCAGAACGCGGCACTGTGGTTCATTTCGCGCAGGTGCGCCAGCTCGTGCGTGACGACGTAGTCGATGACCGGCAGCGCGAAGTGCACCAGGCGCCAGTTCAGGCGGATGGCGCCGTCGGCGCTGGCGCTGCCCCAGCGCGTGGACGCCGAACTCAGCGACAGCCGCTTCATGCGCACGCCCAGCCGCGCGGCGAAGACCTGGCAGCGTTCCTCGAAGACACGCCGCGCCTGGCGCTGCAGCCAGCTCTGCACGACGTCGCGGATCTGCCCGGGCTGCGCGCCCTGCGGCAGACCCAGGTGCAGGCAGGCGCTGTCGGCGTGCAGCACGGCGCCGGTGGCGGCGGCATCCAGCCGCAGCGTCACGGTGGTGCCGAGGAAGGGGATGGTGGTGCCGTCGCGCCAGTCCACGCGCGCTGCGTCGAGGCGGCGCGCGCGCTCGCGCTGCTCGTGCAGCTTGCGCAGGATCCAGGCCTGCTTCTCGCGCAGCGCCGCTTCCACCTCGGTCAGGCCCACCCAGCGCGGGGCGCTGACGGTCAGGCCTTCGGCGCCGACGACGAAGCCGATGCTGCGCCGGCGTGCGCGTCGCAGTTCGTAGGCGACCAGGTGCTCGCCGAAGCGGATGTCGCGCTGCGAGCGGGGGTGGCGGAAGACGCCGGGCACGGGCGCGGCGGCCGGGGCGGCCGCAGGTGCAGCGGGCGTTGCCGGTGGCGGCGCGGTGGGCGGGGCCGGTGCGGCGGCGGGCGGCGGCTCGTCGAACAGCGACAGCTGCCTCGTGGGCGGTTCGGCGGGCGCCAGCGGCATGGGCCGCGATTCTAGGTCGCCCGGGGGATGGCAGGCGCGGCGTAGGCCTCCGGGTCCAGGCGCCGCATCTCGGCCTCGATCCAGGTCTCCACCTCGCGCATCAGCTCGTCGCTCTCGCGGCCGGCGCTGGGGATGGGCTTGCCGATCGAGACGTCGATGACACCGGGGCGCAGCAGGAAGCTCTTGCGCGGCCAGCAGCGCGCCGAGGTGGCGGCGATGGGCACGATGGGCACGCCGGCGCTGATGGCCAGGCGCGAGGCGCCGCTCTTGTACTGGCCCTGGCCGCCGCGCGGCGCACGCGTGCCCTCGGGAAACATGATGACCCAGATGCCCTCGGCGAACAGCCGCTTGCCCTGCTCGGCCACCTTGTTCCAGGCCTCGGTGCGCTTGCTGCGGTCGATGTGGATCATGTCGAGCCGACCCATGGCCCAGCCGAAGAACGGCACGTACAGCAGTTCGCGCTTGAACACGTAGGCCAGCGGGTGCGGCATCAGCGTCGGGTAGGCGAAGGTCTCCCAGGTGCTCTGGTGCTTGGACGCCAGCAGCACCGCGGCGTGGCTGTCGCCGGCCGTGGGCAGGTGCTGCATGCCGTGCACGCGGTAGCGCACGCCGCAGATCACCTTCGCGCCCCAGATGGCCATGCGCAGCCACATCATCGTCGGCCAGTACAGCCGCACGCCGCGCACGAACATCGACAGCAGCAGCATCAGCAGCGCCCACGGGATGACGGTGGCCGCCATCCACAGCACGAACAGCGCCGAACGCAGCGCCCACAGCACACGCATCAGACCAGCCCCCCGGTTTCGGAATCGACGACGTGGGCGCGTTCGAGCACGAACTCGGCAAACGCCGCCAGGTCGGCGTGCACGCGCGCGTGCGGCACCAGCGCCAGCATCTGCCGCAGCGCATCGTCGTCCAGCGCGGCGGCGCGGCCGGTGGTCACCAGGTGCGGCTCGCAGCCCGCGGCCTGCGCGGCCTGCAGGTCGCGCAGGGTGTCGGAGACGAAGGGCACGCTCTTCAGGTCGACGCCGTAGCGGCGGCCGATGTCCAGCATCATGCCCGGCAGTGGCTTGCGGCAGTCGCAGCGGTCTTCCGGGGTGTGCGGGCAGAAGAAGACCGCGTCGAGCCGGCCGCCGAGCGCGATCAGCCGCTGCTGCATGTGGGCGTGCACGGCGTTCACCGAGGCCATGTCGATCATGCCGCGGCCGATGCCGCTCTGGTTGGTGGCCACCACCACGTGCCAGCCGGCGTGGTTCAGGCGGGCCACGGCTTCCAGCGCCCCCGGCACCGGCTGCCATTCCTCGGGCGCCTTGACGTGGTCCTCGCGGAACACGTTCAGCACGCCGTCGCGGCCGAGGATGACGAGCTTGGTGGAAAGCATGCGCAGCCCTGCGGAGGTCAGGCGGCCAGCCGGGACAGGTCGGCCACGCGGTTCATCGCCGCATGCAGGCGCGACAGCAACGCCAGCCGGTTGGCGCGCAGTGCCGGGTCGTCGGCGTTGACCATCACGCCGTCGAAGAAGGCGTCCACCGGGGCCTTCAGCGCCGCCAGCGCCTGCAGGCTGCCGGTGTGGTCGCCACGCTCGAAGGCGGCGTCGGCGCCCGGCACCACCGCCGCCAGCGCGGCGGCCAGCGCCTGCTCGGCAGGTTCCTGCAGCAGCGCGGTGTCCACCGTGCCGGGCACCGCGCCCTCGGCCTTCTTCAGGATGTTGGACACGCGCTTGTTGGCCGAGGCCAGCGCCGGCGCCTCGGGCAGCGCGGCGAAGGCGCGCACGGCCTGCAGCCGCTGCGTGATCTGGTCCAGCCGCTGCGGGCGCAGCGCCAGCACGGCGTCGATCTCGGCGGCGCTGGCGCCCTGCTCGCGCAGCTGGCCGGCCAGGCGGTCGAAGATGAAGCCCGACAGCTCGGCGGCGTTCGCCTGCAGCAGGCCGGCCGGGAAGGCGGCGTAGGCCAGCGCGAGCAACGCGTCCAGCGGCAGCGGTGCGCGTTCGGTGAGCATGCGGATCACGCCCAGCGCGTGGCGGCGCAGCGCGAACGGATCCTTGTCGCCGGTGGGCAGCTGGCCGATGCCGAACAGGCCGGCGAGCGTCTCCAGCTTGTCGGCCAGCGCCACCGCGATGCCGGCCTCGCCGCGCGGCAGCACGTCGCCGGCGAAACGCGGCTTGTAGTGGTCTTCGACGGCCCAGGCCACGGCCTCGGTCTCGCCGTCGTGGCGGGCGTAGTAGCCCCCCATGATGCCCTGCAGCTCGGGGAATTCGCCCACCATGTCGGTCACCAGGTCGGCCTTGGCCAGCAGCGCGGCGCGGTCGGCCTGTGCCGCCAGCGCGGCGCCGCCCAGGCGCTCGCCGATCGCGCGCGCCAGCGTGCGCACGCGTTCGACGCGCTCGCCCTGCGTGCCCAGCTTGCCGTGGTAGACCACCTTGGCCAGCTGCGGCACGCGGCTGTCCAGCGTGCGCTTGCGGTCCTGGTCGAAGAAGAACTTGGCGTCGGCCAGGCGCGGACGCACGACGCGTTCGTTGCCCTCGATGACACGGCCGGGGTCGGCCGGGCGGATGTTGCTGACGACGAGGAAGCGGCTGGTGAGCTTCCCTTCGGCGTCGAGCAGCGGGAAGTACTTCTGGTTCGCCTTCATCGTGAGGATCAGGCATTCCTGCGGCACGGCCAGGAAGGTGTCCTCGAAACGGCAGGTCAGCACGTTCGGGCGCTCGACCAGCGCCGTCACCTCGTCGAGCAGCGCGGCGTCGTCGATCGGCCGCAGGCCTTCCAGCGCGGCGGCGGCGTCGAGCTGGCGCCGGATCTCGGCGCGCCGCTCGGCGAAGCCGGCGATCACCGCGCCCTGCGTCAGCAGCTGCTCGGCGTAGCTGTCGGCGTCGCGCAGCGCGATCGTCGGCACATGGGCCTCGAAACGGTGGCCGTGCGTGGTGCGGCCGGCCTGCAGCCCCAGCGCCGACACCGGCACCACGGTGCTGCCGTGCAGCGCCACCAGGCCGTGCGCCGGGCGCACGAAATGCACGCTGGTCCAGCCGGGCTGGAAGTCGGGCCCGTGTCCACTTTCCAGCTGGTACTGCATCACCTTCGGGATCGGCAGCTTGTGCAGCGCATCGGCCAGCGCCTTCTGCAGGCCGTCGGCCAGCGTCACGCCGGGCACCACGCTGTCGAGGAACAGTGCCTCGGCCTTGCCGTCGGGCGCACGCTTCAGGGCCGGCACGACGCTCCCGTCCTGGCCCAGCGCGGCCAGCTTCTTCAGCAGCGCCGGCGTCGGTGCGCCGCTGGCGTCCAGCGCCACGGCCACGGGCATCAGCTTCTGCTGCACGGCGTGGTCGGCGGCCCTGTCGGCCACGCCGCGCACGTGCACGGCCAGCCGGCGCGGCGACGCGAACGGCGTCACCATGGCATCGGCCGCGGCCAGCCCCTGCGCCTTCAGGCTGTCGGCCAGCACGCCGGCGAAGGCCTCACCCAGCTTCGGCAGCGCCTTCGGCGGCAGTTCCTCGACGAACAGTTCGACGAGCAGGTTGTTCTTCGTGTCGGGCATGGTGCTCATCGGGGTGCTCAGGCCGCCTTCTTGGCGCGTTGGGCGAGGACTTCGTCGGCCCAGGCGCGCGGCGCCATCGGGAAGCCCAGCCGCGCGCGGCTGTCCAGGTAGCTCTGCGCCACGGCGCGGGCCAGGTTGCGGATGCGGCCGATGTAGGCGGCCCGTTCGGTGACGCTGATCGCGCCGCGCGCGTCCAGCAGGTTGAAGCTGTGCCCGGCCTTCAGCAGCTGCTCGTAGGCCGGCAGCGCGAGCTGCTGCTCCATCAGGTGCCTGCTCTGCCGTTCGTGCGCGCCGAAGGCGTGCAGCAGGAACTCGACGTCGCTGTGCTCGAAGTTGTAGGTGCTCTGCTCGACCTCGTTCTGGTGGTAGACGTCGCCGTACTTCAGCGCGTCGGTCCACTGCAGGTCGTAGACGTTGTCCACGCCCTGCAGGTACATCGCCAGCCGCTCCAGGCCATAGGTGATCTCGCCGGTGATGGGCTTGCAGTCGATGCCGCCCACCTGCTGGAAATAAGTGAACTGCGTCACCTCCATGCCGTTGAGCCAGACCTCCCAGCCCAGGCCCCAGCAGCCGAGCGTGGGGTTCTCCCAGTCGTCCTCGACGAAGCGCACGTCGTTGGCCTGCAGGTCGAAGCCCAGCGCTTCCAGGCTGCCGAGGTAGAGCTCGAGGATGTTCGCCGGCGCGGGCTTGAGCACCACCTGGTACTGGTAGTAGTGCTGCAGGCGGTTCGGGTTGTTGCCGTAGCGCCCGTCCTTGGGCCGGCGGCTGGGCTGCACGTAGGCCGCCTTCCAGGGCTCGGGGCCGATGGCGCGCAGGAAGGTGGCGGTGTGGCTGGTGCCCGCGCCGACTTCCATGTCGTAGGGCTGCAGGAGCGCGCAGCCCTGGGCGTCCCAGTACGACTGCAGTTTCAGGATGATCTGCTGGAAGGTGAGCATGGCGCGCTGAGGTGCGGAAGTCGGGCACTGGGAAAACCACGAGTTTACGGGGCGGGACAACCCCAGCGTGCCGCCGCCGCGGCTGCGGCGAGACTGCGCGGCGATGACAACCCAGCAACTGGTGCTGAGCCTGGTGCTCGCGACGATGGTGTTCGCTGTGGCGCTGGAGCTGCGCGTGGCCGACTTCCGCCGCGTGCTGCAGATGCCGCGCGCCGTGCTCGGCGGGCTGCTGCCGCAGTTCGTGCTGCTGCCGCTGGCGACCTGGGGCGCGACGCTGCTGCTGGCGCTGCCGCCGGCCACCGAGGCGGCGATGCTGCTGGTGGCCTGCTGCCCGGGCGGCTCGCTCAGCAACGTGGTCACGCACCACGGCCGCGGCAACACGGCGCTGTCGGTCAGCATCTCGGCCGTGGCGGCGCTGCTGGCGCTGGTGCTGACGCCGTTCAACTTCAGCTGGATGGTGGCGGCCAACCCCGCCACCGCGGGCTGGCTGCGGCAGCTGGACATCGACGCCTCGGCGATCTGGTGGAGCCTGCTGGCACTGCTGGCGGTGCCGATGGCGCTGGGCCTGCTGTGCAGCCACCACCTGCCGGCGTTCACCGCGCGCATCCAGCGGCCGCTGGCGCGCTTCAGCCTGCTGGCGCTGCTGGCCTTCATCGTGCTGGGGCTGGTGCGCGAGCGCGCGCTGCTGAACGCGCAGATCCTGCTGCCGCTGGCGCTGGTGGTGCTGCACAACGCCGCCGGGCTGGCGCTGGGCTGGCTGTCGGCACGCGCCTTCCGCCTGGGCACGGCCGACACACGCGCCGTGGTCATCGAAGGCGGCATGCAGAACTCGGGGCTCGCGCTGGGCATCATCGCCGTGCAGTTCGACGCCGACATCGGCATGGTCATCATCGCCAGCCTCTGGGGCATCTGGCACATCGTGTCGGGCATGGGGCTGGCCACGCTGTGGAGAAGACACGATGCTCGACTGGCTCATTGAAGGCGCCACCGTCGTCGACGGCAGCGGCGCCGCGCCCTACACCGCCGACGTGGGCGTGCAGGACGGGCGCATCGTGGCCATCGACCGCGCCGGCGGCGCGGGCCGTGCGGCGCGGCAGCGCATCGCGGCACACGGCACGTGGCTGACGCCGGGCTTCGTCGACATCCACACCCACTACGACGGGCAGGCGAGCTGGGACCCCACCTTCAGCCCCAGCATCCACCACGGCGTGACGACCGTGGTGATGGGCAACTGCGGCGTCGGCTTCGCGCCCAACGTGCGCGGGCGCGAGGCGGAACTGATCGCGCTGATGGAAGGCGTCGAAGACATCCCCGGCGCGGCGCTGGCCGAGGGCGTGGCCTTCAACTGGGAGAGCTTCCCGCAGTACATGGACGCGCTGGACGCCATCCCGCACAGCCTGGACTTCCTGGTGCAGGTGCCGCACGACCCGCTGCGCATGGCCGTGATGGGCGACCGCGCGCTGGCGCAGCAGCCGGCCACGGCCGCCGACATCGCCCGCATGCAGCAGCAGCTGCGCGAGGCGCTGCAGGCCGGCGCCGCGGGCTTTTCCACCGGCCGCACCGACAACCACCGCACCGCACGCGGCCACGAGACACCGGCCTCGGAAGCGGGTGCCGCCGAACTGGCCGGGCTGGGCGCGGCCTTCCAGGGCCTGCGGCACGGCGTGCTGCAGATGGTGAGCGACTTCGACCTGCTGCGCGGGCCCGAGCGCTTCGACGCCGAGTTCGACCTGGTGGAGACGCTGGCGCGCGCCAGCGGCCGCCCGCTGTCGATGACCTGGCTGCAGCGCGACCCCGGCGGCGCGCAGTGGCAGGCGATCCAGGCGCGCGTGGAGGCCGCGGTGGCCCAGGGCCTGCCGCTGTACCTGCAGACCGCGGCGCGCGGCATCGGCGTCATCAACGGGCTCGACGCCAGCTTCCACCCGTTCATGGGCTTCCCGGGCTACAAGGAGCTGGCGGCGCTGCCGCTGGCCGCACGCGCCGCGGCGCTGCGCGAGCCGGCGCGCAAGGCGCGGATCCTGGCCGAACGCAGCGAGCGCGTCTCGGGCGACGGCACGCCGGTGCCGCCCATCGTCGACCTGCTGCTGGCGCGCATCGAGCTGATCGCCGGGCGCATGTTCCCGCTGGCCGAGACGCCCGACTACGAGCCCTCGGTGCTGCAGAGCTTCCTGGTGCGCGCGAAACAGCGCGGCACGACGGCGCTGGAGGCGCTGTACGACCACTACGCCGAAGGCGACGGCAGCAACCTCGTGTACTTCCCGATCTTCAACTACAACGACGGTTCGCTCGACACCGTGCGCCGGATGCTGGAGCACCCGCGCGCGCTGGCCGGCCTGAGCGACGCCGGTGCGCACGTGGGCACGGTGTGCGACGCCAGCTTCTCGACCTTCCTGCTCACGCACTGGGTGCGCGACCGCGCCACCGGCCGCCTGCCGCTGGAACAGGCGGTGCACCTGCTCAGCGGCCGCAACGCCGACTACCTGGGGCTGGCCGACCGCGGCCGCATCGCCCTCGGGCTGCGCGCCGACCTGAACCTGATCGACCCGCAGCGGCTGGCGGTGGGCCCGCCGCGCCTGGTGCGCGACCTGCCCGCCGGCGGCCGGCGCTTCCTGCAGAAGGGAGAAGGGTTCCTGCACACCTGGGTCGCCGGCCGCTGCGTGCAGCACGACGGCGCGGTCACCGCCGAACGACCCGGCCGCCTCGTCAGGTGCGGCGCCTGAACACCGCCGCCAGCACCACGCCGGCCGCCAGCAGCGCCAGCGGCCACAGCCCGAAGCGCCCGGCCCACCACGCGTAGGGCGTGGTGCCGGTGCGGCCCTGCACCGTGCCGGTGAGCACGCCGCGCTGCTGCGCCGGCAGCTGGGCCGTGACGCGGCCGCGGTGGTCGACGATGGCGGTGGCGCCGGTGTTGGTGGCGCGCACGATCCCGCGCTGGAACTCCAGCGTGCGCAGGCGCGAGATGTGCAGGTGCTGCGGCAGCGCGACGCTGTCGTCGAACCAGCCCAGGTTGCTGAGGTTCGCGAACAGCGTCGGCGCCAGCGCGGGGTCGACGAAGCGCGCCGCGAGCTCTTCGCCGAACAGGTCTTCGTAGCAGATGTTGGGCGCGACGCGCTCGCCGCGCACGGCGAACGACGGCGGGTTGCGCACGCCGCGCTGGAAGTCGCCCAGCGGGATGTGCATCGCCTCGGTGAACCAGCGGAAGCCGCTGGGGATGAATTCGCCGAAGGGCACCAGGTGCAGCTTGTCGTAGCGGTACGGCGGCGCGGCCGACAGCCCGGCCACCGAATTGGTGTAGCCGCGCTCGAAGTCGCCCAGCGGCACGCCCACCAGCGCCGCCGGGCCGGGGCGCGCGAAATGCACCAGCAAGGCCTCCCAGTAGCCGGGCGCCGACTCGGCCAGCTGCCCCGGCAGCAGCGGCACCGCGGTCTCGGGCGCCACGACCAGGTCGCCCTGCGCGCGCAGCAGCGCCTGCGCGGTCCAGGCCATCGCCTCGGGCATGCGCTCGGCGGCGAACTTCTCGTCCTGCGCCACCGCGGTCTGCAGCAGCGTCACCTGCAGCGTGCCGGTGGGCCGGCTGAAGTCGACCGTGCCCAGCAGCGCCGGCAGCACCAGCAGCAGCACCGCGGCAGCCGCCGGCACAGGCCGCAGCCCGGCCGCGGCGCAGGCGGCGACCAGCCCGACCACGGCGCCGATGCCGTACACGCCGACCCAGGGCGCCAGCGCGGCCAGCGGGCCGTCGACCTGGGCGTAGCCGCTGGCCGCCCACGGGAAGCCGGTGAACAGCACGCCGCGCGCCAGCTCGGCCAGCAGCCACAGCGCGGCGAACAGCGCCGCGTCGGGCAGCGCGCGGCCGCGGCGCCAGCGCGCGTAGGCCGCCATCGCCAGCGCCAGGTACAGCGACAGCGCCGCCGCCAGCGCCAGCACCGCCGCCGCCGCCAGCGGCGCCGGCAGGCCGCCGTAGCGGTGCATGCTGATGAAGAGCCAGCCCGTGCCCGCCACCAGCCAGCCGGTGCCGAAGGCCCAGCCGTGCAGCGCCGCGCGCGCCGGGCCCGCCCGCGCGACGCTGGCGACCAGCACCGCCACGGCCACGATGGCCAGCAGCCAGGCGTCGGTGTGGACGTGGGCGACGGTGTGCAGCGCCCCCAGGGCGGCCAGCAGCAGCGGCCAGAGCGCGCGCCGCGGCATCAGCTCGGCACGTCGCCAGCCGCGATGCGCGAGACGCGGAACCAGCGCACGGCGCCGCCGCGCGTCAGCATCACCGAGAAGCGCAGCCCGCCCAGCTCGGCCAGCTCGCCGCGGCGCGGCACGTGGCCGAGCTCGTGCGCGACGAGGCCGCCGATGGTGTCGAAGTCGGCCGTGGGCAGGTCGACGCCGAAGGCGTGGTTGACGGCCTCGATGGTGACGTCGCCGGCCACGCGCTGCGTGCCGTCGGCCAGCGTGTAGATGCCGTTCTCGCGCTCGCGCTCGTCGAACTCGTCCTCGATCTCACCGACGATCTCCTCGAGCACGTCCTCGATCGTGATCAGCCCGGCGGTGTTGCCGAACTCGTCGATCACGATGGCCAGGTGGTTGCGGTTGCTGCGGAAGTCGCGCAGCAGCTCGTTCAGCGCCTTGCTCTCGGGGACGAACACGGCCGGCCGCAGCAGCGTGCGCAGGTTCAGCTCGGGCGCGCGCTGCAGCTTCAGCAGGTCCTTGGCCATCAGGATGCCGATGATGTTGTCGCGCTGGCCCTCGTAGACCGGGAAGCGCGAGTGCGCGGTGCTGATCACCACGCCCAGCAGCTCGTCGTACGGTGCGTCGATGTCCAGCAGGTCCATGCGCGGGGCCGCCACCATCACGTCGCCCGCGCTCATGTCGGCCATGCGCAGCACGCCTTCGAGCATCAGCCGCGACTCGGGCTCGATCAGCTCGCGCTGCTCGGCGTCGGCCAGGGTCTTGATCAGCTCGTCCTTGCTGTCGGGGCCGGGCGAGACGAACTCGACCAGGCGTTCGAAGAGCGAGCGCTTGTCGCCGGGCGGGGCCGCGGCGGCGCCGCGGGTCGCGGGTCGACCGGAAGGTGGTTCTGACACGGACGGTGTGTCGGCAGTGGCAAGGGGGCGAAGAATACCCCACTCGCTTGACAGGCAGGGGGGCTTGCAACACAGTCCGTCGCCCTCATGTAGCCCTGTCGTTTTCTCCAGGCCCCACCATGTCCCTGATTCCCGCCACCATCCTGACCGGCTTCCTCGGCAGCGGCAAGACCACGCTGCTGAAGCGGGTGCTGACCGAAGCCCACGGCCAGAAGATCGCCGTCATCGAGAACGAGTTCGGCGAGGAGAACATCGACAACGACATCCTGGTGGCCGACACCAACGAGCAGGTCATCCAGATGAGCAACGGCTGCGTCTGCTGCACGATCCGCGAGGACCTGCGCAGCACGCTGTCGGACCTGGCCGAGAAGAAGCGCAAGGGCGAGCTCGACTTCGAGCGCGTGGTCATCGAGACCACCGGCCTGGCCGACCCCGGTCCGGTGGCGCAGACCTTCTTCATGGACGACGAGATCGCCGAGAGCTACCTGCTCGACAGCGTGCTGACGCTGGTGGACGCCAAGCACGCCGGGCAGCAGCTCGACGACCGCCAGGAGGCGCGCCGCCAGGTCGGCTTCGCCGACCAGATCTTCATCAGCAAGTCCGACCTCGTGGAGCCGGCCGCGCTCGACGCGCTGATGCACCGCCTGAAGCACATGAACCCGCGTGCGCCGCAGCAGGCCGTGCACTTCGGCGAGGTGCCGATCTCCAAGGTGTTCGACCTGAAGGGCTTCAACCTGAATGCCAAGCTCGACATCGACCCCGACTTCCTGAGCGCCGACGACGGCCATGGCCACCACGACCATGACCACGACCACGACCACGTGCACGGCGAGCATTGCGACCACCCGCACCACCACGCGCACGACGACGACGTGAAGAGCTTCGTCTTCCGCAGCAAGAAGGCGTTCGCGCCAGCGAAGCTGGAAGACTTCCTGGGCGCCATCGTGCAGGTCTACGGGCCGAAGATGCTGCGCTACAAGGGCGTGCTGTACATGAAGGGCAGCGACCGCAAGGTCATCTTCCAGGGCGTGCACCAGCTGATGGGCAGCGACCTGGGGCCGAAGTGGGCGCCGGGCGAGGAAAAGCTCAGCAAGCTGGTCTTCATCGGCATCGACCTGCCGAAGGACATCCTGCTGCAGGGCCTGGAGCAGTGTCTCGTGTGATGCTGCGCAACCCGGGCCGCGGCCGCAGGGCCGCGTCGGGCCCGGGCGTGGCTACAATCCGCGCGCCCTCGAGCCCCCTCGGGGCACGCCGAAGTGGCGGACGACCCCGGCCGGGCAGCGGGTATAACTGCCCCACAAGCGATCTGAAAGCGACCTGAAAAGGCGAGGAGACCTCCGTGACCAAGCCTCCAGCCAAGACAGCGGCTGCCACCAAGACAGCAGCCAAGCCCAGCAAGGCGGGCTCCGCTGCGGCCAAGCCGTCCGCCAAGGCGGCCATGGCGGCCGCCGCGCCGCCGCCGGCGTCTGCGCCGACGCACGTGGGCAACCGCTTCACCGACCGATTTGCACCCGCGCGACACGTCGCCAAGACCTTGAACGAACCGATGGAATTGATCAAGCCTGCCGTGAAGGCAGACCCCAAGCTGGCGAACGCCTGGAAGAGCAAGCCCGGCCGCGAGCTGACCGAGCCCGAACTGCTCGCGATGCCCGACAGCGAGTACATGAACGACAAGCAGCTCGACTTCTTCCGCGCCCGCCTGCAGGCCCAGAAGGACGACCTGCTGTCCAACGCCGGCGAGACCACCGAGCACCTGCGGGAAGACACGTCCATCGTGCCCGACCCGGCCGACCGCGCCACGATCGAGGAAGAGCACGCGCTGGAACTGCGCACGCGCGACCGCGAGCGCAAGCTGCTGAAGAAGATCGCGCAGTCGCTGGCGCGCCTGGACACCGGCGAGTACGGCTACTGCGACGAGACCGGCGAACCCATCGGACTGGCGCGCCTGCTGGCCCGCCCCACCGCCACGCTGTCGCTGGAAGCGCAGCAGCGCCGCGAACTGAAGCAGAAGATGTTCGGCGACTGACGCCGGCGCTGCAGGCACCCCTTCATGGCCGACCCCAAAGACAGCGAAGGCTTCTTCCGCAAGGTGGTGCGGTTCGTGGCCAACCCGGCCACCGACTGGACCGATCTGAACTCGCGCCAGGAAGACGCGCGCGAGCTCGAGATCGAGAAGTCCGAGCTGAAGGCCATGATCGAGCGCAAGCGCCGCAACGACTTCGTGCGCAAGCGCGAGTTCGACATGCTGCGCAAGGTGCGGCGCGAGGGCCTGTCTCCCGAGCAGCTGGCGGCTCTCGGCGGCTCGTCGCGCCTGGACGACTCCGAGGCGCGGCTGCCTGACAGCCAGATCGCCCGCCCGGACAGCGGCGTGAAGGCCAAGATCGACGAGATCGAGCAGCAGATGGTGGGCGACGGCTTCGTGCCGTCCAGCATGCGCAAGCCGCCCGGCTTCATGGGCACGCGCAGCGGGGTGCCGCCCACCGGCGGCCAGGGCCCGCGCCACCCGCCGGTGCAGCTGTCGATGGACGACTCGCTGCCGGCGTTGCCCCCGCTGCCCGACATCGAACTCACCGCCCCCGCCGCGCCGGCCCCGGTGCAGATGGCCGGCGGCCTGCCGCCGCTGGCGCCGCTGCAGACGCTGGGCCTGGGCGGTGGCGCGGGAGCCGTCGACGCCGGCGCCGACTTCGGCAGCCCGTTCGCGGTGGAGGTCAGCGAGGTCGTGCACGATCCCGAGCTCGATGAAGCCGTGATCGCGTTCGCCAACGCCGACTTCGCGCAGTGCGAACAGGCACTGCAGTCCATCACCACCGCAGGCGCGGCGCGCGCCCAGCACGCCGAGACCTGGCTGGTGCTGTTCGACCTGTACCGCGCCACCGGCCAGCAGCAGCGTTTCGAGGCACTGGCGGTCGAGTACGCGCAGCAGTTCGGCTGGTCGGCGCCGCAGTGGTATTCGCTGCCGCGCATGGTGGCCGAGGCCGTGGCCGAAGAGAAGGAGCGCCCGCGCACCGCGGCGCAGCGTGCCGCTGCCGCGCGCACGCCGGGCGACGTCGGCTGGGTCTGCCCGGAAGCCCTGGACATCGACGCCGTCGCGCGGCTGCGTTCGCAGACGCTGCAGATGCCGCTGCCCTGGGTGTTCGACTGGTCCGGGCTGCGCTTCATCGACGCCGAGGCGGCGATGCAGCTGTCGACGCTGTTCCGGCTGTGGGCCGGCCAGTCGCTGGAGATGCGCTGGATCGCCGGCGACAAGCTGTTCGAGGTGCTGGCCGAAGCCGCGCCCACTGGCGTGCGCGACGCCGACCCGGTGTTCTGGCTGACGCGCCTGGACGCATTGCGCCTGGCCAACCGCGCCGACCAGTTCGACGAGACGGCCATCGACTACTGCGTCACCTACGAGGTGTCGCCACCGTCGTGGGAGCCGGCGCGCTGCCAGGTGCGCATCGGCGGCAGCAGCCATTCCACGCGCACGCCGCCGATGTCGATGGTCAGCGAGGTCTCGACCAGCTTCCTCGAATCGAGCCTGGCTGACGAACCCTCGGGCCAGATCGAGCAATCGAACATCGAACTCTCGGGGCAGCTGGTGGGCGACATCGGCGCCACGCTGACCGAGCTGAACGGCGACCTCGGGCACGCGCCCATCGTCAACGTGTCGTGCACGCGGCTGATCCGCGTCGACTTCATCGCCGCCGGCGACCTGCTGAACTGGGTGCTGGCCAAGCGCACCGAGGGCCGCAGCGTGCAGTTCGTCGACGCGCACCGCCTGGTCGCGCTGTTCTTCGGCGCCATGGGCATCAACGAACACGCCAAAGTGCAAGTGCGCAAGGTGTGAGGTGCGGATCAAGAAGAGGCACGGATCCGGCTCCGCCGGTCCGTCGCCGGACGGCCCCCTCGGGGGGTAGCGACCGCTAGGGAGCTTGGGGGCTCCATCACTCATGGAAACGTATCACGGCACCACCATCGTCAGCGTGCGCCGCGGGCGTGTCGTCGCGCTCGGCGGCGACGGCCAGGTCACGCTGGGCACCATCGTCGTCAAGTCCAGCGCGCGCAAGGTGCGCAAGCTCTACCGCGAGCAGGTGCTGGCCGGCTTCGCCGGCGCCACCGCCGACGCCTTCACGCTGTTCGAGCGCTTCGAGGCCAAGCTGGAAAAGCACCAGGGCCACCTGGTGCGCGCCGCCATCGAGCTCACGCGCGACTGGCGCACCGACCGCGTGCTGCGCCGGCTGGAAGCCATGCTGGCCGTGGCCGACCGCGAGGCCAGCCTGATCATCACCGGCAACGGCGACGTGCTGGAGCCCGAGCACGGCATCGTCGCCATCGGCAGCGGCGGCGCCTACGCGCAGGCCGCGGCGCGCGCGCTGCTGCAGCACACCGAGATGGCGCCGGCCGAGATGGTCAAGCGTTCGCTCGAGATCGCCGGCGACATCTGCATCTACACCAACCAGAGCCACATCGTGGAGACGCTGGATTGACCCCCCCGAAGCGCCTTCGGCGCCTCCTCCCAGGGGGCGACGCCAGCCGCCCGGCAAAGCCGGATCGGCGGCGTCTGCTCGGTCGCTGATCGGCACGCAACTGACATGAACGAATCCATGACGCCCCAGGAGATCGTCTCCGAACTCGACCGCCACATCGTCGGGCAGCAGGCCGCCAAGCGCGCGGTGGCGATCGCGCTGCGCAACCGCTGGCGCCGCCAGCAGGTCGAGGAGAAACTGCGCCACGAGATCACGCCGAAGAACATCCTGATGATCGGCCCCACCGGCGTCGGCAAGACCGAGATCGCGCGCCGGCTTGCACGGCTGGCGAACGCACCCTTCGTGAAGGTCGAGGCGACCAAGTTCACCGAAGTCGGCTACGTCGGCAAGGACGTCGACAGCATCGTGCGCGACCTGATGGAAGTGGCGATCAAGCTCGAACGCGACAAGCAGATCCGCCAGCAGCGCGCCAAGGCCCAGGACGCCGCCGAGGAGCGTGTGCTCGACATCCTGGTGCCGCCGCCCCGCGATGGCAGCGCCGCAGGCGACAACACCGCGCGCCAGGTGATGCGCAAGCGGCTGCGCGAGGGGCTGATGGACGACAAGGAGATCGAGCTGGAGGTGGCCGACGCCAAGCCATCGCTCGAGATCCTGGGCCCGCAGGGCATGGAAGAGATGGCCGAGCAGCTCAAGGGCCTGTTCTCGCAGATGGGCCAGCAGAAGAAGAAGCTGCGCAAGCTCAAGATCGGCGAGGCGCTGAAGACCCTGGTCGAGGAAGAGGCCGGCAAGCTCGTCAACGAAGAGGAGCTGCGCGCCGCGGCGCTGGCGAATGCGGAAGGCAACGGCATCGTCTTCATCGACGAGATCGACAAGGTGGCCTCGCGCCAGTCGGGCGGCGACGGCGGCGGCGCCGAGGTCAGCCGCCAGGGCGTGCAGCGCGACCTGCTGCCGCTGGTGGAGGGCACGGCGGTCAACACCAAGTACGGCATCGTCAAGACCGACCACATCCTGTTCATCGCCAGCGGCGCGTTCCACCTGGCCAAGCCGAGCGACCTGATCCCGGAGCTCCAGGGCCGCTTCCCGATCCGCGTGGAACTGGGCTCGCTCGGCGTCGACGACTTCGAGGCCATCCTGACCAGCACCCACGCCAGCCTGCTCAAGCAGTACCAGGCGCTGCTGGCCACCGAGGGCGTGACGCTGCAGATCACGCCCGACGCGGTGCGGCGGCTGGCGCAGATCGCCTTCGAGGTGAACGAACGCACCGAGAACATCGGCGCGCGCCGCCTGGCCACCGTGATGGAGCGGCTGCTCGACGACGTCAGCTTCGACGCGCCCAACCGCAGCGGCCAGACCGTGGCGCTGGACGCCGCCGCGGTCGACGCCCGCCTGGCCGACCTGGCCAAAGACGAAGACCTGTCCCGCTACATCCTGTAAGTCGCAGAGCCAAGCCCCGGCGCGGGTCCGGCTCCGCCGGCCCGCAGACGAGCGCCCCCTCGGGGGGCAGCGACCGTCAGGGAGCGTGGGGGCCCAAGTTCACAACGCGAGCCGGTGCGACTGCAGCACCAGCAGGCCTTCGAAGATCAGCGTGTCCACGGTCTCGAACGGCAGTTCGGTGATGGGCGCCAGCTTCACCGCCGCGCCGCCGGTCATGTACAGCAGCGGCTCCTGGCCGGTGCGCTGCCGCAGCCGGCGCTGCTGGCGCTCGATCGCCCCGGCCAGCGCGTTGGCGCCGCCGCTCATCAGGCCGTCGCTGGTGTTGGTGGGGAAGTCCACCACCTCGCCGGTGGGCACCTTCAGCCCGGCGGTGCCGGTCTCCAGCGCCTTCAGCATCAGGCCGAAGCCGGGCAGGATCAGGCCGCCGAGGAAGTGGCCGGCGGCGTCGAGCGCGTCCACCGTCACCGCCGTGCCGACCATCACCACCAGCGCCGGCCGCGGCGGGCCGCCGGCGGCGTGCTCCAGCACACGCTGGCGCGCGCCGGCCAGCGCCACCCAGCGGTCGGCGCCGAGCCGGCTGGGGTGGTCGTAGCCGCTGCTGATGCCGGCGTCGTGCGTGGACGGCACCACCCAGCGCGGCTCCAGGTCTTCCCACAGCTCGCCCATCTGGTGCTCGACGCGGCGCCGCACGGCGTCGCCGGCCACCACGCAGCCCAGCATGCTGTGCGGCGTCGGCAGCGCCTGCCAGGCGGTCTCGGCCAGCGCATCGATGGTCTCCAGGAACACCGCGCCGTGCTGCAGCAGCGCCGCGCCGGGGCGGGGGGCGGCGTACAGCGCCCACTTCAGGCGCGTGTTGCCGATGTCGATGGCGAGAAAGGTCATGCAAAGGCCCAGGTTGGGCCGCGATGGTAACCACCGTCGCACGCCGCGCGCAGCAATGGCATGATCGCTGATTGACGTTTACGTCAACGTCAAGCGCCCGCCCGCCCACGAACGAGCCGTCCACGGATCCCGCCATGACCGACCTGTCCGCCGACTTCCAGGCGCTCGCCGCCTACCGCCCGCAGCACAAGGTGCGCTTCGTCACCGCCGCCAGCCTGTTCGACGGCCACGACGCCGCGATCAACATCATGCGGCGCATCCTGCAGGGCATGGGCGCCGAGGTCATCCACCTCGGCCACAACCGCTCGGTTGACGAAGTCGTCACCGCCGCGCTCCAGGAAGACGTGCAGGGCATCGCCATCAGCAGCTACCAGGGCGGGCACGTCGAGTACTTCAAGTACATGGTCGACCTGCTGCAGCAGCGCGGCGGCGCGCACATCCAGGTCTTCGGCGGCGGCGGCGGCGTCATCGTTCCGGCGGAGATCCGCACGCTGCAGGACTACGGCGTGACCCGCATCTACAGCCCCGAGGACGGCCAGCGCATGGGCCTGCAGGGCATGATCGGCGAGATGCTGATGCGCTGCGACGTCGACCTGTCGCCGCACGCGCCCGCGTCGGTGGCCGCGCTGCAGGGCCACACCGACGCCGCCTGGCGCCGCCTGGCGCAGGCCATCACCGCGCTGGAGAGCGGCCGCGCCGACCCCGCCTTCCGGGCCGCGCTGGCCGCGGCGCCCAGGACGGCGCCGGTGCTCGGCATCACCGGCACCGGCGGCGCCGGCAAGAGCAGCCTCACCGACGAGCTGATCCGCCGCCTGCGGCTGGACCAGGGCGACAGCCTGCGCATCGCGGTGATCTCGATCGACCCCAGCCGGCGCAAGAGCGGCGGCGCGCTGCTGGGCGACCGCATCCGCATGAACGCGATCGGGACATGGACCCCCAGGCTTGCCGCTACGCGGACTTCGCCACCCCCCGAGGGGGCTCCCGCCGCCTTGGGGCGGCCCGGCGGCGGCGGGGCAGCAGACAACGGCCAGCGCGTGTTCATGCGCAGCCTGGCCACGCGCGACTTCGGCAGCGAGATCAGCCAGGCCCTGCCCGACGTGCTGCTGGCGGTGCAGGCCGCCGGCTTCGACCTCGTGATCGTCGAGACCTCGGGCATCGGCCAGGGCGACGCCGCCATCGTGCCGCTGGTGGACCTGCCGCTGTACGTGATGACGCCCGAGTTCGGGGCCGCCAGCCAGTTGGAGAAGATCGACATGCTCGACTTCGCCGCGTTCGTGGCCATCAACAAGTTCGACCGCAAGGGCGCGCTCGACGCGCTGCGCGACGTCGCCAAGCAGGTGCAGCGCAACCAGGAGGCCTGGACCACGCCGACCGAGCAGATGCCGGTCTTCGGCACCATGGCCAGCCGCTTCAACGACGACGGCGTCACCGCGCTGTACCAGGCGCTGCTGCCACGGCTGGCGGCGCTGGGGCTGAAGACCGCCCCCGGCCGGCTGCCGGCGGTGGCCACGCGCCACAGCACGCACCAGGTGCCCATCGTTCCCGGTGCGCGCGTGCGCTACCTGGCCGACATCGCCGACACCGTGCGCGGCTACAAGGCGCGCGCGCTGGCGCAGTCGCGGCTGGCACGCGAGGTGCAGCAGCTGCGCGCCACCGCGCGGATGCTGCAGACCGACAAGCCCGAGCGCCACCGCGCGGTCGAGGCCGTGACCGACCTGGCCGAGGGCCGCGCCGCCCGGCTCGACCCGGCGGCCGCCAGGCTGCTGGCGCAGTGGCCCGCGATGCAGCAGGCCTACGCCGGCGACGAGTACGTGGTGAAGATCCGCGACAAGGAGATCCGCACCGCGCTGACCCACACCACCTTGTCGGGCAGCAAGATCCGCAAGGTCGCGCTGCCCGCCTTCGAGTGCGAGGGAGAGCGGCTGAAGTGGCTGCTGCTCGAGAACGTGCCGGGCAGCTTCCCGTACACCGCGGGCACCTTCGCGTTCAAGCGCGAGAACGAGGACCCCACCCGCATGTTCGCCGGCGAGGGCGACGCCTTCCGCACCAACCGGCGCTTCAAGATGGTCAGCGAAGGGCTGCCGGCCAAGCGGCTGTCCACGGCCTTCGACTCGGTCACGCTGTACGGCAACGACCCCGACCTGCGGCCCGACATCTACGGCAAGGTCGGCAACTCCGGCGTCAGCATCGCGACGCTGGACGACATGCAGGTGCTCTACGGCGGCTTCGAGCTGACGCACCCGGCGACGTCCGTGAGCATGACCATCAACGGCCCGGCGCCGACGATCCTGGCGATGTTCATGAACACCGCCATCGACCAGAACCTGGATCGGTTCCGCGCCGACAACGGCCGCGAACCCACGGACGACGAGGCGCAGAAGATCCGCGCCTGGACGCTGGCCAACGTGCGCGGCACGGTGCAGGCCGACATCCTGAAGGAAGACCAGGGCCAGAACACCTGCATCTTCAGCACCGAGTTCAGCCTGAAGGTGATGGGCGACATCGCCGAGTACTTCGTGCACCACGACGTGCGCAACTTCTATTCGGTCAGCATCTCGGGCTACCACATCGCCGAAGCAGGGGCCAACCCGATCAGCCAGCTCGCGTTCACGCTCAGCAACGGCTTCACGCTGGTCGAGGCGTACCTGGCGCGCGGCATGCACATCGATGACTTCGCGCCCAACCTGAGCTTCTTCTTCAGCAACGGCATGGACCCGGAATACACCGTGCTCGGCCGCGTGGCGCGCCGCATCTGGGCGGTGGCGATGAAGGACCGCTACGGCGCCAACGAACGCAGCCAGAAGCTGAAGTACCACATCCAGACCAGTGGCCGCAGCCTGCACGCGCAGGAGATCCAGTTCAACGACATCCGCACCACGCTGCAGGCGCTGATCGCGGTGTACGACAACTGCAACAGCCTGCACACCAACGCGTTCGACGAGGCCATCACCACGCCCACCGAGGACAGCGTGCGCCGCGCGATGGCGATCCAGATGATCATCAACCGCGAGTGGGGCCTGGCGAAGAACGAGAACCCGAACCAGGGCGCCTTCGTGATCGACGAGCTGACGGAGCTGGTGGAAGAGGCGGTGCTGGCGGAGTTCGAGCGCATCACCGAGCGCGGCGGCGTGCTGGGCGCGATGGAGACCGGCTACCAGCGCAGCAAGATCCAGGAAGAGAGCATGCACTACGAGATGCTCAAGCACACGGGCGCGTACCCGATCATCGGCGTCAACACCTTCCGCAACCCCAAGGGCGACGCGGTGGTGGAGACCCTCGAGCTCGCGCGCAGCACCGAAGCCGAGAAGCAGAGCCAGCTGCAGCGGCTGCAGGACTTCCACGCCCGCCACGCGCACGCGGCCCCGGCGATGCTGCAGCGGCTGCAGCAGGCGGTGATCGACAACGGCAACGTCTTCGCCGTGCTGATGGACGCCGTGCGCGTGTGCTCGCTCGGCCAGATCACCAACGCGCTGTTCGAGGTCGGCGGGCAGTACCGGCGCAGCATGTAGCGCGGGGCCTTGTCGCGCAGGCATCACGGCCTGACCGGTGGCTGTCTCCATAATGGCGCGATGAGCCCCACGTCGGTCCACCCGACCGCAGTCGAAGCGCGCCGCAAGGCACGGCGTGCCTGGACGCTGCTGCACCAGGACGCGAAGTCGTCCATCGCCCTGGCCGAGGCCGCGCTGGCCGCGGCCGGCGGCGACGACGTCGCGCGTGCCGCGGCACTGCTCGCACGCGGCTTCCACCGCCTGTACTTCGCCACCCCGGCCGAGGCCGCGGCCGACCTCGAGGCCGCGCACGGCCTGTTCGTCGCGCGCGGCGACCGCGCCGGGCAGATCCTGGCCGGCGCGGGCCTGGCGCGCTCGATGTGGCGCAGCGGGCGCTTCCGCGAGGCGCTGGAACGCGTGCTGCCGCTGCGCGACGAAGGCCTGAAGGTGCTGCGCGGCGACCAGCGCGGCGTGCTGCTGAACACCATCGCCGGCGGCTACTCGGCGCAGGGCCGCAGCGACCGCGCCTTTGCCTACATGTACGAGGCGCTGCGCGACGCACGCCCGGCGCGCGGGCACGGCTTCGACACCGTGCTCCACTGCAACATCTCGCACGAGCTGCTGCAGCTCGGCGACTGCCACGAGGCGCTGCGCCACGTCGACAGCGGCCTGCAGCGCTGCCAGCGCATCCAGAACATGCGGCTGCTCAGCGTGCTGCTGATAAACCGTGTCCTGTCGCTGACCGACCTGGACCGCCCCGCCGAAGCCCTGCCCGACGTGCAGCGCGTGCTGGCCATGCCCGCCGACGCCGACGGCCGCGGCCCGATGGCCACGCACTTCGAGACCCTGGCGATCGCGGCGCTGCGCGCCGGCGAGGTGGCACTGGGGGCCTCGCTGGTGGCGCAGGCGCACGCGGCGCTGCACGCGCCGATCCCCGACGAACACGTGGAGATGGCGGTGGCCGACGCCCTGCTGTCGCTGGCGCGCGGCAACGCCGAGGCGGCGCTGACCGGCCTGCAGGCCGCGCGGCCCTTCGTGGAGCCGCCCGCCGAGGCGCTGAGCCTGCGCGCGCAGGGCCTGTACCTGCAGACCTTGTCGGACGTGCACGAGGCGCGCGGCGACGCCGCGGCCGCGCTGCAGGCGATGCGGCGCTGGCAGCAGGTGCAGCGCCAGCGCGCCGAGATGGCCTCGCAGGCGCGCTACCAGGCCGCGGCGCTGCAGACCGAGCTGCTGCGGCTGCAGCACCGCATCGAGGAACAGGACGCCCGCCGGCGCGAGGTGGAGGCGATGAACGAGCAGCTCTCGCGCCGCGTGGCCGAGGTGCAGGCGCTGCAGGCCGCGCTGCGCCAGCAGGCCACGCGCGACGAGCTCACGGGCCTGTTCAACCGCCGCCACCTCAACGAGACGCTGCCGGCCATGCTCGCGCTGGCACGGCGCGACGGGCAGCCGCTGGCGGTGGCCATCATCGACCTCGACCACTTCAAGGCCGTCAACGACGGCCACGGCCACGGCGCCGGTGACCTGCTGCTGGCCGCCTTCGGCCGGCTGCTGGGCGAGAACTCGCGCAGGAGCGACGTCGCCTGCCGCTACGGCGGCGAGGAGTTCTGCTTGCTGATGCCGCGCACCGATGCCGCGGCCGCGCGGCGCAAGGTGGCGGCGCTGCTGCGGCGCTGGCGCGGCGAGCGGTTCGCGGTGGACGGCGCGGTGCTCGAAGGCCTGTCGTTCTCGGCAGGCGTGGCCGACTCGCAGCGCTGCCCGGGCTCGGTGGCGCAGTTGCTGAAGGCCGCCGACGACGAACTGCTGGCCGCCAAGCGCCAGGGCCGCGCGCGCGTGCGCGCCGCCGAGGCCGTGCCCGCCTGACCGGACGTCACCGTGCTGCGCGAGGCGCACGCTCTGGAGATAATGGTGAATGGAAACATCGACGTTCATCGCCCCCGCCCGCTTCGACGACCCCGCCGCCGCCCTGGCCCAGGTGCGTCACATCTACGACACCAGCATCGGCCACCTGCGTGAGCAGATGCACCGCTTCGTCGGCGGGCACGACCTCGGCGCCCACGTGCGCGCCTGCTACCCGTTCGTGCGGGTGCAGACCACCACCGTCGCCCGCGCCGACTCGCGGCTGAGCTACGGCTTCGTCAGCGGGCCCGGCGTCTACGACACCACGCTCACGCGCCCGGACCTGTTCGCCAGCTACTACCTCGAGCAATTCGACCTGCTGATCAAGAACCACGGCGTGACGCTCGAAGTGGGCACCAGCGCGCAGCCGATCCCGGTGCACTTCTCGTTCGCCGAGCACGACCACATCGAGGGCTCGATGAGCCCCGAGCGCCGGCTGCTGATGCGCGACGTCTTCGACCTGCCCGACCTGGGCGCGATGGACGACGGCATCGCCAACGGCACGCACGAGCCGCGGCCCGGCGAGGCGCAGCCGCTGTCGCTGTTCACCGCGCCGCGCGTGGACTACTCGCTGCACCGCCTGCGCCACTACACCGGCACCGCGCCCGAGCACTTCCAGAACTTCGTGCTGTTCACGAACTACCAGTTCTACATCGACGAGTTCATCAAGCTCGGACACGCGCTGATGGCCGATCCGGCCAGCGACTACGTCGCCTTCGTCGAGCCCGGCAACGTCGTGACACGCCGCGCGGGCCTGCCGGCGGAGCCCGGCGACGAGTTCGGCCGCGCACCGCCGCGGCTGCCGCAGATGCCGGCCTACCACCTGGTGCGCGCGGGCAGCGGCGGCATCACGATGGTCAACATCGGCGTCGGTCCGGCCAACGCCAAGACCATCACCGACCACATCGCGGTGCTGCGCCCGCACGCCTGGCTGATGCTCGGCCACTGCGCCGGACTGCGCAACACGCAGCAGCTGGGCGACTACGTGCTGGCGCACGGCTACGTGCGCGAGGACCACGTGCTCGACGAGGACCTGCCGCTGTGGGTGCCGATCCCGCCGCTGGCCGAGGTGCAGCTGGCGCTGGAGCAGGCGGTGGCCGACGTGACGCAGCTCAGCGGCTACGAGCTGAAGAAGATCATGCGCACGGGCACCGTGGCCAGCACCGACAACCGCAACTGGGAACTGCTGCCGCAGCGCACGCCCGAGCGCCGGTTCTCGCAGTCGCGCGCGGTGGCGCTGGACATGGAAAGCGCCACCATCGCCGCCAACGGCTTCCGCTTCCGCGTGCCCTACGGCACCTTGCTCTGCGTCAGCGACAAGCCCCTGCACGGCGAGATCAAATTGCCCGGCATGGCCAACACCTTCTACCGCGAGCGCGTCGACCAGCACCTGCGCATCGGCATGCGCGCGGTGGAACTGCTGCGCCAGGAGCGCCCGGGCCGGCTGCACAGCCGCAAGCTGCGCAGCTTCGCCGAGGTGGCCTTCCAGTAGCCTTTCTTTACGCGCGGCGCACAGAGCCGCCGGACACACCCGGGTACAAACCCGGTGTGCAAGCAACATCTCGTTTCGCCCCGCCGACGCCTCGCGGAGCGGCGCGCCTGGCGCTGCTCGCGCTGGCGCTGCTGGCCGGCGGCTGCGCCTCGCTGCAGCAGGCCCCGGCCGCGGCGCCGGCCGACCCGACGCCGTCGGCCTGGACCGGCGCGGCCGTGCCCGCCACGACGCCCAGCGACCTGGCCGCCTGGTGGTCGCAGTTCGGCGACCCGCAGATGGCGCCGCTGGTGCAGGCAGCGCTGCAGCAGCAGACCGACATCACCACGGCACAGGCCAGGCTGCGCCAGGCGCGCGCCGCCCGTGCACTGGCCGGCGCGCAGCTCGCACCCACGATGAACGCCAGCGGCTCGGCGCAGGCCAGCGCCAACGAGGGCAGCCCGCGCACGCAGCGCTGGAGCGCGGGCCTCGACGCCGGCTGGGAGGCCGACCTGTGGGGCGCCGGTGCCGCCGGCGTGCGCGCCGCCGACGCCACGCTGGCCGCGAGCGCGCTCACGCTGGCGCACACGCGCGTCAGCGTCGCCGCCGAGGTGGCACTGACGCTGCTGGAACTGCGCGGCACGCAGGCGCGCACGGCGATTGCCGAACGCAACCTCGCCAGCCAGCAGCAGACACTGCAGATCGTGCAGTGGCGCCACGAGGCCGGTCTGGTGACGCAGCTCGACGTGGCCCAGGCGCGCACCGCCGTCGAACAGACCCGCGCCCAGCTGCCTGCCTTGGCCGGCAGCGCCGCGCAGTCCATGCACGCGCTGGCCGTGCTGACCGGGCAGGCCCCGGGCGCGCTGCAGGCCCAGCTGGCCACGCCGGTGCCGCTGCCGGCCGCGCCGCCGGCGCTGGCGCTGGCCATCCCCGCCGAAGTGCTGCGCCAGCGCCCCGACGTGCAGGCCGCCGAACGCCGGCTGCAGGCCGCCGCCGCGCGGGTGGACGAAGCCGATGCGGCGCGCCTGCCCAGCCTGTCGCTCAGCGGCTCGATCGGGCTGAACGCGCTGCGCCTGAGCGCGCTGGGCAGCGGCGCCGGCGCGGCGTCGCTGCTGGCCGGCGTGAACCTGCCGCTGTTCGACGGCGGCCGGCTGCGCGCCCAGGTGCAGAGCCAGGAAGCCGCGCGCGACGAAGCCGCCGTGGCCTGGCGCGCCACCGTGCTGGCCGCGCTGCAGGAAGTGGAAGACGCGCTCGTCGGCCTGCGCGCCGCCCGCGAGCAGCTCGCCGCGCAGCAGGCCGCCGCGGCCTCGGCGCAGACCGCGGCCACGCTGGCCGATCAGCGCTACCGCAGCGGCCTCGTCGACTTCACCAGCGTGCTGCAGAGCCAGCGCACGCTGCTGTCGGCCGAGGACAGCGTCGCCGGCACCAGCACCGCGCTGGCCACCGCCCACGTGCGCCTGGTGAAGGCGCTGGGCGGCGGCTGGAACCCCGACGAACCCACCGACACATCCACCAACACCCCGCGATGAACACGCCCGCCGACCCACCGCAAGACGCCGCCCTGCAGGCCTTGCTCGGCCCCGCCGGACAACCCCGCCCGTGGTGGCGCCGCCGCAGCGTGTGGGCCGCCGCGGTGCTGCTCGCAGCAGGTGGCGCCGGCACGTGGTGGTGGCTGGGCCAGCGCGAGGCCGCCGCCGCGCCGCAGTACCAGACGCAGACCGTGGCCCGCGGCGCGCTGACCGTCACCGTCACCGCCAGCGGCACGCTGCAGCCGACGACGCAGGTGGCCATCGGCAGCGAGCTCTCGGGCACGGTCGCGCGGGTCTACGTCGACGTCAACGACCGCGTGAAGAAGGGCCAGGTGCTGGTGGCGCTGGACGACGCGCGGTTGCGCGACCAGGTCACCGGCTCGCGCGCCGCGCTCGCGGCAACGCAGGCCGCGCTGGCACAGGCCCGTGCCAGCGCCGTGGAGGCACGCGACACGCTGGCGCGGCTGCGCGACGTGTTCCAGCGCAGCGGCGGCCAGGTGCCGTCGGGCAGCGAGATGGCGGCCGCCGAAGCCGCGGCAGCACGCGGCGAGGCCAACGTCGCCAGCGCCGAAGCCAACGTCGCGCAGGCCCGCGCCACGCTCAGCAGCAACGAGACCAACCTGGCGAAGGCGACGATCCGATCGCCGATCGACGGCGTCGTGCTCTCGCGTTCGGTCGAACCCGGCAACGCGGTGGCGGCGTCGCTGCAGGCGGTGACGCTGTTCACGCTGGCCGAGGACCTGGCGAAGATGAAGCTGCAGGTCAACGTCGACGAAGCCGACGTCGGCCAGGTGAAGACCGGCCAGAGCGCCAGCTTCACCGTCAGCGCCTACCCGACGCGGCGCTACCCGGCGCAGATCGTGCGCGTGGGCTTCGGCTCCACCACCAAGGACAACGTCGTCACCTACCTGTCGGACCTCAGCGTCAACAACGACGACCTCTCGTTGCGCCCCGGCATGACCGCCACCGCCACCATCACCACCGTGCAGCGCCAGGACACGCTGCTGGTGCCCAACGCCGCGCTGCGCTACACGCCGGGCACCGGCGCGGCAGCGTCAGCGCCGAAGAGCGGCAACATCGTGTCGAGCATGATCCCGCGCCCGCCCGGCGGCACGCGCACACGCAGCGCCGGCACCGACACCGCGCGGGTGCGGCAGGTCTGGGTGCTGGACGCCGGCCCGGGCGCCGTGCCGCGCGCGGTGGCGGTGACGCCTGGCGTCAGCGACGGCCGCATGACCGAGGTCACCAGCGCCGAACTGCAGCCCGGCATGGCCGTCGTCGTCGGCCAGAGCGCAGGCGGCAAGCCGTGAGTGCAGCGACCGCCTCGGCGCCGGCGGCGCCGCTGATCCGCCTGCGCGGCGTCACGCGGGTCTACGGCCAGGGCTCGGCCGAGGTGCAGGCGCTGCGCGGCGTGGACCTCGACATCGCCGACGGCGAGTTCGTCGCCATCATGGGCCCCAGCGGCTCGGGCAAGTCCACCGCGATGAACATCCTGGGCTGCCTCGACACGCCCAGCGCCGGTGCCTACCTGTTCCGCGGTGTGGCCGTGCAGCGCCTCGACCGCGACCAGCGCGCGCTGCTGCGCCGGGCGCACCTGGGTTTCGTGTTCCAGGGCTTCAACCTGCTGCCGCGCACCAGCGCGCTGGAGAACGTCGAGCTGCCGCTGCTGTACCGCGGTGAAGCCAAGGGTGCGCGCCGCGCCGCAGCGCTGGCCGCGCTGGCGGCCGTGGGCCTGGCCGGCCGCGAGAGCCACACGCCGGCCGAGCTGTCGGGCGGGCAGCAGCAGCGTGTGGCCATCGCCCGGGCGCTGGTCACCAACCCCACCGTGCTGCTGGCCGACGAGCCCACGGGCAACCTCGACACGCAGCGCGGCCGCGAGATCATGGAGCTGCTGGCGGCGCTGAACCGCGACCGCGGCATCACCGTGCTGATGGTCACGCACGAGCCCGACATGGCGGCCTACGCGCACCGCGTGGTGCGCTTCGTCGACGGCCTGATCGAGAGCGACCACCTGCAGACAGCCGTGCCGCCCGCAGCACGCGGCGCGAAGGAGCCCGCCTGATGTGGTGGAACACGCTGGGCCTGGCGCTGCGCGAGATCCGCCGCAACCTGCTGCGCTCGTTCCTCACCATCCTGGGCATCGTGATCGGGGTGGCCGCCGTCATCACGATGGTCACCGTGGGCCGGGGCGCGACGCAGGCGGTGTCCGACCAGATCACCAGCCTGGGCACCAACCTGCTGATGGTGCGCCCGGGCCAGCGCATGGGCCCGGGCCGCGACAGCGCGGGCTCGCCGCCGTTCCGCCAGGCCGACGCCGAGGCCATCGCACTGCAGGTGGCCGGCGTGCGGGCCGTGGCCCCGCAGGCCGCCACCGGCGCGGTGGCGGTGTTCGGCGCGCGCAACTGGTCGACCGTGGTCTACGGCAGCACCAACGCCTACTTCACCACCAACAACTGGACGCTGGCCGCGGGCCGCCTGTTCGAAGAGACCGAACTGCGCGCGGGTGCCGCCGTCTGCGTGGTGGGCGCCACCGTGCGGCGCGAGCTCTTCGGCACGCAGGACCCGGTGGGCGCGCGGCTGCGCCTGCGCAACATCAGCTGCGAGGTGGTGGGCCTGCTGCAGAGCAAAGGCCAGGCGGCGATGGGCAACGACCAGGACGACGTGGTCGTGATGCCGATCGCCACCGTGCAGCGGCGCCTGACCGGCAACCTGAACGTGGGCACGCTGCTGGTGTCGATGGACGACGGCGTCGACACCGAGCGCGTGAAGGCCGACCTGGCGCGGCTGCTGCGCGAGCGCCGCAAGCTCGCCGAGAGCGACGAGAACAACTTCAACGTGCTCGACACCAAGCAGCTGGCCGAGACGCTGTCGAGCACGACGCAGGTGATGACGATGCTGCTGGGCGCGGTGGCCGCGGTCAGCCTGCTGGTGGGCGGCATCGGCATCATGAACATCATGCTGGTCAGCGTCACCGAGCGCACGCGCGAGATCGGCATCCGGCTGGCCATCGGCGCGCTCGGGCACGAGGTGCTGCTGCAGTTCCTGATCGAGGCCGTGGTGCTGGCGGCGCTGGGCGGGCTCGTCGGCATCGTCATCGCCACCGCGGCATCGCTGGCGCTGACCAGCGTGATGGGCGTGCCCTACGTGTTCGATCCCGGCATCAATCTGCTGTCGTTCGCGTTCGCGGCCGCCATCGGCGTGGTCTTCGGCTACTTCCCGGCCCGGCGCGCGGCGCGGCTGGACCCGATCGAGGCGCTGCGGCACGAGTGAGCGGCGCGAGTGCGCCGCAAGGGCGCGCCGCTCAGCGCGCCGCCAGCAGCGGCCGCAGCGCCCACAGCCCCAGCAGCGGCCCCAGCGCCAGCCCCGGCAGCACCCAGGCCAGCGGCCACTGCCCGGCCAGCGCCACGAAGAGCTGGATGCTGGCGATGCTGATGGCAAAGCCCACGCTGTTGGCGAGCGTCAGCACGCTGCCCACCAGCGCCGGCGGCGCGTTGGCCGCGGTCAGCGCCGAGAACTGCGGCGAGTCGCCCGAGACCGTGGTGCCCCACAGCAGCAACCAGCCGTAGAACAGCGGCGCCGGCGCCACCAGCATCAGCGGCGCGGCCAGGCAGCACAGGCCGCTGGTGGCCAGCTGCACCGCGGCCACACGCGCGCTGCCATGCTGGCGCACCAGCCAGCCGCCCGCGGCGCAGCCCACGGCGCCCGCGCCCAGCACGCAGAAGGCCGTCCACGACAGCGCCGGCCCGGCCAGGCGCGTGGCCAGCACCAGCGGCACCAGCACCCACATCGTGTACAGCTCCCACATGTGGCCGAAGTAGCCCAGCACCGAGCCGCGCACGCGGCGGTCGCGCGCCGCCGTCCAGAGCGCGCGCAGCGGCGCGATGCCGGCATGCGCCGGGCGCCGCGGCGGCTCGGGCACGGCCAGGAACAGCAGCACGCCGGCCGCGGCCGAGGCCAGCGCCACGCCCTGGAACACCAGCGTCCAGGAACTGTCGGCGGCCAGCGCGCGCAGCGCGTGCGGGCTGGCACTGCCCAGCACCAGCGCGGCGATCAGCAGGCCCAGCGCCGCGCCCAGCCCGCGCGGGAACCACAGCGCCGCGATCTTCATGCCCACCGGGTAGATGCCGGCCAGGCACACGCCGGTCAGCACCCGCCAGAACAGCAGCGCCGGGTAGGACGCCGCCATCGCCATGCCGGCCAGCGTGCAGCCGGCGCCGGCCAGCGCGGCCACCAGGAACACCCGCCGCGCCGAGAAGCGGTCGGTGATGCCCGAGAGCGCGAACACCAGCGCCCCGGCGATGAAACCCAGCTGCACCGCCGAGGTCAGCGCACCCACTGCCTCCACCGGCCAGCCGAAGGCGCGCTGCAGGTCGGGCATCACGGCGTTGACCGCGAACCACGGCGCGGTGCCGGCCAGCTGGGCCAGCACGAGGACCGGCAACAGGCGCCGGGGGGCGAGGGCGGCAGCGGGGGCGTCAGGGGTGGGAGGCATCGGACGCCGCACCTTAGCCCAGCCGCGCCGCGGCAGCGCCCCGGGGCGCGCCCGGTTGTGCAGGCCGGCGCGATCCCTTAATCTGCCTCACGCCCTCCCCCGCCCCGCTGCGTTACGTTGCCCGCACCGGCACACGTTGAAGGAGAACCGGCATGCCAAGCCCAGCCCCGGGTGCCCTCGCGGGCACCACCTCGATCCGGACCCTGGCGCTGGTGGGCGCCTCGGCCGGCGGCAAGACCAGCCTCGCCGAGGCCCTGCTGCACCGGGCCGGCATGTTCGGCGCGGCAGGCAGCGTGGAGCGCGGCAGCACCGTCAGCGACCACGACGCGCTGGAGCGCCGCATGGGGCACTCGCTGCAGTCCAGCGTGCTGCACCTGCACCACGCCGGCACGCGCATCCACCTGATCGACACGCCCGGCGGCGCCGACTTCCTCGGCCAGAGCCTGCCGGCGCTGGAGGCGGTGGAGACGGCGGCCGTCGTGATCAACGCCGCCACCGGCATCGAGCCGATGGCCGTGCGCATGATGGACCAGGCCGCGGCGCGGCACCTCGACCGGCTCGTCATCGTGAACAAGATCGACGCCCCGGGCGTGGACCTGCCCGCGCTGCTGGCGCAGATCCAGGCCACGTTCGGGCGCGAGTGCCTGCCGGTGAACCTGCCCGACGCCGGCGCCAGCCAGGTCGTCGACTGCTTCTTCAACCGCGACGGCCACAGCGACTTCGGCAGCGTCGATGCCGCGCACCGCGCGCTGGTGGAGCAGGTGGTCGAGGTCGACGGCGACCTGGTCGAGCGCTACCTGAACGACGGCGACGTCGACCCGCGAGCGCTGCATGCACCGCTGGAGCAGGCGCTGCGCGAAGGGCACCTGATCCCGGTGTGCTTCGTCTCGGCGCGCAGCGGTGCCGGCGTCGCCGAGCTGCTGGACATCGTCGTGCAGCTGCTGCCCAACCCCCAGGAGGCCAACCCGCCCGACTTCCTGCGCGGCGAAGGCGCCGCGGCCGAACCGATGCACGCGGTGCCCGACCCGGCGCAGCACGTGCTGGCGCACGTGTTCAAGATCACGGTGGACCCCTACGTGGGCAAGATGGGGGTGTTCCGCGTGCACCAGGGCACGGTGCGGCAGAACGGCCTGCTCTACGTGGGCGACGGCCGCAAGCCCTTCAAGGTGGCGCACCTGTACCTGCTGCAGGGCAAGGACCACGTCGAGGTGGCGCAGGCCGTGCCCGGCGACATCGTCGCGGTGGCGAAGATCGACGAGCTGCACTTCGACGCCGTGCTGCACGACGCCGCCGAGGACGACCACATCCACCTCGCGCCGCTGGACCTGCCGGTGCCGGTGCACGGCCTGGCCATCGGCCCGAAGCGCCACGGCGACGAGCAGCGGCTGTGGGAGATCCTGGCCAAGCTGGTCGACGAGGACCCGTGCCTGCGCGTCGAGCACGTGGGCGCCACCAACGAGACCGTGGTCTACGGCCTGGGCGAGCTGCACCTGCGGGTGCTGCTGGAGCGCATGCGCGAGACCTACAAGTTCGAGGTGCAGACCGCGCCGCCGCGCATCGCCTACCGCGAGACGGTCACGGCACCCGCCGAAGGCCACCACCGGCACAAGAAGCAGACCGGCGGGGCCGGCCAGTTCGGCGAGGTCTTCCTGCGCATCGAGCCGCTGCCGCGCGGCGGCGGCTTCGAGTTCGTCGATGCCGTCAAGGGCGGCACCATCCCGGGCCAGTTCATTCCCGCGGTCGAGAAGGGCGTGCGCGAGGTGCTGGCCAGCGGCGCCATCGCTGGCTACCCGGTGGTGGACGTGCGCGTGGTCGTGCACGACGGCAAGCACCACAGCGTGGACAGCAAGGAGATCGCCTTCGTCACGGCCGGCCGCAAGGCCTTCCTGACGGCGATGCGCGAGGCGCGGCCGATCGTGCTGGAGCCCATCGTGCACGTGGAGATCACCGCCCCCGACGGCGCCATGGGCGACATCACCGGCGACCTCTCGGCGCGCCGCGGGCTCGTCAGCGGCACCGCCAACGGCGCGGCCGGGCAGATGATCGTGCGCGGCCAGGTGCCGATGTCGGAGCTGGCGAGCTACCAGTCGCGGCTGAACGCGATGACCAGCGGCCAGGGCCGCTACACCATCGAGCTCTCGCACTACGAGGCGGTGCCGCCGTCGGTGCAGGCGCAGCTGGTGGGCGAACACCAGGTGCGCGACGACGACTGACGCACTGCCCGCGCGGGCGCCGGGGCACCCGCGCCTGCGTGCTTCAGCGCTTCAGCGCGCCCGCCGCCGCGGGCCAGGCCTGCACCACCGGCGCGCGACGCTGGGCCTGGGCCCGTCGCGCCGCGGCGCTGCCGACGGTGCGCAGCTCGGCCGGCACCGGCGCCACCACCAGGTGCTGGTTGCCGGCCAGGAACAGCGTGTGGCCGTCGGGCGCCGTCGTCATGCGCGGCCGCGTCAGCGGGCACAGCACGTAGTCGTAGCGGCGGCACGAGGGGAAGTGCTGCAGCTCGAACATGCCCACCACCGGCAGCTGGCTGGTGACGGGGTCGCTGGTGCTGCTGTCGTACACGTAGATGCGCGGCAGCAGCGTCGTGGGGCCGTCGGCCGGCACGTTGTCGGCCAGCGCCAGCGCGTAGACGCGGCGGCCGTCGGGCGAGAGGATGCTGTGCAGGATGCTCCAGCCGGTCTCGATGCCCGTGCCCAGGCGGCCGACGAGGCCGAAGCTGCGGTCGCGCACCTCGTAGCTGTCCATCAGCACGCGGCTGCCGTCGTCGCTGAAGCTCACTTCGTACGTGAAGGTGAGCCCGACACCGTTGTCGGCGAGCAGGCCGCTGCTGGTGTCGTACACCAGCGCCGGCGGCGACGGCGAGATGCTGCCGCTCTGCACCACCAGCATGCGGCTGCCGTCGCGGGGCATCATCGTCCAGGGCCCGCCGTAGAACGAGGTGCTCAGGCCGGGCTGGCTCGGGCGCGGCTGCAGCGTGCGCGTGGCATGGTCGAAGTAGCCCAGCTCGTTCCAGCCGGTGCTGCCCAGCGGCAGCCAGGAGCGGCCGTCGCTGGTGGTGGAGATGCCGTGGCCCACATACGTGAGGTTGCGCGCCAGCCCGTCGGGCACCGCCAGCGTGAAGGTGGTGGCCAGCGTGGCGGGGTCCAGCAGGCGCAGCGTGCCGGGCGTGGCGCTGACCAGCAGCGCACTGCCGTCGGGGGACAGGCCGGCGTCCAGGATGGCCGGCACCGACGTGGCGTCGAGCACCCAGCTGCTGCCGTCGAAGCGGAAGCGGTTGAGCGCCTCGTTCTCGACGTTGACGGCGTAGACGCTGCGGCGCTGCGCGTCGTAGACCACTGCGCGCTTGATGCCGCCGGTGGGCACGGCGGCGTAGGCGAAGGTCTGCGGCGCCACCACCTGCAGCGTGGCGCCGCCCAGGGCTTCGCCCAGCGCGTTGGTGGTGATGATGCGGGCGCTGCCGGCGGCGGCGGGCGCCACGTCCAGGCGCAGTTCGGTGTCGCTCACCCGCGTGGCCGTGCCGGCGCCGATGCCGGCGGCCTGCAGCCGCGCGCCCAGGTTGGCGATGCCGTCGAAGCCGCGCCCGCGCACCTGCAGCGTGGTCGTGCGGCCGCTGACCACGAGGTAGGGCCCGAGGTGCTGCACCTCGGGCAGGCGCTTGTCGATGCGCACCGAGCTCGTCACCGGACTCACGTGCGCCAGCCCGGAGCGGATGGTGATGGTGGCCGTGGCGTCGCTGAAGTTGGCCATGGCGGCGACGGCGGCCGCGTCGACCCGCCAGGCGAGGTTCTGGCCGGTGCTGCCGCTGGCCTGCGTGAGCTGCAGCCAGGGTTCGCTGCTGGTGGCGGTCCAGGTCTGCGGCGCGCCGCCCGCGGCGTCCACAGGGATGCTGCCCTGCAGCGCGGTGGCGGCGGTCTCGGCGGTCAGCACGACGTCGCGCGGGGCCGGCGCCACCAGTCCCGGGCCGACGGTCAGCGCCACCGGGATGCGCAGCGGCGTGGCCGGCTGCGGCGGCGTCAGCACCAGCGCGGCCGTGTAGCTGCCCTGCGGCAGCGCTGCCGTGGCGGCATTGGCCTGCACGTCCACCGCGCTGCTGCGCGGCGTGACCTGCAGCCAGCCGGTGGGGCCGCCGCCGTAGTCGACGGTGACGGTGGGCAGCACGCTGCCGGGCGCCCAGCTCGGCGGCGTCAGCGCCAGGGTCTGCACCGCGCTGCTGGCGTTCTCGGACGTGGCGAAGGTCAGGTTGTCGGCCGAAGCCGCGAAGTCGGTCTCGCCGCCCGGCGGCAGGTCCACGCTGTAGCTCACAGGCACCAGGGCCGTCTCGCTGCCCGACGTCAGCTCCAGCGTGGTGCTGTAGGTCCCGGCGCGCCAGGGCTTGAAGCTCAGGGGCACCTCGCCGGCAGCGAAGGTGCCGATCTCGAGCCAGGGCGCGGGGTTGGTCACACGCGCCGTGACGGTGCTGGCCCCCGTGGGCAGCTGCACCTGCACGCGGGCGCTGGTGCCGGTGCCGCCGACGACGAACTGGTCGACGCGCTGCGGCGCCACCTGCAGGCTGGCGACCACCACCACCGTGTAGCCCACCGCGATGGGCGTGCCGCCGATCTTGTTGTTGCAGGCGCTGTCCGAGCAGGCCGACAGCAGCACGCGGCCGGTGTAGGTGCCGGGGGTCAGGTCCAGCCGCGGCAGGAAGTTGAAGACCGCCTGGTTGCCGCTGATGCCCGTGGGGATCACCGGGTCGATGCCCTGGCCCTCGACCACGGCGCCCACGAACAGCGTGCTGGGCAGCGTGCCGGTGGCCGTGGCCGTGATCTGCTGCGTCTCGGGCCGGATGCCCTGGGTCATGTCGAAGCGCAGGCTGCTGCGGTCGAGCGTGACGCGGAAATCGGACCCGCCGCCGCCGCCCCCACCGCCCCCGCACGCGGCCAGCACGGCCACCAGCGCAACGGCACCAACGCGGGCAGCCACGCATGCGGCCGCCCGGACCGCCCCCCTCAGCATGTGTTCGAACATCGTCGTTCTCGTCGGGGCGCGGCACCCCCTCGGCACCGCCATCCCTGCCCCGCATCGCTCTCTGGGCGCGCAGTCTAGCGGCGCCACGGCGCACATCGCCCCTCCAGACGCGGGGCTGTGTGGAAAGTCCCTACACTCGCGGCCGTCGAGAGGGGAGTAGCCGGCCACGCCAGTGGCCGCGGCATCCCGTCAATACGGAACCACGGCCGCCAGGCCCGCCGGTTCCCGGGACCGCACGGGCCACCACGGCCCGCGCAAGACCTTTCGGCGCGAGCACCTCAACCTCTATCTCTGGGAGTGTCCATGGACACCATCGCGCCGACCTGGCTGTGGGTCTTCTTCATCGCGTCCGTGCTGGTCGCGCTCTTCGTCGACTTCGTCGTGCTGCGCAAGCAGGGCGCGCACAGCGTCTCCGTGAAGGAGGCGCTGAACTGGTCGATCGTCTGGGTGATGCTCAGCTTCGCCTTCAACGCGCTGTTCTGGTGGGCGGTGAAGCAGGAGCACGGCGAGGCCGTGGCCACCGCGCGCAGCCTGGAGTTCCTGACCGGCTACCTCATCGAGAAGAGCCTGGCGGTGGACAACATCTTCGTCTTCCTGATGATCTTCACGTACTTCGCGGTGCCGCCGGAGTTCCAGAAGCGCGTGCTGATGATCGGCATCGTCGGCGCCATCGTGCTGCGCACGGTGATGATCCTGGTCGGCTCGTGGCTGATCGCCGAGTTCCACTGGGTGCTGTACCTGTTCGGCGCCTTCCTGGTCGTCACCGGCATCAAGATGTGGTGGGCCGCGGGCCAGGAACCCGACCTCGAGAGCAACCCGGCGCTGAAGCTGCTGCGCCGCGTGATGCCCGTCAGCAAGCACTTCGACGGCGAGAAGTTCTTCACCGTCGAGAACGGGAAGAAGCTGGCGACGCCCCTGCTGCTGGTGATCGCGCTGGTGGGCCTGACCGACGTGATCTTCGCGGTCGACTCGATCCCGGCGATCTTCGCCATCACCTCCGACCCGTTCATCGTGCTCACCTCCAACGTGTTCGCGATCCTGGGCCTGCGCGCGATGTACTTCCTGCTCGCCGCGGTGGCCGCCAAGTTCCACCTGCTCAGCTACGGCCTGGCGGTGGTGCTGGTGTTCATCGGCACCAAGATGCTGCTGATCGACGTCTTCAAGATCCCGGTGGCGATCTCGCTGGGCGTGGTGGTGGCCGTGCTGGGCATCACGATGGTGTGGAGCGTGAAGACGGCGCCCCGCATCCGCAGCAAGGCGGCAGACACGCCGGCGCATTGAGCAGGCGGCCGGCGGCGGCCGGCTCCGCCCCGTTCCCGAGCCTCGAGGGCCCCGCACAGCGGGGCCTTTTTCATGCCCGCGCAGCCAACGCACGCGGTGTCGACCACGTCTCTGAGAAGCAACACACAAATACGAATCGTTCCTATTCGTGCTACATTCATTGGATGTCCTCGAGCCCGTCCTGGCGCGCCGCGCCAGCCCGCACCGCCCGTCCCTGGCTCAGCCTGGTGGTCTTTGCCGGCCACGGGCTGCTGCTCTGGGGGCTGCTGCAGCTGGACGCCATCGCCGACGTCGTGCGCCAGGCCGCGCCGTTGATGGTGCAGATCGTCAGCAGCCCCGAGCGCCCGCCCGAGCCGGCGCCGCCGCTGCGGGTGCTGCCGCCCAGCCCGGCACTGCCGCAGGTGGTGGTGACGGTGCCGGTGCCCGAGGTGCAGGTGCAGCGCGAGGAGCCCGCGCCCACCATCACCGTGCAGGCCGTCACCGCCCCGCCCGCGCCGGCAGCGGCACAGACCGTGGCCGTGGCAGCCCCCCCGGCGCCGCCGCCGCCGCCGGCGCCACTGCAGGTGCCGGCGAGCGCGCTGCGCTACCTGGTCGAGCCCCCGGTGGAGGTGCCGCGTGTCTCGCGCCGGCTGCGCGAGACCGGCACCGTGCTGCTGCGCGTCGTGGTCGACACGCGCGGCCTGCCGCGCAGCGTGCTGCTGCAGCAGTCCTCCGGCTTCGACCGCCTCGACCAGCAGGCGCTGGGCGCCATGCGCCAGGCCCGATTCATCCCCTGCACCCACGGTGGCAAGCCCGTGGAGTGCGAGTCCACCGCCGCCCTCGAATACACCCTGGAGAACTGACCCATGACCCACAAGCTGACCAGCCTGGGAGCGCTTGCCGCGGGCTTCGGCATCGCCGGTGCTGCCCTGGCACAGACCACCGCGCCGGCCCCGGCCGCCGCGGCGTCCGCCCCCGAGAACACCCTGCCCGTCGTGCGCGCCAGGGCACAGGCCGAGCCGGCTGGCAAGGACTCGCTGCAGGTGACCACCACCCGCATCGGCAAGGGCACGCAGGACCTGCGCGACATCCCGCAGTCGGTCACCGTCGTCACCGAGCGCATGCTCGACGACCGCAACCTCGACGAGTTCCGCGACGTGCTGCGCAACATCTCCGGCGTCAGCTTCCTGGCCGGCGAGACCGGCGAGGAAGACATCCGCCTGCGCGGCTTCTCGCTGGCCCAGGCCGGCGACATCTACGTCGACGGCCTGCGCGACGTGGCGATGATCGAGCGCGACGCGTTCAACAACGACCGCATCGAGGTGCTGAAGGGCTCGGCCTCGATGCTGTTCGGCCGCGGCTCCACCGGCGGCGTCGTCAACCAGGTCAACAAGCAGCCGTTCGGGCTGACGCAGCACGTGGTGTCGCTGTCGCTGGGCACCGGCAACGACAAGCGCGCCACCGGCGACTTCAACTTCCGCACCGGCGAGAACGCCGCGCTGCGCGTGAACGCGATGGTGCAGCGGGCCGACAACGACGGCGCCGAAGTCTCCAAGCAGGGCATCGCGCCGACGTTCCGCTGGGGCATCGGCACCAGCGACGAGTTCTCGGTGGGCCTGTACCACCTCGACTACGACAACGTGCCGAACTACAACCACCCGTGGTTCGTGGTCGACGGCCAGCTCAAGACCACGCTGCCGGCGAAGAACTACTACGGCCTGGCCAGCGACCACCTGAAGGGCTCGGCCACGCACGGCACCTTGACGCACGTGCACCGCTTCGGCGACTTCGGCGGCCGCGCCGAGCTGCGCACCACGCTGCGCCACGGTCGCTACGAACGCGACCTGTGGGCCAGCGTCATCCGCTTCGGCACCACCGACGGCGCGCCGACCACCATCGACAACCTGGGGCCGCAGACCATCGTCACGCGCACGCCCAAGGGCCGCATCAGCGAAAGCGACATCACGCAGCTGCAGAGCGACTTCAGCGGCCGCTTCACCTGGGGCGGGCTGCGCCACGAGATCATCACCGGCATCGACGTCGTCGACGAAGACGCGAAGCGCAACAACAACTTCGCCGGCGCCGCCAGCGGCCTGAACACCACGGTGGGCACGCCCAACGATGGCGCCAGCCGCGACGACACCCGCGGCACGCCGCTGTTCAACACCTTCGACGCCCGCTCGATCGGCCTGTACCTGCAGGACACGGTGGCACTGACCGACACCTTCAAGCTGCTCGGCGGCCTGCGCTACGACCGTTTCTCGGCCAGCTACACCACGCAGACCACCACCAGCGGCGCCGGCGTCGTGACGCCGGGCTACTCCTTCGAGCGCGACGACAGCCTGTGGAGCCCGCGCCTGGGCGTGCTGTTCCAGCCCGACGAGCGGAGCAGCTACTACGCCTCGGTCGGGACCTCGTACAACGTGGCCGGCGACACCTACCAGTTCTCGCCCGGCTCGCCCAGCCTGCGCGTGGCCAACACGCCGGCCGAGAAGAGCCGCAACATCGAGCTCGGCGGCAAGTGGGAACTGCTGGCCAACCGGCTGTCGCTGACGGCCGCGCTGTTCCGCACCGAGAAGTACAACGAACGCAACACGGACCCCGACACCGCGGCCACGCAGGAGCTGCTGTCCGGCAAGCGCCACGCCAGCGGCATCGAGCTCAACGTCGCCGGCCGACTGAGCGCTGCCTGGGAAGCCTGGGTCAACTACACCTGGATCCCCGAGGCCCGCATCGACAGCAGCAACGTGGCGCTGAACGCCACCGGCACCGGCGCGCAGGTGCAGGGCGACCGCCCGGGCCTGACGCCGCGCCACAGCGGCAGCGTGTGGACCACGTACCAGCTCACGCCCGCCTGGCGCGTGGGGGCCGGACTCAACATGCGCAGCGCGCAGAACCCCGAAGGCGCGCGCCACGTCACCGCCGAGCGCTTCACGACGGCCGACCTGATGGTCGAGACACGACTGGCGGAAGGCACCACGCTGCAGCTGAATGTGAAGAACCTGACCGATGAGCTCTACGCCGACATGCTGTACCGCGGCTTCTACACGCCCGGCGAGGCCCGCTCGGCGCAGCTGACGCTGAAGACGACGTTCTGACCATGCTGCTGCATCTGCAACAGGTGCTGACGCCGGACGAACTGCGCGCCGCGCGTGCGCAGCTCGACGGCGCCGACTGGGTGGACGGCCAGGCCACGGCCGGCACGCAGTCGGTGGCGGTGAAGAACAACCAGCAGCTGCCGAGCAAGGGCACGGCGTCGCAGGCGCTGCGCGAGCTGGTGCTGGGCGCGCTGCACCGGCACGCGGTGTTCTTCTCGGCCGCGCTGCCGAAGAAGATCCTGCCGCCGCTGTTCAACCGCTACGCCGCGCCAGGCGAACACTATGGCGCCCATGTCGACGGCGCGGTGCTGCACGGCGGCGGACTGCGGGTGCGCGCCGACCTCAGCTGCACGCTGTTCCTCGCCGAGCCCGACGACTACGACGGCGGCACGCTGGTCGTGCAGCACCTGTACGGCAGCGAACGCGTGAAGCTGCCCGCCGGCGACGCCCTGCTCTACAGCAGCGGCAGCCTGCACGAGGTCGAGCCCGTGACACGCGGTGCGCGCCTGGCCAGCTTCTTCTGGATCGAGAGCATGGTGCGCGACGAAACCCAGCGCCGGCTGCTCTTCGACATGGACATGGCGCTGATGCGGCTGCGTGCGCGCGACGGCGAGAGCGCCGAAGCGGTGGCACTGACCGGCACGTACCACAACCTGCTGCGGCTGTGGGCCGACACCTGAGGGCGGCTTCGGCCGCCCGCCGCCCGGCCCGTCACTTCGGCTTCGCCGCCGCGCGCATCTGCTCCAGCTGCTGCAGCCAGGCCGTCCAGTCCACCGGACCGCTGTCGAAGCGCTTCTGCAGGTTGGCCAGCACGTTGCCCCAGGCGCGGTCGAAGTAGGCATAGGCCTGGTCCCACTGGCCGCCGTCGCCCCAGCCCACGTGGTGCAGGCGCACGCGCGTGGACGTGTCGGTCACGGGCTCGAAGCGCAGGATGACCACGGTGCGCTGCTGCCGCGCCTCGGGCAGGTGCGGCGGCGCGTTCCACTCGAACGACAGCAGCTGCTTCGGCTGCACCGCCAGCACGCGCATGTCGTCGGCGCCCTTCATGCCGGGCGCGCCGCCCGGGTCGATGTAGATCTCGAACGGGCCGCCGGGCCGGGCCTCGACACGTGCGTCGGGCGCGAAGAAGCTGACGATGCCTTCGCGCGTGGTCCAGGCCTGCCAGGCCTGGTCGAGCGTGGCGTTGACGACCACGCTCTTGTCCAGCGCGCGTTCGGCCGCGTGGACTGGCACGGCCAGGGCCAGCGCCGCGGCCAGCGCGGCCGTGTTTCTCGCGATCGGGCATTGCGGATGCATCGGCGTCTCCTCGGTCAGCGCATCGCCAGCGGCGTCTTGCGCCGCGGCGGCGGGAACAGGCGGTCCATCTGCGCCAGCGTGTCGGCGTCCAGGGCCAGCGTGGCCGCGGCCAGGTTGTCGCGCAGGTGGTCCGCGCGCCCGGCCTTGGGGATCGCCATCACGCCGGGCTGGCGCAGCACCCAGGCCAGCGCCAGCTGGGCGGGGGTCCAGCCGCAGCGCGCCGCCAGCGCCTGCAGGCCGGCGTCGGTGGCGAGCGCGCCCTGGTCGATCGGGCTGTAGGCCATCAGCGGCATGCCCAGCGCCTGCTGCCGCGGCAGCAGCGCCACTTCCACGCCGCGCTCGGCGGGCGCGTAGTAGACCTGGTTCGCGGCGCACGCGTCGCCCCCGGGCACGGCCGCCAACTCGGCCAGATCGTCGACGTCGAAGTTGCTGACGCCCCAGTGCCGCACCCGGCCGCGCTGCTGCAGCGCCTGCAGGCCGCGCACGGTCTCGGCCAGCGGCACGCTGCCGCGCCAGTGCAGCAGGTACAGGTCGATGTGGTCGAGCTGCAGGCGGCGCAGGCTGCGCTCGCAGGCCGCCTGCACGCCGGCCGCGCTGGCGTTGTGCGGATAGACCTTGCTGACGATCTGCACCTGCGACCGCTGCAGGCCGCCGCGCACCGCGGCGGCCAGCGCCTCGCCGAGCACCTGCTCGGCCCCGCCATCACCGTACATCTCGGCGGTGTCGAAGAGGCGGTAGCCCATGTCGAGCGCGCTGCGCAGCAGGGCCACGTCGTGCACGCGCCGGGCGCCGTCCTCGCCGTAGCGCCAGGTTCCGAGGCCCAGCGCCGGCCAGACCTCGCCGCCGGGCAGCGTGACGTGAGACGCAGAGCGTGACGACATGCCGCGCATGGTAGGCCCGAAATCGGCAAGGCGCACGGACTGGTCAACGCGGATTTATCATTGCGGCCGATGCCCAACAGCCCTGTCGACCTCGCCCAGGTGCGCCTGGACAACGCCCTGGCGCTGTTCGAGGAGTTCGTGCGCCAGACCGCACGCCATGCCGATGCCGCCACGCTGCGGGGCCTGGAGCGCCGCTTTGCCGAGCGCGTGCAGATCCAGCCCAGCTACTGGAGCCAGATCAAGAGCCGCTCACGCCAGATCGGCGAACGCCTCGCGCGCCAGTTCGAGCACCTGTGCCACAAGCCGCGCGGCTGGATGGACCTGCCGCACGACGGCAGCGTGCCTGGCGCCGAAGCAGCGGCCGCGGCGCTGCGCCCGGAGCCACCGGCCGACGACAACGCCCCGCGCGACGACGACGAGAAGTTCATCGTCGGCCTCGTGCTCACCTACTACCGCCGCCACCCGCAGCGCGCCCGCACGCGGCTGCTCGACCTGCTGGGCGAGGTGCTGACGCCGCAGCCGCCGGCGCCGGCCCCCGTGCCGGCACGCGGCCCAGGAAGCCCACCCGGCACGGGCGCATCCGCGCGACCCACCGCCGACGAGGCGCTGGACCTGTGGCGCCGCACGCAGACCGGCGTCGCGCCGCTGAAGCGCAAGAAGTAGCCCGGTCCGCCACGCAGCGGCGCCCCCGGGTTTGTCCTCCCTATCTCTGGGGAGCAAGCCGGCTTGCCTTCTGATAACCAAGTCTTTATCATCTGCGCAAGCGTGTCGTGAAGCCTTGGTCTGCCGCAGACCCCGGCCGAACGGCACACCGATCAACCCAACCGACCACGCCATGTTCCCTCGCCTGCTTCTGAACACCCTGCCCAGCCGCCCCGCGGCAGCCGCAGGCGTTCGGCGCATGCAAGCCGGCGCAGTCGTGCGTTTCCATGGTGCCCCGCCCGGGGCGCCGGTGACCGGTTAGCCCCTCGGCAACGAGGTGGCCACCCCACCGAGGCCCGGGTTGCACCAGCAACCCGGGCCTTTTGCTTTGTTCCGGCCCGTCTTTCCCGTCCCCGCCTGTCGAAGGAGCCCTGACATGAAGTTCGCCATCAAGACCCTCAAGCCCAGAAACCCGCTGGTGGCCGCCAGCCGCATGCGCCGTGCCGGTGTGCACCGCGGCGGCTCCGCCCGCCAGCAAGCCGGGCGCGCGCTGCGCCTGGAACTCGAACGACTGCGACCCAGCCCCTGAAACCCAGGCGGACCCGACGGCCACGCGCCCGGCGTCCGCAGGAGACCCACCATGATGTTGCGAGACGACCTCGCTTTCGGCGCCCTGCCCTATGAACACGGGCGCGCCCGCCTCCTGGCAGCGATGCTGCTGCACGGCGTGAGCATGCTGCTCGGCCAGCTGGCGATGCGCCTGCTGCCGGCTGCACGCGCACCCGCCGGCGAACCGGTGCTCGAGTTCTACGCCCAGGCCGGCGCACCCGAAGGTGCGCTGTACGTGGACGGCAAGCTCGTCGGCCACCTCGACGGCGTGAGCCGCCTGTGAGCGCACCGTGCTGAACGGCTGGCTCCTGCCACCCCCGCAGCGTCTCGGCGTCGCGGGGGTGACAGCCGCCCGGCTGCGGCGTCATCATGCTGGCGGCCCGATCCTCACCCGCCTGCCCATGATCCTCGACGCCGGTTCCCGCTTTCTCGTTGCCCGCCACGACCTGCGCAGCGTGCGCATCGCGCCCGACAGCGACGCGCCCGCGGCGCGCCCGCTGGCCGAGGGCGAGGCGCGGCTGGCGGTGGCGCACTTCGCGCTCACTGCCAACAACATCACCTACGCCGCCTTCGGCGAGGCGATGAAGTACTGGCAGTTCTTCCCCTGCGGCGACGCGGCCTGGGGCTGCATCCCCGTGTGGGGCTTCGCCACCGTGGTCGAGAGCCGCGCCGACGGCGTGGCCGTGGGCCGGCGTGTCTACGGCTACCTGCCGATGGGCACGCACCTGGTGGTGCAGCCCGCGCGCGTGGGCGCCGGCGGCTTCGTCGATGCAGCACCGCACCGCGCGGAGCTGGCCGCGGTCTACAACCAGCTCCATTTCTGCGACGCCGATCCCGGCTACGACGCCGCGCAGGAAGGCCAGCAGGCCGTGCTGCGCCCGCTGTTCGCCACCGCGTTCCTGATCGACGACTTCCTCGCCGACAACGCCTTCTTCGGTGCGCGCCAGGTGCTGCTGAGCAGCGCCTCCAGCAAGACCGCGTACGGCACCGCGTTCTGCCTGGCACGGCGCCAGGGCGGTGCCACGGTGCTGGGCCTGACCTCGCCCGGCAACCTCGATTTCACGGCGTCGCTGGGCTGCTACGGCCGCGTGCTGCGCTACGACGCGCTGGCGACGCTGGACCCGGCCGTGCCCACGGTGTTCGTCGACTTCGCGGGCGACGCCGCGCTGCGCCGCCGCATCCACACGCACTTCGACGGCACGCTGGCCTACAGCTGCTCGGTCGGCGGCACGCACTGGGACGGCCTGGGCGGTGCCGGCGGCCTGCCGGGCCCGCGCCCGACGCTGTTCTTCGCGCCGGCACAGATCAAGAAGCGCAGCGGCCCGCCGCCCGACGGCTGGGGCCCGGGCGAGCTGCAGCGGCGCCTGGCCGACGCGTGGACTGCCTTCATGCAGCCGGTCAACGATCCCGAGCACCCCTGGCTGCGCATCCGCGCGGCCCAGGGCGCGACGGCGGTCGAGGCCGCCTACCGCGCGCTGCTCGACGGCCCCACCGATGCACGCGACGGCCTGATGCTGCGGCTGTAGACGCGCCGGCCGAGCAGACTCAAGTCCGGATCGGGGACGCCGAAAACCCGTTCACGAGGACACCTCGCCATGCCCGCCACCGACCCGTCAGGATTCATCACCACCGCCCCGCCCGACGTTCCGGGCTGGGTGCGCTGCTTCGACATCGACGCGCTGCCGGTGCTGGCCGAGACGGCCGAGTCGCTGGAGATGCTGCGTGGCATCGAGGACCGGGTCGACGCCCACATGCTGGCCGAGGCGGTGTCGGCCGACCCGCTGATGACGCTGAAGCTGCTGTCCCACGTGGCGCGGCACCGGCGCAGCCGCGACCCCGACAGCCGCAGCGAGACCGAGACCGTCACCGCGTCGCTGGTGATGCTCGGCATCGGCCCGTTCTTCCGCGCCTTCGGGCCGCAGTCCACGGTGGAAGCCGCGCTGGCCGACCACCCCGAGGCGCTGGCCGGCTTCCGGGCCGTGCTCAAGCGCTCGCACCGCGCCGCCAACTTCGCGATGTCGTTCGCCGTGCACCGCATGGACCACGACGTCGCCGTGATCCACGAAGCCGCGCTGCTGCACGACTTCGCCGAACTGCTGCTGTGGCTGCGGGCACCGGCACTGGCCGGCGAGATCGCGCGCCTGCAGCAGGACGACCCCACGCTGCGCTCGGCGGCGCTGCAGCGCAGCCTGCTGCACGTGGAGCTGGCCGACCTGCAGCATGCGCTGATGCTGGCGTGGAAGCTGCCGTCGCTGCTGGTCCACATCAGCGACGACCGCCACGCCGAGCAGGCGCAGGTGCGCAACGTGCTGCTGGCCATCCGCGTCGCGCGCCACAGCGCCGCGGGCTGGGACAACCCGGCGCTGCCCGACGACGTGGCCGACATCGCCGACCTGCTGCGCCTGGGCCTGGACCCGGTGTGGACGCTGCTGCGCGACATCGACGCCTGACTTCCCGCGGCCATGCGGCCCGTCTACGATGCGGCGGCCAACAACCCGCAGCGGGAGGACCCCATGGACATGCAGGCGATCCAGACATTCCTCAGCACCACGGCCGGCGAGCTGGCCATCAAGGTCGCCGCGGCAATCGCGTTCTGGATCGTCGGCCGCTGGCTGATCGGCCGCGTCATCGCCGTGATGCAGGCGGCGATGAACCGCAACAACGTCGACCCGACGCTCACCAAGTACCTGGGCAGCATCGTCGCGGTGATGCTGAACATCGCGCTGGTGCTGGGCATCCTGGGCTATTTCGGCATCCAGACCACCAGCTTCGCGGCCATGCTGGCCGGCGCGGGCGTGGCGATCGGCGCGGCCTGGAGCGGCATGCTCGGCAACTTCGCCGCCGGCGCCTTCATGCTGGTGCTGCGGCCGTTCAAGGTGGGCGACTTCGTCAGCATCGGCGGCATCACCGGCACCGTGCACGAGCTCGGCCTGTTCGGCACCACCATCGTCACGCCCGACAACGTGATGACGCTGGTGGGCAACGGCAAGGTCTTCGGCGACACGGTGCAGAACTTCAGCGCGCTGCCGGTGCGCCGCGTCGAGCGCACCGCGCAGCTGGCCGGCAGCGTGGACGCGCTGGACGCGATCGCCAGGTTCAAGACTGCGGTGGCCGCCATCCCGAACGTGGCCTCGAGCCCGGCACCCGAGGTCCACCTGCTCGACATGAACCTGAACGGCCCCGTGATCAGCGTGCGCCCGTACACGCACAACGACCACTACTGGCAGGTCTACTTCGACACCAACGAGGCCATCTTGCGCGTGTGCAAGGAAGCCGGCTGGCCGGCGCCGACGCCGACGCAGATCACGCGGATCGTGCAGGGCTGACTAGAACTGCGCGTACGGCTGCACCGGCCGCGGCAGTGCCACCGGTGCGGTCTGCGCCTTGTGGTGGCGGCGCAGGTAGAACTGCAGCTGCGTCGGCGTGTAGTAGGCCGCGCGGTCGGCCACCAGCGCGGCGCCGGCGCTCCACTGCGGGGCGAGCCGCCGTTCCAGCTCGGCGCGCAGGCCGAGCGACCAGCCCCCGCCGCTGCCGCCGGCGTGCACCGGGTTGCCGGCGGACGCCTGCAGCGCGGGGTCGTCGGGGTAGTACGGCGCGTCCTGCTCGTGCGTCCACGACCGCGATACCGACGCGCGCACACGCCACGACCACGCACTCCACGCGCCGCCGGGCAGGCCTTGCAGATCCAGCGGCAGGCCCAGGCTGGCATAGCGCTGCGGGCTGTAGTAGCCGCCGTGGCCGAAGGTGTGGAAGCCCAGGTTGCGCCGGTAGTGCCACAGCGACAGCGTGAGGCCGGCATTGGCCCGCAGATGGGACGTCTGCAGCCAGTCGCGGTCGGTGGCCAGGCGCAGCTGCAGCGTGTGGTTGTCGGCCACGTTGCGGCCGCGCAGCAGGCCGGCGCGCAGGCTGGCCGAGCTGCTCCAGCCGGCGACATCGCGGCCCAGGCGCAGCGCCAGCGCGTTCAGCGTCACGCCGCCCCAGTGCCGGCCGCTCACCGGGTCCTGCGTGCCGGCATACGACAGCAGCCCGCCGCCGAGCACGCGCCGCGAGAGTTCGACGCTGGCGTCGCTGCCCCCGAGGGCGAAGGCCTCGCGCCAGCCACCCACCAGGTTGGGCACCGCGAAGCCGGCGCCGATGACGCCGATGTCCCAGCGCCGGTTCTCGCCCGTGTGCCCGAAGCCTGCCGACAGCCCGCGGGCGCGCTGCGGCAGGTCGGAAGCCAGCGGCGCGCCGGTGGTCTGCACCTGGCCGAACTGCGATGCCTCGGCGAAGGCCGCCGGCAGCGCGCCGGCGTCCAGCAGCACCGCGTCGACGTGCAGCCAGCGTTCGCCGGCCGGGCGGTCGTCGCTGCCACCGCTGTCGGGCCGCGTCAGCACCAGCGGCAGCTCGAGTCCGCGCAGGCTGCTGCGGCCGGCCGCGGCGCTGCGCGCCACCGGCACGAGGGCGATTTCTTCGCGCGGCTGGCGACGGGCTTCGGCTGCGTCGGCGCGGCGCTGCGCCTCGGCCAGCACCCGCGCCGCATCGGCCGCGGCGTCGGCTTCGCGCCGGGCCTGCGCCTGGCGCAGCCGCTCGGCCAAGGCCTGCAGCGGTGCGCTGCGGGCCGCGGCGGGCGCGGTGTCGATCAAGGCCAGCGCCTCGGCGTCGCGGTCGACCGCGGCATAGAACAGAGCGCCGGCCTGGCGCATCTCGGCGTCGGCCGGCGCCAGCGCGATGCCTTCGTCGACCACGGCCTGCCCCAGCGCCGGCTGGCCCAGCCGGGCATACAGCCGCGCCAGGTCGTGGCGCAGCCATGGCGATGCCGGCAGCAGCGCCACGCCGGCCTCCAGCCAGCGCAGCGCGACACCGGGCTCGCCCTGCGCCACGCGGGCGTCGGCGGCGTCGCGCAGCGCGCCGGTGTCGACGGCATCCGCCGCGCCCAGCCGCTGCGCGTCGGCCAGCAGCGCGTCGATGCGCCCGGCCTGCTGCAGCAGCGCCAGCAGCCGCGGCACGGCGCGCCCGCGCGCGGCCGGGTCGTCCAGCAACTGCCGGTAGGCGGCTTCGGCCTCGGCGGGCCGGCCCTGGCGCGCCAGCAGCTCGGCCCACAGCAGCGTGCCTTCGCGCTCGGCCACCGGCAGGCCGCGGGCCTGCTGCACCCGCGCGGTGGCCTCGGGCAGGCGGCCGGCGTCGCGCAGCGCCTCGGCGTCGCGCAGCAGGGCCCAGTAGCGGACGTCGACATCGTCAGCGGCAGTGCCGCTGCCGTCTGCCGGCGCGGCACCCGGCGTCGCCGTGGCCTGTGGCGTGGCGGCCGCCCGCGCCGCCAGCACGGTGCGCCGCACGGCCTCGATGCGTGCGGCAGGCAGTTCGGCCTGCGCCGCCAGCGTGTCCAGCCCGCGCAGCGCCTGCGCCCGCGTGGCTGGCCGCTCGCCCAGCAGCTCGTACAGCGCCAGCCGCTCGCGCGGGCTGCCTCCACGCGCGATGCGCTGCTCCAGGTGCGCACGCACACGCTCCCAGCCGCCCGGCGCCTGCGCCAGCAGCGGCGCGAACTCGGCCGCGAGTTCGCCCGGCGGGCGGCCGTCGGGGAAGAGCTGGCGGGCCAGCGCCAAGGCGGCGGCCGTGTTGCCGCCACGGCGCAGCAGCCGCAGCTGGTTCAGGCGGGCGACGTCGCGGGTGTACAGGCGCTGCAGCTGTTCGAGCTCGCCGGCCTCGGCGGCACGGCGCTGCTGCAGGCGCGCCAGCAGGCGCTGCGACGCGCCGGGCTGGCCGGCGCGCAGCTCCAGTTCGCCCAGCAGCAGCAGCGCCTGCGGCTCGCTGGCGTCCATGGCCAGGATCTTGGTCAGCACCAGCCGCACGTTGTCGGGCCGGTCGAGCGACTGCCACAGCCGCGCGTTGCGCAGCAGTTCATCGATGGCCACGCGGTCGGCGGCAACGGCGGTGCCGGCCAGCAGCGCGGCGGCCAGCACGGCCTGCACGGTGGCAAGCGCCCTCAGGCCGCGGGTGCGGAGCATGCCAGCCAGGCCGGCAGCAGGCTGCCGTCGGCATCGAAGCGGTAGCGGCCCTGGTGCGCGCCCTGGCCGAAGAGCGCCAGCGACTGCCCGTAGTAGGCGTCGGGCGCCGGCGGCTCGGCCCGCAGCCGCTGCAGCTGGCGGTCCAGCGCCGCCGGCCGGCCCAGCGCCTGCAGGAAGGGGAGCAGCGCGGCCGAGAAGCCCGCGGGCCCGTCGCCCTCGACCTGGCCGCTGCGCACGTCGACGTGCTCGGGCGGCGCGCCCGTGCGCTCGACCAGGCCCGCCATCGGCGCGTAGTGCGCGAGCAGCGCCGCGCGTGCCGGGTCCTGCGGCGCCGTCAGCCCCAGCCACAGGTAGACGCGGATGGCGTCGTAGCTGCCCTGGGGCGCGTCGATGCGGAAGCTGCGGCTGCCGCCGTCGTAGCCGACCCAGTCGGGCGCCAGGCCGGCCGGCGCGCTCTCGCGCAGCACGCGCAGCGACGACTGCAGCACCTGGCCCCAGGCCCCGCCGTGGCGCTGCGCCATCCAGCGCATCTGCAGCGGCGGCAGGTAGCTCGGATTCAGCTTCCAGCGCCCTGCGCCGTCGTCGAAGCCCTGCGGCCCCGGCAGCAGCGTCGGGCCCAGGCCGGGGAGGTCGGCCACTTCCTCGCGCAGCACGCGCGCGGCCAGCAGCGCCGACAGCGCGGTGTAGCGGCGTTCGCGCCAGAGCCGTCCGGCTTCGCCGAGCGCATAGCAGATCCACAGGTCGGCGTCCGAGGCCGCGTTGGCGTCGATCACGCCCCAGCGGCCGTCGTCGCGCCGGCCCCAGTGCCAGGCGGGCAGGCGCTGCGTGAGGTCGCCGCCGCACAGGTTGTCCTCGGTCCAGCGCAGCAGGCGCTCGAACACGGGGCGGTCGTTCGCCACGAGCGCGAAGAACATCGCGTAGCCCTGCGCCTCCGACACCGTGCGGCCGTCGCGCGCACGTTCCTCGACGCGGCCGCCGTCGCCGATGAACTGGCGCCGGAACGCTTCCCAGGCCGGCCACGCGGCACAGGCGGCGGGGCTGGTCGCGGCCGCACCCGACAAGGCCGGCAGCAGCGCCAGCGCGCCCAGGCGCCGCGCCAGTTGCCGCCGTGCAGGCCTCATCCGCGTGCGGCCAGGCGCCGCGCCGCCATGCCGCGCAGCACGCGGAAGGCGATCAGCGACAGCCCCAGCCCGACCAGCAGCCCCAGCGCCGCCAGCAGGAACGGGTGCGTGTGCAGCTGGAACCAGAGCCAGCGCCACCAGCGCAGTTCGCCGACGTGGTAGATCTCGCCGACGCGGAAGGCGTCGACCGACTCGCCGCGCACCAGCACCAGGTCCCCGCGCACGAGGCGCAGCTTGCCGGGGTCCAGCAGCACCTCGGCCGCGGCCGGCAGCGCGGCGGCGTCGGTGGCGTTCAGCAGCACCACCGAGCGGCCCGCGGCCAGCGGCGATTCGAAGCCCGAGATCGCCGCCAGCGGCCCGCGCGCCTGCAGCTCGGTCCAGCCTTCGCGCGGCACCACGTGCGGTTGCGCGCCGCTGAACCACTCGGCGCCGGCATCGGCCAGCCGCCCCAGCGTCGACGCCGCGCGCTGTCCGGCTTCCAGCCGCGCCGGCAGCGTCTGGCCCCAGGCTTCCAGCAGCGGCGCGTAGGCGCCCGCGGCCACCACGAGCAGGTCGCGGTCGCCGGCCTGCTTCACCTGGCTCGCCGGCAGCACCGTCAGCCGCGTGGCGGCGGCGCCGGTGACGGCACCGAACTGGCCCAGCGCCACCAGCGCCGTCTGCAGCTCGGTGCGCTGCGGCGCGTCGGGCAGCACCAGCGCGGTCTGCGCCAGGTCGGCGAACTTCGTGAACGGGAAGCCGCCGTTGGCGAAGAACGCCAGGTTGGGCAGCGCGGCGTAGTGTTCGATGCCCGAGAGGTCGAGCGTGGAGTCGGGGTCGATCGCCGCCTGCGCGCCGCCCGTGGTGGCGCGGCACTTGCCGTCGTCGCCGGGCGGCAGCTCGAAGGCGAACTGCAGCTGGTTGTTGCTGCCGAGCTGGAAGGCCGGCACCGTGAGGCTGCGCGTGACCTGCGCGCCGCCCGGCGCGGCGAACGGCAGCGTCAGGCGCTCTCCTGTGCCGCCGGCGCCCGCCGACGCGAGCCGGAACGACTGCACGTAGCGGTCGTTGATCGACACGCCCAGCACGCCCTGGCCGGCTTCGCGCGGCGGCGTGTAGCGGAAGCGCAGGTCGATCGGCATGCCCGGCGCTTCCCAGGTGAAGATGTCGGCCGGCAGCCGCAGGTTGATGCGGATGGGCTGCAGCTGCTGGCCCCGCACCTGCAGCGCCGACGGGTCGGCCACGAGATCGCCCAGGCGCACCTTGCCGCCCGTCTTCACGAAGTTCGGCGCGTCGTAGGCGGCACGCGGCGGCGGCAGCTGCACCGAGCGCACGCCGGCACGTTCGCCGCTCAGCGCGGCCTGGCCCAGCACCAGCGCCTGCGCCGCCTGCTCCAGCTGCGCCGCGTCGCGCCCCAGCACCAGCAGCAGCTTGGTGGCCGGGTCGTCGGGCAGGCTGGCGACCATCAGCGTGGGCACCTCCACGCGCGGCAGCTGCACGCCGGCCAGCGCCGCCGGGCGCTCGTCGTTGGTGGCCAGCACCACCGCGTGGCGCTGCGGGGCGGTGTCGTACAGCACCGGGAATGTCGCGCCCCGGTAGGCCGCGAGCGCGCCGAACCACGAGGCGAGCAGGCCCGCCGACTTCACGGTGGCCAGGCTGGGCTGCCGCGCGAAGACGAAGGGCAGCTCGAGCCGGCGGCCGTCGCGCGGGTCGAAGAACGGCGCGGGCAGCAGCGCGAGGTCGTTGCGCAGCACGAGCCGGCGCGTCACCAGCTCGAGCGTGCTGTCGTTGCCGACGCTGGCCCACAGGCTGGTGTGCTGCGGAAATTCGCAGTCCATCGTGTAGTGGCCGATGAACTGCAGGTGCAGCTTGGCGAAATCGACGAAGTAGCGCGGGTCGAGCTCGACCTCGACGCGCTGCGGCGCGCCCAGTGCGTTCTTCTGCGCCACCACGGTGGCCAGCGGCTGGCTGTCGATCAGCACGCGCAGCTGCGACAGCTCGGGCAGCAGCGATGGCGAGAAGGTGTGGTTGAGCTTCAGCCGCGCGCTGACCACCGACTCGTCCAGGCGCAGCGACAGTGGCAGGTAGACACTGTGCTCCACGCCGCGCAGCTCGATCGGGCCGTAGGCGCCGATGTCGCGCAGGCGCACGGTCTGCGTGACGAGGCCGGGAGCGGAGGCCGCGGGCGCGGCGGCGGGTGCACGCGCGGCGGGCGCTGCCGACGCCACGCCGGCGACGAGACCCAGCAGCAGGCCAGCGGCTGCCAGCGGACGGGACGGACAGGACGCGCGGAACGGAAAGGGCAGGCGGAACGACAACAGGGAGCTCGGCAGGACGGCTGGACGTGTGGCGCAGTCTCCGGCAATCGGCACGGGCCGGCAAGCGCGCTGCGGCGCAGATCCAACGCCCGCGCCGTCCGGGCGCAACAGCCTTGCAACGGCGTGTGCAACGGCGTGTGCGCCGGTGCCATCGCGGCGGCCCGCTTTGCTACAGTGCCCGGCAGTGTCCAGCCGCCCGCCCTCCACCGTCTCGTTGCCCGCCGACGTTCCCGGCGCAGCCGGGCTGGCCGGCGCCACCGAGGTGCCGACGCCGCTGCCGGCCGACGTCGCGCTGCTGCTGGCCCGCCACGGCGCGGCGCTGCCGCACTACTTCGACGCCCAGCAGGCCGCCGCGGCGCAGCGCTCGCGCACCGACTGGCCGCGCATCTGGCGCATGGCGCCGCCGCTGCCGTGAGCACGTCGTCCCCCTGGCGCCTGGCCCGGCGCACGCTCGCGCCGCTGTGGCAGGTGCTGCTGGGCCGGGCGCCGCGCCGCGTGCAGCTGCCCATCGCCTTCCTGCCCGGACAGGTGGGCGTGCTGCGGCGCGGCCAGCCGGCGTTGCTGCTGCTGGGCGACAACGGCACGCGGCAGCGCCTGCTGCGCAGGCTGCTCGAGACCGAACTGGCCGATGGACAGGTGACCTGGCTCGGCGCCGACGCCGACGCGCTGCGCGCGCTGGGGCCGCTGGTGGTGGACGCCGCGCGCAGCGGCCGCCTGCGCGCGCTGGCCTGGACGCCAGGCGCCGCGGCCACGCTGCGCGAGCGCGGCGATGCCTTCCTGCTGCAGGAGCTGGCGGCCTGCGGGTTGCGCCGCGGCGAACTGCTGCTGGTGGACCTGCTGCCGCCGTGGCTGGGCGGCCCGGCGGCGCCCGGAGGAACCGAAGCGGCGCCGGACGCGGTGCCGGAGGCGGCGCCCGAGGTCTCCGCCGCCGTGCAGCAGGCGGTGGCGGCGCTGCAGCGCTGGGCCGCCGAACGCGACGCCGCGCCGCTGCTGGCGCTGGCGCCGCTGCGCCACCGCGGGCAGGCGCTGCTGCCGCTGTTCGAACGCAGCCCGCTGCCCTGCATGGCGCAGTTGCAGCGCCACGGCGAGCAGGTGCACTTCGAGGTCGTGCGCTGGTCCGGGGGCCGTGCCGGCACGGTGCAGGACCTGGGCTTCGGCCTCGTCGAGAGCGCCGACGGCGGCTGGCAGGCCGACGGCAGCGGGCTGGCGCTGGACACGCACGCCCTGGTCACCGCCAGCGACGCCGAGCGCGTGATCACGCTGCCCGACACGCTGGCCGGCGCCCCCGACGGCGCGCCCGCGCACTGGCAGGTCTGCGACTCGCTGGACGCCGTGGTGGCGGCCTGCCGCTACGCGGTGGCGGCCACCGTGCTGCTGCCGCACCGCAGCGCCGACGAGCTGCCGGCGCTGCTGGACACCGTGCGCCGGCTGCGCGCCGCGCACCCGCACGCGCTGAAGATCGTGGTGCGTGAGGTCGGCGGGCAGCTGCGCTACAACCAGGAACTGGCCCTGGTGCGCCTGGGCGCCAACACCGTGGTCTACCGCAACATCGGCTTCTCGCGCCTGCTGCAGACGCTGGTGGAGCTGCGCAACCAGACCTACGCGCGCCGTGTCGCCGACGAGGCCGCGCCCGACCTGCTGGCGCAGATGAAGCCCGACCCGGTGCGCGGCTACCTGCCGCTGCAGGCCTTCTGCGACGCTGCCGACCGCATGCTGCAGCGCACCGAACCGCTGGGCCTGGCGCACTGCATGGTGCAGCTGCCGCTGCTGCCGCAGGTCGCGCACCTGGACGCGCTGGCGGCCTGCCGCATCGGCCGCGACGGCGACATCGTCAGCGCCGACGCGCAGTCGGTCTGGGTGTTCCTGTTCGCCTGCCGCGCGCCCGACGTCGAACCCACGCTCAAGCGCCTGTTCGCGGTGCCGCTGGCCGAGCTGTTCCACCAGCTGCGCATGCGGCCCGAGCCCGACGCGATGCGGCGCGCGCTGGAGCGGCTGCGCCGCAACGCGGTCGACGCCGTCACCGACTACAGCGACGTGCTGCAGGCGCTGCAACCGCAGCGGCTGGAGGTCAGCGAGAGCGGTTTCGTCGCGCTGCAGCCCGCGGGCGAAGACACGCTGCCGGCGCCGCTGGACGAGCCGCCCGCGCCGCCGGCGCCGCGCACGCCGGAACGCGTGGTGCTGAGGCTGCGCGAATGAGCGTGTTCATCAACGCGCTGCTGGGCGGCGTGCTGCTGGCCGTGGGGCTGCTGCTGCTGTGGCGGCTGGCGCAGCGCATCGGGCTGGCCCTGCCGCGCGCACGGCCGGCGCGGCGGCTGCTGTGCGTGCAGCCGGTCGAGCTGCCTGCGGCGGACACCGATGCCTAGCCTGGCCGTCATCTCCCTGGCCGGCGGCGTCGGCCGCACCACGCTGACGGCGGCGCTGGCGACGCTGGCCGCGCGCCAGGGGCAGTCCAGCCTGGCCGTCGACTGGGACCCGCAGAACCTGCTGGCGCTGCACTTCGGGCTGGAACAGCCGCCCGCGCAGGGCCTGGCCGCGAACGACGCCAACGGCCGCCCCTGGCAGGACAGCGCCCTGCGCAGCGCCGAGGGCGCGCTGGTGCTGCCCTTCGGCCGGCTCGACGTGGAGCAGCTGCGCGACTGGTACCCGCAGATGGCGCGCCAGCGCGGCTGGCTGGCCGAGCGGCTGGCGCAGATCGACCGCCCCGACCCCGCGTCGGTGGCGGTGTGGACCTTCATCGACACGCCACGCTCGCCGTCGCTGCTGACCGAGCAGGCGATGCTGGCGGCCGACGCGGTGCTGCTGGTGCTGCGCGCCGACCCGGGCGCCGTGGCGCTGCTGCCCGAAGCGCTGGCGATGGCGGCGGCCAAGCCGCTGGTGGCGCTGCTGAACGGCTTCGACGCCTCGCGGCCGCTGCAGCAGGGTGTGCGCGCGGCGCTGCAGGCGCGGCTGGGCGCGCGGCTGGCGCCGCACGTGGTGCACCGCGACGAAGCCGTGCCCGAGGCCTTCGCGCGGCAGGTGGCGCTGTCCGACGCGGCGCCGCACGCGCAGGCCACGCACGACCTGCACGGCCTGCTGCGCTGGCTGGGGGGACGCTTCGACTCGCCGCTGCAGCTGCAGCTGGGTGCGGACGATGTGGGCTGAGGCGCTGCGGCAGTGGCTGGGCGTGGCGCCCGGCGCCACCTGGCGCGGCTGGTTGTGGCGGCTGTTCGTGGCGCCGCGGCAGCCCGGCGGCACCGCGCTCGAACGCGCGGCCGAGGCGCTGCTCGACGGCATCGGCCACGGCCTGCGCCGCGGCCTGGGCGTGCCGCCGCAGGCGACGGCGCGCACCTGGCTGCTGCGCCTGCTGGTGCCGCCGCCGGCGCCGCCGCGGCGCTGGGGGGCGCGCACGGCAGGGCTGCGCCGGCTGCTGGGCGCCTGGCAGGCGCGCCTGCCGGCGCTGGACCGTGCGCACTGGGGCGCGCGCCTGGAGGCGCTGGCCGACGCGCGCTGGCTGCAGTCGCGCCCGGCGGTGGCGCTGGTGCTGGCGGTCAGCGGCTTTGCGTTCTGGCTGGCGGTGACCACGCCGCTGGCCTGGAGCGGCCAGCTCTTCCTGGCGCTGGCGATGTGGGGCCTGGCGCTGCTGGTGCGCAAGCTGCCGGGCGTGGTGCCCGGGTTGGTGCTGGTGATGCTGTCGCTGATCGCGACCTGCCGCTACGGCTGGTGGCGCATCACGCAGTCGATGGACCTGCAGCCCGGCTGGGAGACGGTGCTGGGCTGGGGCCTGCTGGCGGCCGAGGTCTACGCCTGGATCATCATGCTGCTGGGTTTCGTGCAGACCGCGTGGCCGCTGCAACGCAAGCCGGCGGTGCTGCCGCCCGATGCCGCCAGCTGGCCGACGGTGGACGTGTTCATCCCGACCTACAACGAGCCGCTGGGTGTGCTCACGCCCACCGTGCTGGCGGCCAAGGGGCTGGACTGGCCGGCCGACAAGCTGCGCATCACGATCCTCGACGACGGCCGACGCGACGCGGTGCGGGCCTTCGCGGCCGAGGTCGGCGTGGGCTACGCCGTGCGCCCGGACAACAAGCATGCCAAGGCCGGCAACCTGAACCACGCGCTGGCACGGACCGACGGCGCCTTCATCGCCATCTTCGACTGCGACCACCTGCCCGTGCGCAGCTTCCTGCAGACGACGATGGGCGAACTGCTGCGCGACCCGAAGTGCGCGATGGTGCAGACGCCGCACCACTTCTTCAGTCCCGACCCGTTCGAGCGCAACCTCGAGACCTTCGGCCGCGTGCCCAACGAGGGCGCGCTGTTCTACGGCCTGGTGCAGGACGGCAACGACTTCTGGAACGCCACGTTCTTCTGCGGCTCGTGCGCGGTGCTGCGGCGCGAGGCGCTGGAGGAAGTGGGCGGCATCGCGGTCGAGACCGTCACCGAAGACGCGCACACCGCGCTGAAGATGCACCGCCGCGGCTGGCGCACCGCCTACCTGAACATCACGCAGGCCGCCGGGCTGGCCACCGAGAGCCTGTCGGGCCACGTCGGCCAGCGCATCCGCTGGGCGCGCGGCATGGCGCAGATCTTCCGCACCGACAACCCGCTGTTCGGCAAGGGCCTGAGCTTCATGCAGCGCATCTGCTACAGCAACGCGATGCTGCACTTCTTCTACGGCATCCCGCGGCTGGTCTTCCTGACCGCGCCGCTGGCCTACCTGTACGGCGAGCTGCACATCATCAATGCCTCGGCGCCGCTGATCGCGCTGTACGTGCTGCCGCACGTGGTGCTGCCCAACATCGCCAACGCGCACGTGCAGGGCCCGCACCGCCACACGTTCTGGGCCGAGGTCTACGAGGCCGTGCTGGCCTGGTACATCACGCTGCCCACGACGCTGGCCTTCATCAACCCGAACGCGGGCAAGTTCAACGTCACGGCCAAGGGCGGGCAGGTGGAGCAGACGCACTTCGACTGGAGCATCTCGCGGCCGTACCTGGCGCTGGTGCTGCTGAACGCCATCGGCCTGGGGGTGGGCGTGGCGCGGCTGTTCTGGTGGAACACGCACGAACCGGCCACCGTGCTGCTGAACCTGCTGTGGACGGTGTTCAACCTGCTGATCCTGGGCGCGGCCATCGGCGTGGCGCGCGAGCGCCGCCAGGTGCGGCTGGCCCACCGCGTGCCGGCGCAGCTGCCGGTGTGCCTGCTGCTGGCCGGCGGCCACACGCACCGCTGCGAGACCGAGGACTACTCGCTCAGCGGCCTGGGGCTGCGCCTGGCCGGGCCGCTGGACCTGCCGGTGGACACCTCGCTGAACGTGCTGATGTTCAGCGGCAGCGGCGAACACGTGTTCCCGGCCCGCGTGAGCGCGCGGCGCGGCGAGCGCGCAGGCCTGCGCTTCGGCCCGCTCACGCTGGCGCAGCAGCAGGCGCTGATCCAGTGCACCTTCTCGCGCGCCGACGCCTGGGCCCGCTGGAACGATCAGTACGTGAGCGACCACCCGCTGCAGGGCCTGACCGAGATCGTCACGCTCGGCGCGCAGGGCTACCGCAGCCTGGGCCGGTCCTACGCGCTGCTCGTGGCGCAGCGCTGGGCGCGCTGGCGTGCCCGCTTCGACACCGCGCTGGCCGCGGCGCGGGGCTGACGCGATGGGTGCCTGGAGCCTGTACTTCCTGGCCAAGATCGGCCTGTACTGGGGGCAGCTCATCGGCCTGCACTGGGGCCTGAACCTGCTGTTCGCCGCCGCGCTGGCCTGGCCGTTGCAGCAGCCGCGGCTGCGGCTGGCGCGCCACGTGCTGGCGGTGCCGGTGGCGCTGGCGCTGCTCTACCACGACAGCTTCCTGCCGCCGCTGGCGCGGCTGTGGAGCCAGCTCGGCGCGCTGGCGAGCTTCAGCGCCGCCTACTGGCTGGAGCTGGCCGGCCGCCTCGTGGCGTGGCCGGTGCTGGCGGCACTGGCGCTGCTGGTGCTGCTGTACCTGGCGCTGCGGCGCCGGCTGCGGTTCGCGACGCTGGCCTTCGCCGGCCTGCTGTCGGCGGCGCTGCTGCCGGCGCCGGGCTTCTGGGCCCGCGGGGCCGACCCGGCGCCGACTCTGAACCCCCGCGCCGACGCCGGCGCGCCGCTCGAGCCCGGCCAGCTGGGCGCACGGCTGGCCGGCTTCTACGCCACCGAGGCCGACAAGCTCGCGCCGCTGCCGCCGGGCGTGACGCCGGCCTTCGACGTGATCGTGCTGAGCATCTGCTCGCTGTCGTGGGAGGACCTCGACGAAGTGCGCATGCGCGACGCGCCGCTGCTGTCGCGCTTCGACCTGGTGTTCCGCCAGTTCAACAGCGCCGCCAGCTACAGCGGCCCGGCGCTGCTGCGGCTGCTGCGCGCAAGCTGCGGGCAGACGCCGCAGAGCACGCTGTACGAGGCCGCGCCGGCGCAGTGCCACCTGTTCGGCAACCTTGCACAGGCGGGCTACGAGAGCGCGCTGCTGATGAACCACGACGGCCACTTCGACAACTTCGCCGAGCAGCTGCGCAACCTGGGCGGCCTGGGTGTCGCGCCCACCACCGACAGCGGCGCGCCGGTGGCGATGCAGGCCTTCGACGGCACGCCGATCCAGGCCGACTTCGACGTGCTCGCACGCTGGTGGCAGCCGCGCAGCAGCAGCGCGGCGCCGCTGGCGCTGCTCTACAACAGCGTCACGCTGCACGACGGCAACCGCGTGCCGGGGCTGCAGTCGCTGCGCAGCCGCGACACGTTCAAGCCGCGGCTGACGACCCTGCTGGCCGACCTGGAACGCTTCATCACGCTGATCGAGACCAGCAAGCGGCCGACGCTGCTGCTGCTGGTGCCCGAGCATGGCGGCGCGATCCGCGGCGACGCGGTGCAGATCTCGGGGCTGCGCGAGCTGCCCACGGTGGGCATCACCAGCGTGCCGGCGGCCGCGAAGCTGATCGGCTTCGAGGGCTTCAGCTCGGGCGGCGGCCCCGTGGTGGTGGACAAGCCGAGCAGCTACTTCGCGCTGGCCTCGCTGGTCGCGACGCTGATGCCGCTGGGACGCACGCTGGACGGCCGCGCACAGCTGGAAGCCATCGCCCGCGAACTGCCGGGCACCGACTGGGTGGCCGAGAACGACGGCACGGTGCTGATGCGCCAGGGCGAACGCAGCTACCTGCGGTCGCCCGACGGCAGCTGGACGGCGTACTGAGGCGACTTGCCGCGGCGGCAACGCGCCGGCTACACCGGCACGGCCGTCGTGCCCTTCAGGCGCTGCAGCACGAAGCTGGTCTTGCAGTCCTGCACGCTGGGGTGCTTGAGCAGGTGGTCCATGATGAATCGGCTGTAGTGCGCCATGTCGCGCACCAGCACGCGCAGCAGGTAGTCCATCTCGCCGGTGAGCGCAGCGCATTCCACCACCTCGGGCCAGGTCTGCGCGGCCGCGGCGAACTGGTCCATCGGGCTGCGCTTGTGGCTGTCGGTGTGCTTTTCCAGCCGCACGTTGATGTAGGCCGTGAGCCCCAGCCCCACGCGCTCGGGGGCCACCAGCGCCACGTAGCCGGCGATCACGCCCGCTTCCTCCAGCCGCTTCACGCGGCGCAGCGTGGCGCTCGACGACAGGCCGACCTGCGCCGCGAGTTCGTCGTAGGTGCTGCGCCCCTGGGCTTGCAGCGCCGCAAGGATGCGCCGATCAATTGCATCAAGCTCGGTTTCCATCTCCATGCGCCGGAGTTTTGCACTTTTCATGCGTCTTGACCACGATCAACGCGCAGTCTTGCAGACAAACTGCGCGTCGGCGACCCTACAGTCCGGACACTTTCCCTGTGTCTGGAGCGGCAGCATGCAATTCACCCCCTGGGACAATCCGATGGGCACCGACGGCTTCGAGTTCATCGAGTACGCCGCGCCGGACCCCGTGGCCATGGGCCAGCTGTTCGAGCGCATGGGCTTTCGCGCCATCGCCCGGCACCGCCACAAGAACGTGCTGCTGTACCGCCAGGGCGAGATCAACTTCATCGTCAACGCCGAGCCCGACAGCTTCGCGCAGCGCTTCGCGCGGTTGCACGGCCCGAGCATCTGCGCCATCGCCTTCCGCGTGCAGGACGCGCGCCAGGCCTACGCCCGCGCGCAGTCGCTCGGCGCCTGGGGGTACGCCGGCACGGCGGGCCCGGGCGAGCTGAACATCCCGGCCATCAAGGGCATCGGCGACAGCCTGATCTACCTCGTCGACAAGTGGCGCGGCAAAGGCGGCGCGAAGGACGGCGACATCGGCAACATCGGCTTCTTCGACGTCGACTTCGAACCGCTGGGCGCCGATTCGGGGGCCAGCCTGAACCCGCCCGGCCACGGCCTGACCTACATCGACCACCTCACGCACAACGTGCACCGCGGCCGCATGGGCGAATGGGCCGACTTCTACGAGCGCCTGTTCAACTTCCGCGAGGTGCGCTACTTCGACATCGAGGGCCAGGTCACCGGCGTGAAGAGCAAGGCCATGACCAGCCCCTGCGGCAAGATCCGCATCCCCATCAACGAAGAGGGCAACGACAAGGCCGGGCAGATCCAGGAGTACCTGGACAAGTACCACGGCGAAGGCATCCAGCACATCGCGCTGGGCTCCACCGACCTGCACCGGACGGTCGACGCGCTGCGTGCCGGCGGCATCAAGCTGCTCGACACCATCGACACCTACTACGAGCTGGTGGACAAGCGCATCCCGGGGCACGGCGAGGACGTGGCCGCACTGCGGCAGCGCAAGATCCTCGTCGACGGCAAGGCGGGCGAGCTGCTGCTGCAGATCTTCAGCGAGAACCAGCTGGGGCCGATCTTCTTCGAGTTCATCCAGCGCAAGGGCGACCAGGGCTTCGGCGAGGGCAACTTCAAGGCCCTGTTCGAGAGCATCGAGCTCGACCAGATGCGCCGTGGGGTCCTGGAAGCCAAATGAAGCGCGTGAATGCCGGCGTCGCGCCGGTGACCTACGGGCAGGGCGACCGCCCGCCGCGCGGCGACTACGGGCGCGCGCGCAGCGACTACACCTGCGCGCAGGACTGGTCGCAGTACACGGCCGCCGACCACGACACCTACCGCCGCCTGTACACGCGGCAGCTGCAGCAGCTGCCGGGTCTGGCCTGCGACGAGTTCATCGCCGCGGTGCAGCAGCTGGGGGCGCCCGAGCAGATCCCGCGCTTCGACGCCATCTCCGAGCGGCTGCTGAAGGCCACCGGCTGGCAGATCGTCGGCGTGCCGGGCCTGATCCCGGAAGAAGCCTTCTTCGCGCTGCTGGCCGAGCGCCGCTTCCCGGTGACCGACTGGATCCGCCGGCCCGAGGAGTTCGACTACGTCGTCGAGCCCGACATCTTCCACGACCTGTTCGGCCATGTGCCGCTGCTGTTCGACCCGACGTTCGCCGACTACATGCAGGCCTACGGCGCCGGCGGCCTGAAGGCCAGCCGGCTCGACGCCTGCGAGCTGCTGGCGCGGCTGTACTGGTACACGGTGGAGTTCGGCCTGATCGCCACGCCGCGCGGCCTGCGGGCCTACGGCGCGGGCATCCTGAGCTCGGCCGGCGAACTGCGCCACAGCGTCACGAGCCCCGCCGCCGAGCGCGTGGGCTTCGAACTGCAGCGGCTGATGCGCAGCCGCTACAAGATCGACACCTACCAGGCCACGTACTTCGTGATCGACAGCTTCCAGCAGCTCTTCGACGCCACCGCGCCCGACTTCACGCCGGTGTATGCCGCGGTGCGCGCGCGCATCGCGCAGGACGGCGAGATCGACGCCGGCACGGTGCTGCCCGGCGAACGCCGCTACGCCGTGCCTTCAGCGGCCTGATGCCGATTGCAGCGGCAGGCCGAGCAGCCGCTGCAGCGCGGCCCAGGGCGCGGGGTGATCGGCCATGTGCACGTGCGCCACGGCCGGCAGGTGGTGGTTGTCGGCGCCCTCCAGTGTGGCGGTCGACGGCGGGAACACGATGTTGTCGCAGTGGCTGTAGAAGCACGTGAAGCGCGCGGCCCGGCCGGCAGGCTCGCGCTGCGCCAGCGCCTGCAGCCAGGGTGCATGCCGCTGCATCTGGCGCGCATTGCGGCTCATCGCGAAGCGGGCCAGCCAGGTGCCGTGGTGCGGCGTGCCGATCGTCAGCGCGTGGTGCACGCGGCTGTCGCCGCCGTGCTCCGCCCACCAGCGCCGCAGCACCAGGCCGCCCATGCTGTGCGCCACCACCACGGGCGCGAGGCCGGTGCTGCGCTCGAGACGCTGCACGGCCTGCTCCAGGATGCCGACGGTGTCGTCGATGGCACCGAAGACCGGCTCCAGGTTCACGGCGACGAAGGGCACGCCCGCGGCCTTCAGGCGCTGCATCCACGGGTTCCACAGGCCGCGGTTGCAGACAAAGCCGTGCACCAGCAGCACGCCGCGGCGGCCCTGCGCCGCAGCCGGCAGGTGGTCGGGGAAACGGTGGCTGCGGAAGGGCTGGCGCCAGCAGAAGACCAGCGGCGCCGACAGCACTTCGCCAGCCCAGGCGCGCAGCAGCTGCGCCGGCGTGGCGCGCGGCGCCGGGTCGTCGCCGTGCACGCGGTGCAGCAGCGCGAATTCCAGCGCCAGCACCAGCGCGTAGCCGAAGACGATGAGGAATCCGCCGCCCAGCGCCCAGCCGGGATGGCCGGCGCGCCAGGCCAGCACGCCCCAGGCCAGCGCCAGTAGCAGCGCGCCGAGCGTCAGGGCCTGCTGCAGCCGTGCCAGCATCGGCGTGTGCGGCCTTCAGGCGCCCAGGCGCACGTCGCGCCCGCTCAGCTGGCGCGCCAGCAGCGTCGCGAGCATCGCGGTGAGGCCGTAGACGGAGAGTTGCGGATTGGCGCCGATGCTGGTGGGGAACAGCGAGCCGTCGTGCACCGACAGGTTCTCCAGCTGCCAGTGGCGGCCGTCGGGCCGCACCACGCCGAGGTCTTCGCGGCCGGCCATGCCGCAGCCACCCATCACGTGCGCGCTGAGCACGCGGGTCAGCAGCGGCTGCATCGGCAGCGCAGCGATCGCGGCACGTGCCTGGTTCCAGCTGGTGTAGGGCACCGCCATCTCGTGCACCGGCAGCACGTCGCGCGCACCGGCCGCGAACTGGATCTCGGCCATGCTGAGCAGCGCGCGCCGCGCGCCGTCCATCACGAAGCTGTTGAGCATGTAGTCGAGCTGCGGCGAGCCGTCGCTGCGCAGGCGCACCTGCCCGCCCGCGGCCTCGGCGTGGAAGCCGTCGCGCAGCAAGGCCAGCAGCGCGTGCGTGTGGGCGAAGTCGTGCAGCAGCGCCGTCTGCGCGGCGCCGAAGCCGGGCAGCGTGGACGACACGATCAGCGGATACAGCGGCGGTGCCTCGAGCTTGTAGCCGATGGGGCCGTCGATCGGCTGGGTGTCGAGGAAGTGGTCGGTGTACAGCGTCTGCGGCGCACCGTTCCAGCCTTCGATGCGCTCGTCGAAACGCGCTGCCGACACCACCACCGGGTGCAGGAAGGTCCGTGCGCCCAGGCGCCGGTGCGGGTCGGGCGCCTTCGAGCGCAGCAGCAGCGCCGGCGAATTGATGGCGCCGCCCGCCACCACCACGTGCCGGGCGGTGATGCGCGTGCGGCGGTCGGACGCCGGCGCGCCGTTCAGCTGCACGGGCACGGCCTCGAGGCCGCGCACGGTGTGGCCTTCGATCAGCAGGCGCTCCACCCGCGCCTGCACCAGCAGCGTGGCGCCGCGGTCGAGTGCGACGGGGATCGTCGTGACCAGCATCGACTGCTTGGCGTTGGTCGGGCAGCCCATGCCGCACGATCCCAGGTTCCAGCAGCCGCGCACGTTGCGCTGGATGGCGGCCGCCGGGATGCCCAGCCGTGCCGCGCCCACGCGCAGCAGCTGGTTGTTGGCGTTCGGCGGCACCAGCCACGGGCCGATGTGCAGGCGTTGTTCGACCTGCTGGAACCAGGGCGCCAGCGCATCGTCGGTGAGGTCGGGCAAGGCGAAGTGCGCGCGCCAGTGTTCCAGCGTGGCCGTGGGTGTGCGGAACGAGCTGGTCCAGTTCACCGTGGTCGAGCCGCCGACGCAGCGGCCCTGCAGGATGCCGATGCCCTTGTCGGCGGTCTTGCGGCTGGCGCTGTCCTGGTAGAGGGCCGGGTAGGCCTCGGCCTCGGTCTGGTGGAAGTCGCGGCTGGACCGCAGCGGTCCTTCCTCGACGATCACGACGTCGAGCCCGGCGGCGGTGAGCAGCTCGGCCGTGATGCCCGCACCGGCGCCGCTGCCGACGATGGCCACATCGCAGCGCAGGGTCTCGGGCAGGTCGCCGTGCGGCCCGCCGCGCACTTTCCAGCCGCGCGCCAGGCCTTGTTCGATCGGGTCGGGGACGGGCATGGGCTCGCCTTCAGACGGCACGTTGGCCGGGGTAGCCGATGGCCGACCAGGCCGCGGCGTCTGCGAACCACGCGGCGTTCGTCAGGTCGCGCAGCGCGTGGTAGACCTGTTGCCGCAGCGACAGGGACGAGGTGCGCAGCGCCTGCAGCATGGCCTGCAGCTGGTCGGGCGTGGCCTCGTGCCAGGCCGGCAGCAGGCCGGTCAGCGCGAGCCGCGTCGGCGCGGTGGCCAGCAGCGTGGCCAGTTCGGTGACCTCGGACTGCAGGGCGGGCGGCAGGCCGGTGAGCGTGGCGTCCAGGCGGTCGAGGTGGGCTTGCAGCGCGGCAGCCCGTGCTGCACCTGCGGCGGGCAGCAGGCCGTCGAGAACCGCCGTGGCCACGGCGGCGAACACCGCACGGGCGGGCGGCGTGAAGCGCCCGCCCACCACGCCGGGCTGCAGCAGGGCCACGCCGGCACCGGCCGCGCCCAGCACCAGGGCGGTGGCGGCGCCCACGCGGAGCAGTTGGCGACGTTGCATGCGCGGCAGTGTTGCATCATTGCCGGCGCCGACCCTAGAGGTTGCCGACTAACGACGCGCCATGACACCTGAAGGCCAGGCCATCCTGCAGCACCTGGGCACCGTCTTCGCGGAGCGCCAGGTCCGCGCCCGCGACGCGGGGCTGCTGGCCCGCGTGCAGGCAGTGAAGGCCTACCAGCACCAGCGCTTCGCGCACACGTACGCGGACCTGCTGGCCTCGCCGCGCTACGCGAAGGCGGCGCGCTTCTTCCTGGACGACCTGTACGGGCCGCACGACTTCAGCGCCCGCGACGACCAGTTTGCGCGCATCGTGCCGGCGCTGGTGCGGCTGTTCCCGCACGAGATCGTGGGCACGGTGCGGTCGCTGGCGGAACTGCATGCGGTGTCCGAGGAACTCGACACGCAGATGGGCGGCGCGCTCGCCGACGCGGCGATCACCCCCGAGGCGTATCTGCAGGCATGGCGCACCGTGGGCCGGCCTGCCGACCGCGAACGGCAGATCGCGCTGATGTTGTCAGTCGGCCGCGCGCTCGACCGTTACACCGGCAATCCGCTGCTGCGCCACTCGCTGCGGTTGATGCGCGGGCCGGCGCGCGCAGCCGGGCTGGGCGCGCTGCAGGGCTTCCTGGAGAACGGCTTCGACACCTTCCGCGAGATGCGCGGGGCGGCCTTCTTCCTGGACACGGTGGCCTCGCGCGAGCGGGCGCTGGCGGCCGGCTTGTTCGCCGACACGGATGTCGCCGGGGCGACAGGTCCGGGCTGGGCGTTAGGACAACTCCCGTAGACCCGACGGCGGGCGCCCGCGACGATGCGCGCTGCTTGCTCAACCTGGATCCGTTCCCCGTGCAGACCCCCTGGCTCGCCCATTACCCGCCCGGCGTTCCCGCCGAAGTGCGCACCGACATCTTCCCCTCGCTGGCGGCACTGCTGGAGGACGCGTTCCGGCACCACGCCCGGCGGGATGCGCTGTGCTTCATGGACCAGCGCATGAGCTTTCGCGAGGTCGACCAGCTCTCGGAGGCGCTGGGCGCCTGGCTGCAGTCGCTGGGCCTGGCCAAGGGCGCGCGCGTGGCCGTGATGATGCTCAACGTGCCGCAGTACCTGGTGACGATCGCCGCCATCCTGCGTGCCGGCTATGTCGTCGTGAACGTGAACCCGCTGTACACGGCGCGCGAGCTGGAGCACCAGCTGAAGGATTCCGGCGCCGAGGTCTGCATCGTGCTGGAGAACTTCGCGACGACGCTGGAAGAGGTGATCGACAACACCTCGGTCCGCCACGTGCTGCTGGCGGCCTTCGGCGACTGCGTCGGCTTCTGGCGCGGCCTGCTGATCAACTTCGCGGTGCGCCACGTGCGCAAGCTGGTGCCCGAGTTCCGCCTGCCCACCGACAACGGACGCACCGTCACGCGCTTCAACATGGCCTTGTCGGCCGGGTTGCGCATGAGCCTGCGGCGGGTGGACATCGGCCCGGACGACGTCGCCTTCCTGCAGTACACGGGCGGCACCACCGGGGTGTCGAAGGGCGCGACGCTGCTGCACCGGAACGTGGTCGCCAACATCCTGCAGAGCGAGGCGTGGTTCAAGCCGATGCTGGACACGCTGGGCAACAAGCCCATCACGGTGGTCTGCGCGCTGCCGCTCTACCACATCTTCGCGCTGACGATCTGCGCGCTCATGGGCGCGCGGCTCGGTGCGATGAACCTGCTGATCGCCAACCCGCGCGACATTCCTGGCTTCGTGGCGACGCTGGCCAAGCACCGCGTGAACATGTTCCCGGCGGTCAACACCTTGTTCAACGCACTGGCCAACGACGCCGACTTCGCGCGGCTCGACTTCTCGGAACTGGTGGTCTCCAACGGGGGCGGCATGGCCGTGCAGCAGGCGACGGCCGAGAAGTGGCTGAAGGTGACGGGATGCCCCATCGTGGAAGGCTACGGGCTGTCGGAGACCTCGCCGGTGGCCACCAGCAACCGGTTGGACCTGAAGGCGTTCACCGGCACGATCGGCGTGCCGATCCCGTCCACCGAGATCGCGATCCGCGACGACGACGGTCGCGACGTGCCTGCCGGCACGCCGGGGGAGATCTGCATCCGCGGCCCGCAGGTGATGGCCGGCTACTGGAACCGCCCCGACGAGACGGCCAAGGTCATGACCGAGGACGGTTTCTTCAAGTCGGGCGACGTGGGCGTGATGGACGAGCTGGGGCAGGTGCGCATCGTCGATCGCAAGAAGGACATGATTCTGGTCTCGGGATTCAACGTCTACCCGAACGAGATCGAGCAGGTCGTGGGCCTGCTGCCAGGCGTGCTGGAATGCGCGGCCATCGGCATCAACGACGAGAAGTCGGGCGAGGTGGTGAAGCTCTTCGTCGTGAAGAGCGACCCGACGCTGTCGGAAGACGATGTCAGCCGCTACTGCCGCGACAACTTCACGGCCTACAAGCGGCCGAAGTACATCGAGTTCCGCGACGAGCTGCCCAAGAGCAACGTCGGCAAGATCCTGCGGCGGGAACTGCGCAACGCCGCCTAGTGAGCAGCGGCGGCATGCAGGAGGTGTTTGCGGCACTCGGGCTGTCGGTGCTCGAGCGCGGGTGGCTGTCGTCGAACAACGTCGTGTTCCAGGCCAGCGGTGGCTCGGGGGCCTGCGTTGTGGACACGGGCTACGTGCAGCATGCCCCGCAGACGCTGGACCTGGTGGCGCGCGCGCTCGGCGGCAGCCGTCTGGAGCGCGTGCTCAACACCCACTTGCACTCGGACCATTGCGGCGGCAATGCCGCTCTGCAAGCCGCCTGGCAATGCGAGGTCTCGGTGCCGGAGGCGTCCTGGGACGCGGTGCGGGGTTGGGATCAGCGCCTGCTGAGCTTCGAGGCGACCGATCAGCGTTGCGACCGTTTCGAGGCCCACCGGGCGCTGGCGGTGGGCAGCACGGTGCAGCTGGGAGCAGCGCACTGGGACGTCGTGGCGGCACCCGGTCACGACCCCGAGGCCGTGATGTTCTTCCAGCGCGATCACGGTGTGCTGATCTCGGCCGACGCGCTGTGGGAGGAACGGCTGGCGATCATCTTCCCGGAACTGGTGGGTGGCGACGGTTTCGGTGCCGCGCGTGGCGCGCTGGACGTCATCGAGCGCCTGGCGCCGCGGATCGTGGTTCCGGGCCACGGGCGGCCGTTCACGGACGTCGCTTCGGCGCTGGCCTGCAGCCGCCGCCGGCTGCAGGCGTTCGAGCAGGCTCCGGAGCGGCATCGGGCTTATGCGGAGCGGGCACTGACGATGTTCCACATGCTGGAGCAGCGCACTGTTCCTCGCGCGGCCTTGGTGGCATGGCTGGCCACGACGCCGATCTTCGTGCGCATGGCGCGAGACGTCGTGGGCATCGAACGGCGGGCGGAGCGGGAGGCGCACGCGGATGACGTCGTGGCGCGCCTGGTGCGCGACGGCCTGCTGCTGCAATCCAGCGCCGGTGATCTGCAGGTGCGCTGAAGCGCGCACCTGGCGGACAAGCGGCGGGCGTTTCGTTGGCCCCAAAGGAAAAACCCCCGACTCGGAGGAGCCGGGGGTTTTCGGATATTAGCCTGACGATGTCCTACTTTCACACGGGAACCCGCACTATCATCGGCGCAAAGGCGTTTCACTGTCCTGTTCGGGATGGGAAGGAGTGGGACCACCTTGCTATGGTCATCAGGCTTAACTTGTTGCCGCGTCGTGCTGGTGCACGCCGCAGCCAATTCATAGAGTCTCAATCAGCATGATTGCGTCTTGGCATAACGTTTTGACTCATCGTCAAAGTTATAGGGTCAAGCCGCACGAGCAATTAGTATCGGTTAGCTTAACGCATTACTGCGCTTCCACACCCGACCTATCAACGTCCTGGTCTCGAACGACTCTTCAGGGGGCTCAAGGCCCCGGCAAGACTCATCTTGAGACGAGTTTCCCGCTTAGATGCTTTCAGCGGTTATCTCTTCCGCACTTAGCTACTCGGCAATGCCACTGGCGTGACAACCGATACACCAGAGGTGCGTCCACTCCGGTCCTCTCGTACTAGGAGCAGGCTCTCTCAATCTTGCAGCGCCCACGGAAGATAGGGACCAAACTGTCTCACGACGTTTTAAACCCAGCTCACGTACCTCTTTAAATGGCGAACAGCCATACCCTTGGGACCGGCTACAGCCCCAGGATGAGATGAGCCGACATCGAGGTGCCAAACACCGCCGTCGATATGAACTCTTGGGCGGTATCAGCCTGTTATCCCCAGAGTACCTTTTATCCGTTGAGCGATGGCCCTTCCATACAGAACCACCGGATCACTTAGTCCTACTTTCGTACCTGCTCGACTTGTCAGTCTCGCAGTCAAGCACGCTTATGCCTATGCACTATTAGCACGATTTCCGACCGTGCCTAGCGTACCTTCGAACTCCTCCGTTACACTTTGGGAGGAGACCGCCCCAGTCAAACTGCCCACCATACACTGTCCCCAACCCGGATAACGGGCCAAGGTTAGAACCTCAAACACACCAGGGTGGTATTTCAACGTTGGCTCCATAAGAACTAGCGTCCCTACTTCAAAGCCTCCCACCTATCCTACACAGATCTGTTCAAAGTCCAATGTAAAGCTACAGTAAAGGTTCATGGGGTCTTTCCGTCTTTCCGCGGGGAGATTGCATCATCACAAACATTTCAACTTCGCTGAGTCTCTGGAGGAGACAGTGTGGCCATCGTTACGCCATTCGTGCAGGTCGGAACTTACCCGACAAGGAATTTCGCTACCTTAGGACCGTTATAGTTACGGCCGCCGTTTACTGGGACTTCAATCAAGAGCTTGCACCCCATCATTTAATCTTCCAGCACCGGGCAGGCGTCACACCCTATACGTCGACTTTCGTCTTTGCAGAGTGCTGTGTTTTTAATAAACAGTCGCAGCCACCGATTCTCTGCGGCCTCATTGGGCTCCCCAAGTAAATGGTTCACCTACTAAAGGCACACCTTCTTCCGAAGTTACGGTGTCAATTTGCCGAGTTCCTTCTCCAGAGTTCTCTCAAGCGCCTTAGAATACTCATCTCGCGCACCAGTGTCGGTTTGCGGTACGGTCGTGTGTAGCTGGAGCTTAGTGGCTTTTCCTGGAAGCAGGGTATCACTCACTTCAGCGGCAAGCCGCCTCGTTATCACACCTCAGCTAAGCCCTCCGGATTTGCCTAGAGGGCACGCCTACATGCTTGAACCGGGACATCCAACACCCGGCTGAGTTAACCTTCTCCGTCCCCACATCGCACTACACATCGGTACAGGAATATTGACCTGTTTCCCATCAGCTACGCATCTCTGCCTCGCCTTAGGGGCCGACTCACCCTACGCCGATGAACGTTGCGTAGGAAACCTTGCGCTTTCGGCGAGGGGGCTTTTCACCCCCTTTAACGCTACTCATGTCAGCATTCGCACTTCTGATACCTCCAGCAGACCTCACGATCCACCTTCACAGGCGTACAGAACGCTCTCCTACCACGCACATTGCTGTGCATCCGCAGCTTCGGTAACTGGCTTAGCCCCGTTACATCTTCCGCGCAGGACGACTCGATCAGTGAGCTATTACGCTTTCTTTAAATGATGGCTGCTTCTAAGCCAACATCCTGACTGTTTTAGCCTTCCCACTTCGTTTCCCACTTAGCCAATTTTGGGGACCTTAGCTGGCGGTCTGGGTTGTTTCCCTCTTGTGTCCGGACGTTAGCACCCGGTGCACTGTCTCCCAAGCTGTACTCATCGGTATTCGGAGTTTGCAATGGTTTGGTAAGTCGCCATGACCCCCTAGCCATAACAGTGCTCTACCCCCGATGGTAATACTTGAGGCACTACCTAAATAGTTTTCGGAGAGAACCAGCTATCTCCAAGTTTGTTTAGCCTTTCACCCCTATCCACAGCTCATCCGCTAGTTTTGCAACACTAGTCGGTTCGGACCTCCAGTACCTGTTACGGCACCTTCATCCTGGCCATGGATAGATCACTTGGTTTCGGGTCTACACCCAGCGACTGAACGCCCTATTCGGACTCGGTTTCCCTGCGCCTTCCCTATTCGGTTAAGCTTGCCACTGAATGTAAGTCGCTGACCCATTATACAAAAGGTACGCCGTCACCCTTGCGGGCTCCGACTTTTTGTATGCATGCGGTTTCAGGATCTATTTCACTCCCCTCCCGGGGTTCTTTTCGCCTTTCCCTCACGGTACTAGTTCACTATCGGTCGATTACGAGTATTTAGCCTTGGAGGATGGTCCCCCCATATTCAGACAGGATTACACGTGTCCCGCCCTACTTGTCGCATGCTTAGTTCCACACCATGATTTTTTCATACGGGGCTATCACCCGCTATGGCCAGCCTTTCCAGACTGTTCTGATAATCTCGATGCTAAAACATGCAGGCTGTTCCGATTTCGCTCGCCACTACTTTCGGAATCTCGGTTGATGTCTTTTCCTCGAGCTACTGAGATGTTTCAGTTCACCCGGTTCGCCTCGCATACCTATGTATTCAGTATGCGATACCCCTAAGGGTGGGTTTCCCCATTCGGAAATCTCCGGATCAAAGCTTATTTGCCAGCTCCCCGAAGCTTATCGCAGGCTACCACGTCCTTCATCGCCTGTAATCGCCTAGGCATCCACCACATGCACTTATTCACTTGACCCTATAACTTTGACGCCTCCTGACGGAAGGCATCGGTCAATGAACGATTTGAGTATTACGCGTTATGCCGAAACTTCAATTCTGGAATTGAAGTTTGTTTTGACGCAATCATTAAGTTGCCGACGGCACGGTGACCTTGCGGTCTTTCCGTCGACAACACTGATTTTCGACTCTATGAATTGTTAAAGAACGACAGCCGATCTCTCGATCGAACCGGCCAATGCACAGCATGCATTCGCCGCTTCGAACAGATCTTTGGTGGAGGTGAACGGGATCGAACCGATGACCCCCTGCTTGCAAAGCAGGTGCTCTCCCAGCTGAGCTACACCCCCGATTGCGATGGTGGGTCTGGTTGGATTCGAACCAACGACCCCCGCCTTATCAAGACGGTGCTCTAACCAACTGAGCTACAGACCCGCACAATTGGGTATCTGTCGTCAACAACAGCCGATAAGTGTGGGCGCCCAAACTTGAGTGCGCTTTTTCCAGAAAGGAGGTGATCCAGCCGCACCTTCCGATACGGCTACCTTGTTACGACTTCACCCCAGTCACGAACCCTGCCGTGGTAATCGCCCTCCTTGCGGTTAGGCTAACTACTTCTGGCAGAACCCGCTCCCATGGTGTGACGGGCGGTGTGTACAAGACCCGGGAACGTATTCACCGCGGCAAGCTGATCCGCGATTACTAGCGATTCCGACTTCACGCAGTCGAGTTGCAGACTGCGATCCGGACTACGAACGGTTTTCTGGGATTGGCTCCCCCTCGCGGGTTGGCAGCCCTCTGTACCGTCCATTGTATGACGTGTGTAGCCCTACCCATAAGGGCCATGATGACCTGACGTCATCCCCACCTTCCTCCGGTTTGTCACCGGCAGTCTCATTAGAGTGCCCTTTCGTAGCAACTAATGACAAGGGTTGCGCTCGTTGCGGGACTTAACCCAACATCTCACGACACGAGCTGACGACGGCCATGCAGCACCTGTGTTCTGGCTCTCTTTCGAGCACTCCCAAATCTCTTCAGGATTCCAGACATGTCAAGGGTAGGTAAGGTTTTTCGCGTTGCGTCGAATTAAACCACATCATCCACCGCTTGTGCGGGTCCCCGTCAATTCCTTTGAGTTTCAACCTTGCGGCCGTACTCCCCAGGCGGTCAACTTCACGCGTTAGCTACGTTACTGAGAAGAAACCCTCCCAACAACCAGTTGACATCGTTTAGGGCGTGGACTACCAGGGTATCTAATCCTGTTTGCTCCCCACGCTTTCGTGCATGAGCGTCAGTACAGGCCCAGGGGATTGCCTTCGCCATCGGTGTTCCTCCGCATATCTACGCATTTCACTGCTACACGCGGAATTCCATCCCCCTCTGCCGTACTCCAGCCTTGCAGTCACAAATGCAGTTCCCAGGTTGAGCCCGGGGATTTCACATCTGTCTTGCAAGACCGCCTGCGCACGCTTTACGCCCAGTAATTCCGATTAACGCTTGCACCCTACGTATTACCGCGGCTGCTGGCACGTAGTTAGCCGGTGCTTATTCTTCAGGTACCGTCATCGCCCCAGGGTATTAACCCAGAACTTTTCTTCCCTGACAAAAGCGGTTTACAACCCGAAGGCCTTCTTCCCGCACGCGGCATGGCTGGATCAGGCTTGCGCCCATTGTCCAAAATTCCCCACTGCTGCCTCCCGTAGGAGTCTGGGCCGTGTCTCAGTCCCAGTGTGGCTGGTCGTCCTCTCAGACCAGCTACAGATCGTCGGCTTGGTAGGCCTTTACCCCACCAACTACCTAATCTGATATCGGCCGCTCCAATAGCGAGAGGTCTTGCGATCCCCCCCTTTCACCCGTAGGTCGTATGCGGTATTAATCCGGCTTTCGCCGGGCTATCCCCCACTACTGGGCACGTTCCGATATATTACTCACCCGTTCGCCACTCGTCGCCAGGTTGCCCCGCGTTACCGTTCGACTTGCATGTGTAAGGCATGCCGCCAGCGTTCAATCTGAGCCAGGATCAAACTCTTCAGTTCGATCTTGATAAATTACTCAAAGAATTGAAGTGAACTTCACTTGCATGAAAATTCAATTCAGTGAGCGTTTAAGGTCCATGAGACCTCGACCTTCAACAGGTTTGACCCCGCATCCAGTCTCGGCACTCGCCTTCAAACGCCCACGCTTATCGGCTGTGTGTTGTTAAAGAGCTGCGCTGCTTTTGCTGCGCTTCGCTGATTATTTATCAGCGAAGACCGCGATTCTGACATGTTTTTTAATTCCGTGTCAATCTCTCGGTCTTTCTGCTTCCCTCCGTTCTGCGCAGCCGCGTCTCTTGCGGCACGCCGATCAGTGATCAGCAGAGCCATAGACTATAGCACGGGTTTTTACGGCGCCGCAAGCGTCCCCGGCCCTGCTGGCTCTCAGGCGGGCTGGGCACCCTGGTGCAGGCGCCCCGATTCCCGGGCTGGATCGTCGGCCTGCATCACAGCCTCGAGCGTGGCCGCCAGCTTGCGCGTGTCGGCGCGCAGCACCCGCTGCTTGATCGAGGCGATGCGCGCCGGGTGCATCGAGAAGCTGCGCAGCCCCATCGCCAGCAGCAGATCGGTGAATGCGGCATCGCCGGCCATCTCGCCGCAGACGCTGACGCCGCGCCCGCACGCGTTCGCGCGTGCGATGGTGTCGGCGATGAGCCGCAGCACCGCCGGGTGCCACGGGTCGAACAGGTGCGACACCGCGTCGTCTGCGCGGTCGATCGCCAGCGTGTACTGGATCAGGTCGTTGGTGCCGATGGACACGTAGTCGAAGTGCGCGAGGAAGCGGTCGATCATCAGCGCGGCAGCCGGCACCTCGATCATCGCCCCGACCTCGACGCGACCGTACGGGCGTCCTGCATCGTCGAGCTGCTGCCTGGCGCGCGCCACGGCTTCCAGCGTCGCGCGGATCTCGCCCAGGTGCGCCACCATCGGCACGAGGATGCGGACCTTGCCGAACGCACTGGCCCGCAGGATGGCGCGCAACTGCTGGCGGAACATGCCGGGCTCCGACAGGCTCCAGCGGATCGCCCGCAGCCCCAGCGCCGGGTTCAGCGCGTGCTCGTGGCGAAGTTCGGTGGGGCTCATGCGGTCCAGCGGCTTGTCGGCGCCGATGTCCACCGTGCGGATCGTCACCGGCAACCCCTGCATGGCCAGCACCGCGCTGCGGTAGGCCTCGAACTGCTCTTCCTCGTCGGGCAGGTCGCCGTCGCGGTTCATGAACAGGAACTCGCTGCGGAACAGACCCACGCCCACGGCACCGGCCTCCAGGGCCCCGGCCGCGTCCGCCGGCAGCTCGATGTTGGCCAGCAACTCGACCGCCTGGCCATCGAGCGTGACGGCGGGCGTGTGGCGCAGCCGGTTCAGGCGCGCCCGTTCCAGCTCGCTCTGGCGCTGGCGGAACCGGTACTCCTCCAGCACGATGGGCGACGGATTGACGATGACGACGCCGGCATCGCCGTCGATCACCAGCCAGTCGTCCTGGCGGATCAGCCGGCTGGCCTCGCGCGCACCGACCACCGCCGGGATGTCCATGCTGCGCGCGACGATGGCCGTGTGCGAGGTCTTGCCGCCGACGTCGGTGACGAAGCCCGTGAAGACGCTGCGCTTGAACTGGATCATGTCGGCCGGCGCGACGTCGTTGGCCACCAGCACCAGCGGGTCTTCGCCAGCGAAGTCACGTGCACCGCCCGCAGCCGGCGCCAGCACCTCCGCCGCCCCAGGCTCCGAGCGCCCCAGGTAGCGCAGCAGCCGCTCTGCCACCTGCTCCACATCGGCCTTGCGCTCGCGCAGGTAGGCGTCTTCCATGTCGTCGAACTGACGCGCCAGCACTTCCAGCTGCGCCGACAGCGCCCACTCGGCGTTGTAGTGGCGCTCGTGGATCCACACCTTCGTGGCGCCGGTCAGCGCCTCGTCGTGCAGCAGCATCAGGTGCACGTCGAGCAGGGCCGAGAGCTCGGCCGGTGCGTCGCCGGGCAGGTCCCGCTTCAGGGCCGTCAGCTCGGCGGCGACGGCGTCGCGGGCCTCGCGCAGCCGCGCGACCTCGTGCTCCAGCCTCTCGGCCGGCACGAAGTAGTGCGCCACGTCGACGCGGCTGGAAGCCACCAGCACCGCGCGGCCGATCGCGACGCCGCGCGAGACCGGCATGCCGAAGACCTGGATGCTCATGGCGCGGTGCGTGCCTGTGGTGGTGCGGCCTACTGGCCTTCGCCGAACTTGCCGTCGATCAGCGTGCGCAACGCGTCCATCGCTGCCACCTCGTCGGCGCCTTCGACCTCGATCTCGACCTCGGTGCCCATCCCGGCGGCCAGCATCATCACGCCCATGATGCTCTTGGCATTCACGCGGCGGCCGTTGCGGCTGAGGAACACTTCACTGGCGAAACTGCCGGCCAGCTTGGTGAGCTTGGCAGACGCCCGGGCGTGCAGCCCGAGCTTATTGCTGATGGTGATGCTGGACTTGATCATCGCTGCCCCCTGCAGGGCCCTGGTGTTGGCGTGGCGTGGCGCCCACCTGCATCACGCCCTGGCTGCCGCCCGCGATGGCGCGTGCCACCAGGTCGTCCAGCGGCACGGACGCATAACACAGGGTGCGCCACAGCATCGGCACGTTGACACCGGCCACCACGCGCACCTTGGCGCCGTCGGCCACTTCGCGCGCGGCGTTGCAGGGGGTGGCGCCGAAGACGTCGGTGAGGATCAGCGCCTCTTCCGTGCCCAGCGCAGCCAGGGCCGCACGGGCCTGCTCGACCACCTGCTCGGGCGCCATGCCCGGCTCGACGTCGAGCGCGGCCAGCTGGCGCCCGCAGTCGGGGTAGACATGGCGAGCCACCGCCTGCAGCGACGAAGCCAGCGGAGCGTGGGCGATGATGAGCAGGGCGGGCATGGGCTAGGCGCTCGGTGGCCCATTATCGGCACGAATGCCGGTGGCGCGCCGCGGTGCGCGCAGGAAGGCCAGGTAGGCCAGCGCGCAGGTGAGCCAGAAGACCGCGAACGCGCCCTGGAACGCGCGCGGCGCGGCCAGGCCCCAGCCGGCGAAGACATCCACCAGCAGACCGATGCCCCATTGCACGCAGAACACGCCGCCGAAGATCGCCAGGTTGAAGGCCGACAGCGCCCGGCCGGCCTGCGCCGCGGGGAATGCCTGCCCCACCGCCGGCTGGCTCAGTGACACGCAGGTGGTGGCCACGCACCACAGTGCCCAGTGCGCGGCGCCTGCGCCTGCGCCCAGCACGACGTTCAGCGCCAGCAGCAGCAGGCTCAGCGGCACGCCCCACGTCATCACAAGCACCGCGTCGAGCCCGCGCCGCACCAGCCGCGGCATCAGCGCCCCCCAGGCCATGAACGTGAACAGCATCGCGAGGTTGATGAAGAACAGGCCCTGCGCCGCCTCGCCCGGCGACCAGCCGGCCACCCGCGTCAGCCAGGGCCCGGCCCACAGCGACTGCAGCGCGATCATGCCGCCATACAGGAAGAAGCCCAGCGGCGCCATGCGGCGGAACAACGGGTGCGCCAGCACCTCGCGGTAGCCGCCGCCCGACGGCGCGTCGCCGGCGGGCGGACTGTCGCGCGGCACCAGCGCCAGCGTCACCAGCATCGACAGCAGCAGCAACCCGGCCACGGCCCAGAACAGCCCGCGCCACCCCCACAGCGGCAGCAGGAACTGCACCGGCAGCGTCGACGCCAGCATGCCGAGCGACCCCGTCATCAGCATCCACGAGTTCGCCCGCAGCTGCGCCGACGGCGTGAACAGGCGCCGGTACAGCGTCAGCGGTGCCATCAGCGCTGCCGACACGCCGACGCCGATCAGCATGCGCGACGCGATCAGCGCCGGCAGGCTGCCCGCCAGCGCGAACAGCACGCAGCCCAGCACCGCCACGGCCAGCAGCGCCACGCCGACCCGGCGCGGGCCCAGGCGGTCGAGCGCGCGGCCCAGCGGCAGCTGCATCGCGGCAAAGCCCAGGAAGTAGGCGCCTGCCAGCAGCCCGAGGTCGGCGGCGCGCAGACCCAGCTCGGCGCTGAAGGCCGGCGCCAGCGTGGCCGTCACGGCGCGCAGCAGCGCCGAGAAGAAGTAGGTGAAGGCGAATGCCAGGAAGATGCGCACGACCAGGCCGGTGCTGGTTGCATCGCCCACCGCGCCGGCCCGGCCAACGACTGCATTCACGGCCGCAACCGCAGCGAGCCGAAGAAGGTCTCGACGCCGTCGGCCGGCAGCGACGCGCCCAGCACGGTGGCCTGGAACACCCAGGTGCCGTGCGCGAACACCGCCACCTGGGCCTGCACGGCGGTGCCGTCGGGCATGCGCCCGCTGGCGGCGACGCGGCCGCTGTCGGGATTGGGCGTCGCGCCCGGCACCTGCAACGCCAGCGGCGCCGGCGCGGCGGCCCCCAGGTTGGCCAGTGCCGAAGCGCGCAGCATGCCCAGGGCCGGCGTCACCCGTGCCGGATCGGCCATGTCGGCGGCCGCCAGCGCCCAGGTCTGGCCACCGGCGCTGCAGGCGTTCAGCAGCAGCCGCACCGGTCCGCCGGCCAGTTGCACTTCGCGCGCCGAGACCGTGGGCCTGCACGGCAGCAGCACCAGGGCCGCGGTGCCGTCGGGCCGCACCTCGCGCCAGTCGAGGCTGGGCGCACACGCTGCGAGCAGCAACACGAGCGGGACGGCGATCACAAGGCGGGCGAACCGGGACATGCGCCGCATTATCCCGGCGCGCTGCAGGACAATCCCGGCATGGACCACCCCACCCCTGGCGCGCTGCACGGCGTGCGTGTGCTCGACCTCTCCCGCGTGCTCGCCGGCCCGTGGTGCACGCAGACCCTGGCCGACCTCGGCGCCGAAGTCATCAAGATCGAACGTCCCACCACCCCTGGCCACCCGGGCGGCGACGACACCCGCGGCTGGGGTCCGCCCTTCCTGAAGGACCGCGACGGCCGCGACACGGCCGAGGCGGCCTACTATCTGGGGACCAACCGCAACAAGCGCTCGGTCACGATCGACATCGCCCGCCCCGAGGGCCAGGCGCTGGTGCGCGCGCTGGCCGACGGCTGCGACGTGGTGATCGAGAACTTCAAGGTCGGCGACATGGCGCGCTACGGCCTGGACGCCGCGTCATTGCGCGCGTCGCGACCGCGGCTGGTGTACTGCTCGATCACCGGCTTCGGCCAGACCGGCCCCTACCGTGACCGCGCCGGCTACGACTACGCGGTGCAGGGCATGGGCGGCCTGATGAGCGTGACCGGCGAGCGCGACGACCTGCCCGGCGGCGGACCGCAGAAGGTGGGCGTGGCGGTGGCCGATCTGTTCACCGGCATGTACGCCACGGTGGCCATCCTGGCCGCGCTGCGCCACCGCGACGCCACCGGCGAAGGCCAGGTCATCGACATGGCGCTGCTCGACACGCAGGTCGCGATGCTGGCCAACCTGGGCGCGAACTACCTGGTGACGCAGCAGCCACCCAGGCGCGCCGGCAACGCGCACCAGAACATCGTGCCGTACCAGGTGTTCGAAGTGGCCGATGGCCACCTGATCCTGGCCGTGGGCAACGACGGCCAGTACGCCAAGTTCTGCGCCGTGGCCGGCTGCCCCGAGCTCGCCAGCGATCCGCGCTTCGCGAAGAACGCCGACCGCGTGCGGCACCGTGCCGTGCTGGTGCCGCTGCTGGCGGCACGGCTGAAGACCCGCACGCGCGCCGACTGGCTGGCCGCGCTGGAGGCCGCCAAGGTGCCGTGCGGGCCGATCAACGACCTCGCCGACGTCTTCGCCGACCCGCAGGTGCAGGCGCGCGGCATGACCGGCACCGTGCCGCATCCGCACACCGACACGCTCCGGCTGGTGTCCAGCCCGATGAAGCTGTCGGCGACACCCGTCACGCTGCGCCGGCCGCCGCCGCTGCTGGGCGAGCACACCGACGAGGTGCTGGGCGAGATCGGCATCGACGCCGCCGAGCGCGCGCGACTGCGCGGGCTCGGCGTGATCTGACGAAGCGACGCTCAGCCGCCGAAGACGCGCCGCAGCAGCGCGCTGCCGGTCTCGACCGGGTTGGCGCGGATCTTCTTCTCCTCCTCGCCGATCATCAGGTACAGCCCGTCGAGCGCGCGGCCCGTGACGTACTTCTGCACGTTGGCCTCTTCGGGTTTGAGCAGGCCCAGGCCCATGGCTCGGCCTGCCACCGCGTTGTAGCGCTCGGCCAGCTGCACCTTCTCGGTCGCCTGCGTCACGATGGGCAGGAACTTCTCGCCCAGCGGCGCGCGCGTCTTGGCGACGAAGAAGTCGGTGACGGCCGTGTCGCTGCCACGGACGAGCTTCAGTGCGTCCTCGACGCTGATCGACTTGACCGCCTGCACCAGCAGCGTCTGCGCCTCGGGCACCGCGGCCTCGGCGGCGCGGTTCATCGCCAGCTCCAGCTCCTCGACACGCCGCTTCTGCCCGGTCGCGCGCAGCAGCTTGGCCGCGTCGTTCAGGTAGCCCGGCAGCGGGATGCGCACCTTGGGGTTGTCGAGGAAGCCGCCCGGCCGGCCCAGCAACTGCACAGCGACCACCGCGCCCTTCTCCAGCGCTGCGCGCACGCCCGAGGCCGCGTCGGTCTCGCTCAAGGCCGCGGCCTGCAGCCACGCGGGCCACCACAACCCCGCGGCGCCGGCGCCCAGCACCCCTGCCGTAAACTTTCTGCGTTCCATCGCGTCGATCCTTCCTGTTGCCATGACCACCGATCTTGCACGCCGCAGCACCCTGCTGGCAATGCTGGCCGCCGGCGCTGCCGCGGCAGGCTGCGGCACGCGCGAGGCCGCGCCGCTGTTCGGCTACACGCTGCTCGACGGCAGCCGGCGCAGCAGCGCCGACCTGCGCGGCCGCGTGGTGCTGGTCAACTTCTGGGCCACGAGCTGCAGCACCTGCATCGCCGAGATGCCGGAGATCGTGGCCACGCACCGCAGGTTCAGCGCCCGCGGCTTCGAGACGCTGGCGGTGGCGATGCACTACGACCCGCCGGCCAGAGTGGCCGACTATGCGGAGTCGCGCCGCCTGCCCTTCGGGGTGGTGATCGACAACACGGGCGCCATCGCACGCGGCTTCGGCAACGTGCAGCTCACGCCCACCACCTTCGTGCTCGACAAGCGCGGCGGCATCGCGCAGCGCATCGTCGGCAAGCCCGACTTCGCGGCGCTGCACGGGCTGGTGGAGCGGCTGCTGGCCGAGGCCTGAGCCCCCGGCTGGCGCGCCGCGTCAGCCGATGTCCACGCCGGCGGCGTGCGCCTGCTGGTCGGCGTGGTAGCTGCTGCGCACCATGGCGCCCACGGCCGCGTGCGTGAAGCCCATCGCCTGCGCCTCGGCCTCGAACATCCTGAACGTGTCGGGGTGCACGTAACGACGCACGGGCAGGTGGTGGCCGCTGGGGGCCAGGTACTGGCCGATGGTGAGCATGTCGATGCCGTGCGCGCGCATGTCGCGCATGGTCTGCAGGATCTCGTCGTCGGTCTCGCCCAGGCCCACCATGATCCCGCTCTTGGTCGGCACGCCCGGAACCTGTTCCTTGAACTTCTTCAGCAGGTTCAGGCTGAACTGGTAGTCGGAGCCCGGCCGCGCTTCCTTGTACAGGCGCGGGATCGTCTCCAGGTTGTGGTTCATCACGTCGGGCGGCGCTTCGCGCAGGATGGCGAGCGCGCGGTCGTCGCGGCCGCGGAAGTCGGGCACCAGCACCTCGATGCGCGTGGCGGGCGACAGCGCACGCGTCTGGCGGATGCACTCGACGAAGTGGCCGGCGCCGCCGTCGCGCAGGTCGTCGCGGTCGACGCTGGTGATGACCACGTACTTCAGCTTCAGCGCCGCGATCGTCTTGGCCAGGTTCGACGGCTCGTTCACGTCCAGCGGGTCGGGGCGGCCATGGCCCACGTCGCAGAACGGGCAGCGGCGCGTGCACTTGTCGCCCATGATCATGAACGTGGCCGTGCCCTTGCCGAAGCACTCGCCGATGTTCGGGCAGCTGGCCTCTTCGCACACCGTGTGCAGCTGGTGCTCGCGCAGGATCTGCTTGATTTCGTAGAAGCGCGTGCTGGGGCTGCCGGCCTTGACGCGGATCCAGTCGGGCTTCTTCAGCACCTCGCCGACAGGCACCACCTTGATCGGGATGCGCGAGGTCTTGGCCTGCGACTTCTGCTTCGCGGTGGCGTCGTACGCCGGTTTGTCGACGGTGCTCATGGCGTGGATTATCGCGCTGCATCCAGTCGCCACGCCGCCGCGTAAGACATGCGACCGGCGCCGTGCCGGCAACCTCCAGGAGCGAGAGTCCCATGTCCACGAGCAAGTTCATCGCCGCGCCCATGCTCGGCGCCGCCCTGCTGGCCGCCTGCGGGCTGGTCGGCGCGTCCAGCCACCGCGAAGCGCCCTTCATCACCACCGTGCCCAAGGTGGATGCCACCGACTTCTACATGTTCCGCAGCTACGAGCCCGGCCGCGAGGACTACGTCACCCTGATCGCGAACTACCAGCCGCTGCAGGACGCGTACGGCGGCCCCAACTACTTCAAGATGGACGCGAACGCGCTGTACGAGATCCACGTCGACAACAACGGCGACGCGAAGGAGGACATCAGCTTCCAGTTCCGCTTCCAGAACACGCTGGCCAACAACGGCGCCGGCGTGGCGCTGCCGATCGGCGGCAAGATGGTCGCGATCCCGCTGACGCAGGCCGGCCAGGTGGCCAACGTGGCCGACGGCAACCTCAACGTCGGCGAAAGCTTCACGCTGAACGTGATGCGCGGCGACCGCCGCAAGGGCACGGGCGCAGCCGCCACGGCGGCCAGCGGTGGCGGCACGCGCTTCGCGAAGCCGGCCGACAACATCGGCACCAAGACCATCCCCGACTACGCTGGCTACGCCGCCAAGCACGTGCACACCGTGAACCTGCCGGGCTGCGCGATGCCGGCCAAGGTGTTCGTGGGCCAGCGCCAGGACCCCTTCGCCGTGAACCTGGGCGCGATCTTCGACCTCGTGAACGCGCCGCTGTCGGTGATCACCGACCCGGCGCTGATCGGCGCAGCGCCCAACACCATCGGCGACAAGAACGTCACGACGCTGGCGCTGGAGGTGCACAAGAGCTGCCTGACCGCCGGCGACGAGCCCGTGGTCGGCGGCTGGACCACCGCCAGCCTGCGCCAGGCGCGGCTGCTCGACGGCTCGCCGCAGGCCGGCCTGCAGACGTCCGAGAAGGCCGGCGGCGCCTGGGTGCAGGTGTCGCGCCTGGGCATGCCGCTGGTCAACGAGGTCGTGATCGGCCTGAAGGACAAGGACCGCTTCAATGCCAGCAAGCCCGCGGGCGACGGCCAGTTCGCCGACTACGTGACGAACCCGACGCTGCCGGCGCTGCTGGAGATCGCGCTGGCCATCCCGGGCACGGCGCCGACGAACTTCCCGCGCAACGACCTCGTCACCACCTTCCTGACCGGCATCCCCGGCGTGAACCAGCCGCGCAACGTGGTGGCCTCGGAGATGCTGCGCCTGAACACCGGCATCGCGCCGGTGCCGTTCGAGCAGCAGAACCGGCTGGCCATCGTCGGCAGCCTTCTCAGCGGCGGCAGCGACCTCGCCGGCTTCCCGAACGGCCGTCGCCCCAAGGACGACGTCGTCGACATCTCGCTGGTGGCGGTGATGGGCGGCCTGTGCATGGCCAACGGCGACACCAACGCCCTGGGATTCGGCGCCGCCTGCAACCCGGCCGCGGTGCCGCTGAAGGAGACGGCGTTCAAGCTGCACGACGCCGTCGACCAGGCCGTGGTGCCGCTGCTGCCGGCCTTCCCGTACCTGAACACGCCCGTGCCGGGCGCGCAGTGAGGGCCGCCATGCGCAACACTCTCACTCCGATCCGGGCACCCCTGCTGGCGCTGCTGGCGGGCCTGGCCCTCACGGGCTGCTTCAACGGCGACAGCGACGGCGTGGCGCCGCCCGTGGTGCAGGAGCCGGCCACCGTGCCCGAGAGCGCCCTGGCCAGCCCGCAGGCCCTGGTCGACTGGGCCGCGGCGCAACCGGCCAGCGAGACCCAGGAGCCGCTGGACGTCTCGATGGCGCAGTTGCCCGTCAGCGACGACGGCGAACCGGCGCCGCTGCCCTGAGGCAGCGCCGGCGCTAGGCAGCCAGCCGCCGCTGCAGGGCCGCCGCCAGCCGGGCGGCGGCCTCGTCCCAGGTGGCGGCGACGCCGATGCTGCGCAGGTCCACCGTGCGCAGCCCGGCGTAGCCGCAGGGGTCGATGCGGGTGAAGGGCTCCAGGTCCATCGCCACGTTCAACGCCACGCCGTGGTACGTGCAGTGGTTGCTGACCTTGATGCCCAGGGCGGCGATCTTGCCCAGGCCCTCGAACAGCGCGCCTTCGGGGCCGGGGCGCAGCACCGCGTGGTCGAAGGGGTCGTCCAGGCGCACGTAGATGCCGGGCGCGCTGCGCACGCGGTGGCCGGTGACGCCGTAGCCTTCCAGCGTGTCCAGCACCGCCTGCTCGATGCGGAACACGTACTCCTTGACGTAGATCGACAGCCGCCGCAAGTCCAGCAGCGGGTAGGCCACCACCTGGCCGGGGCCGTGGTACGTGACCTGGCCACCGCGGTTGGTGCGCACCACGGCGATGTCGCCGGCGCCGAGCACGTGTTCGTCGCGCCCGGCCACGCCCTGCGTGAACACCGGCGGGTGCTCCACCATCCAGAGTTCGTCGCCGGTCTCGGGGCTGCGCGCGGCGGTGAAGGCGCGCATGGCTGCTTCGGTTTCGGCGTACTCGCGCCGGCCCAGGGTCAGGACACGCATGGGACAAGTCTAGACCGCGCTGCAAGCCGCCGCGTGAACGCGTATCGTCGCCGCACGATGATGCCGTTTGCCTGCTGGATCTGTGTCGCTGCGCTGCTGGCGCCGCCCGCCTTCGCCGCGCCGGCGCTGAGCGAGGCCGTGCAGGGCGAGCTCGACCGCGCCGTGGTCGCCTACGAGTCGGGTCGCCATGCCGAGGCCCGCACGGCCTTCGAGGCGCTGGCGCTGCGGGGCGTGCCGGCGGCGCAATACAACCTCGCGGTGATGCACCTGCGCGACGAACTGCCGCAGGCCGACCGCGGGCTGGCGCGGCGGCTGCTCACGCGGGCGGCCGAAGGCGGCTTCGTCACCGCGCAGTTCATGCTGGCGCAGGCGCTGGAGAACGGCGAGTTCGGCGCCCGCGACCTGGCGCTCGCGCACCGCTGGTACGAAGTGGCGGCCACCGGCGGCAGCGTCGACGCGCAGGTGGCGATGGGCACCGGCCACTACCTGGGCCGCGGGCTGAAGAAGGACCTGGCGCAAGCCGCGCACTGGTTCCGCGAAGCCGCCAAGGGTGGCGACGTCGGCGCGCAGTACCTGCTGGCCTCGATGTACGAGCAGGGCGACGGCGTCGAGCGCGACCTCCGCCTGGCGCGCTACTGGTATGCGATCGCCGCCAGCAACGGCGACGAGGCGGCACCGGCCAAGCTGCGGCAGCTGGACACGCCGCCAGCCCCCGCGCGCTGACCGGCTGGCGGTCTGGTCAGAGCACCACCTTCACCATCGGGTGGCTGCTCAGCGCGCTGTACAGCGCATCGAGCTGCGCGCGGCTGGTGGCCGTGACGGTGAGCGTCAGACCCAGGTAGTTGCCGCCCTTGCTGGGCCGGCGCTCGACACGCCCGGCATGGAAGCCGGGGTCGAACTGCAGCGCCACCGCCACCACGGCCTCCTCGAAGCCTTCGACCGCGGTGCCCATCACCTTGATGGGGAAGTCGCTCGGGTAGGTGATCAGGCTCTGTTCGGGCGGGATGTCCACGGCGTGCCTCGCGTCCAGTCGTGTCAGATCGTCATCGTGCGCTTGGCCTGCTGGTAGGCCTCGTACAGCCGCGCGTACACCGGGCCCGGCTTGCCGCGCAGCGCACCGTGGCCGACGAGCTCGCCGTCGATGCGCGTGACCGGCAGCACTTCCTTGGTGGCCGAACTCAGCAGCACCTCGTCGGCAGCACGCACGTCGGCCTCGGAGATCGGGCGCAGGTTGTAGGCCAGTCCGCACTCCTCGCACAGCTCGCGGAAGAGCTCGACACGGATGCCCTCCAGCACGTGCTCGCTCTTGGGCGGGCCCAGCAGCGCGCCTTCGTGCGCGATCCACACGTTGCAGGCTGCGGCCTCGGTGAGCCAGCCGTCGCGGAACATGATGGTCTCGACCGCGCCGTGGTCGGCCGAGATCTGGCGCGCCATCACGTTGCCCAGCAGGCTGATGCTCTTGATGTCGCCACGTTCCCAGCGGAAGTCGCGCGCGCTGACGCAGGCCACGCCGGCATGGCGCTGCTCGGGCGTGGCGGGCTTCATGGGGCTGGCCATCATGAAGACCGTGGGCGTCAGCCCCGGCGGCATCACATGGTCGCGCGGGGCGACGCCGCGCGTGATCTGGATGTAGACCAGCTGTTCCTCGCTGCCCTTCTGCTCGTGCAGCGCAGCGACCAGCTGCCGGCACATGGCCAGCCACTGCTCGCGCGTGTGCGGGTTGGCGATGCGCACCTTCGCGAGGCTGCGTTCCAGGCGCGCCATGTGCTCGCCGAAGCGGAACAGCCGCTGCTTGTAGACGGGCACGACCTCGTAGATGCCGTCGCCGAAGATGAAGCCGCGGTCGAGCACCGAGACCTTGGCCTGGTCGACACGCGAGATCTCGCCGTTCAGGATGCAGAGCGTGTCGGGCAGCGCGGTGACCATGTGGGCCTCTTCTGGTGAGCCTGCGAAGGAAGCGGGCAAGGTTACTTGATCCACAGCCGGATGGCGTCCCAGGCGCGGCCGAAGATGCCCGCCAGGGGCACCGGTTCCTGCACCACCAGCGGCACGCTGGCGATGGGTGCGCCGCCGGCCGTCGTGACCTTCAGCGTGCCCACGCGCTGGCCCTGCGTCAGCGGCGCCACCAGCGGGTCAGTGCGTTCGATCGTGGTCTTGAACTTGTCGCCCTCGCCCTTGGGCACGGTGACGAAGATGGCCCCCGGCGCGCCCAGCTTCGCTTCGGGCTGGGCGCCCTTCCACACCGGCACCGTGGCCACCGGCTTGCCGGCCTCGAACAGGCGCACTGCGTCCCAGGCCGCCCAGCCCCAGTTCAGCAGCTTCTGGCTCTCGGACGCACGCGCCTCGCGCGACGACGTGCCCATCACCACGCTGAGCAGGCGGCGCTTGCCGTTGGGCATGTCGCGCACGGCGCTGGACACCAGGCAGTAGCCGGCGGCTTCGGTGTAGCCGGTCTTCATGCCGTCGATGCTGGGGTCGCGGCCCAGCAGCATGTTGCGGTTGTCCTGCTTGATCTTGTTGTACGTGTAGTTGCGCAGCGAGTAGATCGGATAGAAGGTCGGGTGCTCCTGGATGATCTTCGCCGCGATGAAGGCCATGTCGCGCGCGCTGCTGTGGTGGCCGGGCTCGGTCAGGCCCTCGACGTTCTTGAACTGCGTGTTCTTCAGTCCCCAGGCCGCGGCCTGCGCGTTCATGGCCGCGACGAAGGTCTCGACGCTGCCCGACACCGCCTCGGCCAGCGCGATGCTGGCGTCGTTGCCGCTCTGCACGATCATGCCGCGCAGCAGTTCCTCGACCTTGGGCGTCATCGTGGTGTCGATGAACATCAGCGAGCCGCCCAGCTTGCGCTGGTCCCAGGCGCGCTTGCTCACGCTGATGGGCTGGTCGAGCGCGAGCTTCTTGTCGCGGATGGCGTTGAACACCAGGTAGGCCGTCATCAGCTTGGTCAGCGAGGCCGGCTCGGCGGGACTGTCGGCATCGCGCTCGGCCAGCACCTGGTTGCTGGCCAGGTCGACCAGGATGTACTGGCGCGCGGCGATCTCCGGCGGCTGCGGCGTCTGTGCCTGGGCCAGGGACGGGACGGCAGCCAGCAGGGCCGCCAGGACGAGTGCGAGGAAGGAGGTCATCAGGGATCCTGCCGGTGCCAGGCACCGACGATGAGTTGCTTGAGCAGCGGCAGTTGCCCGTGGAAGAAATGGCCCGCGCCGGGAATCACGGTCACCGGCACGGCCTGTGGCCGCGCCCAGTCGAGCACCGCGGCCAGCGGCACGACATCGTCGGCTTCGCCGTGCACCACCAGGGTCTGCTGTGACACCGGCGCGGCCGGGAAGTTCACCACCGCGGGCGCGATCAGCACCAGGCGCTCGACGCCTTCGGTGCGCGCCGCGGCCTGCGTGGCGACGTAGCCGCCGAACGAGAAGCCGCCCAGCACCAGCGGCAGCGCGGGGTCGCGGTGCGCGGCGATGACGGCCAGCGCGTCGTCGACCTCGCCGCGGCCCGCGTCCCAGGTGCCGGCCGAGGCACCGATGCCGCGGAAGTTGAAGCGCACCGCGCGCCAGCCCAGCTGCACGAAGGCACGTGCCAGCGTCTGCACGACCTTGTTGTCCATCGTGCCGCCGTGCAGCGGGTGCGGGTGGCACAGCACGGCGACCCCGCGCGCGCCGGCCTCGGGGCCGTCGATGGCCGTCTCGATCGCGCCCGCCGGGCCGGCGGACACCAGCCGTCGGGTGCCGGTGTTCATCGGCCCACGGACGGCGGCAGGACCAGGCGGTCGACCACGCGGCCCTGCTGCAGATGCACGTCGACGATCTCGTCGATGTCGGAGTGGTCGACGAAGGTGTACCAGGTCTCGTCGGGGTAGACCACCGCCACCGGGCCGCCGGCGCAGCGGTCCAGGCACCCGGCCTTGTTCACGCGCACGCCACCCACACCAGCCAGCCCCGCCGCCTTCACGCGCGCCTTGCAGTGGTCGAAGGCGGCCTGCGCGTCGTGCTGGGCGCAGCTGGCCTCGCCGTTCTTGCGCTCGTTGAGGCAGAAGAAGATGTGGTGCTTGTAGTAGCTCATGGCCGCGATTGTAGGCAGCGGGATGTCAGCGGCCGGTGTCGGGGTGGGCGCCCAGCCGCGTCAGCAGCCACAGCATCGCGGCGTAGGGCCAGAGCCAGCCGATCCACTGCGCCAGTCCATGGAAGCGCACGAAGCGGCCCTGTTCCCAGGCCTGCAGGCTGAGCGCGAAGTACGGGTCGGCCGGGGCCTCGGCCACCAGCATCACCAGGCCGGTCAGCACCATCAGCGCCAGCCCCGCCACCAGCCGCCGGCCCAGCGGCGCCAGCAGCACCGCGAGGCCGGTGGCCGCACCCAGCGCCGGCAGCGCCGCCGGCGTCATCCATGCGCCGGCGTGCTGCGGGCCGAAGTTCAGCAGCGTCGACAGCGTCATCGCCAGCACCGCCAGGCCGGTCGCACCCAGGGCCAGCACCACGCGCCGCCAGCCCGGCGCCACCACCGTGTAGGCCAGCAGCACCGGGCCGAGCAGGCCGAGCGTGGTGACGCCGGCCTCGGCCAGCGGCCACAGGCGCTGGCTGGGCTCGGGGGCGGCGGCCAGCAGCTGGTAGGCCGCGTCGGCCCAGGGCACGTCGTGCAGCAGGTCCGTCAGGGCCTCGCGCAGCCGCGCGCCCACCTGGCCCAGGCCCAGCGGCACCGGCGCCGGGAACAGCAGGCCCAGCGGCCACAGCGCCAGCAGCGCCAGCGCGCCGGCGCTGTGGCGCACGAACCAGCGCTCGCGCAGCGCGTGCCAGCCGTCGATGACACGCAGCCAGTGCAGCGCCATGCCCAGCAGCGCACCGCACGCGGCGCCGGCGCTGTTGAGCGCCCAGTCCTTCAGCGACGGATGGCGGCCCGGCAGGAAGTTCTGCGCGACCTCGGTGCCGTAGGACAGCAGCGCCGGCAGCACCACGGCCAGCAGCAGCGCCGGCAGCGTCGCCAGGCCGCTGCGGCGCGCCGCGATCAGCAGCAGCGCCCCCAGTGGCAGGTAGCCCAGCAGGTTGGACCAGGTGTCGAAGGGCACGACCCAGGGCCACCAGGCCAGGCGCAGCAGCGCATCCAGGCCCTGGCCCGGCGGCCAGCGCCAGCCCGTGAACGGGAACAGGCTGGCATACAGCACCAGCGCCGCGTACACCAGCGCCAGCGGCGTGGCCGAACTGCGATGGCGCGCCGGTGCCACCTCGCCCACCGCGCTAGAAGGGCTTCACGACCACCAGCACCACGGTCGCGGCGAACAGCAGCACCGTGACTTCATTGAAGACGCGGAACCACTTGTGGCTGCGCTTGTTCTGCAGATGCTCGAAGCTGCGCAGGATGGAGCGGCACATGTGGTGGTAGCCGATGGCCCCCACCACCAGCACCAGCTTGGCGTGCATCCAGCCGCTGCCCGGGCCGCGCCCGACGCCGTAGCCCAGCCACAGCACCAGCCCCAGCACCAGGGCCGGCAGCATCAGCAGCGTCGTGAAGCGGTAGAGCTTGCGGCCCATCAGCAGCAGGCGCTCGCGTTCGGCGTGGCTGTCGGCGGGCACCATCGCCAGGTTCACGAACAGGCGCGGCAGGTAGAACAGGCCGGCGAACCAGCTGGCCACGAAAACGATGTGGAACGCCTTGATCCAGAGATAACCCATCGGGTCATTATGGCCGGCACAAAAAAGAGGCCCCGGCGTTTGAGGCCGGGGCCGGCAAGCCTTGTCGCTGTCATCACGCCAAGGCACCTGCTCAGGGAGGAAAAGCAGGGAATGACAACCTTGCGGCTATCATTCAGAAACTACTTTAGCAGAGCGGTTTGTGGCGCGCCACCCGGATTTCCCGGGCTCCGCAGCCACCTCGCCGCAGCGTCGAGGACCCGATCGTGCGTACCCCCCCACCGTACCCGGCGAGCCGCCCGCGCCGCCTGCGCCGAGATGCCTACACCCGCGCCCTCGTGCGCGAGCACCGGCTGGCACCGGAAGACCTGATCCTCCCGGTGTTTCTCCTCGACGGCAAGGGTCTCGTGCAGGACGTGGCGAGCATGCCCGGCGTGCAGCGGCGCAGCCTCGACGGCCTGTTCGGCGTGGCCGAACAGAGTGTCGCGCTGGGCATCCCGGTGATGGCCTTGTTCCCGGTGATCGAGCCCGCGCTGAAGACGCCGGACGGCCGCGAAGCGACCAATCCCGACGGCCTCGTGCCGCGTGCCGTGCGCGAACTGAAGAAGCATTTTCCGCAATTGGGATTGCTCACCGATGTTGCACTGGACCCGTTCACCAGCCACGGCCAGGACGGCCTGCTCGACGACACCGGCTACATCCTGAACGACCCCACGGTGGCCGTCCTGCGCCAGCAGGCCCTGGTGCAGGCCGAGGCCGGCGTCGACATCGTGGCGCCCAGCGACATGATGGACGGCCGCATCGGCGCCATCCGCGGCCTGCTCGAGGAGCGCGGCATGATCCACACGCGCATCATGGCCTACAGCGCCAAGTACGCCAGCGCCTTCTACGGCCCCTTCCGCGACGCGGTGGGCTCGGCGGGCAACCTGGGCAAGGCCGACAAGAAGGTCTACCAGATGGACCCCGGCAACACCGACGAGGCCCTGCGCGAGGTGGCGCTGGACATCGCGGAAGGCGCCGACATGGTGATGGTCAAGCCCGGCATGCCGTACCTGGACATCGTGCGCCGCGTGAAGGACACCTTCCGCGTGCCGACCTTCGCCTACCAGGTGAGCGGCGAGTACGCGATGCTCAAGGCTGCGGCCCAGAACGGCTGGCTCGACCACGACGCCGTGATGATGGAAAGCCTGCTGGCCTTCAAGCGCGCCGGCGCCGACGGCGTGCTGACCTACTTTGCGCTCGACGCCGCCCGCAAGCTGCGCGAGCGCTGATGCGCATCTTCCACGTCGAACCCGGCGGCATCACCGAGCTGCAGGCGCTGCCCGAGACGCTGCCCGCCACCGGCTTCGTCTGGATCGGCAGCGCACGGCGCGTGTTCGAGGTGCAGAGCCCGGTGCTGCAGGCGCACCTGCAGCGCTGGGGCCTGAGCCCGCTGGTCGACCTGCACGTGTCCGACCTGCTGAACAACCAGCTGCCCAGCCACTTCGACTACACGAGCTGGTACGACCTGATGGTGTTCCGGCGGCTGGCCGCCAGCCCGGGCAGCGACCAGCTCTTCGTCGACGACGCCCACGGCACGCTGGCCACGGCGAAGAAGGCGCTCGACTCCATCGACACCAGCCCGGTGGGCTTCGCGGTCTATGACCGCGTGCTGATCACCGTGCACCCGACCGACTGCGCGGTGCGCGACCACTTCGCGCTGCGCCTGGCCGGTGCCGGCGCGCGCCAGCCCAGCAGCCCGGCCGACCTGATGCTGCGCATGGTCAACCACATGGTCGACAGCTACCTGGAGCTCCGCCGCCTGCTGACGCGCCAGCTGGCGTACCTGCAGCAGGAACTGCTCGACCCCAAGAGCCGCTTCGACGACTGGCAGTTCCTGCTCGACTCGCGGAACGCGCTGCACCTGCTGGAAGACACCTGCGAGGACCAGCGCAGCGCGGTGCAGGAGTGGATCGACGCACTCGACGAGTGGCCCGAGGAATCCGACGCGCACGCGCGGCGCGAACGCGAGCTGCTGCGGGTGCGCTCGCGCGACGTGCTCGAACACGTCGAGCGCGTGCTCTCGCACGTGCGGCGGCTGGAGCAGAGCGCCGAGACCGCGGTGCAGATGCACTTCAGCGCGTTGGGCCACCGCACCAACGACATCATGCGCACGCTCACCGTGCTGACGGCCATCTTCCTGCCGCTGAACCTGATCACCGGCTTCTTCGGCATGAACTTCGACGGCCTGCCGCTCATCCACAGCGGCACCGGGATCTGGCTGGCCGTGCTGCTGATGGCCGCCGTGGCCATCGGCCTGGGGCTCTTCTTCTGGCGCAAGCGCTACCTGGGCGGCACACGACGATGACGACGACGAGACGCCAGCTCTGGGTGCTGGTGCTGCTGACCCTGGTGTGGGGCCTGAACTGGCCGGTGATGAAGATCGGCGTCAGCGGCACGGCGGCGCAGCCGCTGGCGTTCCCGCCGCTGACCTTCCGCGCGCTCAGCATGCTGCTGGGCCTGCCGGTGCTGGCGGGCGCAATGCTGCTGCTGAAGATCCCGCTGCGGCTGCCGCGTGCGCACTGGGGCGAGACACTGCGGCTGACGCTGTCGAACCTGGTGGTCTGGCACATCATCGTCATCGTCGCGGTGCAGCACCTGAGCTCGGGCCGGGCCGCGATCCTCGGCTATTCGATGCCGATCTTCGCCGCGCTGTGGGGCGTGCTGCTGTTCGGCGACCGATTCACGCTGCGCCAGGGCATCGGCGTGCTGGCCTCGGGCGTGGGCATCCTGCTACTGCTGGCGCACGAGTTCGGCAAGCTCAGCGGCGCACCGCTGGCTGCCGGCGCGGTGCTGTTCGCGGCCTGCGTGTGGGCCTACGGCACGCACAAGCTGCGGCGCTCGACACTGCCGGTGCACGTGCTGACCATCGTGTTCTGGATGACCACCATCACCGCCGGCGTCGTCAGCGTGCTGGCGCTGCTGCTGGAGCCGGCGCGCTGGATCGCACCGCAGCCGCACGTGGGCTGGGCCATCGCCTACAACGCGATCGCGGTGTTCGGCTTCGCGCACGCGGCCTGGTTCTACCTGGCGCGCAGCATGCCGCCCGTGGCCAGCTCGATCAGCGTGATGATGATCCCGGTGCTGGGCACCTTCCTCGGCGCCTGGCTGCTGGACGAAGCCCTGCACTGGCAGGACTTCGCGGCGATGGTGCTGATGGTGGTGGCGATCGCCGCGGTGCTGCTCAAGCCCGCGGCGGGCGCTGCCGTGGCGACTTCCGCGGCGGCGGCGCCGCCGGCCGCCGGTACGGGTCGCTGAAGCCCAGGCCGCGCAGGATCTCGGTCTCGCGCGCCTCCATCGCGGCGGCCTCGTCGTCGGCCTCGTGGTCGTAGCCCTGCGCGTGCAGCGTGCCGTGCACCAGCAGGTGCGCGTAGTGCGCCTCGATCGTGATGCCCAGCGCCTGCGCTTCCTGCTCCAGCACCGGCGCGCACAGGATCAGGTCGGCCTCCACCACGGGCGCGTGCGCGTAGTCGAAGGTCAGCACGTTGGTGGCGTAGTCCTTGTGCCGGTAGTCGCGGTTCAGCGCCAGGCCTTCGTCGGCACCCACGATGCGCACGGTGATCTGCCCCGGCGCCTCGAGCGCGGCCCGCATCCACCGCTGCACGCGGTGGCGCGGCAGCGCGGCGCGGTGGCGCGCGTCGGCGAACTGCAGCGACAGCGTCAGCGGCGGCAGGGCCTGCCGTGTCATCGCGTGCGGCGCACACGCGCCCCGGTCGCATCGTCGGCGGCGGCACCGGCTCGGGCCTCGTAGGCCTCGACGATGCGCGCCACCAGCGGGTGGCGCACGACGTCGGCCGCCGTGAAGTCGGTGAACGCGATGCCCGGCACGCCGTCGAGCACGCGCCGTGCATCGACGAGGCCGCTGGGCATGCCCGAGGGCAGGTCGATCTGGCTCACGTCGCCGGTGACCACGCACTTGCTGCCGAAGCCGATGCGCGTGAGGAACATCTTCATCTGCTCGCGCGTGGTGTTCTGCGCCTCGTCGAGGATCACGAAGGCGTGGTTCAGCGTGCGTCCGCGCATGAAGGCCAGCGGCGCGATCTCGATCAGCCCGCGCTCGAAGGCCTTGGCGACACGGTCGAAGCCCATCAGGTCGTACAGCGCGTCGTACAGCGGGCGCAGGTAGGGGTCGACCTTCTGCGCCAGGTCGCCGGGCAGGAAGCCCAGGCGCTCGCCGGCCTCGACCGCCGGGCGCGTCAGCACGATGCGCTGCACGCCCTGGCGCTCGAGCGCGTCGACCGCGCAGGCCACCGCGAGAAAGGTCTTGCCGGTGCCGGCCGGGCCGACACCGAAGGTGATGTCGTGGCCCAGCATCTGGCGCAGGTACTGGCTCTGGTTCGGCGTGCGACCGCTGAGGTCGGCGTGGCGCGTGCGCAGCACCACGTCGCCCGGCGGCGTGGCGGCGGCGCCCGGGGCGGCGGGCGCGGGAGCGCCGGCCGACGCCAGCTCCAGCTGGAGCGTGCGTTCGCCGATGGGGGCCGCGGCGCGCACGTAGAGCGCGTCCAGCAGCGTGGCTGCGCGCTCGACCGCGTCGCGCGGGCCTTCGATGCGGAAGCTGGCGTCGCGCCGCGCCAGCGTCACGCCCAGGGCGGCCTCGATGCTGCGCAGATGGCCGTCGAGCGGACCGCACAGGTGGGCCAGGCGGCGGTTGTCGGGCGGCGAGAGGAGGTGGCGGCGAATCAAGCGGCGGGCGTGCAAGGGTCCACGGGGCCTGCATTGTCGCAGCGGTGGCAGCGCACTGCCATGCCGCAGAATCCGTGGCCCATGCCGACCGCACCCCGCCTGCCTGCACCGCGACCACGCTGCCCGGGCGCACTGCGGCACCTGCCGTGGTTGCCCATGCTGCCGGTCCTGCTGACGCTGCTGGCGCTGTGGCTCGCCGGCCCCCGGCCGGCCGCGGCCCAGGCGCTGCACATCGACCGCGCGCAGGTCGCCGAGGGCGCGCTGCCTGCCAACGCCCACCCCGACGCCAACCCGTTCGCCGCCGGCGCCGTCTCGCGCACGGTCGACCTGCCCGACACCTGGGCGCGCACGCGCCCGGCGAGCGCCGGCCCGGTCTGGTACCGCGTGCAGTTCGACACCCCGCCCGCGGCCGCCGGCGACGACCTGCTGGCGCTGTACGTGGCGCAGGTCTGCACCAACCTGGAAGTGCTGCTGAACGGCCAGCGCGTGCACAGCGGCGGCCGCATGGCGCCGCCGCTCACCAACAACTGCAACCACCCGCAGCTCGTGACGCTGCCGACGGCGCTGCTCGCGCCGGGCACCAACACGCTGGACCTGCGCGTCGTCGGCCACCCGCTGGCCGAGCTGGGATCGCGCGCACGCGCCGGGGGCCTGTCGGCGCTGACCATCGGGCCGCAGTCGCAGCTGCTGCGCCGCCACGCGCTGCGCCACGCCCTGCAGGTGACGCTGCCGCAGGCGCTGGGGGCCACGCTGCTGCTGACCGGCGGCTACATGTTCGTGCTGGGCTTCATGCACCGCCGCGAGAGCCACCTGGCCTACTTCGGCGCGCTGTCGGTGGGCTGGGCGCTGATCGACGCACGGCTGTGGCTGCGCACGCTGCCGATGACGCACACGGTGGTCGAATTCCTGCAGGTCGCGATGCTCGCCTTCCTGACGCTGGCCGCAGTGCAGTTCCTGCTGCGCAGCGCCGGCCGGCGCGTGCAGCTGGTGGACCGCCTGCTGCCGCTGCAATGCGCGCTGATGCCGCTGACGCTGGTGCTGGCCGGGCCGGCCCGGCTGCACATGATGGCCGGCGTGTGGTCGGTGCTGCTCGGGCTGCAGGTGGCCGCCGCTGCGGCCGTGCACCTGCGCACGCAACAGCGCCAGCGGCCCGGGAAGGCGTGGCCGATGGCGCTGCTGCTGGGCACGCTGGCGCTGGCCGGGCTGGTGGAGTTCCTGGCGCAGCAGCAGGGCCTGCGGCCGCTGGCCGCGCACGTGGCGCAGCTGGTGCCGCCGCTGCTGCTGGTGGGCCTCGGCCTGCGCCTGGTGCAGCAGCACGGCCGCGCGCTGCAGGAGGCCGAGCTGGGCAAGGCCCATCTGGAGCAGCGCGTGCGCGAGGCCACGGCCGAGATCGAACGCAACTTCCGGCAGCTGTCGGAACTGCGCGTGGAGCAGATCACCGAGCGCGAGCGCAAGCGCATCGCGGCCGACCTGCACGACGACCTCGGCGCCAAGCTGCTGACCATCGTGCATACCAGCGAATCCGAGCGCATCTCCACGCTGGCGCGCGAGGCGCTCGAGGAGATGCGGCTGTCGGTGCGCGGCCTCACCGGCCGGCCGGTGCGACTGGCAGACGCGCTGGGCGACTGGCGTGCCGAGGTCGTGAACCGGCTCGCGCAGGCCGGCATCGAAGGCGAGTGGTCGGCCCCCGACGAGCTGCCGCAGACGCTGTCGGCGCGCGCCTTCGTGCAGACCACGCGCATCCTGCGCGAGGCCACCAGCAACATCATCAAGCACAGCGGCGCCTCGCACTGCTCGGTGACCTGCCGCGTCGCCGACGGCGACTTCCAGGTCATCGTGCAGGACAACGGCGACGGCATCCCGCTCGAACTCGACGGCCGCCTCGACCGCGGCCACGGCATGGCCAGCATGAAGCACCGCGCCAAGCAGTTGCAGGGCCAGTGCCTGGTGGAGTCGGGCCCCGGCTACGGGACCGTGATACGTCTCACGGTTCCGCTCGATCGTGCGCTGGCTGCCGCCCCACAGACTTGAAGGCAGCCGCTACCATGAACGCCTGCCCTTTTCAAGCCACCGCATGAAGAACATCCTGCTGCTCGAAGACCTGCCCGAGATCCGGGTGTGGTTGCGCAAGCTGGTGCTGCAGGTGTTCCCGGCTGCGCAGATCTCCGAGAGCGCACGCGTGCACGATGCGCTGTCGCTGGTGTCGGCGGTGAAGTTCGACCTGGCGCTCATCGACCTGGGCCTGCCCGACGGCAGCGGCGTCGACGTGGTGACCAAGCTGCGCGACGTGCAGCCCGAGGCGCAGAGCGTGGTCGTCACGATCCACGACGACGACGAGCACCTGTTCCCGGCACTGCAGGCCGGTGCCTTCGGCTACATCCTGAAGGAGCAGCCGCGCGAGCTGATCACCGAGCAGCTGCAGCGCATCAGCCAGGGCGAGCCGCCGCTGTCGCCGAGCATCGCGCGCCGCGTGATGGCCTACTTCAGCGCCAAGGCCAAGCCGCAGGCCTCGACGCTGCCGCACGTGAGCCTGACCGAGCGCGAGAGCGAAGTGCTGCTGCGCGTGGCCAAGGGCTACACGCTGCCCGAGATCGGCGTGCAGCTGGGCCTGAGCCGGCACACCATCGCCGACTACGTGAAGCAGATCTACCGCAAGCTCAACGTGAGCTCGCGCGCCGAGGCCGCGCTCGAAGCGCAGCGCCTGGGCCTGTTCCGCTGAACGCCTGACGCATCCGCGCACCCGGGCGCGGCGACAATGCGGCCATGATCGGACGCATCACCGGCACGCTGGCGGAAAAGTCGCCCCCCCTGGTCCTCGTCGACGTGCACGGCGTCGGCTACGAGCTCGACGTGCCGATGAGCACGTTCTACAACCTGCCCGGCCTGGGCGAGACGGTGGTGCTGCTGACGCACTTCGTCGTGCGCGAGGACGCGCAGCAGCTGTTCGGCTTTCTCACCGCCGGCGAGCGCAGCACCTTCCGCCAGCTCGTGAAGATCAGCGGCATCGGCCCGCGCATGGCGCTGGCGCTGCTGTCGGGGCTGTCGGTGGCCGAGCTGTCACAGGCCGTCGCGGCGCAGGACACGGCGCGGCTGGTGAAGGTGCCCGGCATCGGCAAGAAGACCGCCGAGCGGCTGCTGCTCGAACTGAAGGGCAAGCTTGCACCCGACCTGGCGCTGCCGCAGGCGGCCAGCACCGAGGCCGGCAACGACATCGTGCAGGCGCTGATGGCGCTGGGCTACAACGAGCGCGAGGCCGCCGCGGCGCTGAAGGCGCTGCCCGCCGACGTGGGCGTCAGCGACGGCATCAAGCTGGCGCTGAAGGCACTGAACAAGTGACATGCGCCGGGCCCGCGGGCCCGGCAGCGGTCAGTGTCCCTTGTGTTGCCCCTGCTGCTGCTGCTGCGGCATGCCGCCCAGCGCCCGCACCGGCAGCTGCAGCTGCAGCGTCTCGCGCTTCTTGTCGGCGCCTTCCACCACCAGCGTCAGCGGCACCGTGTCGCCTGCCTTCAGCGGCTGCTTCAGGTCCATCAGCATCACGTGGTAGCCGCCGGGCTTGAGCTCCACGGTCTGGCCGGCCGGCAGGTCCAGGCCGTCGGTCAGCGCGCGCATCTGCATCGTGCTGCCGCTCATGCGCATCTCGTGGATCTCGACCACGCCGGCCACCGGCGAAGCCGCCGACACCAGCCGGCCGCCCTGGGCCGAGGTGATCTGCGCGAAGGCGCCAGTGGCCTTCTGCTGCGGCACGGTGCCGCGCACCCAGCCGTCCTTCACGGTGGTCTGGGCCTGGGCACCGAAGGCGGCCAGGGTCAGGGTCAGCAGCGAGAGCAGGTGTTTCATCGGGAGACCTTCTTCGGCCACGTCGGGCCAGGGGAGCAGGGTGGAACGGAGGTGGACGCCGCCGGCGCGGCGCAGTCACTGCAGGCAGCCGGTGGGCGCGTGTCGTGCGGCCCGCGCACCGGCGCAACGGCACCGGCACAGGCGGCTGGGCTCAGGCCAGCACGGGCGGGGCGCGCGGGCTCGCCAGCAGCCACGCGTGCAGCGTGCGCGGGCCGTGCAGGTTCAGCGGCGGCAGCAGCAGCGTGCAGGCGGGCGGCAGGTCGGCCCGTTGCCGCACCGGCGGCGGCGCCAGGTCGGCGAGCGCCGCGGTGCACCAGGGGCAGTGCTCCAGTTGCAGGGCGGCGCTGTCGGGCGCCGTCTCGCCGTCGCCCAGCGCCACCAGCTTCATGCCCTGCGGCGTGCAGACTTCCGTGAAGCCGCTGCCCGCGCCGCCGGCCGCGCGTGCCATCGCATGCGACAGCGTCGGCAGCAGCGCCATCGCGGCGAGCGCGGCGAGCGCGAGCCAGAGGGCAGGTCGGAGATGGCGGCGCAGCAGGTTCACGGCGGGCCGCAGTGTAGCCGCTCGTCATAATCGCTCCATGGCGATCCAGACCGACGACTTCGGCCCCGCAGCGAGCCTGCCCCGCGTGGTGAGTGCCGCCGCGACGTCGCCCAACGAGGAGGCCATCGAGCGCGCGTTGCGACCCAAGGGCCTGGCCGAGTACGTGGGCCAGGCAAAGGCACGCGAGCAGCTCGAGATCTTCATCGGCGCCGCCCGCGGCCGCGGGGAGGCGCTCGACCACGTGCTGCTGTTCGGCCCGCCGGGCCTGGGCAAGACGACGCTGAGCCACATCATCGCCAGCGAGCTGGGCGTGAACCTGCGCCAGACCAGCGGCCCGGTGCTGGAAAAGCCCAAGGACCTGGCCGCGATCCTGACGAACCTGGAGCGCAACGACGTGCTCTTCATCGACGAGATCCACCGGCTGAGCCCGGTCGTCGAGGAGATCCTGTACCCGGCGCTCGAGGACTACCAGATCGACATCATGATCGGCGAGGGCCCGGCCGCGCGCTCGATCAAGCTCGACCTGCAGCCGTTCACGCTGGTCGGCGCCACCACGCGCGCGGGCATGCTCACGAACCCGCTGCGCGACCGCTTCGGCATCGTCGCGCGGCTGGAGTTCTACAGCGCCGAGGAGCTCACGCGCATCGTCACGCGCTCGGCCGGGCTGCTGAACGTGCCGGTGGATGCCGCCGGTGCGCTGGAGATCGCACGCCGCAGCCGTGGCACGCCGCGCATCGCCAACCGGCTGCTGCGCCGCGTGCGCGACTACGCGCAGGTCAAGGCCGACGGCCGCATCAGCGCCGCGGTGGCCGACGCGGCGCTGAAGATGCTCGACGTCGACCCGCAGGGCTTCGACCTGATGGACCGCAAGCTGCTGGAGGCCGTGATCCACCGTTTCGACGGCGGCCCGGTGGGCCTGGACAACGTGGCCGCGGCCATCGGCGAGGAAAGCGGCACGATCGAGGACGTGATCGAGCCCTTCCTGATCCAGCAGGGCTACCTGCAACGCACGCCGCGCGGGCGCATCGCGACGATGGCCGCATGGCGGCATCTGGGCCTGGCGCCGCCGCCGCGCGCCGGGGCCGATCTTTTCGGCCACGCCGAGTAGGCGCTACAGCAGCGCGCAGGGGGCCGGACAGGGCCAGTCCGGAGGAGCGTGAGATCCGTCACGACCCGTCGGGCCCAATGCTTACCTTCGTTACCGATGTAGCCGGGCCGAAAGCCTCAAGTCCGTCGGCGGGTGGCCGAATACACGTTCGATGCGGCGAGTTTGTGCCGCCACCGAACCTGTCCGAGGTGTCCTGCCCATGCGACCCACACGTCCCTGCCGTCTTCAGCGCGGCTTCACGCTCATCGAACTGATGATCACGGTGGCCATCGTGGCCATCCTGGCCGCCGTGGCGCTGCCCGCCTACAACAGCTACATCCAGCGCTCGCGCGTGCCGGTGGCGCTGGACGCGCTGGCGTCCTTCGCCACGCGCATGGAACAGCGCTACCAGGACGTGGGCAACTACGGCACCGCCGCCTGCGCCGTCAGCGTGCCCACCGCCGCCAACTTCACCGTCACCTGCAGCATCACCGCCAGCGGCCAGGGCTTCACCGCCACCGCCACCGGCTCGGGCGCGATGGACGGCTACACGTACACGATCAACCAGGCCGGCACCCGCACCACCAGCGCCCACCCGAAGGGCGCCAACGCCGGCTGCTGGACGACCAAGGGCACGACATGCGACACCTGAGCCCGCACCGCGTCGGCCGCCATGGCCGACCCAGCAGCCGCGGCCTGACGCTGGTCGAACTGATGGTCGGCCTGGCCATCGGCGCCTTCCTGATGCTCACGGCGGCGCCCTACTTCACCGACTACATCGCCAACTCGAAGCTGCGCGAAGGCGGCAACCTGCTGTACGCCGAAGCCCTGCTGGCGCAGAGCGAGGCCGTCAAGCGCAACACCACGGTGCGGCTCACGACCGCCGGCAACACCGTCACGATCACCGACCGCACGGTGCCCGCCACGCCGGTGACGCTGCGCACGCGCACCTTCACCAACAACGTCAGCGCCGCCGCGGCCGACATCGACTTCGGCAGCGAAGGCCGGCCCGTGCCCTTCGGCACCGCGGGTTCGGTGAACCTGGCGATGGACGGCGTCACCTGCAGCGGCGAGTTCCGCTGCCCCGGCCTGCGCGTCGACGCCGGCGGCGCCGTGCGCCTGTGCGGCAATCACCTTTCGGGCTGCTGACCATGCCGCGACGCCACGCCTCTCCGCCCCGCGCCCGCGCCCGCAGCCGCGGCTTCGGGCTCATCGACGCGATGATCGCGCTGGCCATCCTGGCCTTCGGCCTGGTCGGCATGACACGGCTGCAGGCCCGTTCGCTGGCCCAGGCCACCGAGAGCCAGTCGCGCATGATCGCGGCGCAACTGGGCGACGAGCTGATCAGTTCGGCCCTGGTCGACACCGCCAACCGCAACTGCTACACGCTGCCGGCCGCCGGCACCTGCGCCAGCAGCACCGCCAGCGCCATCGCCAGCGACTGGAGCACGCGGCTGGGCACCAGCCTGCCCGATGGCGCCGCCACGTCCACCTACGACGCGAGCACGGGTCGTCTGCGTGTCGTCATCACGTGGACCGGCAAGGCCGCCGGCGAGACGCGCACCCTGGAGGCCACCACCGATGTGCGCTGAACTGCACCCGCACCGCCGAGCGGGGCCGCAAGGCCTGCGCCGGCGCCAGGCCGGCCTGTCGATCGTCGAGATCATGGTCGGCATGGTCGTGGCGCTGCTCGTGGCGCTGGCCGCCACGGGCGGTGCCGCCGTCTTCACGGCGTCGCAGCGCCAGGGCGTGGGCGCCGGCGGCATGGCCGTCAACGCCGCCACGGCCCTGGCCGCGATCAAGAGCGACGTGGCCAGCGCCGGCCTGGGCTTCTTCGGCGACTCGAAGTTCCTGTGCCACACGCTGAACCTGAGCGTGGACGCCACGGTGCAGATGGACGGCACCTCGTTCGCGCCCGCGCGCATCACGGCCGGCACCGGCAGCGACCAGCTCGACGTGCTCTTCGCGAGCAACGTGGACTCGGGCGCCAACGTGCTGCTGAAGGGCGCGACCACCGGCGACGAAGCGACGCTGATGTCGCTGCTGCCGGTGGCGGCCGGCCAGGCCGTGCTGCTGGCCCCGGCCAGCGCGGGCGGCACCTGCCTCGTGCGCAGCGTCACCGCCACCGCCGCGGCCACCGACGACGTGCCGCAGACGCTGACCTTCGACAACACCGGCGAGCACAACGCCGCCACGTTCACCAGCACCGCGAGCTTCGTCGAGAAGGACCGCGTGGCGCTGCTGGGCGGGCTGCAGTGGAGCCGCTACAGCGTCAGCGGCGGCAACCTCACGCTGGCACGCCCTCTGCTCGGCGACTCGGCCGTGCTGGTGCGCAACGTGATGGCCTTCCGCGCGCAGTACGGCGTCTCCAGCAGCGCCAGCAGCAGCACGCTGATGGGCTGGCAGGACGCCGTCGACGACACCTCCGGCGCCACCGGCGTCAACTGGAGCAGCGTGGCCGGCGCCAACGTCGAGCGCGTGCGCGCGCTGCGCATCGGCCTGGTCACGCGCAGCCCGCAGCGCGAGAAGGAAGACAAGGACGGCAACTGCGTCGCCAGCGAGAGCAAGCCCGTGCTCTTCGGCGAGACGGTCGAACCCGACGTGGCCGACTGGGCCTGCTACCGCTACCGCAGCGCGGTGGTGGTGGTGCCGCTGCGCAACCTGGTGTGGTGAGCACGATGAAATTCCTGCCGAAGATGCGTCGCGCCCAGCGCGGCGTCACGATGCTGGTGGTGCTGGTGCTGCTGTCGGTGATGCTGCTGGGCGGCATGGCGCTGGCGCGGCTGACCGAGATCGGCGTGCTCGCGACCGGCAACGCCGCCTACCAGGAAGCCGCGCTGCAGGCCAGCGAGGTCGGCGTCAACAACGCCTTCATCGCCGTGCAGGCGCTGACCGACGAGGACACCGCCATCAGCAGCTGGTATTCGCCCACCGCGCTGGCCAAGGACAGCAACGGCCTGCCCACGGGCGTCGACTGGAACGCCGCGCCGCAGACCACCGTGGGCCAGATGACCGTGCGCTACGTGGCCGAGCGCGCCTGCACCGTGACGCCGGTGACGCAGCCGCTGCGCGAGTGCCTGGTCAAGCAGGTGCCGAAGATGGGCAGCCGCGCCGTCGGGCCCGAGCCCCTGAACCCGCCCAATTCCAAGCAGTACCGCGTCACCGTGCGCGTGACCGGACCGAAGGGCACGCAGACCTTCGTGCAATCGCTCGTCACCCGGGGTTGAAGATGAAATCCGCACTGCAATTCGTGACGTCGATGGTCGCGCTGGGCGGCCTGCTCGGCTCGGTGGCCTCGCACGCCACCGACCTGGCCGAGCTGCCGCTGAAGGCCTCGGTGCTGGCCAAGCCCAACGTGATCTGGGGCATGGACGACTCGGGCTCGATGGACTGGGAGTTCCTGCTCAACACCCCCTCGGGCGTGGCCTACTGGGACGGCACGACGGCCTGGGACAGCGGCACGAATGCACCGCGCACGTCGTCGGGCTCGGCCGGCTACGCGCAGCTGTCGTACCTGTTCCCGATGGGCGTGAACATCGGCGGCCAGCTCTACACCACCGGCAGCAACAACGGCCGCGCCGCGCCGCCCATCGCGCAGCTGGCGTGGATGCGCTCGTGGCGCTTCAACCCGATCTACTACAACCCGGCCGTCACGTACAAGCCGTGGTCGCCCGCGTACGCGCACGGCGCCACGCGCACCTACGCCAACGCCAGCACCACCGCCGCACCCGGCCACCCGCAGATCGCCGCGCCCGACACGCCGCCGACGATCAACCTGACCACGGCCTGGGACAGCAGCGTCACCAACTTCGCCGACAACAACTACGCCTTCCGCGTCTACGGCGGCATGACGCTGCCGGTGGGCACCAGCGTGGTCGCCTCGTCCACCAGCTCGGGCGTGTGCGACGGCAGCACGCGGCGCACGCTGACCGCGGTCACGACCGTGGCCGCCGGCGAGAGCTGCATCGCGCGCATTCCGTACTTCCCGGCCACCTACTGGCACCCGACCGTCTGCCCGTCGACCGACAAGACCTGCGTGCCGGCGCCCGACTGCACCGTGAGCACCGCGCCCGACTCGGCCTGCGTCGCCTCGCCCGACGGCACCGGCAAGCTGCGCCGCTACGAGATCAAGGCGGCCGTCACCAGCTATCCCACCGGCCGCACCTACGCCGCCGAGCTGCAGAACTTCGCCAACTGGTTCACCTACCACCGCAAGCGCAAGCTGATGCTGGCGGGTTCGATGGGCGCGGTGCTCGAGAACATCACCGGCCTGCGCATGGACGTGGTGCCCTTCAACAGCCTGGGCACGGTCACGATGGACGATGCCGACAGCACCGACATCACGCAGAACCGCTTCGCCGTGGCCGGCCGCTTCTACACCAACGCGATGGTGGGCGTCGGCACGCCCACGCTGGCGACGCTCAAGCACATCGGCACGCAGGTCGACACCGACGCGAACGTCGTCAAGTACGCCTGCCAGAAGAACAACGCCTTCATCGTGACCGACGGCTTCGCCAACGACAAGGGCGTCTCGGCACCGGCCTACACGGCCTCGAAGTACGGCGGCGACACCGCGCCCTACCAGACCACGGAAGACGGCACCCTGGCGGCGCTGGCGCTGGCCTACTACAACAACCGCCTGCGCGCGACGACCAGTCCGCTGCCCGCGGGGCTGGTGCCCACGAGCAGCGCCACCGACGCCTGGGCCGACAAGAACCCCGACCTGCACCTGAACGTGTACGCCATCTCGCTGGGCCTGTCGGGCTCGCTGTGGAGCAAGGGTGCCAACGCCTGGACCTCGCCGCCGACCTGGACGACGCCGGTCAACGACAGCATCTCGATGCTCGACGACCTCTGGCACGCCACCGTGAACGGCCGCGGCCGCATGTACCTGGCGACCTCGCCGACCGAGACCTTCCAGAGCATCACCGACGGCCTGAACGAGATCCTCAACGACACCAACGCGCAGAGCAGCGTGGCCGTGAGCACGGTGAACCTGCAGTCGGGCGACGGCCTGGCCTACATGGCCAGCTACAACGCCGCCGGCTGGTCGGGCAACGTCACGGCCAACCCGATCGACACGTCCACCGCCATCATCAGCGACACGCCCACCTGGGACGCCGGCGCGCTGCTGCTGGCCCGCGACCCCACCACGCGCGTGATCGCCTCGTACAACGGCACCGCCGGCGTGGCCTTCACCGAAGCCGCGGTCGGCAGCCTCGTCAACCCGAGCAGCACCTGGGGCACGACCGCCGACGTGATGAGCTACCTGCGTGGCAACCGCACGCTGGAGGGCACGACCTTCCGCAGCCGCACCAGCCTGCTGGGCGCCGTCATCAACGCCGAGCCCGTGATCAGCCGCGACGAGAAGGTGCTGTACGTGGCATCGGGCGAAGGCATGCTGCACGCCTTCGAGGCCGACAAGACCAGCGCCGACAAGGGCAAGGAGCTGTGGGCCTTCGTTCCGCGCGCGGCGCTCGGCGACATCGGCCAGACCACGGCCCGCAGCTACGCCTTCAAGACGCAGCTCGACGGCACGCCCGTGGTCGGCAAGGTCAGCACCGGCGGCACCAAGCTGCTGGTGGGGGGCATGGGCGCGGCCGGCCGTGCCTACTACGCGCTGGACGTCACCGCCCCGCGCAGCAACACCGAAGCCAATGCCTCGACCTGGGTCAAGTGGCAGTTCCCGCAGCCCACCGACACCACCAACGGCCCCAAGGTCGGCCAGACCGTGGGCAAGCCGGTGATCGTGCGGCTGGCCAGCGGCGACTACCGCGTGCTCGTGACCTCGGGCTACAACAGCACGGCCGACGGCAAGGGCCGCCTGTTCGTGCTCGACCCGGCCGACGGCACGTTGCTCAAGGAGTTCACCACCGCCGACGGCTCGCTGACCGGCGAAGCCGGCCTGACGCACGTGTCGGCCTACGCCGAGGACGACGGCAGCACGCGCTACGTCTACGGCGGCGACCTGCTGGGCAACCTGTGGCGCTTCGACCTCGACGCCGCCTCGGGCAGCGCACCGCACAAGGTGGCCGTGCTGACCAACAGCAGCGGCGTGGCCCAGCCGGTGACGGCGGCGCCCGAGCTGGTGTCGATCGGCACCCAGCGCGTGGTGCTGGTGGGCACCGGCAAGCTGCTGGACGTGACCGACTGGGGCACCAACGCCACCAACACCTTCTACGCCATCGCCGACGGCGCCACGCTGGCCACGCCGCGCAGCACCCTGGTGCAGCAGACCTACGTGCGCGCCACCGACACGCTGACCGCCAGCGCGGTCGACTGGGGCACCCAGCGCGGCTGGTTCATCGACCTGCCGACCAAGGAACATGCCAACACGCGCCCGGCCATCGCCTACGGCGGTGTCGCCTTCGTGACCAACATCGCCGGCGCCAACGACTGCTCGGCCAGCTCCTACCTCTACGTCATCGACGTCGAGAAGGGCGACAAGGTCGCCGGGGCGACGTCGGTGTCGGAAGTGCTGTTCGACAAGGCCAACTCCACCGGCATCACCGCCGTGGTCACGGCCACCGGCGACCTGCGCGGCATGGTGCGCAGCTACGACGGCGAGCGCAAGCAGCCGGCGCTGCCGGGCAAGGACATCATCAACCCGAGCAAGAACTCGTGGCGCGAGGTGCGGCAGCGCTGAGCCCAACCACCGCCGCCGGCAGCACCGGCGGCCTGCGACACACGATGACGGCAGCGCTCAGGCGCTGCCGTCGTCGCTTTCGGCGTCGAGATGCCGCGTGTCGTTCCAGCCCACCAGCACCAGGCCTTCGGGGCTGTGCAGCAGGCGGTTGATGCTGGCATTGCCGAGCTGCCAGCTGCGCGGCGCGTCGAGCGCAATGCGCGTGGCCGCGCGGTACAGGCAGTCGAGCACGCCGCCGTGCGCCACCAGCGCGATGGCCTGCCCGGGGTGGCCGGCCGCCAGCCGCAGCGTGGCGGCCACCACGCGGTCGTAGAACTGCAGCAGCGACTCGCCGCCGCCGGGCGCGAACGCCGGGTCGCGCTGGCGCCAGCGGCGTGCGTCGTCGGGCCAGCGCTGCTCGATCTCGAGAAAGCTCGCGCCCTCGAAGGCGCCGAAATGGCGCTCGCGCAGCGCGCGGTCGTGCACCACCGGCAGGCCCGCGGCCTGGGCCAGCGGCGCCGCGGTGGCCGCGGCGCGCTGCAGGTCGCTGCTGTACACGGCCGCCAGGTCCTCGTGCGCCAGCGCCAGCGCCATGCGGGCCGCCTGGCGCTGCCCGGTGGCGTTCAGCGGGATGTCGGTGTGGCCCTGGATGCGTTGCGCGGCGTTCCAGTCGGTTTCGCCGTGCCGGATCAGCAGCAGCCGCGTCGCCTCGGACATTCAGACGGCCAGCCGGCGGTTCAACGTGTAGGTGCCCGAGAACGTGGCTTCGGCCAGCACCCGCCCGGCGAGCGCCTGGCGCACCTGCGGGCCGGTGAAGGCACCGTCGACCGGCAGGCGGCCCACCGCGACGGCGTAGAGCGTGAACACGTAATGGTGCACGAGCGAGTCGTTGAAGGGCGGGAACGGGCCGTCGTAGCCGAAGTACTGGCCGGCGCGCTCGGGGTCGCCCGCGAACCAGCCGGTGTAGTCGTTCAGGCCCTGGCGCGCGCCGCCGGGCAGCGCCGGCCCGGGCTTGCCGCGCGGCGTGAAGCCGCGGCTGAACTCGCCTTCGGCGATGACGGTCGGGCGCGGCGGCAGGTCGACCAGGACCCAGTGGAAGAAGTCCACGCGCGGCAGGTCGGCCGGCACCTCGCGCCCGGGCTGGTTGACGTCGTCGGCCTGGCTGGGCACGTCGAAGTCGTGGCAGATCAGCACCATCGACTGCGCCTCGGCCGGCACGTCGCTCCAGGCCAGGTGCGGGTTCAGGTTGTCGCTGAACGCCACGCCGCCGCCGTCCGCCAGGCGCCCGGCGCAGTAGCGCGCGGGGATGCGGTCGCCGTTGGTCCAGCTGTCGCTCCAGAGCTTCATCTCCAGGTCCTCGTCGTCATCGTCGTGGTGAGATGGGGGTCAGACGCCCCACACGATCGGCTGCTGCGCGTCGTGGGCGCGGCGCAGCATCTCGACCATGGGCCAGACGCGCTGGCGCAGGCCGACCTGCGCGGCCGGGTCGTCGCCGGGCTCGGTGGCGGGCGCGCCGGCGCCGGCAGCCGGGGCGGCTTCGGCTGCGGCCACCGCCGCCTGCAGGGCCGCCACGGCGGCCGGCATGTCCTGCACCTCGATGATGCCGGTGGCCGCCGGCGTGCGGCCGAGCAGGCGCAGCAACGCGTCGCCCTGGGGCCCCAGCATGATCAGGTCGCCGGTGGCCTTGCTCTTGAACTTGTAGATCATGCGCGCAGCATAGCGCGCGACGGGCCGGGGTGGCGCGGCCTTCAGCGCACCAGCCGGATGTGCGGCCGCTGCGGCGCCGGCAGGCGCGGCGGCGGCAGGAAGCGTTCGAAGCTCATCGCGTCGATGGCGGGCGAGAACAGGAAGCCCTGGAACTCGGCGCAGCCGGCGGCCTGCAGGAACTGGCGCTGCGGCTCGGTCTCGACGCCTTCGGCGATGACCTGCATGCCCAGTGCGCGGGCCATCTGCAGGATGGCGCTGACGATGCCGACGTCGCTGTCGTCGTCGGGCAGGCCCTTGACGAAGCTGCGGTCGATCTTCAGCTTGCCGATCGGGAAGCGCTTCAGGTACGCCAGGCTCGAGTAGCCGGTGCCGAAGTCGTCGATCGACAGCCGCACGCCCAGGCGCGCCAGCGCATGCAGGCGCTGCAGGGCCTCGTCGGCGTCGCGCACCAGGATCGACTCGGTCAGCTCCAGCTCCAGCAGCCGCGGCGGCAGGTCGGTCACGGCCAGCGCGCGCGCGACGCTGTCGACGAACTGCGCCTGCTGGAACTGCAGCGCCGAGACGTTGACCGCGATCGGCATCTCGCGCCCGCTCTCGCGCCACAGCGCCGCCTGGCGCACGGCCTGGGCCAGCACCCATTCGCCGATGTTGACGATGAAGCCCGTGTCCTCGGCCACCGGGATGAACTGCGCCGGGCTCACCTCGCCCAGCTCGGGGTCGCGCCAGCGGATCAACGCCTCGGCGCCGACCAGCGCGCCGTCGCTCAGCCGCACCTGCGGCTGGTAGTGCAGCCGCAGGCGGTTGCTCACCAGGGCCTGGCGCATCGCGTGGTCGAGCCGCATGTGCGTGCGCATGTCGGCTTCGACGCGGTTGTGGTGGAAGCGGTAGCTGCTGCGGCCGCCGGCCTTCACGGCACGCACCGCGGCTTCGGCGTGGCGCAGCAGGTCGTCGACGTTCTGGCCGTGCTGCGGGCACAGCGCCACGCCGATGCTGCAGGTCAGGGTGAACTGCGCGCTGTCGATGCTGCAGGTCTGCGCCACCACGTTGAGCACGCGGCGCGCGGTGGCTTCGGCAGCACCGGCGTCGGCGGCGTGCACCAGCACCGCGAACTGGTCGCCGCCCACGCGCGCGAGCACGTCGTTGGCGCGCATGCAGCCCTGGATGCGCTGCGCCACCTCCAGCAGCACGCGGTCGCCAACCTCGTGGCCCAGGCTGTCGTTGATCTGGCGGAAGCGGTCCAGATCCACCATCAGCAGCGCGAAGCCGGGGCCGTCACGGCGCCAGCGCTGGGCCGCGGCGGCCACCCGGTCGGCGAGCTGGCGGCGGTTGGGCAGGCCGGTCAGCGTGTCGGTGACGGCCAGTTCCTCGATGCGTTCCTCGGCGGCGATGCGCTCGGTGAGGTCGCGGAACGAGTACACGCGCCCGGCGGGGCGGCCACGCACCCACAGCGGCCGCGTCACGCGTTCGAGCACCTGCCCGCCGTGCAGCGCGATGCGCTCGGTGGTCGACAGCAGCGTGGCGTGCTGCACCGCGTGCAGGCGGCGTTCGTAGGCCTCGGGCTCGAGCACGCTCTGCCGCATCCAGGCATGCACGGCGGGGTCGTTGCGCTGGTCGAGCAGGTCGTCGGGCACCGACCAGATCTGCGCGAAGCGGCGGTTGAAGGCGCGCACGCGGCCGGCGAGGTCGGTGACCAGGATGCCGTCGGCGGTCGACTCCAGCGTGGCCTGCAGCTCGGCCAGCAGCTCCTCGCGGGCGTCCTCGGCCTGCTGCTGCTGGCTGCGGTCGATCAGCGACACGACGCAGTGCGTGGGCCTGCCGCTGCCGGCGCCGCCCCTGGCGGCCGTCGGCAGGGCCATCGGCACGATGGAGCGTTCGACATGCACCGTGCGGCCCGACGCGGTGCAGACCACGGTGTCCGACAGCAGCCGCTCGGCGCGGCCGGCGGCAGCGTCGTCCCAGTAGGCCATGTCCTCGGGCGTGGCCACCAGCAGGTCGGCCCGCTGGCCCAGCAGCGCCTCGGCCGGCTGGCCCAGCAGCGCGAGCGCCGGGCGGTTGACGGCCACCAGCGCGCGCGTGTCCAGCTCGGCCACCCAGGCGGCCTGCGGCAGGGCCTCGATCAGCGCGGCCCAGGCATCGACGGCAGTGGCGCGTGCGCGCGTCAAGCAAAGACCTCGTTCCTCGCCTGCCGCGCCTCCACGGGCGCGGCTTCGAAGAAGTACGCCACGCGCGGGCGCGGCGACAGCGCCTCGAGCGCCTCGCGCGGCAGCTTGTTCGGCGCCAGGCTGCGGCGGATACCCAGGTCGGGCGTGGTCTCCAGGTTCAGGAACAGGGCGTCCTCGCGCGACGACTTCGGATCGTGCACGAGCACGCGCGGCTTCAGCGGCCGCGACGAGTTCACGCTCGTCACCATCGCGTAGCGGTCGTCGGTGAGCTGCACCACCGAGCCCGCCGGGTACACGCCCATCATGCGGATGAAGGCGTTCAGCACCGTCGCGTCGAACTTGCTGCGCGACTGCGCGAACAGCATCGACAGCGCCTCGTGCGGCGTCAGCGCGCGCGCGATCTGCGGCGGGTTGCACAGGTTGTCGTAGCGGTTCACCAGCGCGACGATGCGCGCCGCGGTGGAGAGCCGGTCGATGCCCAGCTTCAGCGGGAAGCCGGTGCCGTCGGCCTGCTCGTGGTGCTGCGCCAGCACCAGCAGCGCGCCGGCGCTCAGGCCCATGCGCTTGCCCTGGGTGACGCCGGTGGCGACGTGCTCGCGGTAGGCGTTGACCTCGGCGCTGCTGAAGGCCTCGTCGGCGTGGCGCAGGCGGTCGGGCATCTGGATCTTGCCCACGTCGTGCATCAGCGCACCGACGCCCAGGTCCATCATCTCGTCGCGGCTCATGCCGAAGGTGCGGCCCATCAGCAGCGCGATCACGGCCACGTTGAGCGCGTGCGCGGTGGCGCGGTCGCCGGCGCCGTTGGTCAGCAGCCGGATGCACATCTCGCCGTCGACCAGCATCTTGTCGAGCAGCGCGCCGGTGAGCGCCTCGGTCTCCTCGCGGGCCCGCACCGGCTGCGCGATCACGGCGTCGGTGGCCTCGCGCCAGGCGCGACCGGCTTCGCCGTACTGGCGTTCGCACAGCTGCGTGGCGGTGCGCTGCTCGGCCAGCTGCTCGCGGCGCAGGCGTGCCGCCGCCTGCTCCAGGGTCTCGTGCTCGGCAGCGGCGGGCACGGCCGCCGGCGTGCTGCCCGGCGCGGACGGTTCGTCGGCCAGCTCGCTCTTCTCCGGCACCCAGCGCAACTGCTTCAGGCCGAGGCCGCGGATGGTGGCGATCTGGTCGGCCGAGACGATGCGGAAGCTCGACAGCGGGAACGGGTGTGCCATCCATCCGAGGTCCAGATGGACGTACATGCCGACACGCAGGTCCTGGACGGCAATGGTTTGGGACATCTCGGCTTCCTGGAACGATGGACAAGGCCGGCCACGCGCTGCGGCCCACCTCTGGCATTTCGGCCGCACCGCGCCACAACTTGAGTGCCAGCACGGCCCCGGACGGGCGTGCGGCGCTTGCGGACGGCCGGTGGCCGCCCTAGAATGTTCACTAATCGCACTTGTGTTCTTACTGCGAACTTTCTAACCCTGCCTCTGCCGTGATCGACAAACAGCTGCCCAGCCCCGAAGCCGCGCTGGCCGACGTGCGCGACGGCGCCACCGTGATGGTCGGCGGCTTCGGCCCGGCCGGCCAGCCGGCGGTGCTGATCGACGCCCTCATCGCCCAGGGCGCGCGCGACCTCACCATCGTCAACAACAACGCCGGCAACGGCACCACCGGCCTGGCCGCGCTGCTGCAGGCCGGGCGCGTGCGCAAGATCGTCTGCTCGTTCCCGCGCCAGGCCGACTCGCAGGTGTTCGACGCGCTGTACCGCGCCGGCAAGATCGAGCTCGAACTGGTGCCGCAGGGCAACCTGGCCGAACGCATCCGCGCCGCCGGCGCCGGCATCGGCGGCTTCTACACGCCCACCGGCTACGGCACGCCGCTGGCCGAGGGCAAGGAGACGCGGGTCATCGACGGCCGCGGCTACGTGCTGGAAAGCCCGCTGCACGCCGACGTGGCGCTGATCCACGCCGAGCGCGCCGACCGCTGGGGCAACCTCGTCTACCGCAAGACCGCGCGCAACTTCGGCCCGCTGATGGCGATGGCCGCCCGCTGCACCATCGCCTCGGTGCGCGAGGTGGTGCCGCTGGGCGCGCTCGACCCCGAGGCCGTGGTCACCCCCGGCCTGTTCGTGCAACGCATCGTGAAGATCTGAGCATGCAGCGACTCACACGCGACCAGATGGCGGCCCGCGTCGCCCGCGACATCCCCGAGGGCGCGGTGGTGAACCTCGGCATCGGCCTGCCCACGCTGGTGGCCAACCACCTGCCGGCCGACCGCGAGGTGCTGCTGCACAGCGAGAACGGCCTGCTCGGCATGGGCCCGGCGCCCGCCCCGGGCGCCGAGGACCCCGAGCTCATCAACGCCGGCAAGCAGCCGGTGACGCTGCTGGCCGGCGGCGCGTTCTTCCACAGCGCCGACAGCTTCGCGATGATGCGCGGCGGCCACCTCGACGTCTGCGTGCTCGGCGCCTTCCAGGTCAGCGCCGCGGGCGACCTGGCCAACTGGCACACCGGCGCGCCCGATGCCATTCCCGCCGTCGGCGGTGCGATGGACCTGGCCATCGGCGCGAAGAAGACCTTCGTGATGATGGAGCACACCACCAAGGCGGGCGAGAGCAAGATCGTGCCCGCCTGCACCTACCCGCTCACCGCCCCCGGCTGCGTCAGCCGTGTCTACACTGACCTGGCCGTGCTCGACATCACGCCCGCCGGTGTGCGCCTGGTCGAGGCCTTCAACGGCCTGACGCGCGCCGACGTGCAGGCCGTGACCGCCGTGCCCCTGATCGACTGAACCACCACCTTGCCCCCGCCATGACCCAAGCCTTCATCTGCGACGCGCAACGCACCCCCTTCGGCCGCTACGGCGGCGCACTGTCGTCGGTGCGCACCGACGACCTGGCGGCACTGCCGATCCGCGCGCTGATGGCGCGCAATGCGCGCGTGGACTGGGAGCAGGTGGCCGACGTGCTCTACGGCTGCGCCAACCAGGCCGGCGAGGACAACCGCAACGTCGCGCGCATGGCGGCGCTGCTGGCCGGCCTGCCGCTGGGCGTGCCCGGCGCCACGGTGAACCGCCTGTGCGGCAGCGGCCTCGACGCCGTCGGCAGCGCCGCGCGCGCCATCAAGGCCGGCGAGGCGCAGCTGATGATCGCCGGCGGCGTCGAAAGCATGAGCCGCGCGCCCTTCGTGATGCCCAAGGCCACCTCGGCCTTCAGCCGCGACAACGCGGTCTACGACACCACCATCGGCTGGCGCTTCGTCAACAAGCTGATGAAGGAGCTGTACGGCGTCGACTCCATGCCCGAGACGGCCGAGAACGTGGCCACCGACTGGAAGATCGAGCGCGAGGCCCAGGACCGCATGGCGCTGGCCAGCCAGCAGAAGGCCGTGGCGGCACAGCAGGCCGGCTTCTTCGACGCCGAGATCTGCCCGGTGACGCTGCCGCAGAAGAAGGGCGAGGCCGTGGTCGTGGCGCAGGACGAGCACCCGCGCGCCACCAGCCTGGAGGCGCTGGCCAGGCTCAAGCCCATCGTGCGCCCCGACGGCACGGTGACCGCCGGCAACGCCAGCGGCGTGAACGACGGTGCCTGCGCGCTGCTGATCGCCAGCGAAGCCGCCGCCGCCCGCAACGGCCTGACGCCGCGCGCCCGCATCGTGGCCATGGCCACCGCCGGCGTGGCGCCGCGCGTGATGGGCATCGGCCCCGCGCCGGCCACGCGCCGCGTGCTGGAGCTCACCGGGCTGCGCCTGGAGCAGATCGACGTCATCGAGCTGAACGAGGCCTTCGCCGCGCAGGGCCTGGCGGTGCTGCGCGACCTGGGCCTGCAGGACGACGACCCGCGCGTGAACCCCAACGGCGGCGCCATCGCGCTGGGCCATCCGCTGGGCGCCAGCGGCGCGCGGCTGGCCACCACGGCGGTGAACCAGCTGCACCGCATGAACGGCGGCCGCGGCGGGCGCTACGCGCTGTGCACGATGTGCATCGGTGTCGGCCAGGGGATTGCCGTGGTGCTGGAACGGGTCTGACACTCGCGGCCACCGGCGCGGGTGGCATCATTCCCGGCGCTTCGGTTCCGTTGATGGACCAGTCCGGGGAGACGACATGCCGACGAAGGTCGCCGCGAAGAAGACAGCACCGGCCAAGAAGGCCGCGCCGAAGAAGACCGACGCCGACTACCGCTACACCGGCACCTTCAACCAGAAGGTGTTCATGGAGGCCTTCCACCGCGCCTTCAAGAAGCGCGGCATGGGTGCCAACGTGCAGAACGACGTGCTCGCGCTGCTGGGCATGATGGAGCGCGACACCGAGATCCAGGACATCCGCTGGATGGCCTACATGCTGGCCACGGTGCTGAAGGAAACCACCCACCCGGAAGCGGCGCAGGTGCGCGTGCTCGACAAGAAGGGCAAGCCGGTGCTCGACAAGAACGGCCAGCCGCAGACCCGCACCGTCAAGAACTGGGTCGTGACGATGGCGCCGGTGGCCGAGGTCGGCTTCGGCAAGGGCCGCCAGTACCACGAGCCGGTGAAGGTGTTCAAGCTGGAAGACGGCACGGCGCGCATCACCGAGCAGGACGGCGACCAGTTCCTCATTGCCGCCTCGGGCACCTTCAAGCCGGTGAAGAAGGGCGCGACCATGGGCACCACCGACGGCGGCGATGCCGTGAAGGCCTACAACGACGACCCCGGCACGCCGCTGGCCTACTACGGCCGCGGCTACGTGCAGCTGACCTGGTGGAGCAACTACGCCAAGGCCGGCAACGCCATCGGCCTGGGCCTGGACCTGCTGTTCGACCCCGAACTGGTGAAGCAGCCCGAGACCGCCTACAAGATCATGTCGCACGGCATGCGCACCGGGTTCGGCTTCGCCAACGGCCGCACGTTCTCGAAGTACTTCAGCGGCGGCCGCGCCAACTACGTCGGCGCGCGCGCGATGGTCAACGGCAGCGACGCGGCGCAGGAGATCGCCACCATGGCCAAGGCCTTCGAGGCGGCGCTGTTCGAGGCCCGCAACACGCTGCCGATCACCGAGGCGATCGAGCAGCGCAAGGAAGAGGCCGCGGCGCAGCCGCCGCTGAAGGTGGAGCCGCCCAAGTGACGCGCCGTGCTGCCGCTCGTGCCTTCGCCGCCGCCGCGCTGCTGGCGGCCACCGCCGCGGGCGCCGTCTGGGCCGACAGCGGCAACAGCACCGGCCGCCTGGGCATGCACGGCACCTGGGACGTGGTGCGCGTGGCCGTCGATCCCGCCGACCAGCCGCGCTGGACCTGGCGCCCCGACGACCCGCAGTTGCTGGGCCGCGAACTCGTGATCGCCACCGACGCGCTGCAATGGGACGTCGACGGCGCCCGCTGCAACCAGCCGCAATGGAACCGGCAGCCCGGCACCTGGCCCGCGTTGCTGGCGGCCAGCTTCCCGCGCCCGCCGGCCCCGGGGCGCGCTGCTGCGCCGACGCCGGCGCAGATGGGCCTGGACGCCCGTGTCGACGGCGCCGGCCCGATCTCGGTGCAGCGCCCGCGCTGCACGCCCGACGCCGACGGCCGCATCGCCGCCCCCTGGGACGCCGCCTGGCTGGTGCAGACCGCGGCCGACCGCCTGCTGCTGCGCCACGGCCAGGCGCTGCTGCACCTGGCGCGCCGCGTGCCCGGCGCGCCGCCGCGGCCCAGCTTCGCCTGCAGCGCCGCGCGGACGCCCGGCGAGCAGGCGCTGTGCGCCGACGTGGCGCTGGCGGCCTGGGACCGCAGCGTGGCGCAGGCCTGGCGCGAGGCCCGCACGCGCCGCGCCGACGAGCTGCCGCGCCTGCAGGCCGAGCAGCGCGCCTGGCTGGCCGAGCGCGAGCGCTGCGGCGCCGACGCCGCCTGCCTGCGCGAGCGCATGCAGGAACGCGTGCTGGCATTGGTGCAGGAGTAGCCCCCGCGCTCAGCCCCCGCGCCGCTGCCGCCACGCCGTGGGCGTGCAGCCGGTCTGGCGCTGGAAGAAGCGCGTGAAGTAGGCGGCGTCGCCGAAGCCCAGGTCGATCGCGATCTGCTTCACGCTCATCGCGGTGTAGGCCAGGTCGCGCTGCGCTTCCAGCACCAGCCGGGCGTGCAGCACGCCCAAGGCACTGCGCCCCAGCACCTGCCGGCACACCCGGTTCAGCTGCGTCGGCGTGATGCCCAGCGGCGCCGCCAGCGCGGCCAGCGCCGGCTGCTGCCGGTACTGCGCCTCCACCAGCGCACGGAAGCGCCGCACGTGCGCCAGCGCACGCTCGGGCACCGCGTGTGCGGCCTCGCGGGCCTGCGGCAGCGTGCGCGCGGCGGCCACCAGCAGGCGCAGCAGGCCGGCGTCGAGCGCCGCGGCGCGGTGGGCGGCGTCGGCCTGCAGCTCGTCGCGCAGCGCGCGCGCCGCCGCGGCCACCGCCTGCGCCTGGCCGCCCGCGCGCTGCAGCGCCCAGCCACGCAGCGCCAGCAGCGCCGCCGCCAGGCCGGGGGCCGTGGCCAGCAGGCCCTGCAGGTGCCGTTCCTGCACCGTGAACACCAGGCCCTGCACCTCGGGGGCGAAGCGGAAGCCGTGCGCCGCCAGCGCCGGCACCGTCACCAGGGCCGGCCCGGTCAGCGCCTGCACCCTGCCGTCCAGCGTGGCCTCGGCCGTGCCGCGCTGCAGCCACAGCAGCTGCACCAGGTGCTCGTGGCGGTGCGGGCGGATCTCCCAGCCGTGCAGCCGGCTGCGCGCAGCGATCGACTCGCAGTGCAGCGCGTCCACCGCCGCTGCCGCGCCGGGCAGGCCGGGCGCGCCTTCGCCGTACAGCGCGTAGGCAGGCAGGGCGGGTGGCGGGCGCGCGGGCATGTTCGGATTGTCCAGGCGCTGGCTGCATCCGTCCATTGAGCGCGCGGGCGCGGACGCCTACGCTTTGACATCACTCAAGAACGCGGAGACCTCCCATGCGCACCCAGGTTGCCATCGTCGGCGCCGGCCCCTCGGGGCTGCTGCTCGGCGCACTGCTGCACAAGGCCGGCATCGACCACGTCATCGTCGAGCAGCGCAGCCCCGACTACGTGCTCGGCCGCATCCGCGCCGGCGTGCTGGAGCAGGTGGCGGTGGACCTGCTCGACGAAGCCGGCGTCGGCGCGCGGCTGCACGCCGAAGGCCTGCCGCACGACGGCTTCGACCTGTGCTTCGCCGGCCGCCGCCACCGCATCGACCTGCACGCGCTCACCGGCAGGCGGGTGGTGGTGTACGGCCAGACCGAGGTCACGCGCGACCTGATGGACCACCGCGCGGCGGTCGGCCGCACCACCGTCTACGACGCCGACAACGTGGCCGTCGGCGGCTTCGACACCGCACGGCCGTTCGTCACCTTCCGCCAGAACGGCGTCGAACAGCGGCTGGAGGCCGACTTCATCGCCGGCTGCGACGGCTTCCACGGCGTGTGCCGCGCCAGCGTGCCGGGCTCGGCGATCCAGACGTTCGAAAAGGTCTACCCCTTCGGCTGGCTGGGCGTGCTGGCCGACGTGCCGCCGGTGAGCCACGAGCTGATCTACGGCAACAGCGACCGCGGCTTCATGCTCGCCAGCATGCGCAGCAAGACCCGCAGCCGCTACTACGTGCAGTGCCGGCTGGACGAGCAGGTCGAGGCCTGGTCCGACGACGCCTTCTGGGACGAGCTGAAGCGACGCCTGCCCGCCGCCGACGCCGAGCGGCTGGTGACGGGCCCGTCGATCGAGAAGAGCATCGCGCCGCTGCGCAGCTTCGTCACCGAGCCGATGCGCTTCGGCCGCCTGTTCCTGGCCGGCGACGCCGCGCACATCGTGCCGCCCACCGGCGCCAAGGGCCTGAACCTGGCCGCCAGCGACGTGGCGCTGCTGGCGCGCGGCCTCATCCAGCACTACGGCGGCAGCGACGAAGGCATCGACCGCTACTCCGAACGCGCGCTGTCGCGGGTGTGGAAGGCCGAACGCTTCAGCTGGTGGTTCACGTCGCTGATGCACCAGTTCCCCGAGACCGGCGGCTTCGGCGCCAAGATGCAGCTGGCCGAGCTCGACTACCTGTGCGGCTCGGTCGCGGCGCAGACGGTGATGGCCGAGAACTACGTGGGGTTGCCCATCCCCGGGTGAGCGGGGCGCATCGGGCATCCCCGCTGGCGGTGCGGGGGCGCGGGCGGCAGCATCGGGTGCAGCCGACAGGCCGGAAACGGCGCCAGATCGGTACAAGCCCTATGCATCAAAGTGCAGAACATGAACGATGATGCATCTTCTCACCCGCACGGCAACGCTTGTCGTGTCGCTGTCCACAGGAGACCCCGCCCCATGTCCCAGCCCACCACTTCCCGCCGCACCCTCGGACTGACCGTGGCCGCCGCCGCCTGCGGCCTGCTGCTGGCCGGCGCCGCCCAGGCGCAGCAGGCGCCGCTGAAGGTGGGCTTCATGCTGCCGGCCACCGGCACCTTCGCGGCACTGGGCGACTTCATCGAGAAGGGCTTCAAGCTGCACGTGCAGGAACAGGGCGGCAAGCTCGGCGGGCGCGAGATCCAGTACTTCAAGGTCGACGACGAGAGCGACCCCAGCAAGGCCACCGACAACGTCAACAAGCTGATCAAGCGCGACCAGGTCGACGTCATCGTCGGCACCGTGCACAGCGGCGTGGCGCTGGCGATGGCGCGTGCCGCGCGCGAGAGCAACACACTGCTGATCGTGCCGAACGCGGGCGCCGACGCCATCACCGGCGCGCAGTGCGCGAAGAACATCTTCCGCAGCAGCTTCAGCAACTGGCAGCCGGGCTACGCCGCCGGCGTGGTGGCCGCGGGCAAGGGCTACAAGCGCGCGATGACCATCACCTGGAACTACGCCGCCGGCCAGGAGACGGTGAAGGGCTTCACCGAGGCCTTCGAGAAGGGCGGCGGCAAGGTCGCCAAGGAACTGACGCTGCCGTTCCCGAACGTGGAGTTCCAGGCGCTGCTGACCGAGATCGCGGCGCAGAAGCCCGACGTGGTGTTCGCGTTCTTCGCCGGCGGCGGCGCGGTCAAGTTCGTCAAGGACTACGACGCCGCGGGCCTGAAGAAGACGGTGCCGCTGGTGGCCTCGGGCTTCCTGACCGACGGCACGCTGGAAGCGCAGGGCGCCAGCGCCCAGGGCATCCTGAGCACGCTGCACTACGCCGACAACATCGACACGCCGCGCAACAACGCCTTCCGCAAGAGCTTCGCGCTGACCTACAAGGCCAACGCCGACGTCTACGCGGTGCAGGGCTACGACGCGGCGCAGATGCTGGCCGCCGGCCTGAACGCCGTGAAGGGCGACTTCAGCAAGCGCGACGCCATGCTCGAGGCGATGAACAAGGCCGTCATCGACAGCCCGCGCGGCAAGTTCAGCCTGAGCCCGCAGCGCAACCCGGTCCAGGACATCTTCCTGCGCGAGGCCAAGGGCACGAACAACGAACTGCGCGGCGTGGCCGTGAAGGCGCTGGCCGATCCGGGGCGCGGCTGCAGAGGCTGAATTCGGCCCCCCCCGAACGCGCTGCGCGCGTCCCCCCCAGGGGGGCACCGCTGGTGACCCGGCAGAGCCGGGGCACGGCGGTTGCTTGATGCCCCTGCTGCCCAACCTGTTGCGCCGATGGATCTCGCCACCTTTCTCGTCCAGTGCCTGAACGCGGTGCAGTACGGCCTGCTGCTGTTCCTGGTGGCGTCGGGGCTGACGCTCATCTTCGGCATCATGGGCGTCATCAACCTGGCGCACGGCAGCTTCTACATGGCCGGGGCCTACCTGGCGTTCGGCATCGCGCCGCTGTTCGGGCAGCAGTTCCTGCTGATGCTGGTGGTGGGCGTGCTGCTGTCGGCGCTGTTCGGCTACCTGCTCGAATGGCTGTTCTTCAGCTACCTGTACCAGCGTGAACACCTGCAGCAGGTGCTGATGACGTATGCGCTGATCCTGGTGTTCGAGGAAGTGCGCAGCATCCTGGTCGGCAACGACGTGCACGGCGTGAAGGCGCCCGACTGGCTGGCCGGCAGCATCCCGCTGGGCGAGCTGATGACTTACCCGGTGTACCGGCTGTTCGCCAGCGCCGCCTGCATCGTGGTGGGCATCGCGCTGTACCTGGTGGTCAACAGGACGCGGCTGGGCATGATGATCCGCGCCGGCGCCAGCAACCGCGACATGGTGCGCGGCCTGGGCATCGACATCACGCGGCTGTACCGCATCGTCTTCGCCGGCGGTGTGGCGCTGGCGGCGCTGGCCGGCATGATCGCAGCCCCCATGAGCAGCGTGTACCCGGGCATGGGCGGCCACGTGCTGATCATCAGCTTCGTCGTCGTGGTCATCGGCGGCATCGGCTCGATCAGCGGCGCGCTGGTGGCCTCGCTGCTGGTGGGCTTCGTCGACACCTTCGGCAAGGTGTTCTTCGCCGAGCTCTCGGGCATCGGCGTGTACCTGCTGATGGCCATCGTGCTGGTGTGGCGGCCCGAGGGCCTGATGAAGCGGGGCTACTGAGATGGCACGCGCCCTGCCCTGGATCGCCGCGCTGCTGCTGGCCGCGCTGCCCGCGGTGCTGACGCCGTACACCACCGACCTGGTCGTGAAGATCCTGATCTTCGCGGTGTTCGCGCTCAGCCTGGAGCTGCTGGTGGGCATGACCGGCCTGGTGAGCCTGGGGCACGCGGCCTTCTTCGGCCTGGGCGCCTACGTGACGGTGCTGCTCAGCCCCGAGGCCGACCCCGGCAACGTGGCGCTGCTGGCCGGCGCCGCGATGGCGGTGGCGGCGCTCTATGCGCTGTTCGTCGGCGCCCTGAGCCTGCGCACCAAGGGCGTGTACTTCATCATGGTCACGCTGGCCTTCGCGCAGATGGCCTACTTCGTGTTCCACGACACGCAGCTCGGCGGCGGCAGCGACGGCATCTACCTCAACGTGCGGCCGGTGCTGGGCCTGCTCGACGGCGGCAACAAGCTGCACTTCTACTACCTGGTGCTGGCGGCATTGGTGGCCACCTACGGCGGCCTGGCGCTGCTGCGGCGCAGCCGCTTCGGGCACGCGCTGGCGGGCATCCGCGTCAACGAGCAGCGCATGCGCGCCACCGGCTTCAACACCTACCTGTACAAGCTGGCGGCCTTCGTGCTGGCCGGCGCGCTGGCCGGGCTGGCGGGCTTCCTGCTGGCGGTGAAGGACGGCTTCGTGAACCCCGAGCTGCTGAGCTGGCACGAGAGCGGCGCGGTGCTGCTGATGATCATCCTGGGCGGCCTGGGCCACCTGCGCGGCGCCGTCATCGGCGCGGCCGCGTTCACGCTGCTCAAGGAGCTGTACGCGACGCCCGGCTTCGTCGGCGACTTCCTCGCCGACCACTGGCAGCTGACGCTGGGCCTGACCATCATCGCCTTCGTCGCGCTGCTGCCCAAGGGCCTGATCGGCCTGCTGGAGCGCACGCGGTGAGCGCCGCGCTGCTGGCCTGCGAAGGCCTGACGCGCCGCTTCGGCGGCCTCACGGCGGTGGGCAACGTCGCGCTGCAGCTGCTGCCCGGGCAGGTGCATGCGGTGATCGGCACCAACGGCGCCGGCAAGTCGACGCTGATCAACATGCTCAGCGGCGAGCTGCCGGCGTCGGCCGGGCGCATCCTGCTCGGCGGCGAGGACATCACCGCCTGGCCGCAGGCGCGGCGCGCGCGCGCCGGCGTCGGCCGCAGCTACCAGCGCACGACGATCTTTCCCGAGTTCAGCGTGTTCGAGAACGCCCGCCTGTGCGCGCAGGCCGCACACGCGCGCCCGTGGGCGCTGTGGCAGAGCGCCGCCGACTGCGCCGAGAGCGGCCGCATCGCGCGCGACGCGCTGGCTGCCGCGGGCCTGGCGGAATTCGCCGAGCGCCCGGCCGGCGCGCTCAGCCACGGCGGCAAGCGGCAGCTCGAGATCGCGATGTGCCTGGCCACCGAGCCGCGTGTGCTGCTGCTCGACGAACCGCTGGCCGGCATGGGCAGCGAAGAGACCGACCGCATGCTGGCGCTGCTGGCGCAGCTGCGCACGGGCCACGCCATCCTGCTGGTGGAGCACGACATGGACGCCGTGTTCCGCATCGCCGACCGCATCACCGTGATGGTCAACGGCGAGGTCATCGCCAGCGACACGCCGGCGGCCATCCGCAGCAACCGCGACGTGCAGGTCGCCTACCTGGGCGAGCACTGAGGCCCCTGCCCATGACCATGACCATGCTCACCGTCGACGGCCTCAACACCTACTACGGCGACAGCCACATCCTGCGCGGCGTGAGCCTGGCGCTGCCGGCCGGCACGGCGCTGGGCCTGCTGGGCCGCAACGGCATGGGCAAGACGACGCTGATCCGCGCCATCATGGGCTACGTGCCCGCGAAGGCCGGCACGGTGGCCTGGCAGGGCCGCACGGTGAACGGCCACGCGCCCGAGAAGATGGCGCGGCTGGGCATCGGCTACGTGCCCGAGGGGCGCGGCGTGTTCCCCAACCTCAGCGTGCGCGAGAACCTGGTGATGAGCGCGCGGCCCGGCCCCACCGGGCAGCGCGACTGGACCTTCGAGCGCGTGCTGGCCACCTTCCCGCGGCTGGCCGAGCGGCTGGAACACGGCGGCCAGCAGCTCAGCGGCGGCGAGCAGCAGATGCTGTCCATCGGCCGCGCGCTGATGACGAATCCGCTGCTGCTGATACTCGACGAAGCCACCGAGGGCCTGGCGCCGCTGATCGTGGCCGAGATCTGGCGCGTCATCGCCGAGATCCGCCGCAGCGGCATCAGCACGCTGATCGTCGACCGCAACCACCGCGAGGTGCTGGCGCACACCGACCAGGCCGTGGTGCTGGAAAAGGGCCAGGTCGTGCTGGCCGGCGCGTCGGCCACGCTGGACCAGGCAGCGCTGGGCCAGCGGCTGGGCATTTGATCCAGCGCAAGCGCCGCTGAAACAGGCGGCCGGGTAGTTCTTCGGAACGATGGCCGGCGCTGCCGCCATCGTTCTTCCGCCGGGCCGCACCTGCCCTGCCGGTGGATGGTGGCCGGGGCCGCGTCGCGGGACAGTTGCTGCGTCTTCCCGACGAGCCTGTCCCATGGTCACCACCCCCGCCCCCATTCCCCGCCAAGCCTGGTCGGTGCTGATCGTCAGCACCCTGGCGTTCACCGTGTGCTTCATGGTGTGGATGATGTTCGGCGTCATCGGCATCCCGCTGAAGAAGACGCTGGGCCTGAACGCCACCGAGTTCGGCCTGCTCACCGCCACGCCGGTGCTGACTGGATCGCTGATCCGCGTGCCGCTGGGCATCTGGACCGACAAGTACGGCGGCCGCATCGTGATGACGGTGCTGATGGCCGCCACCGTGCCCGCCATCTTCCTGATGGCCTACGCCACGGCCTACTGGCACTTCCTGGTGATCGGCCTGTTCGTCGGCCTGGCCGGCGGCAGCTTCTCGGTCGGCACGCCCTACGTGGCGCGCTGGTTCCCGAAGAGCCGCCAAGGCATGGCGATGGGCGTGTACGGCGCCGGCAATTCGGGCTCGGCGGTGAACAAGTTCGTGGCCCCCGCGCTGCTGGCCGTGGGCGGCTGGGCGCTGGTGCCGCAGGTCTACGCCGCGGTGATGCTGGGCACGGTGATCCTGTTCTGGTTCTTCAGCGCCAGCGACCCCAAGCACCTGGTGCCGTCGAACACGAAGTTCAGCGACCAGCTGAAGATGCTGAAGGACCCCAAGGTGCTGAAGTACTGCCAGTACTACAGCATCGTCTTCGGCGGCTACGTGGCGCTGGCGCTGTGGATGGTGCAGTACTACGTGGGCGAGTTCGGCCTGTCGATCCAGACCGCGGCGCTGCTGGCGGCCTGCTTCAGCCTGCCCGGCGGCGTGCTGCGCGCGGTGGGCGGCGTGCTGTCGGACAAGTACGGCGCGCACCAGGTCACCTGGTGGGTGCTGTGGGTGAGCTGGATCTGCCTGTTCCTGCTGAGCTACCCGCAGACCGACTTCACGATCTTCACGGTCGACGGCCCGAAGAGCTTCCACATCGGCCTGAACGTCTACCTGTTCACCGCGCTGATGTTCATCCTGGGCATCGCCTGGGCCTTCGGCAAGGCCAGCGTCTTCAAGTACATCGGCGACGACTACCCGCACAACATCGGCACCGTCAGCGGCATCGTCGGCCTGGCCGGCGGTCTGGGCGGCTTCGTGCTGCCGATCCTGTTCGGCGCGCTGATGGACCTGACCGGCATCCGCAGCAGCGCCTTCATGCTGATGTACGGCGTGGTCTGGGTCTCGCTGATCTGGATGTACTGGACCGAAGTGCGCAAGACCGAGGTCATCGGCGAACACGCCCCGGCCTCGCCGCTGTCGCGCAGCTTCGCGCGCTGAAGGAGAACCAACAATGGCAACAACCAAGCCGATCGACGGCACCGACGCGGGCCGCCGCGCCGGGCCGCCCCAAGCAAGGCCCGACCCGCTCGGCGGGTCGGTCGCCGTACCCGGCGACCGGGGTGCAGACGTTCACGACTGGCGCCCGGAAGACGACACCTTCTGGGAAGGCACCGGCAAGAAGATCGCCTACCGCAACCTCTGGATCTCGGTGCCGGCCCTGCTGTGCGGCTTCGCGGTCTGGGGCATGTGGGGGATCATCACCGTGCAGATGCTCAACCTGGGCTTCCCGTTCACCCAGGCCGAGCTGTTCACGCTGACGGCGATCGCCGGCATCGCGGGCGCCACGATGCGCATCCCGGCCTCGTTCCTGATCCGCCTGGCCGGTGGCCGCAACACCATCTTCCTGACCACCGCGATGCTGCTGGCGCCGGCCATCGGCACCGGCATCGCGCTGCAGCACCCCGAGTGGCCGCTGTGGGTGTTCCAGCTGATGGCGCTGTGGTCGGGTGTGGGCGGCGGCAACTTCGCCAGCTCGATGTCCAACATCAGCACCTTCTTCCCGAAGCGGCTGCAGGGCACGGCGCTCGGCCTGAACGCGGGCCTGGGCAACTTCGGCGTCACGACGATGCAGATCGTGATCCCGCTGGTGATGACGGTCGGCTTGCTGGGCAGCTTCGGCGGCGAGCCGATGACGCTGGTGAAGGACAGCGGCTGGATCTTCGGCAGGATCGCCGCGGGCACGCCGACCTGGATCCAGAACGCCGGCTTCGCCTGGGTGCTGTCGCTGGTGCCGCTGAGCGTGCTGTGCTGGTGGGGCATGAACAACCTGAAGACGGTGTCGCCCAACACCGGCTCGCCGCTGACGGCCTTCGCGAAGATCACCTACCTCTACACGCTGGCCTTCGTGCCCGCGATCTTCATGCTCTGGCTGTACCTGCCCGCGCCCACCGGCCTGGGCGTGCTGAGCATGTGGGTGGCGATCCCGCTGGACATCGTGCTGGCGCTGCTGGTGATGAAGCTCGCGGCCTTCGGCGAGATGAAGGAAGGCGTGACGAAGCAGTTCGCGATCTTCCGCAACAAGCACACCTGGTCGCTGACGGCGCTGTACATCGTCACCTTCGGCTCGTTCATCGGCTTCTCGATGGCGCTGCCGCTGGCCATCACGGTGATCTTCGGCTTCCAGCACGTGCCCGATGCGGCCGGCGTGCTGCAGCACACGCTGAAGAACCCGAACGCGCCCTCGGCGCTGACCTACGCCTGGATCGGCCCCTTCGTCGGCGCCGCCGTGCGCCCGCTGGGCGGCTGGATCAGCGACAAGCTGGGCGGCTCCATCGTCACGCAGGTGATCTCGGCGGTGATGGCCGCGGCCTCGGTGGCCGTGGGCTACGTGATGATGCAGGCCTACGCCTCGCCGACGCCGGAACAGTACTTCCCGATGTTCCTGGGCCTGTTCATGCTGCTGTTCTTCGCCAGCGGCATCGGCAACGGCAGCACCTTCCGCACCATCGGCGTGCTGTTCGACCGCACGCAGGCCGGCCCGGTGCTGGGCTGGACCTCGGCCGTGGCGGCCTACGGCGCCTTCATCGCGCCGGTGGTCATCGGCGCGCAGATCAAGGCCGGCACGCCGCAGTTCGCGATGTACGGCTTCGCGGCCTTCTACGCCGTGTGCCTGCTGCTGAACTGGTGGTTCTACCTGCGCCCGGGCGCGGACGTGAAGAACCCCTGAGACGGCGAACGGCCCCATCCCCCGGACCCACCGCACCCGCCGCACACCTTGGCCGCCATGCACGCCATCGCCCGCTGGAACCCGGAAGACCCGGGCTTCTGGAACAGCGCCGGCCGCGGCATCGCCGCGCGCAACCTGTGGCTGTCGGTGCCCGCACTGGCGCTGGCCTTCGCGGTGTGGATGCTGTGGTCGGTGGTGGTGCTGCACCTGCCCGCGGCGGGCTTCCGCTATTCCACCAACCAGCTCTTCTGGCTGACGGCGCTGCCGGCGCTGTGCGGCGCCACGCTGCGCGTCTTCTACGCCTTCGCGGTGCCGGTGGTGGGCGGGCGGCGTTTCACCGCGCTGGCCACGGCCAGCCTGCTGGTGCCTGCGGTGGGCATCGGCTTCGCGGTGCAGGACCCGGCCACGCCCTACGAGCTGATGGTGGTGCTGGCCCTGCTGTGCGGCCTGGGCGGCGGCAACTTCGCCAGCACCATGGCGCACCTGAGCCTGCTGTACCCGAGCGCGCGCAAGGGCACCGCGCTCGGGCTGAGCGCCGGCCTGGGCCACCTGGGCATCGCGGCCGTGCAGATGGTGGTGCCGCTGGTCATCGGCGCCGGCCTGTTCGGCGTGCTCGGCGGCGCGCCGCAGCACACGCCACAGGGGCCGATGTGGCTGCAGAACGCCGGCTTCGTGTGGGTGCCGCTGATCGCCGTCAGCGCGCTGGCGGCCTGGTTCGGCATGGACGACCTGGCCGGCACGCGCACCAGCTTCGCCGAGCAGGCGGTGATCTTCACGCGCAAGCACAACTGGCTGATGTGCTGGCTGTACCTGGGCACCTTCGGCAGCTTCATCGGCTACGCCGCCGGGCTGCCGATGCTGGTGCAGAACCAGTTCTCCGGCGTGGAGGCACTGCCCTGGGTCTGGCTCGGCCCGCTGCTGGGCGCGGTGCTGCGGCCGCTGGGCGGCTGGCTGGCCGACCGCTGCGGCGGCGCACGCGTCACGTTCTGGGCCTTCGTGGCGATGGCGCTGGGCGCGATCGCCGTGCTGCTGAGCCTGCCGCCGCAGCAGGCTGCTGCTGGCGCATCCACCGGCGGGGGCGGCGGCAGCTTCGCCGGCTTCGTGGCCGCCGGCGGGCTGCTGTTCGCGGCAGCCGGCATCGGCAACGGCAGCACCTTCCGCATGATCCCGGCGATCTTCATCGCCGAGCGCACCCAGGCCGCCGGCCCGCTGCCCGGCGCACGCCGCCAGGCGCTGCAGGACGGCAACGTCGAGGCGGTGGGCGTGCTGGGCTTCGCCAGCGCCGTCGGCGCCTACGGCGGCTTCTTCATCCCCAAGGGCTACGGCACCTCCATCGCCCTCACCGGCGGCCCGCAGGCAGCCCTGCTGGTCAACGTCTTCTTCTATCTCACCTGCATCGCCGTGACGTGGTGGCACTACAGCCGCCGCCACGCGCCGATGCCCTGCTGACGCAGCACCTCTTTCCAGGTTCTCCCAAGGACGACACCATGAGCCACTTTCTCGACCGTCTCACGCACTTCAGCCTGCCCAAGGAGGGTTTCTCCGGCGGCCACGGCGTCACCACCGGCGAAGACCGCACCTGGGAGGACGCCTACCGCAACCGCTGGGCGCACGACAAGATCGTGCGCAGCACGCACGGCGTGAACTGCACGGGCTCGTGCAGCTGGAAGATCTACGTCAAGGGCGGCATCGTCACCTGGGAGACGCAGCAGACCGACTACCCGCGCACGCGCTGGGACATGCCCAACCACGAGCCGCGCGGCTGTGCGCGCGGCGCCAGCTACAGCTGGTACCTGTACAGCGCCAACCGCGTGAAGTACCCGATGGTGCGCGGCCGCCTGCTCGAACGCTGGCGCGCGGCGCTGCAGGTGGCCAGGACGCCGGTGGACGCGTGGGCCACCATCGTCGAGAACCCCGAGGCGCGGCGCGACTACCAGCAGGTGCGCGGCATGGGCGGCTTCGTGCGCAGCACCTGGGACGAGGTGAACCAGCTCATCGCCGCGGCCAACGTCTACACGATCAAGACCCACGGCCCCGACCGCGTCATCGGCTTCAGTCCGATCCCGGCGATGAGCATGGTCAGCTACGCCGCAGGCTCGCGCTACCTGTCGCTGATCGGCGGCGTGTGCATGAGCTTCTACGACTGGTACTGCGACCTGCCGCCGGCCAGCCCGCAGGTCTGGGGCGAGCAGACCGACGTGCCCGAGTCGGCCGATTGGTACAACAGCACCTACATCATCGCCTGGGGCTCCAACGTGCCGCAGACGCGCACGCCCGACGCGCACTTCTTCACCGAGGTGCGCTACAAGGGCGCGAAGACGGTGGCCGTGACGCCCGACTACAGCGAAGTCGCCAAGCTGGCCGACATCTGGATGCACCCCAAGCAGGGCACCGACGCGGCGCTGGCCATGGCGATGGGCCACGTGGCGCTGAAGGAGTTCTACTTCGACCAGCGCAGCCCGTACTTCGACGACTACGCGCGGCGCTACACCGACCTGCCGCTGCTGGTGATGCTGAAGGAGCACGTGCTCCCCGACGGCACCAGGACCCTGGTGCCCGACCGCTACCTGCGTGCGTCGGACTTCAACGGCAAGCTGGGCCAGGAGAACAACCCCGAGTGGAAGACGGTGGCCTTCGACGACGGCGGCCGCGCCGTGCTGCCCAACGGCAGCATCGGCTTCCGCTGGACGCCCGAAGGCGGCCCCGACCAGGGCAAGTGGAACCTCGAGAACAAGGAAGCACGCCACGGCAGCGAGGTCCGCCTCCGGCTGTCGGCACTGGAAGACGGCGCGAACGGGCAGAAGCAGGCGCACGAGGTCGTGGACATCGGCCTGCCCTACTTCGGCGGCGTCGCCACGCCGCACTTCACCGCGAACGCGCAGAACGGCGAGGTCAACTTCGTGAAGGTGCCGGCCGTGCGCCTGCGCCTGGGCAAGGAAGGCGAGCACCGCGAGGCGCTGGTCGCCACCGTGTTCGACCTGCAGGCCGCGCAGTACGGCATCGACCGCGGACTGGGCAGCGGCGCCAGCAGCTACGACGACAACGCCGCCTACACCCCCGCCTGGGCCGAGAGCATCACCGGCGTGCCGCGCGACCAGATCATCACCGTGGCGCGGCAGTTCGCCGAGAACGCGCACAAGACGCACGGCAGGAGCATGGTGATCATCGGCGCGGCGATGAACCACTGGTACCACGCCGACATGAACTACCGCGGCGTCATCAACCTGCTGATGATGTGCGGCTGCATCGGCCAGAGCGGCGGCGGCTGGGCGCACTACGTGGGCCAGGAGAAGCTGCGCCCGCAGACCGGCTGGACGGCGCTGGCCTTCGCGCTGGACTGGATCCGACCGCCGCGGCAGATGAACAGCACCAGCTTCTTCTACGCCCACACCGACCAGTGGCGCTACGAGAAGCTGGGCATGGAGGAGATCGTCTCGCCGCTGGCCGACCGCAAGCAGTGGGCCGGCGCGATGATCGACTACAACGTGCGCGCCGAGCGCATGGGCTGGCTGCCTTCGGCACCGCAGCTCAAGACCAACCCGCTGCAGGTGGTGAAGGACGCCAGCACGGCCGGCATGGCGCCGAAGGACTACGTGGTGCGCGGCCTGCAGGATGGCACGCTGCAGATGAGCTGCGAGGACCCCGACGCGCCGCAGAACTGGCCGCGCAACATGTTCGTCTGGCGCAGCAACCTGCTGGGCTCGTCGGGCAAGGGCCACGAGTACTTCTGCAAGCACCTGCTGGGCACCGAGAGCGGCGTGCAGGGCAAGGACCTGGGGGCCGACGACGCCAAGCCGGCCGAGGTGGTGTGGCACGACAAGGCGCCCGAAGGCAAGCTCGACCTGCTGGTGACGCTGGACTTCCGCATGAGCACCACGTGCCTGTACAGCGACATCGTGCTGCCCACGGCCAGCTGGTACGAGAAGAACGACCTCAACACCAGCGACATGCACCCGTTCATCCACCCGCTCAGCGCCGCGGTGGACCCGGTGTGGCAGAGCCGCAGCGACTGGGAGATCTACAAGGGCTTTGCAAAGGCCTTCAGCGAGGTGTGCGTGGGCCACCTCGGCGTCGAGAAGGAAGTGGTGCTCACGCCCATCATGCACGACACCGCCGGCGAGCTCGCCCAGCCTTTCGACGTGCAGGAATGGCGCAAGGGCCAGTGCGCGCTGGTCCCGGGCAAGACCGCGCCGCAGATCACGGTGGTCGAGCGCGACTACCCGAACGTGTTCAAGCGCTTCACCGCGCTCGGCCCCCTGATGGACAAGCTGGGCAATGGCGGCAAGGGCATCGGCTGGAAGACCGGCACCGAGGTCGAGCAGCTGGGCCAGCTCAACGGCACCACGCAGGCCGAGGGCGTGACCCAGGGCATGCCGAAGATCGTGACCGACATCGACGCCTGCGAGGTCATCCTGCAGCTGGCGCCGGAAACGAACGGCCACGTGGCGGTGAAGGCCTGGGCGGCCTTGGGCAAGCAGACCGGCCGCGACCACACGCACCTGGCGCTGTACCGCGAGGACGAGAAGATCCGCTACCGCGACGTGCAGGCGCAGCCGCGCAAGATCATCAGCAGCCCCACCTGGAGCGGCATCGAGAGCGAGACCGTCAGCTACAACGCCGGCTACACCAACGTGCACGAGCTGATCCCCTGGCGCACGCTGACCGGCCGCCAGCAGTTCTACCTGGACCACCCGTGGGTCATCGCCTTCGGCGAAGCCTTGAGCAGCTACCGCCCGCCGGTGGACCTGAAGACCACGGCCGGCATCCACAACATCAAGGGCAACGGCAACAAGGAGATCCTGCTCAACTTCATCACGCCGCACCAGAAGTGGGGCATCCACAGCACCTACAGCGACAACCTGATGATGCTGACGCTGAACCGCGGCGGGCCGGTGGTGTGGTTGAGCGAGGACGACGCCAAGGTCGCGGGCATCGCCGACAACGACTGGGTCGAGGTCTTCAACATCAACGGCGCCATCGCGGCGCGCGCGGTGGTGAGCCAGCGCGTGAACCCCGGCATGCTGATGATGTACCACGCGCAGGAGAAGATCATCAACACGCCGGGATCGCAGATCACCGGCGTGCGCGGCGGCATCCACAACAGCGTCACGCGCATCGTGCTCAAGCCCACGCACATGATCGGCGGCTACGCGCAGTTCAGCTACGGCTTCAACTACTACGGGACCATCGGCACCAACCGCGACGAGTTCGTCGTGGTGCGCAAGATGGACAAGGTCGACTGGCTCGACACCCCGCGCGACGACCACCTCGCAGCCGCCTACCAAGACCAAGGAGAAAACCCGTGAAAGTACGTGCACAGATCGGCATGGTGCTGAACCTGGACAAGTGCATCGGCTGCCACACCTGCAGCGTGACCTGCAAGAACGTCTGGACCAGCCGCCCCGGCGTCGAGTACGCCTGGTTCAACAACGTCGAGACCAAGCCCGGCATCGGCTACCCGAAGGAATGGGAGAACCAGGACAAGTGGAACGGCGGCTGGATCCGCAACGCCGACGGCAGCATCCAGCCGCGCCAGGGCGGCAAGTGGAAGCTGCTGATGCGCATCTTCGCGAACCCGAACCTGCCGCAGATCGACGACTACTACGAGCCCTTCACCTTCGACTACGACCACCTGCAGTCGGCGCCCGAGATGAAGCACGCGCCGACCGCGCGGCCGCGCAGCCTGATCACGGGCCAGCGCATGGAGAAGATCGAGTGGGGCCCGAACTGGGAGGAGATCCTGGGCGGCGAATTCAGCAAGCGCAGCAAGGACCAGAACTTCGAGGACATCCAGAAGGACATCTACGGGCAGTTCGAGAACACCTTCATGATGTACCTGCCCCGCCTCTGCGAGCACTGCCTGAACCCGGCGTGCGTGGCCTCGTGCCCCAGCGGCAGCATCTACAAGCGTGAAGAAGACGGCATCGTCCTGATCGACCAGGACAAGTGCCGCGGCTGGCGCATGTGCGTCAGCGGCTGCCCGTACAAGAAGATCTACTACAACTGGAAGAGCGGCAAGGCTGAGAAGTGCATCTTCTGCTACCCGCGCATCGAGGCCGGCCAGCCCACCGTGTGCAGCGAGACCTGCGTGGGCCGCATCCGCTACCTCGGCGTGCTGCTGTACGACGCCGACCGCATCCAGGAAGCCGCCAGCGTCGAGCGCGACAAGGACCTGTACCAGGCGCAGCTCGACATCTTCCTCGACCCGGACGACCCGCAGGTCATCGCGCAGGCGCGGCTCGACGGCATCCCCGACCACTGGATGGAGGCCGCGCGCAACAGCCCGGTCTACAAGATGGCCGTGCAGTGGAAGGTGGCGCTGCCGCTGCACCCCGAGTACCGCACGCTGCCGATGGTGTGGTACGTGCCGCCGCTGAGCCCCATCACCGCGGCGGCCAACGCCGGCCACGTGGGCACCAACGGCGAGATCCCCGACGTCAACCAGCTGCGCATCCCGGTCAAGTACCTGGCCAACCTGCTGACCGCGGGCGACACCATGCCCGTGGTGCGCGCACTCGAACGCATGCTGGCGATGCGCGCCTACCAGCGCAGCAAGCACGTGGACGGCCGGCCCAACCGCGCGGCCATCGACCAGGTGGGCGTCAGCGTCGCCGAGGTCGAGGACATGTACCGCACGATGGCGATCGCGAACTACGAGGACCGCTTCGTGATCCCGAGCACGCACCGCGAGTACGCCGAGAACGCGTTCAACGTGCGCGGCGGCTGCGGCTTCAGCTTCGGCAACGGCTGCAGCGAAGGCACGACCGAGACCAGCCTGTTCGGCAGCGAGAAGAAGCGCACCATTCCCATCAAGGCGGGAGTGTGAGATGAGCCTCTTCAACAACACACCGGCCCCGGCGACCAGGACGCTGCGCGTGCTGGCCCACCTGCTGAGCTACCCCGACGCCGAGCTGCGCGCGCACCTGCCCGAACTGCAGGCCGCGCTGCACGACGAAGGCGCCTTGAGCGCTTCCCGGCTGGCGGAGCTGGACGCGCTGATCGAGCGCCTGCACAGGCGCCGGCCGCTGGACGTGGAGGCCGACCACGTCGAGCTCTTCGACCGCGGCCGCGGCACGGCGCTGCACCTGTTCGAGCACGTGCACGGCGACAGCCGCGACCGCGGCCCGGCCATGGTGGACCTGTGCCGGACCTACGAGGCCGCCGGCCTGTTCCTGGCGCCGGGCGAACTGCCCGACCACCTCACGGTGGTGCTGCAGTACGCCAGCACGCAGCCGCCGGCGCAGGCGCGCGCCTTCCTGGGCGAGATCGCGCACATCCTGCAGGTGATCTTCAGCGCCCTGCTGCGCCGCGAAGCCGCGCATGCCTGCGTGCTGGCGGCCCTGCTCGACCTCGCCGGCGAACGCGCGCAGGCCGTGCCCATTCCCCCCGAACCCGCGCTCGACGAGAGCTGGGAGGAGCCGCTGGCCTTCGGCGGCTGCTCCACCGACGGCCAGTCCCGACCCGGCCAGCCGCAGCCCGTCCGCATCGTGAAGAACGCCACCGGAGCCCGCGCATGAACGCCCTGCACAACTTCCTCTTCAACGTCTACCCGTACATCTGCCTGGCCGTGTTCTTCATGGGCAGCCTGGCCCGTTTCGACCGCGACCAGTACACGTGGAAGAGCGACAGCTCGCAGCTGCTGCGCGCCAGGCAGCTGCGCTGGGGCAGCAACCTGTTCCACGGCGGCATCCTGTTCCTGTTCTTCGGCCACCTGTTCGGCCAGCTGACACCGCACTGGCTGTACGAGCTCTTCGTCACCGCGTCGCAGAAGCAGCTGCTGGCCGTGGTCGCCGGCGGCGTCGCCGGCGGGCTGTGCTTCATCGGGTTGAGCCTGCTGCTGCACCGGCGCATCTTCGACCCGCGCATCCGGCTCACCAGCCACCGCACCGATCTCGCGATCCTGGTGATCCTGTGGGTGCAGCTGGTGATCGGCCTGTCGACGCTGCCGGCCTCGCTGCACCACGTGTCGGACCCGCAGACCATGCTGCGGCTGGCCGAGTACCTGCAGGGCATCGTGCTGCTGCAGCCCGATGCCGCGCTGGTGGCCGGCGTCGAGTGGCACTTCCAGGCGCACATGCTGCTGGGCATGACGATCTTCCTGCTGTTCCCGTTCAGCCGCCTGGTGCACGTGTGGAGCGGCTTCGCCACCGTGGCCTACTTCTTCCGTCCGTACCAGGTGGTGCGGGCGCGCCGCCTGAACCTGCCGCGCGGCCAGAACAACGGCCCGCACGGCGTGTCGTGAACCGGAGCTCCACCATGCCCGCCACCGCCCGCATCAACGGCGTCGCGCTCGCCGCTGCGCACGAGACCCTGGACACCGAGGCGCTGCGCCAGCGCGCCTGCACCGAACTGCTGCGCCAGGCCGCCATCGCCGACGGGCTGCTCGACGCGGCCGACCCGGCGCCGCGCGACGGGGCGCTCAGCCCCGCCGCCAGCGACGCCATCGAAGCCTGGCTCGACCGCCGCCTGCAGCTGCCCGAGCCCACCGAACACGACTGCCGCCGCTACCACGCGGCCCACGCCGCGCGCTACGCCGTGGGCGAACGCGCGCTGCTGCGCCACGTGCTGTTCGCCGTGACGCCGGGCGTGGACGTGAAGCAGCTGCGCAGCCGCGCCGAAGGCTGCCTGCTCGACCTGCGCTGCCAGACTCCGGACGGGCCGGACCGCTTCCCCGAGGTGGCGCGCAGCACCTCCAACTGCCCCAGCGGCGCCGAGGGCGGCGCGCTCGGCTGGCTCAGCGCCGCCGACTGCGCCCCCGAGTTCGCGCGCGAGGTCTTCGGCCAGCCCGAGGTGGGCGTGCTGCCGCGCCTGGTGCACAGCCGCTTCGGCCTGCACGTGGTGGAAGTGCTGGCGCGCGAGCCCGGCACGGTGCCGGCCTTCGAGGCCGTGCACGCGGCGGTGGCGCAGGCGCTGCGGCAGCAGAGCTTCGCCACCGCGCTGCGCCAGGCGCTGCAGCTGCTGGCCGGGCAGGCCGAGGTCGAGGGCGTGGACCTCGACGCGGCGGACACGCCGCTGCTGCAGTAGCCGGGCAGCCGTACAGCCGCACGACCGGGAGCCGCAGGCCATGCCCGACGAACTGCTGGACCGGCTGCGCCGCTTCCACGACGACGCGTTTCCGCAATACCAGTCGACCTTCCGCCTCCTGGTCGACGACGGCCAGCACCCGACGACGCTGTTCATCGGCTGCAGCGACTCGCGCCTGGTGCCCTACCTGCTGACGGGCACCGGCCCGGGCGAGCTCTTCCTGGTGCGCAACGTCGGCGCCTTCGTGCCGCCGCACGACGGCTCGCGCGGCTACCACGGCACTGCCGCGGCCATCGAGTTCGCGGTGCTGAATCTCCAGGTCACGCGCATCATCGTCTGCGGCCACAGCCACTGCGGCGGCGTGCGCGCGCTGTACGGCGGCGTGCACCCGGCGGCCACCAACCTGGCGCAGTGGCTGGAGCTGGGCGCCGAGGCCAGGCTGCCGGTGGCCGAGCCCGGCCCCGAGGTGCTGCGCCGCACCGAGCAGCGTGCGGTGGTGCTGCAGCTCGAGCGGCTGATGGCCTACCCGATGGTGCGCGAGCGCGTCGAGGCGCGCCAGCTCACGCTGCACGGCTGGCACTACGTGATCGAGGACGGCGAGGTGCACGTGTTCGACGTGCAGCAGGGCACCTTCATCGCCGCGTCGAGCGCGCAGCACGCCGGCACCGGGCCCTACGCCGACTACGACGAGCCGCAGGCGCCCGTGTGATGTGCACGCGCCGGACTTGCGGCAACGCAAGCTCCCGCGCGCGGCGCCTGCGCAGACTCTGTCGACCGTTTGGTGACCTGAAGGAGACACGCATGTACCAACGCATCCTGGTTCCCGTGGACGGCAACGAACTGTCCGACCGTGCCATCGACGCCAGCATCGAACTCGCGCAGCAGCTCGGTGCGGCCATCACCGGCTTCGTCGCCGAGCCGTTGCCGCCACTGCCGTCGGGCCCGCGTTCGCGCGGCGCGCTCGAGGACGATGCCCGCACGCACGAGGCCGAGACCCGTGCCCATGCCCGCGAGGTGCTCGACCGCTTCGGCGCCCGCGCCCATGCCGCCGGCGTGGCCTTCGACGGCTACTACGATCAGGCACCGCGGGTGGACCGCGCCATCATCGCAGCCGCCGAGGCACGCGGCTGCGACCTGATCGTGATGGTCACGCACGGCCGCGGCGCCTTCGGGGAATTCCTCTTCGGATCGCAGACCAAGGCCGTGCTGGCGGGCAGCAAGCTGCCGCTGCTGGTGCTGCACTGAACCGAAGGACAGACCCATGGACACCCCGGGCGAGGACTCGTCGCTGATCGACGTGCGCAGCATCCAGCCGCACCACCGGCACGCACTGATCCTCAGCCGCTTCGACGCGCTGCCCGTGGGTGCCGCGCTGGAACTGCTGAACGACCACGACCCGTCGCCGCTGTACAGCCACTTCGACAGCACCCGGCGCGACCAGTTCGACTGGGACCTGCTCGAAGCCGGGCCCGAGCGCTGGCACGTGCGCGTGACGCGCCGCGGCGCGCCCGGCGGCTGAGGCCGCCGGCCCCTCAGCCCAGCTGCACCGCCCGGCCGTCGCGGTCGAAGGCGAGGAAGCGGCCGATGTCGCCCACGCGCACGCTTTCCACCATGCGCTGCAGGGCTGCGTCGACGGCCGCGGCCGCCGGCGGCTGGCCGCCCTGCCCGCCCAGCGCGGCGGCGAACACCAGCACCCACGGCGGCCCGAAGGCCTGCGCCTCGGCCACCAGTGCGCCAAAGTCGGCCAGTTCGGACGGCGCCTTGTCCACGCACATCAGCGGCGCCAGCTCTCCGGCTTCGCCGGCCTCGAAGGCCGCGCGCTGCGCGGGCGTGGCGTCGTCGGGCAGGCTGGCCCCGGCGAACACCAGCAGCAGCCGCTGCGGCTCGGTCTGTGCCGCGGCGGCATGCAGCAGGTCCTGGAAGCTCTGGAGGGACATGGCAGGTCTCGGCGTCGCGGGTGGATCCGCAGCCGCATTGGAACCCATGCGGCGCCGCCGCGGCGTGCGGCAGGTCAGTCGGGCTTGATCTTCGCGCGCGCGATCACCGGCTTCCAGCGCTGCTGCTCGAGTTCGATGAAGCGCGCGAACTCGGCGCTGGTGCTGCCCACCGCCTCGGCGGCCTCGCTTTCCAGCAGCTTCACGGCCGCCGGCTCCTTCACCGCGCGCGCCGTCACCTGCGCCAGCTTGTCGGCATGCGCCTGCGGCAGCGTCGCCGGGGCCAGCAGGCCGTACCACTGCGTCATCTCGAAGCCGGGGAAGCCCTGCTCGGCCACGGTGGGCACGTCGGGCAGCTGCGCCAGGCGCTGGCTGGTGCCGGTGGCGATGCAGCGCAGCTTGCCGGTCTTGATGAACTGCAGCACCGCGGGCGCGCCGACGGCAGCGCCGTCGAGACGGCCGCCCATCAGGTCGGTGAGCTGCGGGCCCGTGCCGCGGTAGGGCACGTGCAGCACGAAGAGGTTCGCCGCCATCTTCAGGTACTCGAAGGCCAGGTGGCCGGCGCTGCCGTTGCCGGCCGAGCCGTAGTTCAGCTGCCCGGGCTTGGACCGCGCCAGCGCGATGAACTCCTTCAGGTTCTTCACCGGCAGGTCGGGCCGCACCACGTACAGGCTGGGCACCTTGGACAGCAGCGAGATCGGCCGGAAGGTCTTCACCGGGTCGTAGGGCAGCTTGTCGAAGATGTAGGGGTTCACCGCCAGCGTGCCGATGTGGCCCAGGATCAGCGTGTGCTGGTCCTCGGCACGCGCCACCTCGCCCATCGCGACGTTGCCGGCGGCGCCGGGCTTGTTGTCGACGAACACGCTCTGGCCCAGCAGCCGTGCCATCTCGGCCGCGGTGGCGCGGGCGACGATCTCCGAGCTGCCACCGGGCGCGAAAGGCACCACGAAGCGCAACGCCTTGCTGGGCCAGGCGGTCTGCGCCTGGGCCTGGGCTTGGGCCTGCGCGAGCACGCGGCCGGGCAGCAGCGTGGCGGCGGCGAGGCCGGCGCCGGCGGCCACCAGGCGGCGGCGCGAGAAGGGGGTCGTGTCCATCGTGGTCTCCGTGCCCGGTGCGGGCGTTCTTGTGGGGCGGGCGCCGATGCTGCCGCAGCGCTCCTTTCATCCGCCTTTCATCGCGGCGAGCGGCGGGCCGGGTTGACCCGCATCCGGCCGCGGCCGCGGCGGAGCCGACAATCCGGGCACCGTGCGCATCCTCCTGGTCGAAGACGAACGCCCCCTGGCCGAGTGGCTGTGCAAGGCGCTGGCGCAGACCGGCTTCCAGGTCGACTGGATCGCCGATGGCAGCCTGGCCCTGCGCGCGCTGCAGGCGCACGACCACGACGCGCTGGTGCTCGACCTGGGCCTGCCCGGGCGCTCGGGCCACGAGGTGCTGCAGCAGCTGCGCGCCGCCGACCGGCGGCTGCCGGTGCTGGTGCTGACCGCCCGCGACTCGCTGGCCGAGCGCGTGCACACGCTCAACGAAGGCGCCGACGACTTCCTCGCCAAGCCCTTCGCGCTGCCCGAGCTGGAGGCGCGGCTGACCGCGCTGCTGCGCCGCGCCCGCGGCGTCGAGCACCCGCGTTTCTCCTGCGGGCCGCTGGGCTTCGACGGCGTCACGCGCCAGTTCACGCTGCACGGCGAGCCGCTGCCGCTGCCGCGCCGCGAGCACGCGCTGCTGCGCACGCTGCTGCAGCGCAGCGGCGAGCCCGTGTCGCGGCAGCAGATCATCGACCGCGTGTTCTCCGACGAGGACGACGTGCTGCCCGCGGCGGTGGACGTGCTGGTGCACCGGCTGCGCAAGCGGCTCGAGAACGCCGGCGTGCGCATCGCGACCTACCGGGGGCTGGGCTATGTGCTCGAAGCCGGCAGCGCGCCTTAGCCTGCGCGGCAAGGTCCTGGCGGTGCTGCTGCCGGGCCTGGTGCTGATCGTCGGCGCCGAACTCTGGCTGACGCGGCTGGACGCGCTGGACGCCGCCAACGCCGCGTTCGACCGCTCGCTGCTGGGCGCGATCAAGTCGGTGGAGGCCAACACGTCCACGGCCTCGGGCGGGCTGTCGGTGGAGCTGCCCTACCGCCTGTTCGAGTTCTTCCAGCTCACCGCGCGCGGCACCGTGCACTTCCGGGTTGCCAGCGCCGACGGGCTGGTGGAGATCGGCAGCCCCGACCTGCCGCAGCCCGACGAGACGCCGGCGCCCGGCGTGCCGGTGTTCCACGACGCCGTCTACCTGGGCGAGCCGGTGCGCGTGGGCACCTTCGTCAGCACGCCGGGGGCGGGCGCGGCGGCGGCGGTCGGCGGCGCGGCGCCGCAGCAGCTGGTGATCCAGGTCGCCGAGAGCGTGGCCTCGCGCCGCGCCTTCACGCGCAGCTTCGTGCTGCGCGCCGCCGCGCGCGACGCGCTGGTGCTGTCGCTGATCGGCGTCTCGATCGCGGTGCTGCTGACGCTGCTGCTGCGCCCGGTGTCGCGGCTGGCGGCGCAGGTGACCTCGCGCCAGCCCTCGGACCTGCGGCCGCTGGAAGAACGCGACTTGCCACGCGACATCCAGCCGCTGGTGGACGCGGTGAACCAGCAGCTGGCGCGCACGCAGCAGCTGATGGAACGCCAGCGGCAGTTCCTCGACGACGCCTCGCACCAGCTGCGCACGCCGCTGGCGACGCTGCACGCGCAGGTGGGCTACGCGCTGCGCGCGACCCGGCCCGACGAGGTGGCGGCGACGCTGGCGTCGATCGCGCAGCAGCTGGAGCACGCCACGCGCAGCACCAACCAGCTGCTGGTGCTGGCACGCGCCGACGCCACCGCGCCCAGCCCCGAACGCTTCGACCTGGTCGCGCTGGTGCACGAGGTCGGCACGCGGCTGCTGCCGCTGGCCGCGGCGCGGCGGCTGGACTTCGGCATCGCCGTGCCCGACACGCCCTGCCCCTGCGACGGCGAGCGCCAGCTGCTGGCCGAGGCGCTGAGCAACCTGGCGCACAACGCCATCGCCTACAGCACGCACGGCGGCCACGTCACGCTGCAGGCCGCCTGCGACGCCGACGGCTGCAGCCTGCAGGTGCTGAACGAGGGCGCGCCGGTGCCGCCGCAGGTGCTGCAGCACCTGGGCGAGCGCTTCGTGCGCGGGGACGCGCCGGGGAGCGTGCAGCCGTCCGGCTCCGGCCTCGGGCTGGCGATCGCGCGCACGATCGTCGAGCGCCACGGCGGCTGGCTGCGGCTGGAACGGCTGGAGCGACCCGGCGCCGCCGCGTGCAACCGCGCCTGGCTGTGGTGGCCGCGCACCGGGGCGGCGGCATGAGGCGGCGGCACGCGCTCGCCACCGTGCTGGCGGCGACAGCGGCCCGACCGGCCGCCGCGGCGCCGACGGCGGCACCGGCCGAGTGCGTGGTGCCGGCCAAGGCCGGTGGCGGCTTCGACCTCAGCTGCCGGCTGGCGCAGCAGATGCTGGCCGGCGAGCGCAGCGTGACGCTGCGCTACCTGCCGGGCGGCATCGGCGCGCTGGCCTACACCACCGTGGTCGGCCGCCAGAGCGGCGACGCGGCACAGATCGTCGCGTTCTCCAGCGGCTCGCTGCTGAACCTGGCGCAGGGCAGGTTCGGTCCGCACACCGAAGCCGACGTGCGCTGGCTGGCCGTGGTGGGCACCGACTACGGCGTCATCGCGGTGCGCAAGGACGCGCCCTGGCGCACGCTGCGCGACCTGGCGCGCGCGCTGCACGCCGACCCGCGTGCGGTGGCCTTCGGTGCCGGCGGCACCATCGGCAGCCAGGACTGGTTCAAGGCCGCGCTGCTGGCACGCGCCGCCGGCGTGGGCCACAAGCGCATGCGCTTCGTCGCGTTCGAAGGCGGCGGCGAGGCGCTGGCGGCGCTGGAAGGCGGCCACGTGCAGGTGGTCACCGGCGACGCAGCCGAGGTGCAGCAGCAGCTGGCGCGGCACGACGGCGTGCGCCTGCTGGCGGTGCTGTCGGAGCAGCGGCTGCCGGGCCTGTTCGCGCAGGTGCCGACCGCGCGCGAGCAGGGCTTCGACATCGTCTGGCCGACGGCCCGCGGCTTCTACCTCGGCCCGCAGGTGCCGGAGGCAGCGGCGCGCGCCTGGACCGAGAGCTTCCGGCGGGCGATGGCGGCCCCCGGGTACGCGGCGATGCGCGCTGCACACGGCCTGCACGCGCAGACGCTGACCGGCCCGGAGCTGCAGCAGTTCATCGCCGCGCGCATGCAGGTCTACCGCGCGCTGGCGGCCGAACTCGGCGTGCCCCGGCGCTGAAGGCGCGCCGGCGCCGCCCGTGCCGACTCAGCGGGCCGGGCGCTCGGGCAGCAGGGCCTTGGCGGCTTCGATGCGCAGCGCCAGCGGCGCACTGGGGTCGTGCATTACCGACAGCAGGAAGCGGCGTGCCTCGGCGTGGGCGCCTTGGGCGGCATCGCTGCCGCGCACGTCGGCCACGGCCGCGGCGGTCTGGGGCAGGTCGGGCAGGTCGGGCAGCCTGGGCGGGGCCACGGGCGCGGCCGGTGCAGACGGCTGCAGGTGCGCCAGCACGGCGTCGAACAGGGCCGGCGGGATGCTCTGCAGCCGCATCAGCAACGATGCCTGGCCGTCGTCGCCGGGCGGGGTGTCGAGCCACGGCGTCTCGGCGAACAGCGGCGCCAGGTCCTGCGCGACGAAGGCCGACCAGCAGCCGGTGTCGGCCTGCGGCGCCGGCACCGGCGGCGCCAGGCGCAGCGCGGCGGCGGCCGTCGCGGCGTCCACCGCCGGCAGCAGGCCCACGCGTGCCGCCGGCAGGTCGTGCAGGTAGCGCCGGCGCAGGCCCTCCAGAAAGGCCTGCGCCGGCGCCACGTCCACCGGCTCGGCCAGCGAAAACCACAGCTGCAGCCCGTCGCGCCCGTTCACCGCGATCGCCGGCGCCGGCAGGCCCAGGTCGCCCTGCACGCCGGCCCACACCGCGGCCAGCGGCGGCCAGTCGGCCGGGCGCGCCACCTCCAGCACCAGCGCGCGCACGCGGCCCCGGGCATCGACGAGATCGCCGCTGCGCGGCGGCGTGTCGGCCGGACCGTGCGCGGGCAGGTACAGGCGTCGGAATTCGGTGGCGAGGCGACCCATGGCGGCGCTTTCGGTGGCGGTTCGGGCGGTGGCGGGCCGGGCACGCTGCCGGCTGCGGCGGACTGTACCGAAGCCCGCGGTGCGGTCTTGCCGACAGTGCATCATCGCCCCCATGGCGCTGGCCGAGTTCTACCTGCCGCTGAAGACGGCCCACGTCGGCCTGGTCACGGCCAGCGGACTGCTCTTCGCGCTGCGCGGCGCTGCCGTGCTGGCGGGGCAGCGCTGGCCGCTGCGGCGCACCTGGCGCGTGCTCAGCGCCGGCATCGACACCCTGCTGCTCGCGGCCGGCGTGTCGCTGTGGCTGGCGCTGTCGCTGCACCCGCTGCAGCACCCCTGGCTGGGCACCAAGCTGCTGCTGGTGCTGCTGTACATCGGCCTGGGCACGCTGGCGCTGCGGCGGGCCCGCACGCAGGCGCAGCGCGTGGCCTGCTATGCGGCGGCGCTGGCCGTCTACCTGTTCATCGCCACGGTGGCGCTGCGCCACCACCCGCTGGGAGTCTGGGCATGAGTTCACCACTGCTGCACGCCGGCCCCGCCGTCGGCTGGGACACGCCGTTCGAGATGCTGCTGGCCTGCCACGAGCGCGTGGAACGCATGCTCGGCCTGCTGGAGCGGCTGGCGGCGCACCTGGCCGCCCACGGCATCGACGCCAACGCCCGGCAGGCCGCGCAGGACGTGCTGCGCTACTTCGACCTCGCCGGGCCGGCCCACCACGAAGACGAGGAACGCCACCTCTTCCCGCGCCTGGCCGAGCGCGGCGGCGCGGCGGCGGCGCTGGCGCAGCGCCTGCATGCCGACCACCTGGCGATGTCGCAGCAGTGGGCCGTGGTGCGCACCACGCTGCAGGCGGTGGCCCACGGCGCGCCGCCCCACGTGCTGCCCGACACTGCCGCCTGGCCCGCCTTCGCGGCGCTGTACCGCAGCCACATCGCCGCCGAGGAAGGCGAGGCCTACCCCGCCGCGCGGGCCCTGGTGGACGACGCCGGGCTGCGCGCGATGGGCGCCGAGATGGCCGCGCGCCGCGGCGCCCGCTAGAGTGCTGTCCATGCACAAGCCCCGCAGCCTGTCGGCCAAGCTCGGTGCCATCGGCGGCACGCTGCTGCTGATGGCGCTGGCCTCGATCGGCCTCACGCTGTGGGTGACCTGGCAGCTCGAGGGCGGCGCCGCGGCCGTCAACGAAGCCGGGCGCATGCGCATGCAGACCTGGCGCCTGGCGCAGGCGCTGGGCAGCGGCGACGGCGCCCGCATCGACACGCTGGCCCGGGACTTCGACGACAGCCTGGCGCTGCTGCGCAGCGGCGACCCGTCGCGGCCGCTGTTCGTGCCGCAGGACGGCAGCTCGCAGGCCGCCTTCGACACCGTGCGGCACGAATGGCAGGTGCTGCGCGACGCGTGGGTGCCGGCACCGCCGGCCGCACCCGCGCCCGCCGCGCAGCAGGCGGCGCTGCGGGCCGAGGCCTTCGTCGGCCACATCGACCGCTTCGTCTCGGCCATCGAGCGCCAGCTGGCGCGGCTGACCGCGATCCTCAACGCGTTCCAGTTCCTGCTGGTGGCGCTGACCATCGCCGGCGCGGTGGCGCTGCTGTACTCGGCCTACCTCTTCGTCTTCAATCCGCTGGCGCGGCTGCAGGCCGGGCTGCTGCGCGTGCGCGAAGGCGACCTGTCGGCGCGCGTCGACGTGGCCTCCGACGACGAGTTCGGTGCGCTCTCGCAGGGCTTCAACCGCATGGCCGAGACGCTGCAGGGCCTGTACCAGACGCTGGAAGCCAAGGTGCAGGAAAAGACGCTCGGCCTGGAGCAGCAGCACGCCCGGCTGGCGGCGCTGTACGAGGCTGCGGCCTTCGTCACGCGCGCCACCACGCTGGACGCGCTGGCGCAGGGGTTCGCGCAGCAGGTGCGGCGCGTGGCGCGGGCCGACGCCAGCGCGGTGCGCTGGTCCGACGAGAGCAACGCGCGCTACCTGATGCTGGCCGCCGACGGCCTGCCGCAGGACCTGGTGGACGAGGAGCACTGCGTGCCCACCGGCGACTGTTTCTGCGGCCAGCCGCAGGGCCTGGCCGAGACCCGCGTGATCCCGATCCGCGTGGAAGGCACCGAAGGCCTGCTGGGCCACTGCGAGCGGGCCGGCTTCCACACCGTCATCAGCGTGCCGGTGCGGCTGCAGGAGCGCATGGTCGGCGAGCTGAACCTGTTCTTCCGCAGCCCGGCCACGCTGTCCGACGACGACCGCGCGCTGCTCGACACGCTGGCCAGCCACCTGGCCGGCGCCATCGAGGGCCTGCGCGCCGGCGCGCTGATGCGCGAGACCGCGGTGGCCGAGGAACGCGGCCTGCTGGCGCGCGAGCTGCACGATTCCATCGCGCAGAGCCTGGCCTTCCTGAAGATCCAGGTCGGGCTGCTGCGGGGCGCGCTGAAGCGGCAGGACGCGGCGCAGGTCGAGCGCACGCTGGCCGAGCTGGATGCCGGCGTGCACGAGAGCCTGTCGGACGTGCGCGAGCTGCTGCTGCACTTCCGCACCCGCACCAACGCCGAAGACATCACGCCGGCGCTGCAGACCACGCTGCGCAAGTTCGAGCACCAGACCGGCCTGGCCACGCACCTGGCGGTGGAAGGCAGCGGCATGCCGCTGGCGCCCGACGTGCAGGTGCAGGTGCTGCACGTGGTGCAGGAGGCGCTGTCGAACGTGCGCAAGCACGCCGGCGCGCGCGAGGTCTGGGTGGAAGTGCAGCAGGCACCGCACTGGCGCGTGGAAGTGCGCGACGACGGCCGCGGCTTCGACCACGCCGCCACCGGCGGGCCCGACGAAACGCATGTGGGTCTGCGCATCATGCGCGAGCGGGCGCAGCGCATCGGCGCCAGCGTCGAGATCGACTCGGTGCCCGGCGCCGGCACCTGCGTCGTGCTGACGCTGCCGCCGCGCGTGGCCACGCAGGCGCTGGCGGCATGACCGTGCCCATCCGTGTGTTGGTGGTCGACGACCACACGCTCTTCCGCCGCGGCATCACCGCGCTGCTGGCCGGCGACCCGCGCTTCGAGGTCGTCGCCGAAGCAGGTGATGCCGGCGAGGCGCAGCGCCGCGCGGCCGAGACGCAGCCCGACGTGGTGCTGCTCGACAACCACCTGCCCGGCGTGCACGGCGTGCAGGCGCTGGCCGGGCTGCGCGAGGTGGCGCCGCGCGCGCAGGTGCTGATGCTGACGGTGAGCGAGGACGAGCGCGACCTGGCGGCAGCGCTGCGCGGCGGTGCGCGCGGCTACCTGCTGAAGACGGTGGACAGCGACGCGCTGGCCAGCGCCATCGTGCGCACGGTGGCCGGGCAGTCCACCATCAGCCCCGAGATGACGGGCAAGCTGGTGACGGCCTTCCAGTCGCTGCAGCCCGAGCCGGCGGCGCCCGCGGCCCCCGCGCCCGCGCCGGCCGACCCGCTGGCCAGCCTGTCGCCGCGCGAGCAGCAGATCCTGGCCGAGATCGCGCTCGGCGCCAGCAACAAGGAGATCGCGCGCACGCTGGCGATCGCCGAGACCACGGTGAAGATCCACGTGCAGCACATCCTGCGCAAGCTGGGCCTCAGCTCGCGCGTGCAGGCGGCGGTGTACGCCACGCGCGGCAACGGCCACGGCGACTGATCAGCCGGCCGCGGCGCCCACGACGCGCAGCTGCACGGCGCCCAGCGCCACCACGTCGCCCGCGCGCAGCTTGCGGCCGCGGCGGGTCTCCACCGCGCCGTTGACCTGCAGCGCGCCGTCGGCGATCAGCAGCTTGGCGGCGCCGCCGCTGTGGGCCAGGCCGGCGGCCTTCAGCAGGGCATCGAGCGTGATGTAGTCGCCGCGCAGCGGGAAATCGGTGGTGGGCATGGCCGCCATTGGACACCAGGGCACGCTACGCTGTGGTGCATGACCTCCGTCTCCGGCATCGCGTTGTCAGGCATGCAGTCTGCGCAGGCCGCACTGGGCGTGGCCGGGCACAACATCGCCAACGCCGCCACAAGCGGTTTCCAGCGCCAGCAGGCCGTGGCCGCCACGGTGCCCGACAGCGGCGTGGCCACCAGCGTGCGCACGCTGCCGCCATCGGGTGAGGGGCTGGACAGCCTGGCCACCGACCTGGTGGGCCAGCTGCAGGCGAAGAACGCCTTCCTCGCGAATCTGGCCGTGTTCCGCACCGGCGACGCGATGGCCGGCGCGCTGCTGCGCGCGGTGGCCTGAAGCGCGGATGCCGGCGCTCAGCGCCAGCCCACGATCGAGATCCCCAGCCCCAGCTTGTTCTGGCGCAGGTTGTAGTCGATCAGGCTCTCGCCGTAGCCGCTGAACCACTGCAGGTGGGCGCGCAGCGCGCCGTCGATCGGGAACTCCCACTCCAGCTGCGCCGAGCCGCGCGAGCGGTCGCCGCCGCGCAGCGAATGGCGCAGCTGCAGCGCGCCGATGTGCGTGCGCTCGCCGATGCGCCAGCGCCGCGTCAGCTGCAGCTCGGCACGGCCGACGTGGTCCTCGATGTCGGGGTTGTCGTCGTCGCCGGGTTCCTCGTGCAGGCGCAGCCAGGGGCGGAACTCGGCCGTCCAGTCGCCGCTCTCGGCCTGCAGCGACGCGATGACGCGGTTCCAGCTGCGCGACAGCGGCAGCGAGCGGCCGTTGGACTGGTGGTTCAGCGACACCATCAGGTGGCGGAAGTGCCAGTCGCCCAGCCGCTGCTGCAGCGGCCAGCCCAGCATCAGCTCGGGCTCGTAGTTGGTCTCGCGGAACGGGCGCGAGGCCGAGCCGGCGTAGACCTGCCAGCGCGACGACTGCGTGTAGCCCGCCCAGAGCGAGCCGCGTTCGCCGAACAGGCGCTCGGCCAGCTTGGCCTTGAAGCTGACCTGGTACTTGACCTCGGTGGCGCGCAGGTCCAGCGGCTCCAGCACGCGGTTCTCGGGCGTGGGCGAGGTGGGGGTGGTGTTGACGCGGTCGGTCCACGTCACCGGCAGCAGGTACACGGGCTTGTAGGCGCGCGGCTCGAACAGCGCGCCGCGGCGGCGGCCGTCGAGGTCCCAGCGGTCGTCGAACATCGAGTCCGACAGCGGCGTGTCCACCGCGGTCGGCGCGGCGGTCTCGGCAGCGGCCGGGGCCGATGCCGGCGCCGCCGCCGGTGCCACCCGCTGGTGCACGCGGTCGTAGCACGCCAGCCGCGCTGCGGGGTCGTCGAGCCGCACGCAGGCGGCGGCGTCGGGCTGGGCCCGGACCTGCACGCCGGCCGCAGCCAGCAAGGCCGCAGCCGCGGCGCGGCGGGCGGGGATCGACAAGGTCATGCAGGCTCCGTCGGCAGGCAACGGCGCGCAGACTACCTCAGGCGCGCCGCATCTCCATCCACAGCAGCCACAGCCCGCTGACCACCACCACCAGCGCGCCGGCCACGACGAAGGCATCGGGCACCTGGGCGAAGACCAGCCAGCCCCACAGCGTCATGTACAGGATCTGCTGGTAGAGAAACGGCCCCAGCACCGCGGCCGAGGCATGGCGGTGCGCCTGCGCGACGAACAGGTGGCCGACGCCGCCCATCAGCCCGCACAGGCCGATCACCCCCCACTGCAGCAGCGTCTCGGGCGTCTGCCACACCGACAGCGCCGCCGGCGCCAGCCACAGCGTGGCGCAGATGGCCGACACCAGCTGCAGGGCCTCGGGTGACTCGGTGGCCGCCATGCGGCGCGTGAGCAGGTTGAAGGCCGCGTACAGCAGCGCGTTCATCACCGACAGCAGGATCGCCGGGTGGAAGGCCTGCGAACCCGGCCGGATGACGAGCAGCACGCCGATGAAGCCGGTGACGATGGCGATCCAGCGCCGCGCGTCGAGCCGCTCGCGCAGCCACCACGCCGACAGCAGCGCGATCAGCAGCGGCACGCTGAACTGGATGGCGCCGGTCTCGGCCAGCTGCAGGAACTGCAGCGCCCAGAAGTTCAGCGCCGTCATCGCCGCCAGCATGCTGCCGCGCAGCAGGTGCAGCTTCGGGCTCTTCATCTGCAGCAGCGACCAGCCGTGGCGCGGCGCCAGCAGCACGCCCATCAGCACCACGTGCACGGCGAAGCGCAGCCACACCACCTCGAACACCGGCAGGTCCTGCACCAGCCACTTGGCACAGGCGTCCAGCAGCGCAAAGCACAGCGTGGCGAGCGTCACCAGGCCGATGCCGATGCGCCGGGCACGCGCATCGTCGGCCTTCAACATGGCTGCGATGGTAGCGGTGCCATCGCCAGCAGGCTTGCAGGGTGCCGCTGCACAATCGGCATTCCAACCCCCCGGAGACACTCGCCGTGATCCTCGAAATCGCCGACTTCCGCATCCCCGCCGGCCAGAACGCCGCCTTCGAAGAGGCCATCCAGCGCGCCATCAACACCATCGCCGTCCAGGCCCAGGGCTTCAAGGGCTGGAAGGTCAACCGCAGCGTCGAGACGCCCGAGCGCTACGTGCTGATGATCTACTGGGAGACGCTGGAGGACCACACGGTCGGCTTCCGCCAGGGCCCGCTGTTCCCGCAGTGGCGCGCCATCATCGGCCCGTTCTTCGCGGCGCCGCCGGTGGTGGAGCACTTCACGCTGGTCGGCAAGAGCTGATGCCCGAGCCGATGCGCGACACGGCGTTGGCGGCAGCGGCCGCCCACTTCGACGGCGGCGGCTTCGTGCGCGACCTGGCGCGCCGCGTCGCCATCCGCACCGAGAGCCAGCAGGCCGGCAGCGGCCCGGCACTGCACGCCTACCTGGCCGACGAACTGGTGCCCGCGCTGGCAGCGCTGGGCTTCACGTCGAGCCTCCATCCCAACCCCGAACCCGCCTTCGGCCCGTTCCTGATCGCCCGGCGCCACGAAGGCGACGACCTGCCGACGGTGCTGATGTACGGCCACGGCGACGTCATCCGCGGCCAGGACAAGAGCTGGACGCGCGGCGCCGGCCCCTGGACGCTGCAGGCCGACGGCGACCGGCTCTACGGCCGCGGCACCGCCGACAACAAGGGCCAGCACAGCATCAACATCGCGGCGCTGGCGCAGGTGCTGGCGGTGCGCGGCCACCTCGGCTTCAACGTGACCTGGCTGGTGGAGACCGGCGAGGAAACCGGCTCGCCCGGCCTGGCCGCGTTCTGCGCCGCGCAGCGCGCCGCGCTGGCCGCCGACGTGCTGATCGCCAGCGACGGCCCGCGGCTGCGCGCCGATGCGCCCACGGTCTTCCTCGGCTCGCGCGGCGTCGCCAACTTCGACCTCTCGCTGACGCTGCGCGACGGCGCGCACCACAGCGGCAACTGGGGCGGGCTGCTGGCCAACCCGGGCACGATCCTCGCGCACGCGATCGCCTCGCTGGTGGACGCACGCGGCCGCATCCTGGTGGACGCGCTGCGGCCGCCGCCGATCCCCGCCAACGTGCGTGCAGCGCTCGCCGGCCTGCAGGTGGGCGGCGGCCCCGGCGACCCCGCCATCGACCCCGACTGGGGCGAGCCCGACCAGACCCCGGCCGAACGCGTGTTCGCGTGGAACACGCTCGACGTGCTGGCCTACCGCACCGGCAACCCGGACTTCCCGGTCAACGCCATTCCGGCGTCGGCGCAGGCGCACCTGCACATGCGCTTCGTGGTGGGCACCGACGTCGCCCACTTGCGCCAGCACGTGCAGCAGCACCTGGCGGCCCACGGCTTCGGCGCCATCACGGTGAGCGAGCCGGTGGTGATGGCGGCCACGCGGCTGGACCCCGAAAACGCCTGGGTGCGCTTCGCGCTGGCCTCCATCGCACACAGCAGCGGCAAGACGCCGGTGCTGCTGCCCAACCTGGGCGGCTCGCTGCCCAACGACGTGTTCGCTGACCTGCTGGGCCTGCCGACCGTGTGGGTGCCGCACAGCTACCCGGCCTGCCAGCAGCACGCGCCCGACGAACACCTGCTGGCCCCGGTGGCCCGCGAGGCGCTGGTGCTGATGACCGGCCTGTTCTGGGACCTCGGCGACGAGGCGGCAACGCTGCCGCGCCTGCACCGCGAGGGGGCCTGAGATGCTGCGCACGCTGAAGGACCTGTTCGACAGCCTCGTGGCGCCGCAGGCGGCCGCCACGCCGCAGCAGGAGGAGCACCGGCTGCAGCTGGCCACTGCGGTGCTGCTGGTGGAGGTGATGCGCGCCGACACCGAGACCGGCCCGGCCGAGCGCCAGGCCGTGATCGCCGCGCTGAAGAGCAAGTTCGCGCTCGCCGACGACGAGCTGGCGCGGCTGGTGGAACTGGCCGAGCACACCGCGCGCACCGCCACCGACTTCCATGCGTTCACGTCGGCGCTGAACGCGCAGCTCGACGAAGGCCGCAAGCTGCGTGTGATCGAGGCGATGTGGCAGGTGGCCTACGCCGACGGCCACCTGGCCGCGCACGAGCAGCACGTGCTGTGGCGCATCGCCGACCTGCTGCACGTGCCGCACGGCGCCTACATCAATGCCAAGATGCGGGCGAAGGCGGCGGCCGGATCAGGCTGAGCCCGCCAGCTTCACCAGCAGCTCGCGCAGCATCGCGCGTTCGCCGGTCGTCAGGCGCTGCAGCAGCTGCTCTTCGCTGGTCTGCGAGGTGGCGTGCGCACGCCGCGCCAGGGCCTGGCCGGCGGGCGTCAGCAGCACCTGCAGCGCGCGGCCGTCGGTGCTGCTGCGGCGGCGTTCCACCAGGCCGCGCGCGGCCAGCTTGTCCACCAGCACCGTGACGTTGGGCGCCGGCATGTCCAGGGTGCGCGCCAGCTGCTTGGGGCTGGCGCTGCCGTTGCCCAGCAGCAGCATCAGCAGCGTGAACTCCACCGTGCGCAGGTCGTAGGGCGTGCCCAGGGTTTCCTGGAAGGCGCGGCGCGTCTGCACCGCGGCCATCGCCACCAGGTAGCCCATCAGGTGGTGCACGCTGCCGGTGTCGAGCAGTTCGGTGCCCGGCTTGGTGTCGCCCACGGCAGCCATCAGCTTGCCTTGCGCACAGCGCCCAGGTAGGTCTCGATCACGCGCGGGTCGCCGGCCAGCTGCGCGGCCGGGCCTTCGAGCGCGATGCTGCCGGTCTCCAGCACGTAGCCGTGGTCGGCCACTTCCAGCGCCGCCCGCGCGTTCTGCTCGATCAGCAGGATGCTGGTGCCCTGCTGGCGCAGCTGCACGATGATGCGGAAGATCTCGCGCACGATCAGCGGCGCCAGGCCCAGGCTGGGTTCGTCCAGCATCAGCAGCTTGGGCGCGGACATCAGCGCGCGGCCCACCGCCAGCATCTGACGCTCGCCGCCGCTGAGCGTGCCGGCCAGCTGCGCGCGGCGTTCCTTCAGCCGCGGGAACAGTTCGTAGACGCGCTCGATCTCGCGCTTCCAGTGCGGCACGCGCTGCTTCATCGCGCGGTAGCCGCCCAGCACCAGGTTGTCTTCCACCGGCATGGTGCCGAACAGCTCGCGCTTCTCGGGCACCAGCGCCAGGCCCAGCATCACGCGCTCTTCCAGCGTGGTGTCGGCGAGGTCGACGCCGTCGAAGACGATGCGGCCGCGGGACGGCAGCACGCCCATCAGCGCGTTCAGCGTCGTGCTCTTGCCGGCGCCGTTGGGGCCGATGACGGTGACGACCTGGCCGGCCTCGAGGTGGAAGTCGAGGCCGCTCAGCACCTCGGCACGGCCGTAGCCGGCGTGCAGGTCGTGCACTTGCAGCAGCATGGCCATCAGTGTTCCGTCCCCAGGTAGGCGGCGCGCACGGCGGGGCTGGCCTGCACCTCGGCCGGCGTGCCTTCGATCAGACGCGTGCCGAACTCCATCACCACCACGCGGTCGGCCAGGCCCATCACGAAATCCATGTCGTGTTCCACCAGCAGGATGCTCAGGCCTTCGGCCTTCAGCTGCCGCAGCACGTCGCCCAGCGCCTGCTTCTCCTTGTGGCGCAGGCCGGCGGCGGGTTCGTCCAGCAGCAGCAGCGCGGGGTCGGTGCACAGCGCACGCGCGATCTCCATCAGCCGCTGCGGGCCCAGCGCCAGGTTGCCGGCGAGTTCGTGCATCTGCCCGGCCATGCCGATGCGCGCCAGCTGCGCCTCGGCCTCGGCGAAGAGCTGCCGCTCCTCGGCGCGGTCCAGCCGCAGCACGGCCTGCAGCACGCCGGCCTTCGTGCGGCCGTAGCCGCCGAGCGCCACGTTCTCCAGCACCGTCATCTCGGGGATCATCTTCACGTGCTGGAAGGTGCGCGAGATGCCCAGCCGCGCGATGGCGCGCGACGGCCGGCCCGAGATGACCTCGCCGCGCCAGCGCACCGCGCCGCCGCTGAGCCCGAGCACACCGGTGATCAGGTTGAACGTGGTGGACTTGCCGGCGCCGTTGGGGCCGATCAGCGCCACGATGTCGCCGGCGTGCAGGCCGAAGCTGACGTCGTTGACCGCCACCAGGCCGCCGAACTGCTTGCGCACCGCGTCCACCTCCAGCAGGCGCTCGCCGCGCGCGGGCTTGTCGCGCCGCGGCAGCGGCGGCGCGCCGTCCCAGTCCTTCACGCGCACGGGCTGGGGCCACCAGCGACCGACGAAGCTCCACAGGCCGTCGGGGGCGTACTTCAGCACCACCACGAGCACGATGCCGAAGACGATGGTCTCGAAGTTGCCGCTGGTGCCGATCAGCTGCGGCAGCAGCACCTGCAGCTTGTCCTCGACCAGCCGCACCACGGCCGAGCCGAGGAAGGCGCCCCAGACGTGGCCGACCCCGCCCAGCACGGCCATGAACAGGTACTCGATGCCCTTGTTGATGCCGAACGGCGACGGGCTCACGCTGCGCTGGAAGTGCGCGAACAGCCAGCCCGAGACCGCGGCCAGGAAGGCGGCGAAGACGAAGACCGTGAGCTTGTAGCGGAAGGTCGAGATGCCCATGGCCTCGGCCATCGTCGAGCCGCTCTTGAGCGCGCGGATGGCCCGGCCGGGGCGCGAGTCCAGCAGCCGCAGCGCCGCCAGCGCCGCCAGCAGCGCGATCGCCCACACCAGCGGGTGCAGGCCGCGGCCGGTGCCCAGGTCGAAGCCGAACAGCGACAGCGCCGGGATGCCCAGCAGGCCGTCGTACTTGCCCAGCCATTCCATGTTGGCCATCGTGTAGTTCAGCGCCAGGCCCCAGGCGATGGTGGCCAGCGGCAGGTAGTGGCCCGACATGCGCAGCGTCAGCGCGCCCAGCAGCACGGCCGCGCCCACCGCCAGCGCGATGCCCACCCACAGCGTGAGCCAGGGCGAGATGCCGAGCTTGGTGGCCAGGAAGGCCGCCGTGTAGGCGCCCACGCCGACGAAGGCCGCCTGGCCGAACGACGTGAGCCCGGCCACGCCCGTCAGCAGCACCAGGCCCAGCGCGACGATCGCGTACAGGCCGATGTAGATGCTCTGCGTGATCCAGAAGTCGGGCACCGGCAGCGCCGGCAGCACCATCATCAAGACGGCGAAGATCGGAAAGGCGAACCGCATGGTCAGTGTTCCTCGCTGTGCGGGTCGCGCAGCGAGCGCCACAGCAGCACCGGCAGGATCGTGGAGAACACGATCACCTCCTTGTAGGCGCTGGCCCAGAACGAGCCGAAGCTCTCCAGCAGCCCCACGCCCAGGGCGCCCACCAGCGCCAGCGGGTAGCTCGACAGGCCGGCGAACACCGCGGCCACGAAGCCCTTCAGGCCGATCAGGAAGCCGCTGTCGTAGAAGACGGTGGTGGTGGGGCCGATCAGCAGCCCCGAGAGCGCACCGATGAAGGCCGCCATCGTGAACGACAGCCGCCCGGCGCTGCTGCTGGAGATGCCCATCAGCCGCGCCCCGAGCCGGTTCACCGCGGTCGCGCGCAGCGCCTTGCCCGACAGCGACTTCTCGAAGAACAGCCAGAGCCCGACGATCAGCGCCAGCGAGGCGATGAAGATGATCAGCGTCTGGCCCGACAGCGTGATGCCGCCGAGGCTGAAGCGCTCGTCCCAGAAGCTCGGGTTGCGGAAGCCCTCGGCGCCGAAGAAGAACAGGCCCAGCCCGACCAGCGCGAAGTGCACGCCCACCGAGACAATCAGCAGCACCAGCACGCTGGCATCGGCCAGCGACTCGTAGGCCAGCCGGTACAGCAGCGGCCCGAAGGGCGTGACCAGCGCCACCGTCAGCGCCGCCTGCGCCAGCAGCGGCAGCCCGCGCGGCGCGGCCCAGATGGCCACCAGCGACACCGCCACCGGCCAGGCCAGCGTGGTCGCCAGCTCCTTCAGCAGCCGACCGGCGCCGCGGCGCTGGCGCAGCCCCTGCACCAGGTCGGCCAGCGCCACGGCGCCGGCCAGCACCAGCAGGAACCACACCGTGCCCGGCACCTTGCCGGCCTGCAGCAACGCCAGCGTCAGCGCACCGAACGCGACGAACTCGCCCTGCGGGATGAAGATCACCCGCGTGACGGCGAAGACCAGCACCGTGGCCAGCGCCAGCAGCGCGTAGATGGCGCCGTTGGTCAAGCCGTCCAGGGCCAGGATGCCGGCGATCGTCGCGTCCATGGCGTGCCTACTTCGCGACCACGAACTGGCCGCCCACCACTTGCAGCAGCACGCCGGTCTCGTTCGTGTAGCCCCAGTGGTCGGCGGCGGTCCAGTTCATCACGCCGTGCGAGAAGATCGTGCGGCCCATGCCTTCGACCGCGTCGCGCAGCGCGGCGCGGAACTCGGGCGTGCCGGGCTTGGCCTTCTTCAGCGCCACCGGCAGGATCTTCTCGAGCATGATCTTCGCGTCGTAGGCGTGGCCGGCGAACTGGTTGCGCTGGCCCTTGCCATAGGCGGCTTCGTACCTGGTGACGAAGTCCACCGCCGCCGCCTTCGACGGGTGGCTGTCGGGCAGCTGCTCGGCCACCACGGCCGGGCCCGACACGACGAAGGCGCCTTCGACGTCCTTGCCGCCGATGCGCACCAGGTCGGGCGTGGCCGCGGCGTGCGTCTGGTAGACACGGCCCTTGAAGCCGCGCTCGATGATGGCCTTGTGCGGCATCGCCGCGCCCGAGCCCGAGGCCACGACCAGCATCGCGTCGGGGTTGGCGGCCACCAGCTTCAGCGCCTGCGGCGTGACGCTGGTGTCGCTGCGCGCGAAGCGCTCGGTCGCCACCACCTTGATGCCGGCGTCGCCGGCCTGCTTGGTGATCTCCTTGAGCCAGAGTTCGCCGTAGGCGTCGGTGTAGCCGAGGAAGCCGACCGTCTTCACGCCGGTCTTCTTCATGTGCTCGACGATGGGATGCGCCATCACCGCGAAGCCCTGCGGCAGGCGGAACACGAAACGCTCCTGGTCGGGCGGCACGCCCACCGGGGCGATCGAGATCTGCGTCGTCTTCGCCTCGAAGGCCACCGGCGCCACCGCGGCCGAGACCGTGGTGATGGAGCCGCCGAAGATCATGTCGACCTTGTCGTCGGTGACGAAGCGGCGTGCGTTCTGCACGCCCTTGCCGGGGTCGGAAGCATCGTCGAGGATGATCAGGTTCACCTTCTCGCCGGCGATGGTCTGCGGCCACAGCTTGAACTGGTTGCCCACCGGGATGCCCAGGCCCGAGGCCGGGCCGGTGAGCGAGAGCGTGACGCCGATGTTCACGTCGGCCCAGGCGGGCACGGACATCAGCACGGCGGCGGCTGCGGCGGCCGCAGCCACCAGGGTCTTGATCGGGTTCATCGCTTGTCTCCTTCGGGGGTGGTCAACGGGGGGCCATGCGCAGTGCACCGTCGAGGCGGATGACCTCGCCGTTGAGGTGCACGTTGGTGACGATGTGCGCGGCGAGTGCCGCGAATTCCTGCGGCTGGCCCAGCCGCTTCGGAAACGGGATGCTGCCGGCCAGCGACTGCTGCACCTCGGGTGGCAGCTGCGCCATCAGCGGCGTGAGGAACAGGCCCGGCGCGACGGTGACGACACGCACGCCCCACTGCGCCAGGTCGCGCGCCAGCGGCAGCGTCATGCCCACGAGGCCGCCCTTGCTGGCGGCATAGGCCTCCTGCCCGACCTGGCCGTCGTAGGCGGCCACCGAGGCCGTGCACAGCATGACGCCGCGTTCGCCGTCGGCCAGCGGCGGCAGCGCGGCGATGCGCGCGGCGGTCAGGCGGATCACGTTGTAGGTGCCCACCAGGTTGATGCGGATGACGCGCTCGAAGTCTTCCAGCGGCGCGGGCGCGCCGTCCTTCTGGATCACGCGCCTGGCGGTGCCGATGCCGGCGATGTTCATCACGATGCGCGGCGCGCCGCCGAAGCGCGCTGCGGCGGCGTCGAGCGCCGCCGTGACGGCGGCGGTGTCGGTGATGTCGCAGGCGCAGGCCAGGCCGCCGATGTCGGCCGCCACGCGCGCGGCGCCGTCGGCGTTGACGTCGGCCACGACCACGTGCGCGCCCAGGCGTGCGAGCTCGCGGGCCACCGCCTCGCCCAGGCCCGAGCCGCCGCCGGTGACGAAGGCGGTCTGTCCGTCGATGTTCATGCGGTCTCCTTGGCTGGCAGTTGCGGCAGCAGCACGTCGGCGTCGGGCTGCTCGGCGTACAGCCGCTCGACGAGGTCGGCGCGGTGCAGCAGCACGGCGCGCTGGTTGATCGAGCCCTTGTCGGTGACCTCGCCGCGGTCGATGTGCGGCGGCTCGGCCAGCAGCAGCGCGCGCGCCGGCCGGTTGGCGCTGCCGGTGCCGGCGGCCCACAGGCGGTCCAGCAGGTCCTGGAAGAAGGCACGCACGGCGGGCTGCGCCAGCACGGTGGCCGCATCCATCTCGGCGGGCAGGCCGAAGCGGCGGCGCGCGTCGTCCAGCCGCGGGAAGACCAGCAGGCCCAGGTCGTCGCGGTTGATGCCGGCCACCACCACGTCCTGCACCAGCGGGTCGCCGGCCAGGATGACCTTCGCGCGCAATGGGCCGACGCTGACGAAGGTGCCGGTGCTGAGCTTGAAGTCCTCGGCGATGCGGCCGTCGAAGGCCAGGCCGCGCTCGGGGTGGGCGGCGTCCAGCAGCGTCACCGCGTCGCCGGTGCAGTAGAAGCCTTCGGCGTCCAGCGCTGCGGCGGTCTCGGCCGGCGCGCGCCAGTAGCCCGGCATCACGTTGGGGCCGCGGAAGCGCACCTCCAGCTTGCCGTCGGCGGGCACCAGCTTCACGTCCACACCCGGCGCGGGCAGGCCGATGTGGCCCGACTTCACCTGCGTGCCGACCGCGAAGGTGCAGCTGGGCGCGGTCTCGGTCATGCCCAGGCCGGTGAACATGCAGATGCGCTCGCCGGTCTCGGCCACCGCGTGGCGGTCGAGGTGGTCCCACACCGCCTGGCTCAGCCCGGCGCCGGCATACATGAAGGCCCGCACGCGCGAGAACAGGTTCCTGCGCAGCGCCGGGTCGTGGTCCATCGCGCGCGCGATCTCCTCGAAGCCCTTGGGCACGTTGAAGTAGATGGTGGGCGCGATCTCGCGCAGGTTCTGCAGCGTGGCCGCGATGCCCTTGGGCGTGGGCTTGCCGCCGTCGATGTACAGCGAGCCGCCGTTGTAGAGCGCGATGCCGACGTTGTGGTTGCCGCCGAAGGTGTGGTTCCACGGCAGCCAGTCCACCAGCACGGGCGGCTCGTCCTGCAGGAAGGCGAAGCACTGCCGGATCATCTGCAGGTTGCTGCACAGCATGCGCTGCGTGTTGACCACGCCCTTGGGCTGCTTGGTCGAGCCCGAGGTGAACAGGAACTTGGCGATGGTGTCGGGGCCGGTGGCGGCGTGCGCCGCGGCTTCGGCGGCGCCGGGCTCGGTGTCCAGCAGCGGCGCGAAGCGCGTCGTGGCGCGGCCCTCCAGCGTGCCTTCGGCCAGCACGACTTCCACGTCGGCCGGCACGCAGGCGGCGATGGCGCGCGCGAACGGCGCGCCGTGGCTCGCGAACACCAGGCCCGGCGTCAGCGTGCCGAGGATGTGGCGCAGCTTCGCGAAGTCCTGCGACAGCAGGCTGTAGGCCGCCGACACGGGGGCGTAGGGCACGCCCACCCACTGCGCGGCGAAGGCCAGCGTGAGGTGGTCGAGGTCGTTGTCGGACAGGATCGCGATCGGCCGCTCGGCCGACAGCCCGCGCTGCGCCAGCGCCTGGCCCAGGCGGCGCGCGCGCTGCAGCATCTGCGCGTAGGTCACGGTGATCCAGGCGCCGTCGGGCCCGCGCTGCGCGGCCAGCACGCGGTCGGGCGTGGCGGCGGCGTGCTCTTGCAGCTTGTCCATCAGCCGCGCCGGGTAGGCGCCCAGCGGCTCGGTGGAGCGCAGCAGCAGCGTGCCGTCGGGCCGGCGCTCAGCCACCGCCTCGGTGCAGCCCCCCACGCGCACGGGGCGGTAGCGCGGGGTCGCGTCGGCGGTGCTCACGACTTCTGCACCTTGCCGGCGCGGCCTTCCAGGAAGTCGCGCATGCGCTGCTTGGCCGCGTCGTCGCCCTGGGCGATGGCGGCCATCAGCGATTCGACGAAGAGGCCGTCGCTCTGCGACAGGTCGGCGATGCGCGGCAGCGCCTGCATCACCGCGTAGTTGGACAGCGGCGCGTTGGCGGCGATCTTCTGCGCGAGCTCGATGCCCTTGGTCAGCCCGGCGCCGTCGGCCGTGCGGTAGTGCGACAGGCCCACGGACTGGCCTTCGTCAGCGTCGAGCACGCGCCCGGTGAGCATCATGTCGCTCATGCGGCTGAAGCCGATCAGCCGCGGCACGCGCGCCGAGCCGCCCCCGCCGACGAACAGGCCGCGCTGGCCTTCGGGCAGGCCGTAGAAGGCGCTGTCTTCGGCCACCCGGATGTGCGCGCTGCTGGCCAGCTCCAACCCGCCGCCCACCACCGCGCCGTGCAGCACCGCGACCACCGGCACGCGGCCGAACTGCACCGCGTCCATCGCGGCGTGCCACATGCGCGAGTGGAAGACGCCATCGAAGGTGCTGCGTTCGCTCATCTCCGACAGGTCCAGGCCGGCGCAGAAGTGCGCGCCTTCGCCGCTGAGCACCAGCGCGCGCGCTTGGTCGGGCAGGTTCACCATGGCGGTGTGGATCTGCTGGATCAGCGTGTCGTTGATGGCGTTGCGCTTGGCCGGCCGCAGCAGCCGCAGGTGCACCAGCGCGCCCGCGGTCTCGATGCGCAGCAGCGACAGGCTGGCCAGCAGGCCACTGGCGGGTGTGAAGGCGGGGGTCATGCGCGGTCTCCAAAACTAGTTGTATTTGATAATTAAATGGGTCGAACGGGCTCAGGTGAAACCCTCGTCGACCGCTGCCAGTTCAACCGCAGATGCGGGTTAACCCGCTGATCTCTTGGGAACGGCCCGTCGCAAGATCGACCAACTTAGTTCATCAAAGTAATTACTGCCGCCGCAGCAGGGAGCCCGCGACCGTGAAGACCGACGACCTGATCGCCATCGACATCCACACCCACGCCGAGGTGTCGTGCCGCAACCCCTTCGACAGCTACGGCGAGGAGTACGACCGCGCGGCCGACAAGTACTTCGGCAGCGACCGCCGGCCGACGATCGCCGAGACGGTGGCGTACTACCGCGAGAGGAAGCTCGGCCTCGTGATGTTCACGGTGGACAGCGAGAGCCAGCTGGGGCGCCGGCGCATCCCCAACGAGGAGATCTGCGACGCCGCGCGCGAGAACAGCGACATGATGATCGCCTTCGCCAGCATCGACCCGCACAAAGGAAAGATGGGCGCGCGCGAGGCGCGCCGGCTGGTCGAGGAGTGCGGCGTCAAGGGCTTCAAGTTCCACCCCACGGTGCAGGGCTTCCTGCCCTACGACCGCATGGCCTGGCCGCTGTACGAGGTGATCGCCGAGTACAAGCTGCCCGCCATCTTCCACAGCGGCCACAGCGGCATCGGCTCGGGCATGCGCTGCGGCGGCGGCCTGCGGCTGCAGAACAGCAACCCGATGCTGCTGGAGGACGTGGCGATCGACTTCCCCGACATCGAGATCGTCATCGCCCACCCCAGCTGGCCCTGGCAGGACGAGGCGCTGAGCCTGGCGCTGCACAAGCCCAACGTGTGGATCGACCTCTCGGGCTGGAGCCCGAAGTACTTTCCGGCGCAGCTGGTGCAGTACGCCAACACGCTGCTGAAGGACCGCATGCTGTTCGGCAGCGACTACCCGCTGATCACGCCCGAACGCTGGATGAAGGACTTCGACGAGGCGGGCTTCAAGGACAAGGTGAAACCGCTGATCCTGAAGGAAAACGCCAAGCGGCTGCTGCGGCTGGGCGCTTGATCGCATGGGGACCGGCCGGAGCGGTCCAGGCAGGCGACTGGTGGAACCAAGCCCCTAAGTGAGCGCCCGCACGCCGCAGCGCGTCGACTGCATCACGACCTGGGGGGAGCGCCACTGCAAATGAGTCCCGCATCTGTGGCATAGCGCACTTCAGGGAAAACCCTGATCGTCTACAGTGTGCTCAGGGAAAACCCTGAACTCTGCTCTCACGAGGAGCGCCACACCATGCACCCGATCCTGCAATTCCTGAAGTCCCTGCTGCCCGTCGTCGAGTCGCAGCGTGACCGCGACGAAGCCTACCTGGCCGATTCCGTCGACATCCACGACCTCGAGCGCCGCATGCGCAGCATCGACGAGCGTGGTCGCAACCGCAACGGTGGCATCGCGCTCGGCCTGTATGCACGCTGACTGCTGCGCCTTCCCCCTGCCTCTGGGGGCAGCTGTCGGATCGCTGATGCACTGGCCGTTCGACGCCCTGCGCCTGCAGCACGCGCAGGCCGTGCAGGCCGGCCTGGTGCGCAAGTCGCTGCTCGAATCGCGCGATTTCGAGCACGGCCTGGCAGCGCTTGAACGCCTGGCCCTGGGCCCGTTGGCGCGGCACAACTGAGGCCTGGATGGCCTCGGCGGATCAAATCCGCCGGAAACACTTGAATGTGCAAATTTGCACGCCTCTGCGTGCGAGTGATACTTGCACCGTTTTTCTGGGAGCATTGTTGATATCTTCCCGTCGAGCCGACAGCCGGCGTCTGGCTTGCTGCCGCGAACTCGACCCGTTGATCAACTTCATCCCGGAATCCGCATGTCTCGACGCCCGATCGTTTCGCTCCGCCACGCCCGATGGGCCAGCCTGGCCTTGGCCATTGCACTGACCGCCTGCGGCGGCGGCAGCGATGGCGACGACACCAGCGGTGTCGATCTGCGCAGTTTCAGCCTGAGCAGCAGCACCGTCGCCGCACCGCAGAGCGGCAGCGTCGGCGTCAACGCCACCTGGTCGGCCACGGCCACGGGCCTGGCAGCGACCGCGTACCACGTCTCGGCCCACGCCATCCCCGCGGGCGCCGCAGCCAGCACCGCCGGCGACAGCAACAAGTTCCTGGGCCGCAACTGCAGCGCCGCCTTTCCCTGCGCCAACCCCGAGACGCTGGCCTGCACCTACGGCAGCAACCGCGTGCTGTCGTGCAGCATGGGCGTGGGCGTGAACCTGCAGCCGGGCAACTACACCATCGTCGCCAAGGCCTGCTGGTACGACAGCGCGCTGAACAGCATCTGCGCCACGCGGCAAACGGCATTGACGGTGGGGTGACCGGCAGACGCCAGAAACGAAGAAGCCCGGCGCAGGCGCCGGGCTTCTTCGATCGGTTTCTTGGTGGCCTGGGGCGGAATCGAACCACCGACACGCGGATTTTCAATCCGCTGCTCTACCAACTGAGCTACCAGGCCGAGCCCGTGAGTATAACCCGGGTTCTGACGTCGTTCACACGAGGCCGCGCTTGTTGCGCGACAGGTCGACGCCCAGCTGCTTGAGCTTGCGGTACAGGTGCGTGCGTTCGAGGCCGGTCTTCTCGGCCACACGCGTCATCGAGCCGCCTTCCTTGGCCAGGTGGAACTCGAAGTAGCTCTTCTCGAAGGCATCGCGCGCCTCGCGCAGCGGGCGGTCGAGGTCGAAGCTCTGCTCGGGCTGCGGGCCGGTGGGCTGCTGCAGCGCCGGCATCGGCATCAGCGTGGCATGCACCATGGCGTCGCTGCCGGGCAGCGTGATCTCGCGCAGCGCCGGCGGCGGCGTGGCCGCGCGCAGGCCGGGCTTGACCAGCGCCTGCTCCACCGCGCGCAGCAGCTTCTGCAGCGTGACGGGCTTTTCCAGGAAGGCCGTGGCGCCGTACTTCGTGGCTTCCACGGCGGTGTCGATGGTGCCGTGGCCGCTCATCATGATCACGGGCATGCTGAGCTGGGCGCTGGCGCCCCACTCCTTCAGCAGCGTGATGCCGTCGACGTCGGGCATCCAGATGTCCAGCAGCACCAGGTCGGGCCGCAGCAGTTCGCGCACCGCGCGGGCCTGGGCTGCGTTCTCCGCCAGTTCGACGGTGTGGCCCTCGTCGGTGAGGATCTCGGACAACAGCGCGCGGATGCCGAGCTCGTCGTCAACTACCAGAATCGTGGCCATGGGCGGGGTCAGTGCACCTGCGTTGCGTCACCGGTCGCCGGTGCGGGACCTTCGTGCGGGCCGGCTGCCGGCGGCGCGAAGTTCGAAAATGATAACGAAACTCGGGCCCCGGTGATGGGGGCATCGGGCTCCTCGCCCGCCTGCACGTTCACCGCGCGCAGCCGGGCGCCGTGTTCGTCGGCGATCTTCTTCACGACGGCCAGTCCCAGGCCGGTGCCCTTGGACTTGGTGGTGACGTAGGGTTCGAAGGCGCGCTTGAGCACCTTCTCGGGGAAGCCCGGGCCATTGTCCAGCACCGTCAGGCGCAGCGCGCGCAGCTCGCCGTGTTCGCCCCGCGCCACCGAGGTGCTGAGCTCGACGTGGCCGTCGTCCTGCTCGCCCACCGCGTCCAGCGCGTTCTGCACCAGGTTGTGGATCACCTGGCGCAGCTGCGTCGCGTCACCCAGGATGCGCGGCGGCTGCTCGGCCAGCCGCACGCCGAGCACGCCGCGGTCGTGCGCGTGGCCGTACAGCGCCATCACCTCGGCCACCAGCGCGTTCAGGTCCAGCGGCTTCATCTGCGCCGCCGGCAGCCGGGCGTAGTCGCGGAACTCGTTGACCAGCGTCTGCATCGCCGCCACCTGGTTGACGATGGTGGCCACGCTGCGGATCAGCAGGCTCTGGTCGTTGCCTTCGAGCTTGCTCTCCAGGCGGTGCTGCAGCCGCTCGGCCGACAGCTGGATCGGCGTCAGCGGGTTCTTGATCTCGTGCGCCAGCCGCCGCGCCACCTCGGCCCAGGCCTGGCTGCGCTGCGCCGAGACGACCTCGGTGATGTCGTCGAAGACCATCAGCCGCTGCTCGCCCGGCAGCGGCGCGCCGCGCACCAGCAGCGTCAGCGTGTTGCCGTCGCCGCGACCCAGCTCGAAGGCGTCCTGCCACTGGTCGCGCTCGCCGGCCTCGGGGCTGGTGGCCAGCAGCTCGTAGCGCTGGTCGACGCTCTTGGCGAAAGCCTCCAGCTCGGGCAGCTCGCCCAGGCGGCGGCCGCGCCACGCGCTCAGCGGCAGGCGCAGGATGCGCGTGGCGCCGGGGTTGACGGTGTCGATGCGGCCTTCGCGGTCGAACACGATGACGCCGGCCGTCAGCGTGTCCAGGATGGTCTGCAGCCGCGTGCGCGCGCCCTCGAGCTGCGCCACGCCGCGCTCGACCTGCTCGCGCGCGTCGGCCAGCTGCGCCGTCATCTGCGCGAAGCTGCGCGTCAGGCCGCCCAGTTCGTCGGCCGACCCGAACACGGGCTTGGGTTGCAGGTCGCCGGCCGCGACCTGGCGCACGCCGTCGGCCAGCAGCAGCAGCGGCCGCGCGAGCTGGTTGCCCAGCAGGATGGCCAGCAGCACCGAGCCGAACACCGCCAGGATCAGCGCCAGCGTCAGCGTGCCGATGTACATGCGGCGCAAGCTGTCGCGCGCCAGCGCGCGCTGCTGGTACTCGCTGTACGCGGCCTGCACCGCCAGCGCGTTCATGGCCAGCGCGCGGGAGATCGGCTGCACCACCATCAGGAACCGGTCATCGGCCGGCGCCAGGCGGATGTCGGTGCTGGGGATGCGCGCCAGCGCCCGCACCCGCGGGCCCTTGGCGCTCTCGCCCGCGTTCGCGGCGGCGATGGACTCCTCGTCCAGGCCATCGACCTGGCTGCCCATGCCCGACAGCCGCGCCTGGCGCAGCAGCAGCAGCCCGGGCCGCTCGGGCGCCACGGCCGCCGTGCCGCCGCCGGCGGTGAACAGCACCTGGCCGTTGTGGCCGAGCAGGCTCACGTCACGGGCGCCGATCTGCTCGCGCAGCCGCTCCAGCGTCAGCGGGGTGATGGTGCTGCGCTGCTCGGCCAGGCGTTCGGCCGCCACGCGTGTCTTCGTGCCGATGTCGGAGACCAGGGCGTCGAGCGTGGTCTTGCCCAGCGATAGGCCGGCGTCGAGCGCACCGGCCACCTTGACGTCGAACCAGGCCTCGATGCTGCGCGAGACGAACTGGTAGCTCACCGTGTAGATCACCAGCCCCGGCAGCAGGCCCACCACCGCGAAGATGCCGGCCAGCTTGATGAGCAGCCGGCTGCCGAACTTGCCGCGCCGCACCCGCACCGCCAGCCGCAGCATGGCCAGCAGGATGACCAGCACCAGCAGCGCCGCCACCGCGACGTTGACCCAGAACAGCCAGACGAAGTGGCGCTCGTAGAAGCCGGTGCCGGCGCTGCTGAAGCTGAGCACGAAGGCCAGCACCAGCGCCGCGCCGGTGATGGCCACCAGGCTGACGATCCAGGCCCAGCGGGCCGACTTGGTCATCGCGGCCGCCTCAAGGCTTGTCGGCGTCCAGCCGCAGCACGCGCTCGGCGCCGATCGCCCACTCGTTCGGGCCGCCCAGGCCGATCTGCATGAAGCTGGGCAGCTGCGCGGTGTCGAGCTTGTAGATGAACTCCAGCTCGTAGCGGCTGTCCGCGTCGAGCTGCGCCAGTTCGGCGATGCGCCAGCCGCCGCTGCGCGAGACGGTGGCCATCGCGTCGGCCAGCGACGGGTAGCTCTGGTGCAGCCCGCCCAGGCTGACGCGCCAGGTGTTGGTCAGCGGCTGGTAGGCCACGCGCCACGAGCGCGTCACACGTGCCACGCGCTCGTCGCGCCAGTACCAGCGCTTGCGCTTCAGGTCGGCCTGGGCCACGAAGTACACCGGCACGCCGCGGTGCAGCGCCTCCTCGACCGCCCGGGGCAGCGTCACGCGGGCGGCGAACTCCAGCGTCAGCGCGCCGTCGCTGCGCGCCAGGTCCAGCTGGGCCAGCTCGACCGGCTCGGCCCGCAACGGCGGCGACGCGCCCAGCGCACCCAGCAGCAGCAGGAGCCCCAGGCCCTGCAGAAGACGTCGGCGGACCGGAACTGGGGGCATGGGCTGGGGGCGTGCAGCGGCTCAGGTCTTGTGGATCAGGGCGTAGAAGAAACCGTCCTGCAGCGCCGGGGCCACCCCGGGGAGCGCAGTGTTGGCATTGTCGGCCAGTGGCAGCAGATGGCCGGGCGAGAGGGGATCCAGCCGGGCGGCCTGGGGCCCCTGGCGTTGCAAAAATGCATCGATCTGCGCCGAACCCTCGCTCCTGAACACGGAACAGGTGGCGTACAGCAGCCGCCCGCCGGGCGCCAGCAGGGGCCACAGCGCGTCGAGCATCTCGGCCTGCAGACGCGCCAGTGCCGTGACGTCGTCGGGCCGGCGCAGCCAGCGCACGTCGGGGTGGCGGCGCACGATGCCCGAGGCGCTGCAGGGCGCGTCCAGCAAGATGGCGTCGAACGGCCGGCCGTCCCACCACGCGGCGGTGTCGCGCGCGTCGCCGGCCTGCAGCCGTGCGCGCAGCTGCAGGCGGTTCAGCGTGTCCTGCACGCGCGCCAGGCGCACCGGGTCGCTGTCCAGCGCGAGCATGTCGCAGTCGGCCAGCTCCAGCATGTGCGCGGTCTTGCCGCCGGGCGCGGCGCAGGCGTCGAGCACGCGCGCCCCAGGCGGCAGGCCGGCGCCCACCAGCAGCCGCGCCGCGCGCTGTGCGGCGGCGTCCTGCACCGAGACCTCGCCTTCGGCGAAGCCGGGCAGCACCGTCACGGGCACGGGCTGCTCCACGACCACGGCCTGGCCACCGAGCGCCGGGTCGGTCAGCACGTGCGCGGCGCGGCCCTGGGCCGCCAGGCGGTGCACGTAGGCCTCGCCGCTGCCGCGGCGGGCATTGACACGCAGCGTGAGCGGCGGGTGCTCGTTGTTGGCGGCCAGCAGCGCCTGCCACTGTGCGGGCCAGTCGTGGCGCAGGCGCTCGATCCACCACAGCGGATGGTTGAACGCCCCCAGCGGCTGGTGCCGCGCCGCCGCGACCAGCGCCTCGCGCTCGCGCAGGAAGCGCCGCAGCACGGCGTTGATGAAGTTTGCCGCGGCCGGCGTGCGGTGGCGCGCCGCGTTGACGGCCTGGTCGACCAGCGTGTGCTCGGCATACGGCGGGTCGGGCACCGGCCACAGCAGGGCCACGGCGGTGAGCAGCAGGGCGTCGACGTTCGGCGGTGGCACCTTCGGCGCCACGATGTTGCGCACCTCGGTGGCGCCGCCCAGCCAGCGCATGGCGTGGAAGCTCAGGGCCTGCACGCCCGGTCGCGCGGCCGCCGGCACCTTGGCCAGCACGTCGTTCAGCGAGCGCCCGCTCTTCACGGCCAGCACGGCGTCGGCCGTCAGGTCCAGCAGGTGCGCGAGCGGCAGCGACGTGGGTGCGGTGTTCACGCAATCCAGTCTAAGGCCCGCAGGGCTGCCGCTGCGCGGCCGTGCACGAAAGCCGTGCGCGACGCACAATGGTCGATCCGCCGCTCAGAAACCCGTTCATGCCCAAGAAAGCCGCCGAGGCACCTGCCCGCATCTTCCGCAGCGAGGAGGAACTGGCGGCGCTGCCGGTCTCCGAGCGCATCCGCTACCGCATCGTCAGCGCCGACCGGCGCTACCACGCCAACGACAACATCGCGGCCTTCGTGCGCGAGGGCGAGCTCGCCGAGCTGAAGGCCGAGGTGCAGGCCAAGCTGCAGGAGGTGCTGCGCGCGCTGGTGATCGACACCGACGGCGACCACAACACCAACGAGACGGCCAAGCGCGTGGCCAAGATGTACATCGACGAGGTCTTCGGCGGCCGCTACCGGCCGATGCCGGCGGTCACCGAGTTCCCCAACGTCGAGCGCCTGAACGAGCTGATGATCGTCGGCCCGATCACCGTGCGCAGCGCCTGCAGCCACCACATGTGCCCGATCTTCGGCAAGGTGTGGATCGGCATCCTGCCCAACGAGCACAGCAACCTGATCGGCCTGAGCAAGTACGCGCGCATCGCCGACTGGATCATGAGCCGGCCGCAGATCCAGGAAGAGGCCGTCACGATGCTCGCCAACGAACTGCAGGACCGCGTCCGCCCCGATGGCCTTGCCATCGTGATGGAGGCCGACCACTTCTGCATGCACTGGCGCGGCGTGAAGGACACCGACTCGGCGATGGTCAACAGCGTCATGCGCGGCGCCTTCCTGAAGGACGCCAACCTGCGCCGCGAATTCCTTTCCCTGCTGCCCCGCAAACAAGGCTGAACCACCATGCTCGTCCGTCTGATGTATGCCAGCCGCGCCGTGCCCGCGGTGGACCAGGAAGAACTGCTGTCCATCCTGCGCAAGAGCAAGTCCAACAACCCGGGTGTCGGCATCACCGGCGTGCTGTGCTTTTCCGAGGGCATCTTCCTGCAGGTGCTCGAAGGCGGGCGCAGCGCCGTGAACCAGCTCTACAACCGCATCGCCGCCGACGCCCGCCACACGCAGGTGGAGTTGCTCAGCTACGAGGAGATCGGCGAACGCCGCTTCGCCGGCTGGAGCATGGGCCAGGTCAACATGGCGCGGCTGAACCCGGCGCTGCTGCTGAAGTACTCCGAGCGTGCCACGCTGGACCCGTACGCCGTCTCGGGCGCGGTCTCGATGTCGCTGTTCGAGGAACTGCTGGCCACGGCGTCGGTGGTGGGCCAGCCCTGAGGCCGTGCGTCACAGCCGGCCCGCCGGCTTGAAGCGGTACAGGTCGGCCAGCAGCCGCGTCGGAAACAGGCGCACGGCCTCGTTGTAGGTCGATGCCGCGTCGTTGAAGAGCTGGCGCGCGAACGCCAGCCGGGCCACGCTTTCGCGCAGCACCTCGGCATGTGGCGCCACGGCGGCTTCGTGGCGCGCCTCGTGCTGCTCCAGCAGCGACAGCACGCGGCTGGCGGCCGAGGCCATCGCCGCTTCGCCGGCCAGCACGGCTGCGGCGAGCGCCGGGTCCACCGGCCGCACGCTCATCGCCGCCGCCGCCGCGCGCACCTGGCGGTCGGCGGCGAGCAGCGCCTCGAGCGCGTTCTGCTCGCCCGCCAGCGCCTCGCGCAGCGCCAGCACCAGTGCCGTCACGGCGTCGCCGCGCTTCTTCAGCACCTCGTCCACCAGGGCCCAGGCGCTGGCGATCGCATTGCGCAGCCCCACCAGCCGGTTGTAGGCGCCCACCATCCAGAAGACGAGCACGGCAGCACAGGCGAGGACGACGATCTGGGTGTTGGACATGGCGGGAATCTAGCCGATCATCCGCGCACCCCAGCGACCAGGAGACGCGGATGAGCTTCGCGAGCGAGATGGCACAGGCCAGCCAGGCGTCCGTCCAGGAGGCGCGCGGCAAGGCGATGGCGGCCGGGCTGCCCGGCGCGCAGATCGGCGCGGCCGCACTCGAGGGCAAGTGGATCGGTCTGCAGGAGGTGATGTTCCTGCCCGTCGTGATGGCGCTCACGGCCGACGACCGCAGCAAGGCGCACGCGCTGCTGAAGCCCTACGCCGATGCCGGCTGGATGATCGAGCCCGGCGCCGGCGTGACGCTCGAGGCGATGCTGAAGGTCTCGCGCATGCGGCTGGGCGGCCCCGGCTCCGAGGTGCTGACCGGCGACACCACCGCGCAGCTGGCAACGAATCTGCGCATCGTCGACGGCCTCATCGAGGACGCCTCGCTTTTCGCGGCCCACGGCCAGCCCACCGCGGAGAAGTCGAAGAACTACGACGGCATCGCGGTGAAGTTCGACAGCGACCACCTCTGCGCCGACCAGCGCGCCGCCATCAGCGCCACCGAGCGGCGCGCGATCGCACGCAGCACCATGCTGCAGGAGGGCGAGGCGAAGATGCTGTCCAAGGAGATCGCGGCGCTGAACGCCGCGAGCTACTTCCAGTACGTCGAGGCCTACCTGCAGCAGCGCTACAGCTGGGAGCCCAGCTACCTCGAGGTCGAGGGCATCTGCTACGTCAGCAAGGAGCCGGTGCGCGTGGCCTGGGAGATGCGCGGCACCGCATCCAGGCCCGGTGGCGCCATCGACACCTTCAGCAAGCCGACCAAGGCCACCGGCCACCTGATGTACGCGGTCAAGCCCGACGGCGCCGACAGCAACGCCGCCACCGACCCCGGCCGGTGCAAGCGGCTGCTGTACCACTTCGAGGCCTTGCTCGCCGACCCCGCGGTGCCGCCGGCCGGGGACGGCTGGGCCGAGGTGAAGGTGGACGACGTGCTGAAGGTCGCCAAGCTCAAGACCGGCATGGAAGCCGCCATCCGCGCCGCCGCCGTGCGCTGCTACTACCGCACCGGCGCCGCCTGAGTCCGGGCCGGCGCGCGCCGGCCGCCGCCGTCAGCCGCGCACTTCGCCCTGGCCCAGCACCACCCACTTCAGCGAGGTCAGCCCCTCCAGCCCCACCGGCCCGCGGGCGTGGAACTTGTCGGTGCTGATCCCGATCTCGGCGCCCAGCCCGTATTCGAAGCCGTCGGCGAAGCGGGTGCTGGCGTTGACCATCACGCTGGCCGAGTCGACCTCGCGCAGGAAGCGCATCGCGCTCGGATGGTGCGTCGTCAGGATGGCGTCGGTGTGGTGCGAGCCGTGGCGGTTGATGTGCGCGATGGCCTCGTCCAGGCTGTCCACGACCTTGATGCTGATGATGGGCGCCAGGTACTCGGTGCCCCAGTCGGCCTCGGTGGCGCGCAGCACGCCGGGCAGGCCGCCCAGCAGCGCGGCGGCGCGGCCGTCGCAGCGCATCTCGACGCCCTTGGCCGCGAACACGGCACCGATGCGCGGCAGGAAGGCCGCGGCCTGGCGCTCGTGCACCAGCAGCGACTCGGCGGCGTTGCAGGGGCTGTACTTCTGCGTCTTCGCGTTGTCGGTGACGGTCACGGCCTGGTCGAGATCGACCTCGGCGTCGACGTAGACGTGGCAGTTGCCGTCGAGGTGCTTGATGACGGGCACGCGCGCTTCGGCGCTGATCCGTTCGATCAGCCCCTTGCCACCGCGCGGGATGATCACGTCCACGTGCTCGGGCATGGCGATCAGCCGGCCCACGGCGGCGCGGTCGGTGGTCTGCACCAGCTGCACCGCGTCGGGCGGCAGGCCGGCCTCGGCCAGCGCCGCCTGCACGGCGTGCCACAGCGCCAGGTTGCTCTGCAGGGCCTCGGAGCCGCCGCGCAGGATGCAGGCGTTGCCGCTCTTGATGGCCAGCGAGGCGGCTTCGATCGTCACGTTCGGGCGGCTCTCGTAGATCATGCCGAACACGCCCAGCGGCACGCGCATCTGGCCGACGCTGATGCCGCTGGGGCGGCGCTTGACGCCGCTGATCCCGCCCACCGGATCGGGCATCGCCGCCAGCTGCTCGCAGCCTTCGGCCACCGTCTGCAGCGCCTGCGGCGACAGCTTCAGGCGGTCGAGCAGCGGGCCGTCCAGTCCGGCGGCGCGCGCGGCGTCGAGGTCGCGGGCATTGGCCTGCTGCAGCGCCGCGGCGCCGGCACGCAGGCGCCGCGCCAGGCCGCGCAGCGCGCTGTCCTTCGCGGCCGTCGGGGCGGCGGCCATGGCCGTGGCGGCGGCGCGCGCCTGCGCGCCCACGTGGGCCATGTAGCGGGCGATGTCGTCGATCTGCATGTGGCGATTGTCCCAAATCCGGTGCATGGCCTCGGCGCGACGGCTCAAGTTCATGCACTGACCGCCGACATCAGTTCCAAGCGACCCACACAGAGCGTCGCCTCCCGACCGAGACCGAGAGACTCCATGCCCGAACAAACCCTGCCTTCGGCCACGATGGCCCTGCCCGCTGCTTCCCACCCCGGCCGCGACGGCTTCTTCGCCTTCCACGGCATCTGGGCGCCGGGCGTGCGGCTGTTCCGCAACCTGCACTTCGCCGCCAAGGCGCTGACGATCTCGCTGGCCTTCCTGGTGCCGCTGCTGGCGCTGCTGGGCTGGCTGCTGCACTCGCAGACCGTCGGCGGCCTGCAGGCGCGCCAGGACGCCACGCGCCAGAACGTCGAGGTCGCGCACGGCCTGCTGGTCTGGGCCCACGGCCGCGAGACCGCGGGCGAGCTGTCGCGCGAGCAGGCGCAGGCCGTCGCGAAGCAGGCGATCTCGAAGCTGCGCTACGACGGCAAGGAGTACTTCTGGATCAACGACATGGCCCCGCGGGTGGTGATGCATCCGATCAAGCCCGAGCTCGACGGGCGCGACGTCGGTGGCATGAAGGACCCGAACGGCCTGGCCCTGTTCCAGGAGTTCGTCGCCACCGTGCGCCGGGACGGCCGCGGCTTCGTGCATTACCAGTGGCCGCGCCCGGGCAGCGAGCAGCCGGTGGACAAGCTCTCCTACGTGCAGGGCTTCGAGCCCTGGGGCTGGGTGGTCGGCTCGGGCATCTACATCGACGACCTGCGCACCGCGGCCAACGCCCGGCTGGCCTTCGTCGGCGGCGTCGTGCTGGTCAGCCTGCTGGTGGCGAGCTACCTGTTCCTCAGCTTCTACCGCGTGATGGACGGTGGCCTGAAGGAGACGCGCCGCCACCTGCGCGCGATGACCGACGGCGACCTGACCACGTCGCCGTCGCCGTGGGGCCGCGACGAGGCGGCGCAGCTGATGCAGGACCTGCGCGCAATGCAGGAGGCCATCCGCAACCTGGTGCTGCGCGTGCGCACGTCCAGCGACACCATCGTGCACACCAGCAGCGAGATCGCCAACGGCGCGCTCGACCTGTCGGCACGCACCGAGCAGGCGGCGGCCAACCTGGAGCAGTCGGCGGCGTCGATGGAGCAGATCACCGCCACCGTGCGCAACAGCGCCGAGCACACCGCGGAGGCATCGCGCGTGGCGCAGCACAACGCGCAGGTGGCCGACGACGGCGGCCGCGCGATGCAGAACGTGGTGCGCACGATGGAGGGCATCCGCACGTCGTCGGGCCAGATCGGCGAGATCATCGGCACCATCGACGGCATCGCGTTCCAGACCAACATCCTGGCGCTGAACGCGGCCGTGGAAGCAGCGCGCGCCGGCGAGCAGGGCCGCGGCTTCGCCGTGGTGGCGGCCGAGGTGCGCATGCTGGCGCAGCGCAGCGCCGAAGCGGCGCGGCAGATCAAGGGCCTCGTGGGCCACAGCGTCGAGCAGGTGGAGTCGGGCACCGAGGTCGTGCGCCAGGCCGGCGGCACCATCCAGGACATCGTCACTGCGTCGCAACGGGTGAACGAACTGCTGGGCGACGTGGCCACGGGCGCCAGCCAGCAGGCCGGCGGCATCGCGCAGATCGGCCAGGCGGTGCAGGAGCTCGACCGCATGACGCAGCAGAACGCGGCGCTGGTCGAGCAGACCGCCGCCGCCGCCGCAGCGATGCGGGACCAGGCGCAGCTGCTGGCCGCCGACGTGGCGCGCTTTCGCATGCCGGTCGGCGCCGGTGGCGGCTGACGGGGGCTACGCCAGCCAGCCCAGCACCGTCAGCCACAGCGGCGCCACCAGCACGAAGGCCAGCGTCGACAGCACGATGGTCGCGGTGGTCTCCACTTCCAGCGTGCGGTAGCGCTGCGCGAAGATCAGCGCGTTGCTGCCGGTGGGCAGCGCCGCCAGCATCACCACGGTGGCCAGCGGCGTGCCCGCGAGCCCGAGGCCCCAGTGCGCGACCGCCAGCACCGCGGCCGGCATCAGCAGCAGCTTGACGAGCGACACGCCGGCGGCGCCGCGCAGGCGCGGGCCCAGGCCGTAGGTGGCCAGCGACAGGCCGATCAGCACCAGGCACAGCGGCACCACGGCGCTGGCCAGCAGCTGCAGCGCCTCGTCCACCGCCGCGGGCAGCGTGGCCCCCGTCGCGTTGAACAGCAGCCCCGCCACCACCGGCAGCACGACCGGGTGGATGATGGTGTTGCGCAGCGTCAGTGCCAGCGTGCTCGCCAGCGAGCCGTGCTGCGCAGCGCGCGCCAGGTCCATCTCGACCAGCGTGGTGGCCAGCGACAGCACGATCAGCGCATGCAGGCTGATGATGGTGATGTGGATGGCCAGGCCGGACTCCCCGAACAGCGCCGCGGTCACCGGCAGGCCGATCTGCAGCGTGTTGCCGAAGGTCGCCGCGAAGGCGCGCACCGCCGGCATCGCGCCGTGCGTGCGGCGCGACAGCCGCTGCTGCAGGTACACGCACAGCAGCACCAGCAGCAACGGCACGAAGAAGGCCGCCAGCGTGCGCCAGGGCAGGGTCGCGAAGTCCACGCGCGCCGTGGTGCGGAACAGCAGCGCCGGCACGAAGATGCCGAACGCGGCGTTGCCCAGCACGCGCGCCGGGTCGCCGGCCTCGCCGGGCTTGCCCAGCCAGTGCTGGCGGCCGGCGATCCAGCCCAGCAGCACGGCCACGGCGATCGAGAGCAGCTTGTAGAAGACGGCCAGCGTCATCGCGGGTTCAGCCCACCACCTGCGCCAGCCACGCCGCCACCGCATCGGCGGGCAGGTCGATGGCCACCTGCTTGCGCCGCGCGCTGGCACCACGCAGCAGCCGCACGCCGCGCCGCGGCAGGCCCAGCTGCGCGGCCAGCCAGGCGATCAGCGCCTCGTTGGCCTGGCCGTCCACCGGTGGCGCCTGCAGGCGCACGCGCAGCGCGCCGTCGTGCAGGCCGTCGGCGCCGGTGCGGCGGGCCCCCGGGCTGACGGCCAGGTCGAGCAGCGCGCCGCCGCCTTGCGGCCGCAGGCAGGGCCAGCCGGCTTGCATGCGCCAGGCCGCGCCGGTGGCTCAGGCGGCCGCCTTCTTCGCCGCCGCCTTCTTCGCCGGCACCTTCGCGGCACGCGGCTCGAACTCGAAGTTGACCTTGCCTTCCTTCGTGTCGTAGGCCAGGAAGGCCTTGAACTTGCGGCGCGTCTTGTTGCTGACGAAGTTCTCCAGCAGCCCGGTCTTGCCGGTGGCCAGCAGCTTCGTCATCTCCTCGCGCGGCACCGGCTGCTGCAGGATGATCTTGCCGCTCTTGAAGTCGCAGGTGACGTGCGCGCCGACGCTGTGCTCGCAGACGTAGCTGGTGCCGTGCTCGTAGACGTGGCCCTTGCACTTGGGGCAGGCGCCCAGGCTCTCCTGGCCGCTGAAGTCGACCGGCTCGCCGTCGCCATCGCCCTGCTTGGCGTCGTCACCGAAATCGAACTCGAGCTTCCAATTGTTGATCTCGTCGTCGTGCACCAGGCGCAGCTCGGCGGTGAAGGGCCAGCCGGCCTTGGAGCGGAAGCCTTCCAGCGGGCCGATCTTCTTGTCGCGCAGGAAGGCCTCGGCCTCGGCGGTCTCGAAGGCGCGGCCGGCCGGGATCTTGGTGATGCTGAACTCGCACGAGGCGCCGCCGGGGGCCGCGCCGCCGCCGTCGCAGGCGAAGCGGCGGTAGTTCTCCTTGACCACGCCGCCGCAGTTCGGGCACGGCGTCGACAAGGTCGCGTAGTCGCCCGGAATGGTGTCGCGGTCGTATTCCTTGGCCTTGCGCACGATGCGCTCGGCCATCTTCGCGATCTCGGCCATGAACACGTCGCGCTGCAGGCGGCCGTGCTCCATCTCGGCGAGCTGGTGCTCCCAGTTGCCGGTGAGGTCGGGGCGCGTCAGGTCCTCGATCGCCAGGCCGCGCAGCAGCGTCATCAGCTGGAAGGCCTTGGCCGTGGGCACGAGCTCGCGGCCGTCGCGCAGCATGTACTTCTCGGCGATCAGGCCCTCGATGGTCTGCGCGCGCGTGGCCGGCGTGCCCAGGCCCTTCTCGGCCATGGCCTCGCGCAGCTCGTCGTCGTCGATCAGCTTGCCCGCGCCTTCCATCGCGCTGAGCAGCGTGGCCTCGGTGTAGCGCGCCGGCGGCTTGGTCTTCAGCGCGTTCACGTCGACGCTCTCGGTGCGCACGGTCTCGCCCTGCTGCACGGCCACCAGGTTGGCGTCCTCGTCCTGCGCCTCCTTGCCGTAGACGGCCAGCCAGCCCGGGTTCACCAGCACCTTGCCGTTGGTCTGGAACTTGTGCGCCACCGCACCCACGGTGACCTGGCTGATGCGGGTGGTGACCATGAACTCGGCCGGCGGGTAGAACACCGCCAGGAAGCGCTTGACCACCAGGTCGTACAGCTTCGCCTCGATCTCGGTCAGGCTCTTGGGCGGCTGCAGCGTGGGGATGATGGCGAAGTGGTCAGAGACCTTGGTGTTGTCGAAGACCCGCTTCATCGGCTTCACGTAGCCGTCGTTCAGGGCCTTGCGCGCGTGCATGGACAGCGCACGCAGCGGGCCCGGCAGCTCCTCGTCGGACAGCATCTCCATCGTGTTCTTGACGGTGGCCAGGTAGTCCTCGGGCAGCGCGCGGCTGTCGGTCCGCGGGTAGGTCAGCACCTTGTGCTTCTCGTACAGCGCCTGCGCGATGGACAACGTGGTCTTGGCCGAGAAGCCGAAGCGCGAGTTGGCCTCGCGCTGCAGCGTCGTCAGGTCGTACAGCAGCGGGCTGCTCTGGTTGCTGGGCTTGGCCTCCTCGGTCACGGTGGCGGGCTGGCCGCGCACGGCGTCGGCGATGGCCTGCGCCTCCTCGGCGCTCCACAGCCGGTCGGCGCGGCGCTCGGCGTCGTCGTTCTTCTTCCACTCGGGGTCGAACCACTTGCCCTCGTACTGCCCGGCCTGGGCATCGAAGGTGGCCTTGATCTCCCAGTACGGGCGCGCCACGTGCTTGCGGATCTTCTCCTCGCGCTCGACCACGATCGAGAGCGTGGGCGTCTGCACGCGGCCCACGGTGGTGAGGAAGAAGCCGCCGTCGCGCGAGTTGAAGGCCGTCATCGCGCGCGTGCCGTTGATGCCCACCAGCCAGTCGGCTTCGGAACGGCTGCGCGCAGCGTCGGCCAGGCCGCGCATCTGCTCGTCGCTGCGCAGTTTCTCGAAGCCCTCGCGGATGGCCTGCGGCGTCATGCTCTGCAGCCACAGGCGCTGGATCGGCTTGTGCATCGGCGTCTTGCCCTGCCCCGCGTACTGCACGATCAGGCGGAAGATCAGCTCGCCCTCGCGGCCCGCGTCGCAGGCGTTGATCATGGCCGTGACGTCCTTGCGCTTGACCAGCTTCACCACCGCGTTCAGGCGCGACTTGGCCTTGTCGATGGGCGCCAGGTCGAAGTGCGGCGGCACCACCGGCAGGTTGGCGAAGCTCCACTTGCCGCGCTTGACGTCGAACTCCTCGGGCGCCTTGATCTCCACCAGGTGGCCCACGGCCGAGGTGACCACGTACTGGTCGTTCTCGAAGTGCTCGGCATGCTTCTCGAACTTGCCAGAGACCGGCGTGAGTGCGCGCACGATGTCCTGCGCCACGCTCGGCTTCTCGGCAATGATGATCGTCTTGCTCATGGTGTCCCAAAGGTCCCTGGCGGGCGCCGCCGCTGGCGAAGCCGTGCCTACAATCGCTCTTCCTCGCGCGCACGCACACACGCGCACGCGCCCATGATTTCAATGTACCGAATGAAGACCACCGCGCAAGCCAGGGCCCCGAAGACCGCCGCCGCCAAAGTGAAACCGGTGGTCAGCAAGGCAGCGGCGCCGGCGCGCGGCCGCCGCATCCAGGTGCGCCAGAGCGGTGTGCACGGCAAGGGCGTGTTCGCGCTGCGCGAGATCCCGGCCGGCACGCGCATCATCGAATACAAGGGCGAGATCATCGACTGGCCCGAGGCGCTGCGCCGCCACCCGCACGATCCGAGCGACCCCAACCACACCTTCTACTTCAGCCTCGACGACGGCAGCACCGTGATCGACGCCAAGGTCGGCGGCAACGACGCCCGCTGGATCAACCACGCCTGCGACCCCAACTGCGAGTCCGACGAGGTCGAGGGCCGGGTCTTCATCAAGGCCCTGCGCGACCTGCAGCCCGGCGAAGAGCTGTTCTACGACTACGGCCTGGTCATCGACGAGCGCTACACGCCGAAGCTGAAGAAGGACTACGAATGCCGCTGCGGCAGCGCCAACTGCCGCCGGACCATGCTGGCGCCCAAGCGCCGCTGACGCCATGCCCGACGGCCAGCACCTCCAGTGGGGCGCCGAGGCGCTCTGGGAGCAGCTCGAACCGCTGCTGCCCGGCATCAGCGTCGAGGTCGTGGCACGCACCGAGTCCACCAACACGCGGCTGCTCGACCGCGCACGGCAGCACAGCGGCCTGCGCGATGCGCCGGTCACGCGCCCGGGGCAGATCGACGACGGCAGCCAGCCCGCCGACGCGCCGTCGCCCTATGGCCGCCGCGCCGTCGACACGCATCCCTGCCTGCTGGTGGCCGAGCACCAGACGCGCGGACGCGGCCGCCTCGGGCGCGACTGGCAGGCGGCCCCGGGGCGCTCGCTGACGTTCTCGCTGTCGCTGCCCCTGGCACCGCGCGACTGGTCGGGGCTGTCGCTGGCAGTGGGCCTGGCGGTCGCCGACGCGCTGGATCCGCCGTCCGACCCGCTCGGCGACGCCGCGACCGCGACGCTGCCGCGCATCGGGTTGAAGTGGCCCAACGACCTCTGGCTGCTCGACGCGCCGGGCAGCCCCGTGCCCGGGCGCAAGCTCGGCGGCATCCTGATCGAGACCGTGGCGGTCGGCAGCCGCCGCATGTGCGTGGTGGGCGTGGGCGTCAACGTGCTGCCGCAGGCCGCCACCGAAGGCATGAGCAGCGGCTTCGCCTGCCTGCAGGAACTGCACCCCGACGCCACGGCGCCCGCCGCCTTGGCCGCGGTGGCTGCGCCGCTGGTGCGCACGCTGCGCCGTTTCGAGTCCGAAGGCTTCGCGCCCCTGGTGACCGGCTACGCGCGCCGCGACCTGCTGCTCGGTCGCGCCGTCAGCACCACCGCGCCCGACGCGCTGGAGGGCGTGGCCGAAGGCGTGGACGAGCGCGGCGCACTGCGCGTGCGCTCCGGCACGCTGCACAGCCTGGTCAGCGGCGAAGTCAGCGTGCGCCTGCAGGACGGCGCCGCATGCTGAGGGCGGTCGTCGCCGCCTTGCTGCTGGCCAACGTGCTGTTCTTCGCCTGGGCGCGCGGCTGGCTCTCGCCGGCGGTGCCGCCGCCGCACGCGGGCGAGCGCGAGCCCGGCCGGCTGGCGGCACAGATCCGCCCCGAGACCATCCGCCTGGTCACGCCGATGGCCGCCAGCGCCGCGGTGGCCGCCGCCAACGCCGTGTGCCTGGAAGCCGGTCCCTTCGGCGACACCGACATCGGCGTCGCCGAGGCCGCGGTGCTGGCAGCGGGCGTGCCGGCCAATGCCTTCGAGCGGCGCGACGTCGTCGGCAAGCCCGCCTGGCTGGTCTACATGGGCCGCTTCGCCGACACGGCCGCGCAGCGCACGAAGGAAGACGAGCTGCGGCGCCTGAAGCTAGGCTTCGAGCCCGTCACGGCACCGGCCGAACTGGCGCCGGGCCTGCAGCTCTCGCGCCACGACAGCCGCGAGGCCGCCGACGCCGCGCTGGCAGCGCTGGTGCAGCGCGGTGTGCGCACGGCGCGCGTGGCCGCCGTGCCCGCCCCGCCCGACCAGCACTGGCTGCGTCTGCCGCGCGCCAGCCCCGACCTGGTGGCGCGGCTGCGCGGGCTGCAGCCGCCGGTGATCAGCGCCGGCTTCGTGCGCTGCCCGCGCGCCGCAGGCTGACCGACGCCAGCGCCAGCAGCGCCAGCCACAGCGCCGAGCTGGCGCCCCCGCCGCCGCCCGCTGGGGCCGGAGCCGGCGCGGCCGGCGCCGCGGTGATGGTGACGCTGCGCGTGCTGCTGGCCTGGACGCCGCCGGCATCGGTGACGGTCAGCCGCACCGTCACCGTGCCGGCCTCGCTGGTGTCCAGCACCGTGCTGGCCGCGTCGGGCGCGTTGCGCAGGCGGGCGCGTTCGGCGCCGTCGACGATCTCCCACAACTGCGCCACCACCGCGCGGCTGGAACTGCCGGCATCCAGCTGCACGGACGTGCCCGCGGCCACGGTGTCGGCCGATGCCGTGATGACGGCCACCGGCGGCGCCGAGCCGCCCGCCGCGGCGGCCACCGCGGCCGCGGCGTCCAGCAGGCCGGCGCCGCAGGTGCTGGTGGTGCAGTAGCACTCGATCTGCTCGGTGCTGCCCGGCGCCTGGCAGGCGGCCACGCCGGCTGCGGCACCCAGGGTCGGGAACGGGCGCGCGGTGGACTGCAGCAGCGCGCGCAGCGCGGCCGGCGTCAGCGTCGGGTCCTGCGACAGCATCAGCGCCGCCGTGCCCGCCACCAGCGGCGCCGAGAAGCTCGTGCCCACCGAGTAGTTGAGGCTGTCGCTGTAGCCGTTGGTGCTGGCGGTGGTGGCGCCCAGGTTGGTGGTGGTCAGCAGCGGGTACAGGCAGGCGCCGCTGGTGTTGACGCAGTTGCCGGCCGGCGCCGCGATCGCCACCTGCGGGCCGATGTTCGAGTAGCCCACCTTGCTGCCGATGTGGCGCACGCCGCCCACGGCGATGGCCCCGGCGCAGTTGGCCGGGCTGGCCACCGCGGTGCCGACGTCGTTGCCCGCGGCGACCACCACCGCCACGCCCGCGGCCGCCAGTTCGGCGATGGTGTCGGCGTACACGGGCTCGCAGGTACCGGGCGCGCCCAGGCTCATGTTGATCACCTGCGCCGGGTGTGGATTGGGCGCCGACGCGCCGGCGAGGCCGCCGGCCCAGCGCATGCCGGCCACGATGTCGTCGTCGAATCCACCGCACTGGCCCAGCACCCGCACGGGCAGCACCATCACGTCGCGGCCGGCGCCGGCCATGCCGATGGCGTTGTCGCTGGCGGCGGCGATCAGGCCCGCCACCTGCGTGCCGTGCCAGCTGCTGTCGCCGGCGCCGCAGGGGCTGCCGGCGCCGGTCCAGTCGCCGGGGTCGGTGGCGTCGGCGTCGCTGTCGCCGGGGGTGTCGTCGGTGCCCGAGACGAAGTCGCGGCCCGGGTGCAGCTTGCCGGCGAGGTCGGGGTGGTCGAAACGCACCCCGGTGTCCAGCACGGCCACCGTGACGGACGGCGCGCCGGTGCCGAAGGTCCACGCGCCGAGCGCGTTGGTCGCCGAGACGGCGGTGTTGTCGGGCGCGCGCAGGTACCACTGGCCCGCGGCGGGCATGCTGCCGCGCTGGCCGGCGCCGAACAGGGGGTCGTCGGGCACGACGGCGGCCACCGTGCGGCGGCGGCTGACCACGGCCCATTCCACGTCGGGCTGCGCCGCCAGCTGCCGCGCCAGCGCCTGCGAGCCGATGCCTGCCGCATGCACGGCCTGTGTGCGCGGGCCCAGCGCCCGGCCGTCGCGCAGCGCCAGCCCCAGCCGCGCGCCCAGCGCTGCGGCCAGCCGCGGCCTCGGCGCCGCCTGGCTGGCGGCGGCCGCGCGCAGCAGCGGGGCGCCGCTGCGCAGCTTCACGATCACCCGCGCCTGCAACGGCTCGGCCGGTGCCACCGCGCGCAGGCGCGGGCCCCTCTCGGTGGCACCCGCCGCCGGCGCAGCGGCATGCACCGGCCCCAGCGCGCACAGCAGCGCGGCCAGGCCCAGCGTGCGGCGGTGCCGGTTCACTTGGCGATCACGCGCACCATCTCGAGCACCTTGTTCGAGTAGCCCCACTCGTTGTCGTACCAGGCCACGACCTTGACGAAGGTCTTGTCCAGCGCGATGCCGGCGTCGGCGTCGAAGACGCTGGTCATCGGCTCGCCGCGGAAGTCGGTGGAGACCACCTTGTCTTCCGTGTAGCCCAGCACGCCCAGCATCGGGCCGGCGGCCGCGGCCTTCATCGCGTTGCAGATGTCGTCCCAGCTGGCTTCCTTCACCAGCTCGGCGGTGAGGTCGACGACGCTGACGTCGCTGGTGGGCACGCGGAAGCTCATGCCGGTGAGCTTCTTGTTCAGCTCGGGGATCACCACGCCCACGGCCTTGGCGGCGCCGGTGGAGCTGGGGATGATGTTCTCCAGGATGCCGCGGCCGCCGCGCCAGTCCTTGTTGCTCGGGCCGTCGACCGTCTTCTGCGTCGCGGTGGCGGCGTGCACGGTGGTCATCAGGCCGCGCTTGATGCCGAAGCTGTCGTGCAGCACCTTGGCCACCGGGGCCAGGCAGTTGGTGGTGCAGGACGCATTGCTGATGATGGTCTGGCCGGCGTAGGTCTTGTCGTTGACGCCGTAGACGAACATCGGCGTGTCGTCCTTGCTCGGTGCGCTCTGGATCACCTTCTTCGCGCCGGCGTCGATGTGCTTCTGGCACGTCTCCTTCGTCAGGAACAGGCCGGTGGCCTCGACGACGATGTCGGCGCCGATGTCGCCCCACTTCAGTTCGGCCGGGTCCTTCACGGCCGTCAGGCGGATCTTCCTGCCGTTGACGATGAGCGTGCTGCCCTCCACCGCCACCGTGCCCTGGAAGCGGCCGTGCACGCTGTCGTACTTCAGCATGTAGGCCAGGTACTCGGGCTCGAGCAGGTCGTTGATGCCGACGACCTCGATGTCGTTGGCGAAGTTCTGCACCGCAGCGCGGAACACCATGCGGCCGATGCGGCCGAAGCCGTTGATGCCAACGCGGATGGTCATGATTTCTCCTTGGGGGTGTGGTCGATCTTGAGGCAGGGAACGGTGATGTCGGCGGTGTCGCCGAAGACGGCGTCCAGCATGTTGCTCGGCACGTCGAGTTCGGCGTTGCGCAGCCACTCCAGCAGCGCGTGGCGCGCCGGGTCGTAGCCGCCGACCGAGCCCACCCGGTTGCGCTGGAAGGGCTGGGCGTACAGGAGCCGGATGTCGAACGGGCAGCCCATGTGGGTGGTGTCGAACTGCACGCGCTGCTGGCGCGCGCCCTTCACGTTGCCCATGAACTGCAGCAGCGTCATCGGCTTGAAGCCGTAGGCTTCACCTTCGAAATGGAACGCGTAGACCAGCGTGCTGTGGATCGGCCCACCTGCGTGGCAGGGCAGGCGCACGCCGGCCATCCATTGCTCAATCTCCGCGGCCAGGCGCCGGGCACCCGGGCGCGACGACACCTGCAGCACCGCCGGCGGGCTGGCGCCATCGTCGAAACGCAATTGCACCAGGACACGGCCCTGCACCTGGGCACGCCGCGCCCAGTACGGGTACTTCAGCTGCAGGCTGCCGGACACATGCCGCATGCAGCCCAGCAGCTCGCGCCGCTGGACATCGGCCACGTCCTGGCCGGGGCCGGCGTAGGCTTGCTGACGGTCGGGCTCGAACACGTAGTCGCGCTCCAGCCGCACCGTGCCGCCCGCCGGCAGGCAGGGCACACGCAGGCTGCGCGCATGCACGCGCACGCTGTCGACGAAGGCCTCGCCGCCTTCGTGCTCCAGCACCGTGATCTGCGGCGCGGCATCGGCAGCGGAGAACTCCAGCGCCAGCTTCACGCGGCCACGCTCGCCGGACTTGTACTGCACGAACGGGTAGTCGGGCAGCGCCAGCGCCGGGTCGCTCGCCGTCAGGCACTGCGCGGCCGGCGAGGGCTCCAGCTCGACCTGCTGCGCCACCGCGGCGCCGCCGGCCAGCAGGCCGACGGCCAGCAGCAGGACGTGCAGGTCGCGGCGCATGGCGGCGTGCCTCAGCCCTTGAGCACCTGCCGCACCACCGCGGCCACGTTCTCGGCCGTCAGGTGGAACAGCTTGAACAGCACGCCGGCCGGGGCGCTTTCGCCGTAGCGGTCGAGGCCGACCACGGCGGCGCAGCCGTACTTCCACCAGCCGTCGGTGACACCGGCCTCCACCGCGATGCGCGGCACGCCGGCCGGCAGCACGCTCTTCTTGTAGGCCACGGGCTGGCGGTCGAAGACGTTGGTGCTGGGCATGCTGACCACGCGCACCGCGATCTTCAGCTGCGCCAGCGCGGCCTGCGCGTGCAGCGCCAGCTGCACCTCGCTGCCGGTGGCGATGATCACCGCCTGCGCCTTCTTCTTCAGCCCCACCTCGGCCGGCTCGGCCAGCACGTAGGCGCCCTTGCTGATCTCGTCGAGGCTGGCCTTCGGCAGGTAGGGCAGGTTCTGGCGGCTCAGCAGCAGTGCGCTCGGGCGGCTGTTGTTGGCGATCGCCATCGTCCAGGCCACCGCGGTCTCGGCGGTGTCGGCCGGGCGCCAGACGTCCAGGTTCGGGATCAGCCGCAGGCTGGCCGCGTGCTCCACGCTCTGGTGCGTGGGGCCGTCTTCGCCCAGGCCGATGCTGTCGTGCGTGAAGACGTGGATGACGCGCCGCTTCATCAGCGCGGCCATGCGGATGGCGTTGCGGCTGTAGTCGCTGAAGGTCAGGAAGGTGCCGCCGTAGGGAATGAAGCCGCCATGCAGCGCGACGCCGTTCATGATGGCGGCCATGCCGAACTCGCGCACGCCGTAGTTGATGTGGCGGCCCGGCTTGCCGTCGTCGGTGACCTTCGGCGCGCCGGCGGCGTCGAAACGCAGCGGCGGCGTGCTGCTGGTGTTGGTGAGGTTGCTGCCGGTCAGGTCGGCACTGCCGCCCAGCAGTTCGGGCATGGCCTTGGTGAAGACCTCCAGCGCGATCTGGCTGGCCTTGCGGCTGGCCACGGTCTCGGCCTTGGTGTGGGCGGCGATCACGGCGTCCACCGCGGTCTGCGCGAAGCCGGGCGGCAGCTCGCCCTTCATGCGGCGCGCGAACTCCGCGGCGAGTTCGGGGTGCGCGGCCTTGTAGGCGGCGAAGCGCTCGGCCCAGGCCGCTTCGGCGGCGTCGCCCGCGGCCCGGGCGTCCCATGCGCCGTAGGCCTCCTCGGGGATCACGAAGGGCTCGTGCGGCCAGCCCAGCGCCTCGCGCGTGAGGCGGATCTCTTCGGCGCCCAGCGCCTCGCCGTGGGCCTTGGCGGTGCCGCCGCGGTTGGGCGCGCCCTTGCCGATGGTGGTCTTGCAGACGATCAGCGTCGGCGCCGTGGCCGAGGCCCGCGCCTGCGTCAGCGCGGCGTCCACCGCGGCGACGTCGTGGCCGTCGATCGGGCCGATGACGTTCCAGCCGTAGGCCGCGAAGCGCTGCGGCACGTTGTCGACGAACCAGGGCGCGACCTGGCCGTCGATGCTGATGCCGTTGTCGTCGTACAGCGCCACCAGCTTGTTCAGCTTCCAGGCGCCGGCCAGCGCGCAGGCCTCGTGGCTGATGCCTTCCATCAGGCAGCCGTCGCCGAGGAAGGCGTAGGTGCGGTGGTCGACGATGGTGTGGCCGTCGCGGTTGAACTCGTGCGCCAGCAGCTTCTCGGCCAGCGCCATGCCGACCGCATTGGTGATGCCCTGGCCCAGCGGGCCGGTGGTGGTTTCGACACCGGGCGTCACATCCACTTCCGGGTGGCCCGGCGTGGCGCTGTGCAGCTGGCGGAAGTTGCGCAGCTCGCTCATCGCGAGGTCGTAGCCGGTCAGGTGCAGCAGCGCGTAGATCAGCATGCTGCCGTGGCCGTTGCTCAGCACGAAGCGGTCGCGGTCGGCCCACAGCGGGTTGGCCGGGTTGTGCTTCAGGTGCCGGCCCCACAGCGCCACGGCGATCTCGGCCATGCCCATCGGCGCGCCCGGGTGGCCCGAGTTGGCTTGCTGCACGGCGTCCATCGCCAGCGCGCGGATCGCGTTGGCCATGACGGCGGTGTTCTGGGTGGCGGGGGAGGTGGTGGTCATGGAGCGCGCGGCCGGCGGTGGACGGAAGCCCCGGATTCTAGGAGCCCGCGCTGCCTGCGCCCCCTTGCGCTGCGACAATCGCGGGCGCAGGACGCACCGCGGGGGTGCGGGGGCCGGTTCGTCGAAGGTGGTTGTTGTGGAGAGGCGTCGTTCACTGCTGCAGCTGCGCCGCACCGGCACGGCGTTGGTTGCGGCCAACGTGCTGCTGCTGCTGGTGCTGGCGACCGGCGACGCCGTGTCGTGGTCCCCGCCCGGGCGCACGCTGGCAGCCGTGCTGCTGGCGCTGGCCGCCGCGCTCGGCACCGCCGTGCTGCTGTGGCGGCTGACGGCGCGCCTGGAGGCGGCGCACGCGCGCTCCGACGCGGTCGCGGCCCGCCAGCGCGAGATCGTCGACGCGCTGGAGGTCGGCCTCGTGGTCTACGACAGCGACGACCGCCTCGTGCTGGCCAACCGCGACTTCCGCAACCTCTATGCGCCGTTCGCCGCGCACATGCAGCTGGGGGACACCTTCGAGACGCTGCTGCGCAAGGCCGTCGCGCACGGTGCGGTGCCCGAGGCCGGCAACGACCCCGAGGCGTGGATCGCCGCGCGCGTCGCCGCGCACCGGCAGCCGGCCGGCCCCCTCCTGCGGCAGCTGCCGGGCGGCCGCTGGCGCCGCATCGTCGAGCAGCGCCTGGCCGACGGCAGCCTGCTCGCGCACAGCGTGGACGTCAGCGCACTGGTGCACAAGGAGCAGGCGCTGGCCGCCGCGCGCGCCGAAGCCGAACTGGCACGCCAGCGCCTGGACGACGCGATCCAGGCGCTGCCCGACGCCTTTGCGCTGTACGACGCCGAGGACCGCCTGGTGACCTTCAACCAGCGCTATGCCGAGGTCTACCAGCACAGCGCCGCGGCGCTGGTGCCGGGCACGCGCTTCGAGGCCGTGCTGCGCTACGGCCTGGCGCGCGGCCAGTACCCGCAGGCCGCGGGCCGCGAGCAGGCCTGGCTGGCCGAGCGCCTGCACGCGCACCGCAACCCGGGCGCGCCGCTGCTGCAGGAGCTGCCCGACAACCGCTGGCTGCGCGTCGACGAGCGGCGCACGCGCGACGGCGGCATCGCCGGCGTGCGCAGCGACGTCACCGAGCTCGTGCGGCGCGAACAGGACCTGCGCCGGCTGAACGCCCGGCTCGACGGGCTCAACGCCGAGCTGGCGCAGCTGTCGGACACCGACCCGCTGACGGGCCTGGCCAACCGCCGTCACTTCGACCGCCGCATGACCAGCGAGTGGACACGCGCGCAGCGCCACGGCATGCCGCTGGCGCTGGTGCTGCTGGACGTGGACCACTTCAAGGCCTTCAACGACCGCCACGGCCATCCGGCGGGCGACGCCTGCCTGCGCCAGGTGGCGACGCTGCTGGCGGGCGCGGCGCGCCGTCCCACCGACCTGGTGGCCCGCATCGGCGGCGAGGAATTCGCCGTGCTGCTGCCGCACCAGGACGCCGCCGACGCCGAGGCCGTGGCGCAACGCTGCATCGCGGTGCTGGACCACGCCGCCATCGCGCACGGCGCCTCGCCGGTGGCCGCCCACGTCACCTGCAGCGCGGGTGTCGCCGATGCCACCATGCTGGGCGCCGCAGGCACCCCCGCACAGCTGCTGTCCGCCGCCGACGCGGCGCTGTACCTGGCCAAGCAGTCGGGCCGCCGCCGCAGCGCGCGGGCCGCCACGGTCTGACGCGGCAGCACCCGGTCCCGCCCCCGATGCAAGGCCTGCACCTCACCGCCGACCTGCACGGCTGCGCGCCCGCCGAGCCCGGCCTGTGCACCGACCCCGACACCCTGCGGCAGCGCTGCCTGCAGGCCGTGGCCGACGCCGGCCTGCAGGCCGTGGGCACGCTGTTCCACCGCTTCCCGGCGCCGGGCGGCGTCACCGGCGTCGTGCTGCTGGCCGAGTCGCACCTGGCGCTGCACACCTGGCCCGAGCTGGCCGCGGTGACGCTGGACGTCTACGTGTGCAACCTGCAGGCCGACAACAGCGCGCGTGCCGGGCAGCTGCTGGCGGCGATGGAGGCGCTGTTCGCGCCGGCACGCGCGGTGCGCCAGCGCGTGCAGCGCGGCGCTCCCGGGCCGGCTTGACACAGCGCAAGACGCGCCGGCCGGCGCGGCGTCACGCTGCGGGCGTTGCCGGAACGAAGCTCGAAGGCCCTGCCATGCGCCCCCTCACGCTGGACGTCATCCACGACGAACACCACGCCCTGGCAGCGATGCTGCGATCGCTGCTGATGCTGCTGACCCATGCCCGCCGGGCAGGCACGGCACCCGACTTCGGCGTGCTGCGCGCGATGCTCTTCTACGTCGACGAGTTCCCCGAGCGGCTGCACCACACGAAGGAGAGCACGCTGCTGTTCCCGCGCCTGCGCCAGCGTGTGCCCGAGTTGTCCGGGGTGCTGGACCGGCTGGACCAGGAACACGCGCGCGGCGAGGCCGCGATCCGCGCGCTCGAGCACGCGCTGCTGGCCTACGAGGTGATGGGCGACACGACACGGCGCGACGCCTTCGAGGCCGCGGCCGAGCGCTACGTCGGCTTCTACCTCGACCACATGCGCATCGAGGAGACCGACGTGCTGCCGGCCGCCACGCGCCACTTCACGCCTGCCGACTGGGACGAGCTCGACGCCGCCTTCGCCGCCAACCGCGACCCGCTCACCGGCCACGAACCCGACGACGCCTACCGGCCGCTGTTCCAGAAGATCCTGATGCAGGCGCCGGCACCCATCGGCCTGGGGCCGGCGCAGTAGCAGCGCACCCCTACACTCGCGGCGCATGAGCGCCCGAGCCCTGATCCTCGCCGCCGGCCGCGGCGAGCGCATGCGTCCGCTGACCGACACCTGCCCCAAGCCGCTGCTGCCGGTGCACGGCCGGCCGATGATCGAGTGGCACCTGCAGGCGCTGGCCCGCGCCGGCGTGCGCGAGGTCGTGATCAACACCGCGTGGCTGGAAGACCGCTTTCCGTCCGCTCTGGGCGACGGCAGCCGCTGGGGCCTGCGGCTGCACTATTCGATGGAAGGCCGCGACCACGGCGGCGCGCTGGAGACCGCCGGCGGCATCGCCACCGCGCTGCACCGGCTGGCGCCGCACGGCGACGAGGCCTTCTGGGTCGTCTCGGGCGACATCGTGGCGCCGGGCTTCGCCTTCGACGCCGCGCTGCATGCCGCGTTCGAGGGCGGCGGTGCGCTCGGCCACCTGTGGCTGGTGCCCAACCCCGACTTCCACCCCGACGGCGACTTCGCGATGGATGCACAAGGCCTGCTCGCGCGCGACGGCCCGCGCGTCTGGACCTACGCCAACCTGGCGCTGCTGAAGCCGGCCATCGTCGCCGGCATCGCACCCGGCACGCGCGCCGCGCTCGGCCCGCGGCTGTTCGAGGCCGCTGCCGCGCGGCGCCTCACCGGCCAGGCCTGGCACGGCGCCTGGCACAACGTCGGCACGCCGGCGCAGCTGCAGGCGCTGCAATCCGCCCTGCCATGACGGCGTGATGACAGCGCGATTGCCCTGCGCCGACAGTTGGGCAAGGCCACCGTCACGGACCTGACACCGGGGCTTCACACACTCCGGCGCTGTCTTTCCATCACCGACGGAGTTCCCCTTGGCCAACAGCCTTCTCGATGACGACGGCGTCTCGAACCCCTCCTCCAACGCCACCCTGAGCGACGTGGTCGAGCGCGCGGTCGCGCTGCGCCCAAGCCGCCGCCGCCTGCTGCTGGGCGGCCTGGGTGCGGCCGCGCTGCCCTTCCTGGCCGGCCTGTCGGCCTGCGGCAGCGACGACGACACCCCCGCCACCACGACGCCGCCGGCCACGCCGGCCGAGACCACCTTCGGCTTCACCGCGGTCGGCACCTCCAGCGCCGACGCGGTGGTCGTGCCTGCGGGCTACGTCGCCACGGCCTTCGCGCCCTGGGGCACGCCGATCAACAGCTTCGCGCCGGCCTGGAAGGCGGACGGCACCGGCACCGCGGCCGAGCAGGAACAGCAGGTCGGCGACAACCACGACGGCATGGCCTTCTTCGGCTTCAACACCGCGGGCAACGGCTTCGGCGAGCGCAGCGACGAAGGCCTGCTGGTGATGAACCACGAGTACATCAACCCCGAGTACTTCTACGCGCCCGACAGCGACGCCGACGACTGGATGGCGCCGTTCACCGCCGAGAAGGCCCGCAAGGCGCAGGCCGGCCACGGCATCAGCGTGCTGCACGTCAAGCGCGCGGCCGACGGCAGCTGGTCGCACGTGCAGGACTCGCCCTACAACCGCCGCATCCACGGCAACACGCCGATCACGCTGCAGGGCCCGGCCGCCGGCCACGACCTGGTGAAGACGGCCGCCGACCCCAGCGGCACCGTGGTGCTGGGCACGCTGAACAACTGCGGCAACGGCCGCACGCCCTGGGGCACCTACCTCACCTGCGAAGAGAACTTCAACGGCTACTTCGGCTGGAACGGCGAACGCACGCCGAGCGCGCTGGAGAACCGCTACGGCATCTCCGCCGGCGGCTTCGGCTACCGCTGGCACCTCGTGGACCCGCGCTTCGACGTCAACGCGACGCCCAACGAACCCAACCGCCATGGCTGGATCGTCGAGGTCGACCCGTTCGCGCCGGCCGGCCAGGCCGTCAAGCGCACGGCGCTGGGCCGCTTCAAGCACGAGAACGCCGAGTGCGTGATCGCCCCCGGCGGCAAGGCCGTGGTCTACATGGGCTGCGACGAGCGCAACGAGTACGTCTACAAGTTCGTCTCGGCCGGCAGCTTCGACGCCGCCAACCCCACCAGCGCCAACAACCGCAACCTGCTGGCCGAAGGCACGCTGTACGTGGCGCGTTTCGACGCCGGCGCGACCGCGGGCGACAACATGGGCACCGGCGTGTGGATCCCGCTGGTGTTCGGCCAGAACGGCCTCACCGCCGAGAACGGCTTCACGAGCCAGGCCGACGTGCTGATCCGCGCCCGCCAGGCCGCCGACCGCGTGGGCGCGACGATGATGGACCGGCCGGAGTGGGTGGCCGCGAACCCGAAGAAGGCCGGCGAGGTCTTCCTCACGCTCACCAACAACAGCCGCCGCGGCGGCACCACGTCGAACGCCGCCGACGGCAGCACCACGGCCGGCTCGGCCCGCCCGGCCACCGACGAGGCCAACCCGCGCGCGAACAACGTGTGGGGCCACATCGTGCGCTGGAACGAGACCGGCGGCGACGGCGGCACCGCCACCACGTTCACCTGGGACATCTTCGTGCTGGCCGGTCAGCCGAGCGTCACCGACGCGCGCAAGCCCTCGGCCAACATCACGCTGGACAACCTGTTCAACAGCCCCGATGGCCTGGCCTTCGACAGCTTCGGCCGCATGTGGATCCAGACCGACGGCAGCTTCTCGAACACCGGCGACTTTGCGGGCAACGGCAACAACCAGATGCTGGTGGCCGACCCGGCGACCAAGGAGATCCGCCGCTTCCTGGTGGGCCCGGCCGGCAGCGAGGTCACCGGCATCACCTGGACGCCGGACCGCAAGACGATGTTCGTGAACATCCAGCACCCGGGCGAGGTGGGCAGCCACCCGAACCGGCCCGCCGACTACGCCGGCGACAACTGGATCGCGCGCAACGCCAATGCCTTCAGCCGCTGGCCCGACGGCGCCACGGCGCAGCGCCCGCGCTCGGCCACGGTGATCGTGCGCCGCAACGACGGCGGCATCGTCGGGGCCTGACCGGCCGGGGCGGCGGCCCCGTGCCGCCGCCCGGCAGCGGTCAGTCGGCCAGCGGCAGCGTGACCGCGTCGATGCGCGCCAGCACCTCGGGCGTCAGCTTGTCCAGCAGGTCGAGCGCGCCCAGGTTGCCCTGCAGCTGCGACAGCTTCGAGGCGCCGGTGATCACGGTGCTGACACGCGGGTTCTTCGCCACCCAGGCGATGGCCAGCTGCGCCAGCGTCGCACCCAGTTCGGCGGCAATCGGCTGCAGCTGCAGTACGGCGGCGTTCTTGGCCGGGTCGAGCAGGCCCTCGCGCAGGAAAGCCATGTTCTCCATCGCGCCGCGGCTGCCTTCGGGCACGCCGCTGCGGTACTTGCCCGTGAGCAGGCCCGAAGCCAGCGGGCTCCAGGTCGTCAGGCCCAGGCCCGTGTCCTCGTAGAGCCGCGCGTAGTCCTTCTCGACCCGGCTGCGGTGGAACAGGTGGTACTGCGGCTGCTCCATCAGCGGCTTGTGCCAGCCGTGGCGGTCGGCGATCTGCCACGCGGCGTGGATGTCCGACGCGCTCCACTCGCTGGTGCCCCAGTACAGCGCCTTGCCCTGCTGGATGATGTCGTTCATCGCGCGCACCGTCTCTTCCAGCGGCGTGTGCGGGTCGGGGCGGTGGCAGTAGACCAGGTCGATGAAGTCCAGGCCAAAGCGCTGCAGCGAGCCGTCGATGGCCTGCATCAGGTACTTGCGGTTCAGCGTGTCCTTGCGGTTCACGCCCTCGCCGGCGCGGTCCAGGCCCCAGAAGAACTTGGTCGAGACGACGTAGTGCAGGCGCGGCCAGCCCAGCTGCTTCAGCGCCGCGCCCATCACCTCTTCGCTGCGGCCGCCGGCGTAGACCTCGGCGTTGTCGAAGAAGTTGACGCCGGCGTCGAAAGCGGCGGCCATCATCTCGCGCGCGGCGCCGACGTCGACCTGGTTGTGGTACGTGACCCAGGAGCCGAGCGACAGGGCGCTGACACGCAGGCCGGAGCGGCCGAGGCGGCGGTAGAGCATGGTGGTGTGCTTCGGTTGGACGCGGAAGCTGCCGATCCTAGCCCTCCCGGCGCGCCGCGCCCGCCACCTGCGTGCCCAGCGTGAAGGCTTCTTCGAACACCGAGTAGGACGACAGGTCGGCGTGTGCGAAGCGCAAGCGCCCACGCTGTGCGCGCAGCGCCGCCAGTGCCCCCTGCGCCGCGCTCGTGCGCTGGCCGGGCACCGGCACGGCCATCGCGTGGCCGTGGCGGGTCAGGTCCACGCGCAGCAGCTTGCCTGGCAGGTCCGGGTGCACGCCGGCCAGGTGCTGCACCACCTGCGCCGCCCAGGGCCGCCAGTCGTCGGCCAGCAGCGCGCCGCGCTGCGCCACCGGCAAGGCCTCGTAGGCCGTCAGCACCGGGGCCGTGGGGCGGGGGTCCAGGCGCTGGTGGCCGGCGTCCACGTAGCCCAGCGCGGTGCTGCCGTAGACCACACTGTCCCACGACGGCGGCGCACCGGGGCGGTCGAGCAGCGGCGCCGACAGCTGCAGGTTGGCCACCAGCCAGGGCGCGTGCGGCAGCGCGGCGGCGGCCTGGCGCAGCGCCTCGGGCGGGTTCTGCAGCACGCGCGCGGCCACGAACAGCGGCAGCGCCAGCACCACCTGCTGCGCGGTCCAGGCCTCGGCCTGCTGCCGGGTGTCGTCCCAGGCCAGCACCTGCACGGCGTGGCGTGTCTCTTCCACGCGCAGCACGGTGCGGCCACCGTGCAGCCGGCCGGCCAGCGGTGCGGCCAGGCGCTGCACCAGCCAGGCGTTGCCCTCGGGCCAGGTGAAGACGGGCTCGCCGTCGTCGCCGTCTGCGTCGTCACCCGGCGCGTGGAAGCCATGGCGGCTGGCGAAGTAGTGCAGCCCGGCCCAGGCCGACACCACGGCGGCGGGCGCGCCGTAGTCGTCGCGGCAGCAGTGGTCCAGGTACCAGCGCAGGCGCGGGTCGTCGAGGCCCGCGGCGTCGAGCCACGCGGCGAAGGTCTGGCTGTCCAGCAGCGCGTGTTCGGCGGTCCACGGCGCCTGCAGCGTGGGCATCGCGAACCCGATGCGCTGGGCGTCAGACACCCGCTGCGCGAAGCGGCGGACCTGCGCCAGCGTCGCCGAGCCGGGCTCGGCCGGCGGCAGCAGACCGCCCGCCCAGGCGCCGTCGATCCACAGCCGCTCCTGCGGGCTGTGGCACAGGTGGCGCTCGTCGGCCACGGTGCGGCCCAGGTGCTGGCGCAGCAGGCCGATCTCGTGCAGCCACTCGCTGACCACGTGCGCGTGCGGACCGGGCAGCGGCAGGTAGTGCGCGCCCAGCGGGCAGGGCTGGCCGGCGAGCACGTGGCCGCGGCTGTTGCCGCCGGGCTGGTCCTCCAGCTCCAGCAGCTGCACGTCATCGATGCCGGCGCGGCTGTAGGCACGCGCCGCGGCCAGGCCGGCGATGCCGCCGCCCACCACCAGCACCTGCGCACGGCGCTGCACCGCGGCCCGCGGCAGCGCACCGCTGCGCAGGCGGTGGCCGCGCGCGGGGCTGGTGCCGACCCAGCCGCCCTGCAGCGGCGCGGCCTGGTCGCAACCGGCCAGCGGTGCCGCCAGTGCCGTCAGCCCGGAGCCCAGCAGCGCGCGCCGCCTCACGGCTGCACCCGGCCCCACTCGGCTTCGAAGGTGTGCACCAGCGTCTGGTTCGACAGGCGGTTGGGCTCGGCCGGCACCCGTGCCATGTCGGGCGGGAACTGCAGCAGCGCCGGCAGGCCCTCGACCGTCAGGAAGCGCAGCCCCGGCGGCAGCGCGGTGGCGGCGCGGAAGGGCCGACGGCTCGCGATCAGGAAGCCCCACTCGCCGAAGCTGGGCACGTGCGCGTGGTACGGCGTGGTCGTGAAGCCCACGGCCTCCAGCGTCGCGGCCACGGTCCAGAAGCTCTGGCGCGCGATCAGCGGCGACGTGGTCTGCACGACGGCGAAGCCGCCGGCCGCCAGGTGCTGGTCCAGGCGCTGGTAGAAGCTGGTGGTGTAGAGCTTGCCGAGCGCGAAGTTGGTCGGGTCGGGGAAATCGACCACGATGACGTCGAACACCGTGTCGGCCGTGGCCGGCTGTTCCAGCCAGGTGAAGGCGTCGGTGTTGACGGTGCGCAGCTTCGGGCTCGCGAGTGCGCCGCCGTTCAGTGCCGCCAGCAGCGGGCGCTCGCGGAACAGGCGCGTCATCAGTGGGTCCAGCTCCACCAGCGTGACCTGCTCCACCGACGGGTGGCGCAGCACCTCGCGCACGGCCATGCCGTCGCCGCCGCCCAGCACCAGCACGCGCCGCGGCGCGCCGTGCGCGGCCATCGCCGGGTGCACCAGGGCCTCGTGGTAGCGGTACTCGTCGCGCGAATGGAACTGCAGGTTGCCGTTCAGGAACAGCCGCGTGCCCGCCGGGCCGGCGGTGACGACGATGCGCTGGTACGGGCTGCTCGCGCGCACGACGACGTTGTCGCCGTAGAAGCGGTCTTCGGCCCAGGTCGTCAGCCGCTCGGCGCCGGCCATCGCCGCGGCCAGCACCCCCACCACGCCGGCACAGGCCAGCGCGTGCGCCCGCCAGCACCGCAGCTCGCCGCGGAACAGCCACAGCGCCCACACCGCCACCGCCGCGTTCAGCAAGCCGAAGAACACGCCTGTGCGGATCAGTCCCAGGTGCGGCACGAACAGCAGCGGGAACGCCACCGCCACCACCAGCGCGCCCAGGTAGTCGAAGGTCAGCACCTGCGACACCAGGTCCTTCAGCGCGTAGCGCGTGCTGAACTGCGCCTTCAGGATGCGCATCACCAGCGGGATCTCCAGCCCCACCAGCAGGCCGATCAGGCCGACCATGCCGTACAGCAGCACGCGGAAGGCGCCGTCGCTGCCCGCCGGCAGGCTGCTGTGGGCGATGAACAGCAGCGCCGGCATCAGGCCGCCGATCAGCCCCACCAGCAGCTCGATGCGCAGGAACTGCGCCACCAGCTGCTGCTCGACCAGGCGGCTGAGCCACGAGCCCAGCCCCATCGCGAACAGGTAGGCGCCGATCACGGTGCTGAACTGCAGCACCGAGTCGCCGAGCAGGTAGCTCGCCAGCGCACCGGCCGCGAGCTCGTAGACCAGCCCGCAGGCCGCCACCACGAAGACCGAGACCAGCAGCGCCAGTTCGGCCGGGGCGATGCGCGCCGGCGGGGCGTCCGGCGTGGCGGAGGGGTCGGTGTGCACGGCCATCGCTGCGAGCCTACCCGAGCGCGCGCGGGCTCAGTCCGCGGGCCACCGAGGTCGCCGGCGCGACAGCCGGGCGGGGCCCGCGCCGCGACAATCGCCGCCATGGGAACCCTGTACCTCGTGCGCCACGGCCAGGCCAGTTTCGGTGCCGCCGACTACGACCAGCTCAGCGCGCTCGGCGTGCGCCAGTGCGAGGCGCTGGGCCGCTGGTTCGCCGAACGCGGCGTGGCGTTCGACCACGTGCTGCGCGGCAGCCTGCGCCGCCATGCACAGTCGCTCGACGCCCTGGCCGCGGGCCACGGCCGCGTGCCGGCGGCGCTGGAGTGGCCGGGCCTGAACGAGTACGACGGCGAGGCCGTGGTGCGCGCCGTGCATCCGGGACCGATCGCCGCGGCCGACACGCCCGAGGCCTACCGCCACCACTTCCGGCTGCTGCGCGAAGGGCTGCTGGCCTGGATGGCCGGCCGCACGCAGCCCGCCGGCATGCCGGCCTATGCCGACTGGGTGGCCGGCATCGTCGGCGCGCTCGACCACGTGCGCACGCAATGCGACGGCAACGTGCTGCTGGTCAGCAGCGGCGGGCCGATCGCCACCGCGGTGGGCCAGGTGCTGGGCACCACGGCCGAGACCACGATCGACCTGAACTACCGCATGCGCAACAGCGCCGTCACCGAGCTGACGTACACGCCCAAGCGCCACCTGCTGGTGACCTACAACCACCTGCCGCACCTCGACGCCCCCGAGCGCCGCGACTGGGTCACGTTCACCTGAGGCGCCGGCCGGGCCCCGGGCTCAGCCGCCCACCGCCGCGGCCACGATGAGGCCGATGGCGATGCACATCGCGCCCACCACGATGGCCAGCGCGACGTTCTGCTTCTCGACGATCTCGTCCCACAGCCGGTAGGGCGTGAGCTTGTCGATGACGACGAAGCACACCCAGAACACCAGCACGCCCAGCAGCGCGTACAGCAGGCTGCCGAAGAACACGCCCGGCTTGAGCCACTCGATTCCCATCATCGCGAACCTCCTGTCGATCCTGAACCCATCGTCGCGCGTGGCGCCACGTCACTTGTGCCCGCCGCCGCTGGACCAGCCGCCGAACGAGCCGCCGCCCGTGCGCACGCCGGCCTGGCGGTTGCGCACGCACTGCTGGTACTCGTTGCTGGCGGCGCCGAAGGTGCGGCGCTCGTCGTCGCAGTCGTCGCGGCTGCTGCAACGCGCCACGATAAGCATCAGCACGACCACGGCGACGAAGACCAGCAGCGCCTTCGGCACGCCGGCGCCGCTGGAGCCCGGCAGCACGTCGCGCTGCAGCGTCGCCTGCAGCGGCTTCGGCAGCCCGAAGGCGGCGGCCACGTCGGCAGCCGCCAGCACCTGGCCCGCCGACCACGTGGTCTCGCCGGCCGTCTGCTCGCGCGACAGGCGGTGTTTCTTCGACAGCCCGGTGCCCACGTAGTCGGCCACCTGCGCCACCTCGCCGCGCTGCACGCGCCAGTAGAACTCGCCCTGCACCCAGGTCACGCGCGCGGCGTAGCGCTCGCGCAGTTCGAAGCTCTGGCCGGCCCAGTGCGCGCGCGGGCCCTGCAGCTGCGGCACGCCGGTGATCGGCTTGACCCAGCTCCAGCCGTCGTCGGCGTCCACCAGGAAGGCGAAGCCCTGCGTGCGGTGGTGCAGCAGGTACTCGCGCCAGAAGAACTGCTCGTCGTCCCCATCGCCTGCGCCGGGCAGCGTGACGCGCTCCAGGAAGCCCACCACCTGCCACGGCTGCGGCGCACCGCCCAGCGCCAGCGTGCCGATGCGGCCGAGCGGGATCTGCGGCTCCAGGCCGCCTTCACCGCTGTTGTTCTGCGCGTAGTGCCGCAGCTCGGCACCCGCGCCACCCGCGATGTCGACGACGGCCCGGCACTGCGGGCAGCTCAGGCTCTGCGTCGTCGCGAGCGTCGGCCGCAGCGCGGCGCCGCAACTCGGGCAGTCCAGCGCGCGGCCGCGCAGCGTCTTCTCGTTGACGTCGCGCAGGCCGGTCAGCGCGAGTTCGTCCAGCAGGACGCTGCGGCCGATCGACCAGGCCGGCCGCACCGGGTCGACGAACTCCAGCGTGCCGACCTCGCCCTGCGCGTTGCGCAGGTCGACCACCGTGAACGTGCGCTCCAGCGGCGGCGGCGCCGGCAGCTCGCCCTGCGCCGACACCAACCGCGCCTGCACCACCGAGGCCACGCTCCACGGCTGGCCGTCGATCAGCGTGCGCTGCCCCGGGCGCAGCGCCTCCAGCGCGGGCGCCGTCTGCAGCGCGGTGTCGAACGCGACGACGTAGGCGCCGTTGTCCTCGCTCAGCCAGGCCGAACGCTGGTTGTCGAACAGCACGTGCCACGCGTTCCAGGTGCCGCCGTCGGCCCCGTACTGCAGCCGCCCCACCAGCGTGAAGGCCAGGCCCTGCAGCGTGCCGGCCACGCCCAGCTGCAGCGGCGAGTGGTCGTCGAAGAGCTCGCCCACCACGCCGATGCGGCGCAGCGCGTCGCCGTCGCGCAGCAGCGTGCTGCTGCAGAAGCTGCAGACGGCGCTGGGCGACGCGGCCGAGGCGAACTCGACCGGCGCACCGCAGTTCGGGCAGGCGGCGCGCCAGGCGCGCCCAGAGGTTGCCAAGCTAGACGAGCTTTCTCAGCAGCTCGGCCTTCTTGGCGCTGAACTCCTCGTCGGTGAGGATGCCCTTGGCCTTGAGCTCGCCCAGCTTCTCCAGCGTCGCCATCACCTCGTCGGGCTTCATGCCCGTGGCCGGGGCCGCAGCGGCCGGCTGGCCCTGCAGGCCCTGGCTGAGCTGCTGCGCCATCACCTGGCCCAGCGCGACGCCGGCGCCCAGGCCCATCGCGTCGCCGACGACTCCGCCGCCACCAGCGCCGGCCGCACCTTCGGCGAACTTCGGGATCGCCTGCGCCGTCTGGTACTGCATGAACTTGCCCATGTCGCCGCCGACCATGCCCATGCCGATCTTCTGGTCCAGGATCTTCTGCAGTTCCTCGGGCAGGCTCACGTTCTGCAGCGTCACGCTCTCGAGCGCCAGGCCCAGCGCCGCGAACGCCGGCGCGGTGGCGGCCTGCAGCTGCGCCGCGAACTCCACCTGGTTGGCGGCCAGGTCGAGAAAGGCCACGCCGCTGGCGGCCACCGCGTCGCTGATGTGCTGCAGCATCAGGCCGCGCAGCTGGCCGTCGAGGTCGTCGACGGTGTAGCGGTCGCGCGTGCCCGACACCGTGGTGTGGAACAGCTTCGCATCGTGGATGCGGTAGGCGTAGTTGCCGAAGGCGCGCAGGCGCACGGCGCCGAAGTCCTTGTCGCGGATCGTCACCGGCTGGCTGGTGCCCCAGCGGCGATCGAGCTGCTGGCGCACGCTGAAGAAGTACACGTCGCTCTTGAACGGGCTCTGGAACAGCTTGTCCCAGTTCTTGAGGTAGGTCAGCACCGGCAGCGTCTGCGTCGTCAGCTTGTGCATGCCGGGGCCGAAGACGTCGGCGACCTGGCCCTCGTTGACGAAGACCGCGACCTGGCTCTCGCGCACCGTGAGCGAGCCGCCGTACTGGATCTCGTTGCCAGCCATCGGGTAGCGCCAGGCCAGCGTGCCGTCGCCGGTCTCGGTCCACTCCAGGATGTCGATGAACTGCTTCTTGATGAAATCCATCAGTGCCATCGTGGGCCTCCCTGCCTGCCCGGGAACGGGCGGGCAAATAATACGCGGCATGGATGCCACCACCTCGTTGCAGCTCGCCGTCGTCGGCGCCGGTCCGGTGGGACTGGCGCTGGCCCTGCACGCGGCCTCGGCGCTGCCGCACGCGCAGATCACCGTCTTCGACGCCCGCCCGGCCGACCGCGACGTGGCCGGCGACGCGCGCACGCTGGCGCTGTCGCTGGGCAGCGTGCAGCTGCTGCGGCGGCTGGGCGTGATGCCGGGGGCCGAGGCGATCACCGAGGTGCACGTGTCGCAGCAGCCGCCGTCGTTCGGCCAGGCCGCCGTGTGCATCCGCGCGGCCGACGAAGGCGTGCCGCAGCTGGGCGCGGTGCTGCGCTACGGCACGCTCGTGGCGCCGATGCAGCGCGCCTGGGAAGCCGCCGTGGCGGCGCAGCCCGGGCGCCTGCGCATGCGCTTCGGCACGCCGGTCGCGGCCCTGAAGCCGCAGGCGGATGGCGTGGAGGTCGACGCCGGCATCGCCGAGCGCTTCGACCTCGCGGTGGTGGCCGAAGGCGGCGTGTTCGCCGAGCAGGCGCGCAAGGCCGTCACGCACGACTACGCGCAGACCGCCTGGGTCGGCACCGCCACGCTGGACGGCGGCACGCCCGGGAGGGCGATCGAGCGCTTCACGCGCCACGGCCCGGCGGCGCTGCTGCCGCTGGGCGGCACGCAGTGGGCGCTGGTGTGGTGCGTGCCGCGTGCCGACGACCCCGTGCAGCCGCTCGACGCCGCGCAGCGCGTGGCAGTGCTGAACAGCGTCTTCCCCGAGGCCGCCGGCCGCGTGGTGGCGCTGTCGCCGCTGAAGGCCTTCCCGCTGGGGCTGAACGCCGAACGCACGCTGGTGTCCGGGGACGGCCGCATCGTGCGCATCGGCAACGCCGCACAGACGCTGCACCCGGTGGCCGGGCAGGGCCTGAACCTGGGCCTGCGCGACGCCTACACGCTGGTGGCCACGCTGCGCCACGCGCTCGACACACACGACATCGACGCCGCGCTGCGCCGCGTGGAATGGGCGCGCGCACCCGACCGCTGGGCGATGATCGCCACCACCGACTTCCTGGCGCGCAGCTTCACGTGGCAGCTGCCCGGCGCGGCGCTGGCGCGCGGCCTGGGGCTGGCGGCGCTGCAGGCGCTGCCGCCGGTGAAACACTGGCTGGCGCGGCGCATGATGTTCGGCAGCCGCTAGCAGGCCGCGAACGGGCCCGCGCCCGTGCTGCTACAGGCGCCGGTGCGCCAGCGCCGGCAGCTGCTGCCGCACCTGCGCGATGCGCGCCGGGTCCACGGCGGCCAGCACCACGCCTTCGCCTTCGGGCCGCACCGCCACCACCTCGCCCCAGGGGTCGACCACCATGCTGTGGCCCCAGGTGCGGCGGCCGTTCTCGTGCGTGCCGCCCTGCGCCGCGGCCAGCACGTAGCACTGGTTCTCCACCGCGCGGGCGCGCAGCAGCAGTTCCCAGTGCGCGCGGCCGGTGGTGTAGGTGAAGGCGGCGGGCACGCTGAGCAGGTCGCAGGGCGGCTGCATCAGGCCGCGGTAGAGCTCGGGGAAGCGCAGGTCGTAGCAGATGCTCAGCCCCACGCGCAGCGGCCCGGCCTGCAGCGCCACCGGTGTGCTGCCGGCGCGCAGCGTGCGGCCTTCGTCGTAGCGCTCGCGGCCGTTGTCGAACGCGAACAGGTGGATCTTGTCGTAGCGTGCGGCCAGGCGGCCGTCGGGGGCGTAGACGCCGTTGCTGTTGAGCACCTGTGCGCCAGGACCGTCCCGCAGCGGCAGCGTGCCGCCCAGCAGCCACACGCCGTGGCGCCGCGCGGCGTCGGCCAGGAAGGCCTGGATCGGGCCGGTGCCCGGCGCCTCGGCGTGGTCGAGCTTGTCGGTGTCCTGGCGGCCGAGCAGGCAGAAGTACTCGGGCAGCGCCACCAGCTGCGCGCCGGCCGCGGCGGCCTCGGCGATCAGCCGGCCGGCGGCCTCGAGGTTGCGGCCCACGTCGGGCGTGGACACCATCTGCACGGCAGCGATTTGCATGGCGGCATTCTGCGGCAGCCCCGCGGCCAGCGGGTGCGACGGGATCCGGGCAGAATCGCCGCGCAACCGACAGAACAGATCCGGAGGGACCACCGATGTCAGCGGTGCCGCAGGCAGCGACGGCAGACCACAGCCGCTTCGTGCAGCGCATCCGGCGCCGCTATGCCGCGGAACGGCCGCTGCTGCCGGCCGGCGTGCCCGACGTCGCGGCCATCACTGCACTCGTGCACGCGCTGCAGGCCGGCGGCCGCGCGCTGCCGGCGGCGCTGCGCGTGGCGCGGCAGCTGGTGATCGAGCGGCTGGCGACGCTGGACGTCGAACACGGCGCGCCGCTGGAGCACATCACGCACGCGATGACGGCGCTGGCCGAAGCCACGCTGGAACTGGCGCTGGCGCAGGCCGAGGCCGACGCCGACGAGCGCCACGGCCCGCCGCTGGACGCCGCGGGCCGGCGCGTGGAGTTCTGGATCGTCGGCATGGGCAAGCTGGGCGCGCGCGAGCTGAACGTGTCGTCGGACATCGACCTCATCTACGTCTATGAAGACGACGGCCAGACCAGCGGCCCGCGCCCGACCAGCTTCCACGAGTACTTCAGTCTCGTCGCCAAGCGCCTGTACACGCTGATCGGCGACACCACCGAAGACGGCTTCGTGTTCCGCGTCGACCTGGCGCTGCGGCCCAACGGCAACTCGGGCCCGCCGGTGGTGAGCCTGTCGATGCTGGAAGACTACCTGCAGGTGCAGGGCCGCGAGTGGGAACGTTTCGCGTGGCTGAAGAGCCGCGTGGTGGCGCCGCGGGCCGCCGTCACCAGCGGGCGCGCGCTGCAGCTGCGCAGCCTGGTCACGCCCTTCGTCTACCGGCGCTACCTCGACTACGGCGTCTTCGAGGGCCTGCGGCAGCTGCACCGCAAGATCCGCGACGAGGCGCAGCGCCGCGCGGCGGGCCGGCCCGAACGCGCGAACGACGTCAAGCTCTCGCGCGGCGGCATCCGCGAGATCGAGTTCATCGTGCAGCTGATGCTGGTGGTGCGCGGCGGGCAGTTCCCCGAGATCCGCACGCGCAGCACGCTGCGCGCGCTGCAGCGCCTGGCCGCGCGCGGGCTGATGAAGCCCGAGATGGCCGAGCGCCTGGCCGCGGGCTACACCTTCCTGCGCCGGGTGGAGCACCGCATCCAGTACCTCGACGACCAGCAGACGCACCTGCTGCCCTCGGGCGACGACGACCTGCGCTGGATCGCCCGCAGCATGGGCCTGGCCTGCGGCGTGGTCGACGGGCGCGACACCTGCGAGCTGCTCGACCAGCTGGGCGAGATCCGCGAGCTGGTGGCCGGCGAGTTCGACGCGCTGCTGCGCGACGGCGCCACGCCGGGCGCCGGTGCGAACGGCAACGGCGGCTGCCGCAGCTGCGGGCCGGGGCCGCAGCCGATCGACAGCGAACTGCTGCTCGACAAGCTGCCGGCCGAGCTGGCTGCGCGCGTGCGGCCGTTCGCCGCCAGCCCGCGCGTGCTGGCGCTGCGCGACGAGAGCCGCATGCGCCTGGGGCGGCTGGTGCAGTCGGCCGGCAAGTGCGTGGCCGAAGAGCACTGCACGGTGCAGGCCGCAGTGCGTTTCATCGACTGGCTCGAACCCCTGCTGCGCCGCGAGAGCTACCTGGCGCTGCTGGTCGAACGCCCCGAGGTGCAGCGCCGCCTGCTGCGCCTGCTGGGCCTGGCGCGCTGGCCGATGCAGTACCTGATGCGGCACCCGGGCGTCATCGACGAGCTCGCCGACGAACGCCTGCTGCAGCAGCGCTTCGACCGCGCCGCCTTCGCCGCCGAGCTGGACGAGCGCCGCGACGGCTGGGAACGCTCGGGCGAGGCCGACGAGGACAAGCTGCTCGACACGCTGCGCCGCGCGCACCACGCCGAGGTCTTCCGCACGCTGGTGCGCGACGTCGAAGGCCGGCTCACGGTGGAGCAGGTCGCCGACGACCTCTCGGCGCTGGCCGACGTGCTGCTGGACATCACCGTGCGCTGGGCTTGGTCGCACCACCGCGCGCGCCACCGCGCCGAGCCGCAGATCGGCGTCATCGCCTACGGCAAGCTGGGCGGCAAGGAGCTCGGCTACGGCAGCGACCTCGACGTCGTCTTCCTGTACGACGACAGCGACGAGGCCGACCCGGGGCGCGCGCAGGAGATCTATGCGGGTTTCGTGCGCAAGCTGATCACCTGGCTGACGCTGCGCACGGCCGCCGGCGAGCTGTTCGACATCGACACCGCGCTGCGGCCGAACGGCAACTCGGGGCTGCTGGTGACCTCGATCGCCTCGTTCGACCGCTACCAGGTCGGCCGCGGCAGCAACACCGCCTGGACCTGGGAGCACCAGGCCATCACCCGCGCACGCTGCGCCACCGGCAGCGCCCGCATCGCCGGCGCCTTCGAGGCCACGCGCCGCGCGGTGCTGACGGCCGAGCGCGACGCCGCCGCGCTGCGCGAGGAAGTGCGTGCGATGCGCGAGAAGGTGCGTGCCGGCCGCCCGGTGCCGGACGGCCGCTTCGATGTCAAGCACAGCCCCGGCGGCATGATGGACGCGGAGTTCGCGGTGCAGTACCTGGTGCTGGCGCACGGCCGCACGCACGCGGTGCTGCTCGACAACGTCGGCAACATCGCGCTGCTGCAGCGTGCGGAAGACGCCGGCCTGCTGCCGGCGGGTGTGGGCCATGCCGCCGCCGACGCCTACCGCGAACTGCGCCGCGCGCAGCACACGGCGCGGCTGGACGAGCAGCCGACGCAGTTCGACCCGGCGCAACTGGCGGCGCAGCGCGACGCCGTGCTGGCGCTGTGGCAGGCGGTCTTCGGCTGAACGCCTGGGCCGCGGCCGGCGCGCTGCTGGCAGCCGGTGCGTTGCTGGCCTGGTGGCTGCCCAGCCCCTGGATCGACTGGCAGCCGGGGCTGGCACTGACGCAGCCCTGGCGGCTGTGGAGCGCGGCCTTCGTGCACTGGAGCCCGGGGCACCTCGGCGGCAACCTGATCGCCACCGCGCTGGTGGTGGCCTTCGGCGTCAGCGCGGCGGTGCCGCCGCGTGCGGTGCTGGCCTGGGCGCTGGCCTGGCCGCTGACGCACCTGGGCCTGCTGCTGCAGCCGACGCTGCTGCACTACGGCGGGCTCTCGGGCGTGCTGCACGCGGGCGTGGCCGTGGTGCTGGTGCATCTGCTGCGCGATGCCCGCGGACGCGCGCGCACGATCGGTGTGCTGGTGGCGGCCGGCGTGCTGCTGAAGCTGCTGCTGGAAGCACCCTGGGGCCCGCCGCTGCGGCAGCTGCCGGGCTGGGACATCGCGATCGCGCCGCTGGCCCACGCCACCGGTGCAGTGGCAGGTGCGCTGGCGATGTTGCTGCTGCCGCGACAATCCCGCCAATGACCGATGACCGCAAGACGCAGCTCGACGGCCTGGCCGTGGCGCTGCTGGTGCTGTGCTGCGCCCTGTGGGGCGTGAACCAGATGGCCACCAAGGTGGCGCTGGCGGAGATCCCGCCGCTGATGCAGGCCGCGGCGCGCTCAGCCGGCGCCGCGCTGCTGCTGGCGCTGTGGTCGCGCTGGCGCGGCATCCCCTTGTGGCGCAGCGACGGCACCGCGCGCGCCGGCTGGCTGGCCGGGCTGCTGTTCGCGGTGGAGTTCGGCTGCATCTTCGTCGGCCTGCAGTACACCACCGCCTCGCGCATGGCGGTGTTCATCTACCTGAGCCCGTTCGTGGTGGCGCTGGGCATGCCCTTCATCAGCCGCAGCGAACGGCTGCGTCCCTTGCAGATGCTGGGCCTGGTGGCGGCGTTCAGCGGCGTCGTGTGGGCCTTCTTCGAAGGTTTCTCGCGCCCGGCCGCCGGCCCGCTGCAGTGGCTGGGCGACGCACTGGGCATCGTGGGCGCGCTGCTGTGGGGCATGACGACGCTGGTGCTGCGCGGCAGCCGGCTCGCGACCGCCGCGCCCGAGAAGACACTGCTCTGGCAGCTGGGGGTGTCGGGGCTGGCGCTGGCCCTGGGCTCGGTGGCCGCCGGCGAGACGCTGGCCGCGGTGCCCACCGCCGCATCGCTGTGGCCGCTGGCCTTCCAGACCGTGGTCGTCACCTTCGCCAGCTACCTGGTGTGGTTCTGGCTGCTGCGCCACTACCCGTCCACCCGCGTGGCGTCGTTCACGCTGCTGACGCCCATCTTCGGCCTGCTGGCCGGCGTGCTGCTGCTGGGCGACCCCGTCACCGCGCGGCTGCTGCTGGCGCTGGTGGCGGTGGTGGCCGGCATCGCGCTGGTGAATCGCACGTAGACTCGTTGACCCCCATTTCCGGAGACTTCCCGATGATCACGCTGTGCGGCTTCGCGCTGTCGAACTACTACCTGAAGGTCAAGTTCGTGCTGCTGGAGAAGGGCATCCCGTTCGAGGAAGAGCGCACCGGCACCGGCTCGGTGAAGGACAGCGTGCTGGCGGTGTCGCCGCTGGGCAAGATCCCGTTCCTGCGCACGCCGCAGGGCGGGCTGTGCGAGAGCCAGGTGATCTGCGACTACCTGGAGGCCGCCTACCCGGAGAAGCCGCTGCTGCCGGCCGACCCCCTCGCGGCGGCCAAGGTGCGCGAGCTCATCACGTTCATCGACCTGCACCTGGAGCTGGTGGCGCGCGACCTGTACGCGCAGGCCTTCTTCGGCGGCACGGTGAGCGACGGCACGAAGGAGCGCGTGCGCAAGCTGCTGACCAAGCACATCGCCGGCTTCCAGCGGCTGGCGAAGTTCGGGCCCTATGTCGCGGGCGACAGCTTCACGATGGCCGACTGCGCCGCCTGGCCCAGCCTGCCGCTGGTGGCGCGCGCCACCAAGCTGGTGCTCGGCGAGGACATGCTGGAAGCCGCCGGCATCGACTGGCGCGGTTACGTCAAGCTGATCGATGCGCGTCCGGTGGCCACGCAGCTGGCGGCCGAGCGCAAGGCCGAACAGACCGCCTTGTCGAGCAAGCTCTGATCAGGCAGCCGGCGCCGCCTTGGGCGGCGTCTGCACGGCCAGCGACTGCGCCAGCTCCTTGCGGTAGCGGTTGAGTTCCTGCACGCTGGCGAAGCTGCGCTCCATCAGCAGGCTCAGGTTGTGCAGGATGCGCTCGACGACCTTGTTCTCCCACACGGCGTCGAACTGGATCTGCTTGTCCAGCCACTGCTCCAGCCAGGCCGGGTCGGGCAGGCGGCTCTGGATGGTGTCGCGTGGGAACAGTTGCACGTTCACGTGCAGGTTGGTCGGGTGCAGCGCCTGCGCCGTGCGCCGCGCGCTGGCCATCAGCACGCCGACCTTGGCGAAGGCGGCCTTGGCCTCGTCGCCGAACTTGTTCATCGCGCGCTTCATGTAGCGCAGGTAGGCGCCGCCGTGGCGGGCCTCGTCGCGCGCCAGCGTCTCGTAGATGGCCTTGATGACCGGCTCGCTGTGCCACTCGGCGGCCCGGCGGTACCAGTGGTTCAGGCGGATCTCGCCGCAGAAGTGCAGCATCAGCGTTTCCAGTGCCGGCGCGGGGTCGAACTCGAAGCGCACGGCGTGCAGCTCGTCTTCCGTGGGCACGAGGTCGGGGCGGAAGCGGCGCAGATACTCCATCAGCACCAGCGAGTGCTTCTGTTCCTCGAAGAACCACACGCTCATGAAGGCGCTGAAGTCGCTGTCGTTGCGGTTGTCGCGCAGGAACATCTCGGTGGCCGGCAGTGCCGCCCACTCGGTGATGGCGTTCATCTTGATGGTCTGCGCCTGTTCCTCGGTGAGCCGGGAGGCGTCGAAGCTGGCCCATGGAATGTCGGTGTCCATGTTCCAGCGCACCGCTTCGAGCTGCTTGAAGAGTTCCGGATAGAGCATGGTGGGGGCCTGCGCCTGGGCGGACATGGACCGGATTCTAGTCAGCCGGGACGGCAGCGGCTGCCGTGGGGGTTGTGCGCCAGCGGCGCAGTTCGCCGCCGATGTCGTCCAGCGACGCCAGCGGCAGCACGCCGTCGATGCGCCGGCGGTGCAGCACCGGTGCGCTGCCGCCGGCCCACAACTGCACGTGCGCCGGCAGCTTGGCGCGCAGTTCGCCCAGGCTGTCGACGACCTGGTTCGGGTTCATGCAGCCCGAGAACCCGAGCGCCACGATGTCGGCCCGGTAGGCGGCGGCAGCGAGCACCAGGTCCCACAGCGGTGTCTGCACGCCCAGCGACACGCACTCGCAGCCCTCCAGCGCGAACATGGCCTCGGCCATCAGCAGCCCCAGGCCGTGCGGCTCGCCCGGGATGGTGCCGAGCAGCACGCGCGGCCGGCCCGCGCCCTGCGACTCGGGAATCGTGGCGATGGCCTGGCGCAGCACCACCTGCACGGCCTCGGTGTACATGTGCTCCTCGAAGATCTCCATCTGGCCGCGCATCCAGGCATCGCCCACCGCCACGTTCAGCGGCACCACCACGTCGACGACAAACCGCCCCACGCCGTAGCGCGCCAGCAGCCGCGCCAGCGCGTTGCGCAGGCCGCGCGCGTCGTGGGCGCGGATGCGGTCGAGGTGCTCGCGCAGGTCGGCGCTGCCCAGCAGCACCTCGGCGCCGCGCACCGGCTGGTCGACGGTGGACGCCGACAGCGCCGACAGTTCGGAGAAGGGCAGCGGCACGATGCGGCCGGGCCGGTGGCCGGCGTCGAGCAGGCGCTTGACGACACGCAGCTTCTCGACCTGGTCCAGCGGGTAGGCGCGCTCGCCCAGCGTGTCGCGGCCGGGCGTGGGAAAGCCGTAGCGGCGCTCCCAGACACGCAGCGTGTCCTTGCTAAGCCCGGTGTCCCGCTCGACGGCGGCGATCGACAGCGTGATGACGGCGGCGCGGTTGCGGTCATTCATGGCGAGACAGGCCGGCAAGAGATGCTGTGGATGTCGTGGACAAGCTCTTGGACAGGCGTTTGTGCATGCGGACAGCTTTTCTTAATATAGTGCCGGAAACATTCTTTGAACAGGACAGAGCTTGGTCATGACCACACACCCCGCCCGCTTGCTGGTGGTCTGCGCGGCGCTGCTCGCGACCTCCGCCTCGGCCACGCCGCCGGCGGGCCCGTCCGGGCCTGCCGCCGCCTGCCCGGCGCTGCTGCAGCACACGGTGCCGCGCCTGCAGGACGAGAAGCCGGTCCCGCTGTGCCGTTTCGCCGGCCAGGTGGTGGTGGTGGTCAACACGGCCAGCAAGTGCGGCTACACGCCGCAGTACAAGTCGCTGGAGACGCTGCACACGCGCTACAAGGACCGCGGCCTCGTGGTGCTCGGGTTCCCGTCGGGCGACTTCGGCGGCCAGGAACTGGCCAGCAACGCCGCCATCGCCGACTTCTGCGAGAGCACCTTCGGCGTGCGCTTTCCGATGTTCGCCAAGACCAGCGTGAAGGGCAGCGCCGCGCACCCGCTGTACAAGACCCTGGCCGCGCGCACCGGCCGCGCGCCGGGCTGGAACTTCCACAAGTACATCGTCGGCCGCGACGGCCAGACGGTGGTCAGCCACGGTTCCGACACCGACCCGCTCGATGCGGCGTTCCTGAAGGACGTCGACCGGCTGCTGTCGGCAAAGTGATACTATTCAGTCGCGTTTGAGACTGACCAGTTTCCAATGGTGCGGCTCCCGTCGGCACGGCTTGCGTCGGCACGGCCGCGTCCTTCCGGTCGCTGCCTGCCGCTTCATCCGAACTGCCCTGCCGCGCGTACCAGCCCGCACACCATGACCACCCACCCCGACCGCGCCCCCCGAACCTGCCCCGTCGCCGCGACCGGCGCAACAGCGCCGGAACTTTGGCGCCGGATGCCGGTCACACGGCGCACAGCCCGCGACTTCGGCAGCGCCGACGCGCCGGGCCAGGTTCTTCTGTCGTGCAGACGGCCGGGTTTCCCGGCTGCAATCCCGGGGCGGTTCTCCTCCTCCTCCCTCCCTCCCTCGTTCGCTGCGGGGCGCTGCACGACAGTCTTTACATCCCGCCGGGCCGCACGATGCGGCGCGCGGGCCTGACGGCGATGCGGCGCGTCGCCGTCATCGGCTCGGGCATTTCCGGCCTGGCCAGTGCGCACGCGCTGGCCGGCGAGGCCCAGGTCACGCTGTACGAGGCCGGCGACTACTTCGGCGGCCACACGCACACGGTCGACGTCTCGCTGGACGGCCACACATTCGGCGTCGACACCGGCTTCCTGGTGTTCAACGACCGCACCTACCCGCAGCTGCGGCAGCTGTTCACCGCGCTGCAGGTGGACACCGCGCCCTCGGACATGTCGTTCTCGGTGCAGGTGCCCGAAGCCGGGCTCGAGTGGAGCGGCTGCGACCTGAACACCGTCTTCGCGCAGCGCCGCAACCTGCTGCGGCCGCGCTTCCTGCGCATGCTGGCCGACATCGTGCGCTTCAACAAGCTGGCCACCGCGCTGGCCGTCGGCGGCGACGAGGCCGCGCTGAACGAGCCCATCTGCGCGTTCCTCGACCGCCACGGCTTCGGCGATGCCTTCCGCCACTGGTACTTCCTGCCGATGATCGGCTGCATCTGGTCGTGCCCGACCGACCAGATGCTGCAGTTCCCGGTGGCCACGATGGTGCGCTTCTGCCACAACCACGGCCTCATCCAGATCACCGACCGCCCGCAATGGCACACGGTGCGCGGCGGCGCGAAGCACTACGTGCAGAAGATGCTGGCCACGATCGCCGATGCACGGCTGCGCACGCCGGTGCTGTCGGTGCGCCGGCTGCCTCCGGGCAACGGCGCGGCCGGCGTGCTGGTCGCCACGGCCCAGGGCAGCGAGCGCTTCGACGAGGTCGTGCTGGCCTGCCACAGCGACCAGAGCCTGGCGCTGCTGGCCGACGCCACGCCGGAAGAGCACGCCGTGCTCGGCGCCGTGCGCTACCACCCCAACCGCGCCGTGCTGCACACCGACACCGCGGTGCTGCCGCGGCGCCGGCTGGCCTGGGCGGCCTGGAACTACGAGCGTGCTGCCAGCCGCGGCCGCGAGGAGGCGGCCGTCTGCCTGCACTACCTGCTGAACCGCCTGCAGCCGCTGCCCACCACCACGCCGGTGCTGGTGTCGCTGAACCCGAGCCGGCCGATCGATCCGGCGCGCACGCTCGGCAGCTTCGACTACAGCCATCCGGTGTTCGACCTGGCGGCCATCGAGGCGCAGCGCCGCCTGCCGCAGCTGCAGGGCCGCGCCCACACCTGGTTCGCCGGCGCCTGGACCCGCTACGGCTTCCACGAAGACGGCCTGATGTCGGCGCAGGCCGTGGTGCAGGGCCTGCGTGCGCAGTGGCAGGGGCAGCCACGGCAGGAAGCCGCGTGAACATGGTGCCTGCTCCGGCCACGGCGACCGCGCTCATCGGCAGCGGCGTCGTGCGCCACCGCCGGCTGCGGCCGGCCTCCCACGCCTTCGCCTACGGCACCTACTTCCTGATGCTGCCGATGCGCACGCTGCGGGCGGTGCCGGTGCCGGCGCTGCGCCGCAACCGCTTCGGGCTGCTGTCGTTCCACGACCGCGACCACGGCGACGGCCGCGACGACGCGCTGGGCTGGCTCGATGCCCTGCTGCAGGCCGAGGGCGTGACCGACGCCGACGGCGAAGTCTGGCTGCACACCTACCCGCGCGTGCTGGGCTACGTGTTCAAGCCTGTCAGCTTCTGGTACTGCCAGCGCCGCGACGGCACGCTGGCGGCCATCGTCGTCGAAGTCAACAACACCTTCGGCGAGCGCCATTGCTACCTGCTGGCCGGCCCCGAGGTGGGCTACGGCCGCGAGCTGCGGGCGCGCAAGGTCTTCCACGTCAGCCCGTTCTGCGCCATCGAGGGCGGCTACCGCTTCCGCTTCATGCGCACGGCCGACCGCACCGTGGCCCGCATCGACCACGACGACGCCACCGGCCCGTTGCTGCAGACCAGCGTCAGCGGCCACCTCGCGCCGCTGGACGCCCGCAGCGTGCGCGCCGCGTTCTTCGGCATGCCGCTGATGACGCTGGGCGTCATCGTGCGCATCCACTGGCATGCGCTGCAGCTGTGGCGCAAGCGCACGCCGTTCTTCCGCAAGCCCGCCCCGCCGCAGGCTTTCACCTCCCGCTGACCGCCGCCGACCATGACGACGACCACCGCCTCGGGCCTGTCCCTGCCCTCCTCCGCCCCGGCCGCCGCGCGCACCGTGTTCCGCCTGCTCAGGAGCCTGCGCGTGGGCACCCTCGACGTGCAGCTGCCCGACGGCGAGCAGCTGCACTTCGCGGGCGACATGCAGGGTGACGCGCCGCGCGCGTCGCTGCGGCTGCTGGACTGGGCCGTGTGCCGCGCTGCGCTCAAGGGCGGCGACATCGGCTTCGCCGAGGCCTACATCGGCGGCCACTGGACCAGCCCCGACCTGGTGGCGCTGCTGCAGCTGTTCATCGCCAACCGCGACGCGGTCGAGCAGATGATCTACGGCACCTGGTGGGGGTCGCTCGCCTACCGCATCAAGCACCTGCTGCACCGCAACTCGCGCCGCGGCAGCAAGAAGAACATCCACGCGCACTACGACATTGGCAACCCGTTCTACCGCCTGTGGCTGGACGAGACGATGAACTACAGCAGCGCGCTGTTCGAGGGCGACGCCACGCGTCCGACGGCGGCCGCGCAGCGCGCCAAGGTCCACCGCGCGCTGCGCGAATGCGCGCTGAAGCCCGGCCAGCGCGTGCTGGAGATCGGCTGCGGCTGGGGCGCTCTGGCCGAAGCCGCGGCGCGCGACTTCGGCGTGCACGTGACGGGGCTGACGCTGTCGACCGAGCAGCTGGCCTTCGCGCGTGAACGCATGGAGCGCCAGGGCCTGCAGGCCCTGGCCGACCTGCGGCTGCAGGACTACCGCGACGTGCCCGACGGCCCCTTCGACGCGATCGTCTCGATCGAGATGTTCGAGGCCGTGGGGCGCGAGTACTGGCGCGGCTACTTCCAGACCCTGCGCGACAAGCTCAAGCCCGGCGGACGCGCGTGCATCCAGAGCATCGTCATCCGCGACGACCTGTTCGAGCGCTACGTGCGCGGCACCGACTTCATCCAGCAGTACATCTTCCCGGGCGGCCTGTTGCCCAGCCCGCAGGCCTTCCGCGACGAGGCGCGCCGCGCCGGCCTGGAGATCTGCAACGAGCTCGCCTTCGGCAACGACTACGCCGAGACGCTGCGCCGCTGGCGCGTGCAGTTCCTGGCGCGCGACCACCAGGTGCGCCAGCTCGGCTTCGACACGCGCTTCATGCGCATCTGGGAGTTCTACCTGGCCTACTGCGAGGCGGCGTTCGCCACGGGCAACACCGACGTCATGCAGTTCACGCTGCGGCGGCCGGGATGAAGCGGCGCGCGTTCTCCACGGCACTGACGGCGCTGGTGGCGCTGGCGGCATCGGGGGCCGCGCGTGCCGACCTGCCGCCGGCCACCGCGCTGCCGCCCGAGGTGCTGCGCGAGCTGCCCGGCGCCCGCGTGCAGGGCAGCGGGCGCATGCGCTACTTCGGCTTCCACATCTATGACGCACGGCTGTTCGCGGCCGGCGACCCGGTGGGCGCAGACTGGGCCGCGGCGCCGCTGGCGCTGGAGCTGCAGTACGGCCGCGCCTTCGACGGGGCCGACATCGCCGAGCGCTCGCTGGCGGAAATGCGGCGCCAGGGCGAGATCGCCGCGGCCACCGGCGAACGCTGGCTGGCGGCGATGAAGTCGCTGTTCCCCGACGTGCGCGCAGGCGACCGCATCACCGGTCTGCTGCACCCCGACGGCCGCACCCGCATCTTCCACAACGGCCAGCCCCGCGGCGAGGTGCGCGACGCCGACTTCACGCGGCTGTTCTTCGGCATCTGGCTGTCGCCGCGCACGTCGGACCCTGCGCTGCGCAACGCACTGCTCGGCGGCCCGCGATGATCGACGCCAGGCAAGGCCTGGCCTACGGCGCGCTCGGCCTGCCGCTGGCCTTCGTGGCGCTGCCGTTGTACGTGGTGCTGCCCAACCACTACGCCGCCAGCTTCGGCGTGCCGCTGGCCACGCTGGGCGCGCTGCTGCTCGGCACGCGCATCCTCGACGCCGTGGCCGACCCCTGGATCGGGCGCTGGGTCGACCGCTGGTTCGCCCACTCCACGCCGCGTGTGCTGCTGGCCGCGGTGCTGGCGGCGCTGGTGCTGGCCGCGGGCTTCCGCGGCCTCTTCTTCCCGCCGCCTGCCACGCGCGACGACATGCAGGCCCTGCTGCTGTGGTGCGGCGCGCTGCTGGCCGTCACCTACCTCAGCTACAGCGTGCTCAGCGTGCTGCACCAGGCCTGGGGAGCGCGGCTGGGCGGCGACGAAGGCCAGCGCGCACGCATCGTCTCCTGGCGCGAAGGGCTGGCGCTGGTGGGCGTGCTGGTGGCCAGCGTGCTGCCGGCGCTGGCCGGGCTGGGCACGGCCAGCGTGGTCTTCGCGGCCACGCTGGCGCTCGGCGTGGCGCTGCTGTGGCGCGCGCCGCGGCCGGCGGTGCGCCTGCTGCAGCCCGGGAGCCTGGCGGTGCCGCTGCGCACGCCGGCCTTCCGCCGCCTGCTGCTGGTGTACCTGGTCAACGGCGTCGCCAGCGCGGTGCCGGCGACCCTGGTGCTGTTCTTCATCCGCGACCGCCTGCAGGCGCCCACCTTCGAGCCGCTGTTCCTGGCCAGCTACTTCGCCGCCGGCGCGCTGTCGATGCCGCTGTGGGTGCGGGCCGTGGCGCGCTTCGGCCTGGCGCGCTGCTGGCTGGCCGGCATGTTGCTGGCCATCGCCAGCTTCGCCTGGGCCGCGCTGCTGGGCGCGGGCGACGTGGCGGCCTACACCGCCGTGTGCATCGCCAGCGGCCTGGCGCTGGGCGCCGACCTCGCGCTGCCGGGCGCAATGCTGGCCGGCGTGATCCAGCGCGCCGGCCACGACGGTCGCCTCGAAGGCGCCTACTTCGGATGGTGGAACTTCGCCACCAAGCTCAACCTGGCCCTGGCCGCGGGCATCGCGCTGCCGCTGCTGGCGCTGTTCGGCTACACGCCGGGCGACCAGAGCGCCGGCGGCCTGCAGGCGCTGACGCTGGCCTACTGCCTGCTGCCCTGCGTGCTGAAGGCCGGCGCCGCCGTGCTGCTGACCACGCAATGGATCCGACACCCCGAAGGACGATGAACGCCATGCAACGACGCCGCCTTGCCCTGGCAGCCGCCACCACCGCCATCGCCTTGCTGGCCGGCTGCGCCGGACCGCAACCCAGCGACTACGCCAACGAGCGGCCGGTGCTCGACCTGAAGACCTATTTCAACGGCGAGCTGGTGGCGCACGGCATCTTCACCGACCGCTCCGGCAAGGTCGCGCGCCGCTTCACGGTGCAGATGACAGGCACCTGGAACGGCAACCAGGGCACGCTGGACGAACGCTTCACCTACAGCGACGGCAAGACCGAGCGCCGTGTCTGGCGCCTCACCGACGAGGGCGGCGGCCGCTACAGCGGCCGTGCCGACGACGTGGTGGGCGTGGCCTCGGGCGTCGCCGCGGGCAACGCGCTGAACTGGCGCTACACGCTGGCGCTGCCGGTCGACGGCACCGTCTACCACGTGCAGTTCGACGACTGGATGTACCTGATGGACGACCGCGTGATGCTGAACAAGGCCGCGATGAGCAAGTTCGGCATCTTCCTCGGCGAGGTCACGCTGTCCTTCACCAAGCGCTGAACATGCCGATGAACCCCCGCATCACCGACTGGCACGGCCGCACGGCCTGGCTGGTGGGCGCCTCCACCGGCATCGGCCGCGCCACCGCGGCGCAGCTGCACGCGGCCGGCGCCCGCGTCGTGGTCTCGGCCCGCAGCGAAGCCACGCTGCAGGACTTCACGCGCGCGCATCCGGGCAGCACGTCGATCGCGCTCGACGCCACCGACCGCGACGCGCTGCACGCTGCGGCGCAGCGCATCACGGCCGAGCACGGCCGCATCGACCTGGCCATGTACTGCGCCGGCACCTACGCCCCGATGCGCGCCACGGCCTTCGACCTCGACGTGGCGCTGCGCCACGTGCAGGTGAACCAGGTCGGCGCGCTGCTGATGCTGGACGCCGTGCTTCCGCAGCTGCAGCGCCAGGCGGCGGCCGGGCAGGGCGGTCACATCAGCCTGGTCAGCAGCGTCGCTGGCTACCGCGGCCTGCCGCAGGCGCTGGCCTACGGGCCGACGAAGGCGGCGCTGATCAACCTGGCCGAGGTGCTCTACCTCGACCTGCAGCCGCTGGGGCTGGGCGTTTCGGTCATCAACCCGGGCTTCGTCGAGACCCCGCTGACGGCGCAGAACGCGTTCCGCATGCCGGCGCTGATCACGCCGGAGCAGGCGGCCCGGGCCATCGTGGCCGGCTGGGCGGCGGGCGAGTTCGAGATCCACTTCCCGAAGCGCTTCACGCGCTGGCTGAAGGGGCTGCGCCACCTGGGCTACAGCGCCTACTTCCCGCTGGTGCGGCGGTCGACGGGGCTGTGATGGCGGCCCACAGCGACGATCCGCGCGTGCAGGCCATCGTGCAGCGCTTCCAGACCCTGGGCGAAGCCGACGTGGCGCGGCTGGGCGAGCTCTACACCGCCGACGCGTTCTTCAAGGACCCGTTCAACGAGGTGCGTGGCACCGAGGCCATCGCCGGCATCTTCGCGCACATGTTCGTGGCTCTGGAGGAACCGCGCTTCGTCGTGCACCAGGCCATCGTGCAGGGCGACCAGGTGTTCCTGACCTGGGATTTCCTGTTCCGCATGCGCCGCTTCCGTCGCGACACCCAGTGCATCCGGGGCGGCTCGCATCTGCAGCTGACGGCCGACGGCCGCATCGCCAGCCACCGCGACTACTGGGATGCGGCGGAGGAGCTGTACGAGAAGCTGCCCGTGGTGGGCGCCCTGATGCGCTGGTTGAAGCGCCGGGCAGCCGGCTGACGCGCTGGCCGCAGCGCCGCGCCAACAGCTGGGCGCGCGGCGGCTGGCGCCGGCTACTTCTGGCCTTCGGTCAGCGTGTCGACCTGGAAGCGGCCGCTCTTGTCGACGAGCCAGATGTCGGTGTAGCGCACGCCGGTCTCGCCCAGTTTGGCCGGCACCGGGAACGGCGACGCGCGCTGGATCATTGCCACCACCCACGGCGCCACCTCGGGCGCGGCGGGCTTGCGGATGATGTTGACGTTGGCGACCTTGCCGGTGGCGTCGATCTCGGTCTCGACGATCATCACCGAGTACAGCAGCGGCGGCATCTTGCCCTTCATCACGCGCATCGGGTACGAGGCGTAGATGTGGCGGGCGGCGTCGATGCGGTATTCCTTCTCGACCTCGGCACCCGACTCGCGCTGTGCAGCCTGCGGCACGGGCGAGGGCACCATCGAGAACTGGGCCTGTGCGGCAGTGGCCAGCACCAGGCCGGCCACCAGAGCCGGGCCGCGCAGCCAGCCGCGCATTGCGCGGAGAGAGAAAGTTGTCATGTCCGGAGCCACCGACAGTGGATGGGAATGGTCGCGGCCAGGCAGGCCGCGTGCGATTTCACTATACGGCTGTTATCGGCCGCGACATCCGCACTTCAACCCAGGCGACCCGGCGGTCGCGGAAAACTAACGCAACCAGCCCTTGCGCAGAAAGTAAATGAAAGGAGCGGCAACCGAAGCCACCATCAACCCCAGCGCGAACGGGTAGCCGTACTTCCACTGCAGCTCGGGCATGGCCTGGAAGTTCATGCCGTAGACGCTGGCGATCAGCGTCGGCGGCAGCAGCGCCACGCTGGCGACCGAGAAGATCTTGATGATCTTGTTCTGGTTGATGTTGATGAAGCCGACCGTGGCGTCCATCAGGAAGTTGATCTTGTCGAACAGGAAGGCGGTGTGCGAATCCAGCGAATCGATGTCGCGCAGGATCTGCCGCGCTTCCTCGAACTGCTCGGCGCCGAGCTTGCGGCTGCGCATGAGGAAGCTGAGCGCGCGGCGCGTGTCCATCACGTTGCGCCGGATGCGGCCGTTCAGGTCTTCCTCCTTGGCGATGGCGGCCAGGATCTCGGCCGCGACGCGGTCGTCGACGTCCTGCTTCAGCACGCGCGCGCTGACGCGCTCGAGGTTGTCGTAGATGCCCTCCAGCGCGTCGGCCGAGTACTCGGCATCGGCGTCGTAGAGCTTGAGCAGCACGTCCTTGGCGTCCTCGATCAGCGCCGGGATGCGGCGCGCACGCAGGCGCAGCAGGCGGAACACCGGCAGGTCCTCGTCGTGGACCGAGAACAGCACGCCCTCGAACAGGATGAAGGCCACGCGCACGTTGCGGCTGGGCTTGCCGTCGGGGGCGTCGTCGCCGTCGATCAGGAAGTCCGAGCGGATGTGCAGCTCGCCGTTGTCTTCCTCGTAGAAGCGCGCCGACTCCTCGAGGTCGTCGTCGATGATGTCGTCGGGAATGGCCAGACCGAACCGTGCCGCCACCCAGGCCTTCTCCTCGGGCGTCGGCGACTCCAGGTCCACCCACACCGGCCGCGGGCCGGCCGGCGCTGCGGCACGCGCCTCGGGGCTGTCGATCTCTTCCTGGAAGAGCCGCCCGTTGGCGAGCGCGAAGACGTTGAGCATGCGGATCTCTGGGGCCGGCAACGACGGGGAGCGCCGGCGGCGGTCGGCTCAGTCGCGCTCAGCAATGGCTCCAAAGATTATTGCACCGCCATCAGCGGCAGCCACAGCGTCACGGTGGTGCCGGCACCGGGCTCGCTGGCGAGCTCGACCTGCCCGCCCTGCAGCTCGATGATCTCCTTCACCAGGCTCATGCCCAGCCCGGTGCCCGGGATGTTGCCCGAGGGATCGGCACGGTAGAACCGCTCGAACACCCGCGCCTGCTGCTCCGGCGTCATGCCGATGCCGCTGTCGGTGATGCGCAGCGCCACCATCGGCTCGCCCCGTCGCTGCTCCAGTGCGCTGACCACGAGGATGCGGCCGCCGCCGGGCGAGTACTTGACGGCGTTCGACAGCACGTTGGTGAGCGCGCGGTTGGTCTTTTCGGGGTCCACCAGCAGCATGCAGTCGCCATGCGGCACCTGGACGTCCAGCGCGTGCCGGCCGGGCGCATCGGTCACGCCGATCACGCCGGAGATGGCGAACGGCCCCACCGCCTGCGTCACCAGGCTGTCCAGCCGGCACGGCTCGCGCCGCAGGTCCTTGCCCTGGCGGGCCTCGATGCGCGCCAGGTCCAGCAGCTCGTTGACCATGTTGATCAGCAGCGACGCCTGGCGGTGGATGGTCTGCAGCATGTCGCGCCGGCGCTCCTCGGGCACCGGGCGCGCCAGCAGCAGTTCGGTGAAGCCGAAGACGCTGACCATCGGCGTGCGCAGTTCGTGCGCCGCGGTGGTGAGGAACTCGCTCTTCATGCGATCGACCTCGGTCTCGCGCGTGACGTCGCGGTAGAACAGGATGGTCTCCTGCGCGGCGCCGGGTGCGCTGCGCACCATGCGCGCGAGCATGCGGCGCTCGGGGCGCAGCAGCGCCAGCAGTTCCGGCCCGTGCTCGAGCGCGCCGGCGACCGCCGGCGCGTCCAGCGCACGGTGCACCGGCGGCACCGGCTGCGCCGGGTCGCACAGCAGCGCAAAGCGCCGGTCGAACTCCACCAGCGGCAGCGCCTGCAGCGCGCTGCCGGCCTCGTCCCAGCCGGTCATCTGCAGGAACGCCGGGTTGCAGTAGACGAGCCGGTGGTCGGCGTCGAAGATGACGAACCCGTCGGGGCTGAGGTCGAAGACCGCGTTCAGCCGCGCGCTGCGCTCGGCGATCGCCAGCCGCGCGCGCTCGCGTTCGGTGACGTCGTTGTGCACGCCCACGTAGTGCCGCACGCCGCCCTCGGGGTCGATCACCGGCGCGATGCTGAGCTCGTTGAAGAACAGCGTGCCGTCCTTGCGGTAGTTGCGCAGCACGGCCTGCGCCGGGCGCCCGTCGCGGGCGGCAGCGCGCAGTGCAGCCAGCGCCGGCTGCTCGAAGTCGCCGCGCAGCAGGAAGCTGCCGTCGCGGCCGATCACCTCGCCGGGGTCGAACCCCGTCATCGCGCAGAACGCCGGGTTGGCGTAGAAGATGGGCTGGCCGGGCAGCGTCATGTCGGAGATGACGACGCCGTTGGCCGTGCAGTCCAGCGCCCGGCTGTACAGGTGCAGCATCGAGAATGTCATGCGCTGCTCGGTGACGTCGCGCACGACCGCGGCGTAGCGCACACCCTCGGCCGTCTCGGTGCGCGACAGCGACACCTCCACCGGAAACCGCGTGCCGCCGCGCCGGCTGGCGTGCGTCTCGAAGCGCGCCACGTGCGTGCCGCTGCTGCGCATGAACAGGCCGTCGCGCGTGCGCTGCTCGGCTTCCTGCAGCGTCAGGCCCGGCAGCAGGTCGCCGATGGCGTGCCCCAGCGCGTCCTCGGGCGCGATGCCGAAGACGCTGGCGACGCTGGAGTTGACCACCTCGACCCGGCCGGCTGCGTCCAGCCCGAGGATCACGTCGGGCACGGCATCCAGGATCGCGTGGATGCGCTGCTCGCGCCGCTCCGCGTCGCCCGCCGCTCCCGCGGGCGCGGCGCTCACGCCGTCTCCAGCAGCCGTTCGATGGTCTCGATGAGCTGCAGCGGGCTGAAGGGCTTGACCAGGTACTCGTCGGCGCCCGCGGCATTGCCGGCCTCGCGGTCGCGCGCCTGGCCGCGCGCGGTCAGCAGCACGATCTTCATGCCGCGCGTGGCGGGGTCGCTCTTCAGGCGCTGGCAGACCTGCAGGCCGTCGAGTTCGCCGGGCATCATCACGTCGAGCAGCACCAGGTCGGGCCGCACGGCCTGTGCCAGGCGCAGGCCGAACGCGCCGTCGGCGGCCTCGTGGATCTCGTAGGCCTCGAACTCCAGCGTCATGCGGATGAGCTTGCGGATGTCGGTCTGGTCTTCGACGATGAGAACGCGCTTCATGGCAGGCTCCTGGGTGCTGGGCACGGTGTGTCGGGTGTGGGGGTGGCGGGGGCAGGCTCAGTGCGCCTGGTCCGGCTTGTGCTTCCGCGAGCGCGCCATCAGCGCGGCGAGGTCGCGCGCGTACTGCTGGGCCTGGGCGATGTCGAGGTGGGCTTCGTCGCTGTGGTGCGGCGCGCCGGTGGGCAGGTCGATCAGGAAGTTGCGCTCGCCGTCCTCGATCTCCTCGCGCAGTTGGCCGCCGTGCAGGGACACGATGTGCTGGCACAGCTTCAGGCCGATCTGGTCGCGCGCCGCGGGCTGGTCCGCCCGTGCGTTCACCTTGGGGTCGTGGGGCATGTCGACGCCGCCGCGCGGCGCGAACATGCCGCAGTCCCGGAACACGATCAGCGCACGCGGACCCATCTGGCGGTGCTCGATCTGCAGCGTGGCGCCGCTGCGCGAACTGCGCAGCGCCGACTCCAGGCACTCCAGGAACACGCGGCGCAGCCAGTGGGTGCTGCCGTACAGGGTGGCCAGGCTGCCGGCTTCGGTCTGCGCCAGGAAGCGCACCTTGATGCCGCGGTGCAGCGCCAGCGGCTCGAGCGCGCCCCACACCTCCTGCAGCAGCGGCCACAACTCGATGCGGTCGGAGGCCAGCAGGGCGCCACTGCTCCACACCTGCGCCAGATCGACCAGCTTGTCGAGCACCCGGACGAGATCCTGCACGCCGTCGACCAGGGCGTCGACCTCGTGGCTGCCGCCGTGGTCATGCGCCACGGACAGGGCCTGCGCGGCCGCGCGCAGCGGATCGCGCAGGTCGGACCGGATCACCTGCATCAGGTTGTCGTAGGCGGTGCCGTCGCCGGCGCCGACGTCGGGCGCGATCAGCACGAAGGCGTCGTCCCGGGCCAGCCCCGGAATGACACGGCAGGCCAGCTCGCCCGGCGCGACACCCGGCCCGGGCGCGGGCCTGACGGCCGTGACGGTGCACGGCGCCTGGCCGCTGACGGCGGCCGCCACGGCGCGCGCCAGGTCCGGGTCGTAGAGCTTGCGGCCGACCTGGAGCCCGGTGCGCGCGCTGGCGTCGGCGTTGGCGTAGCGCACCACACCGTCGCGGTGGACCCAGAGCAGGCCGGGCTTCAGGCTTTCGAGCAGCTCCGTCAGGGAAGTGTGCATGTCTGTGACCTCACGATGGTCCATTCTGCATCTTTGCCCAGAGGGTGCGCGTGATTTCATCACATAAGTGGCATTAACTGCAAATGTGATACTTCTACTGGACTAGGGATGGACGGCAGGCACGCACCCGCGATGGCGCCTCGGGGCGCCGCCGGGCGCCTCAGGCGCCGGGCAGATGCTGCCGCAGGGCCGCCCATGCCTGCAGCGCAGCGGCTTCCGCGCCCTGCGCGGCCTGCCGTTCGGCCTCGGCCGCACGCTCGCTGCCAGGCAGGTCGCCCAGCGTCAGCAGCACGGTCTTCAGGCTGTGTGCCAGCCGGCGCAGCGCCGGCAGGTCGGCGTGCGCCGCGGCCGCGTCGCCTTGCTGCAGGTCGGTGGCGAACTGCAGCAGGCAGCTCTGGCGGTAGGCCGCGAAGAGTTCGGCGTTGCCGCCGAAGAAGCGCTGCACCGCCTGCTCCTGCGCCTGCTGCCGGGCATCGGCGGGCGCGCCGGTGGTCGGCACCACGGTCGCCGCCAGCGCGCGCTGCACGCAGGCCTCGAGCTCGGCCAGCGCCACCGGCTTGGCCAGCACCTCGTCCACGCCCAGCCCCAGCAGTTCGGCCCGGCGGCCCGTCGTCACCCCGGCACTGAAGGCCACCAGCCGCGCACCGGCGCGCCAGTCCGGGCGGGCGACCAGGTCGTGCAGCAGGTCCAGTCCGCTGCCGTCGGGCAGCATCAGGTCGCACAGCAACAGCCGCACCGGGGCCCGGTCGAGCTCGGCCCGCGCCTCGGCCAGCGTGGCGGCCGCCAGCAGGGTGATCGCAGTCTCGTCGAGCGCCATCGTCACGAAGCGCCGGATCGACGCGTCGTCTTCGACCAGCAGCACGCGCGGCAGCGGTGCGTCCTGGCCGGGGCCGGCACTCACGCCGGTGCGGCCGCCAGCGGCGGTGGCGCCTCGGCAGCCCCCGCCGGCGCCAGGGCCGCCTGCAGCAACGGCGGCAGGTCCACCACCATCTGCGGCTTGTGCACCACCGGCACCCCCTGCAGGGCGAACGCATAGGGCGCGCGCTGGGCCTCGTCGAGCGAGGTCACGACGATCAGGCGCATGCGACTGAACTGCGGGTGCGAGCGCAGGCTGGTGATGAGCGCCGCGCCGTCGATGCCGGGCAGCAGGATGTCGACGATCAGCACCTCGGGCTGCAGCTGGCCCACCATCGCCAGGCCGGTGATGCCGTCGTCGGCGACATGCAGGTCCACGCCCGGGAAACCCTGCTTCAGCAGCAGCGTGACCAGGTTCTGGAAGTGCTTGGAGTCCTCGATCAGCAGCACGCGCTGCGCGTGGCCGCCGCCGCCGCTGCCGCCTGCCGCGGTGCCGCGTGGCAGCCCGGCGCGCCGCGCCTCGCGCCAGCGCTGCACCGATTCGCGCGAGATGCGCCGGTGCCCGCCGGGTGTCTTCCACGCTTCGAGCTCGCCCCGGTCCACCATCATCTGCACCGAACGCACGGCCATGCCGAGCAGACGTGCCACTTCCAGCGTGCTGTAGTGGTCGCTGGGCGCCGTGGACGGGATCGGAGTCTCGCTCATTGAGTAATTCTGCCGAATTATTGAGCGAAAAGTGCATCCTTCGATCAAATGATCAAAGTGATATCCCTGATAATTCATCGGTGAGATGTCTGGAGACACCCTGGTGACCATAGCGACGACCCCTGCATCAGCCGTGCCCGCTCCGCACCCGCCGCTGCGCTTCGACAGCGCCGCCGCCGCGCAGATGGAATGCATGCTGCGGGACCTGGGCCGCGTCTACCGCGAGCGCAACGACGCCCTGCAGGAGGTGGCGCGCGCGCACCACGACGCGCTGTTCCGCCTGGCGCTGGCGGCCGAGTACCGCGACGACGACACCGGCGCACACATCGTGCGCATGGGCTTCCTGGCGGAGGCGCTGGCGCTGGGGCTGGGCGCCGACGCGGAGTGGGCGACGATGCTGCGCAAGGCGGCGCCGATGCACGACGTGGGCAAGATCGGGATCCCCGACAACGTGCTGAAGAAGCCCGGCCGCTTCGACGCCGCCGAGCGCGCGGTGATGAACCGCCACCCCGAGATCGGCGCAGGCATCCTGGGCCAGTCGCGCTTTCCGCTGTTCCAGCTGGCGGCCGAGGTGGCGCTGTCGCACCACGAGCGCTGGGACGGCAGCGGCTATCCGTCCGGCCTGGCCGGCGCCGCCATCCCGCTGGCCGGGCGCATCGTGGCCGTGGTCGACTTCTTCGACGCGCTGACGATGGACCGCTGCTACCGCATCGCCTTCAGCGACACGCAGGCCCTGCAGATGCTCCTGGCCGAGCGGGGCCGCGCCTTCGACCCGCAGGTGGTGGACACCTTCATCGCCCTGGCGCCGCACATGATTGCGCTGCGCGAGCGCATCAACCACCAGCAGCCCAGCTTCGCCGATCTCGCCGACGGCGCGCCGGCCGCACCCTTCGACCACGACTCCGGAGACCGTTCATGACGTTCCGCACCCTTGCCCGCAGCGTTGCCGCTGCCTGGATCGCCGCCGCCTGCAGCGCGGGCAGCGCGCTCGCCGGCCCGGTGCTCGACCGCATCCAGGCCGAGCGCGAGGTGCGTGTGTGCATCTGGCCCGACTATTACGGCGTGACCTGGCGCAACCCGCGCACGCAGCAGCTCGGCGGCATCGACATCGAGCTGTCGGCTGCCCTGGCGCGCGACCTGGGCGTGCAGCTGCGCTACGTGGACTCGTCGTTCGTGACGCTGGTCGACGACCTCAAGGGCGGCCGCTGCGACGTCGCGATGTTCGCCGTGGCGCAACTGCCGCAGCGCATGGAACACCTCAAGTTCTCGCGGCCGTACCTGCGCAGCGACATCTACGGCGTCACGACCAGGAGCAACCGCGCGGTGCGCCAGTGGTCCGACATCGACCAGCCCGGCGTGCAGGTGGCGGTGCAGGCCGGCACCTTCATGGAGCCGGTGATGAAGGCAGCGCTGAAACAGGCGAAGATGGTGAGCATCCGCCCGCCGGCCACGCGGGAGAACGAGCTCGAGGCCGGCCGGGTCGACGTCTTCATGACCGACTACCCCTACAGCCGCCGCCTGCTCGACAACGCCGACTGGGCGACCCTGATCTCGCCGCCTGCGCCCTTCCACGTGCTGCCGTACGCCTACGCGGTCAAGCCCGGCGACGACGCCTGGCTGGCGACCGTCGATGCGTTCGTGCAGCGCATCCAGCGCGACGGTCGCCTGGAAGCGGCGGCCAAGCGCCACGGCCTGTCGGAGATCGTGGTCCGCTGATGGTCGGCAGCTCGGCCCAGCCCATCCGTGCCCGCTGGGTGGCCATCGGCGGTGCGGCGCTCGCCCTGCTGGTGCTGGCCGCGCTGCTGGCGCTGGCCTGGCACGACCGCGACATGGCGATCGAGAACCGCCGCGACCGCAGCGAGCTGATGGCGCGGGTGCTGGAAGATCACGCCACGCGCAGCTTCGACACCGCGGCGCTGGCCTTGTCGACGCTGGCCGACCTGCTGGCCAAGGAGCCGCCCGGGCACAGCACGCAGATCGGCACGCTGCTGTCGCAGACGCTGGTCGGCCTGCCGCTGCTGCGCAGCGTGGCCGTGCTCGACGCCGGCGGGCGGGTGCTGGCGAGCACCGTGCCGTCGGACCTGGGTGTGCAAGTCGAGCTGCGGCGCCTGGGTCCGATCCCGGCCGCCGGGCGCGACAGCCTGGGCCGCTTCCTGCCCGGCCGCGGCCTGCAGGCGCTGGCCGTCGGTGCGGGCGCGGACGCCGTGGCGGCACGCGGCGTCGGCTTCATCCCGATGCTGCGGCGCGTGGACGGCGCCGACGGCAGCACGCTGCTGCTGCTGGGCCTGCTGAACCCCGACTTCCTGGCCAACCAGCAGCAGCAGACGCTGGACCACATCAGCGGCGTCGCGGTGCTGGCGGACTACGACGGCCGCGTGCTGGCGGCCACCACGGCCGCGCCGGTGCTGCCCGGCGCGCAGGTCCAGGGCCTGACCGTGTTCACGCGGCTGCTGCCCGACACCGAGCATGCCAGCCTGGTCGGCCCCGGCCTCGGCGAGGGGCGGCGCATCCTGGCCTACCGCGCGCTGCGCGCGCGCCCGCTGGTGGCGCTGGTGGAGTTCCCCGAGTCCGTGGCGCTGGCGCGCTGGTGGGACAGCGCGCGCTGGCTGGCGATGGTGGGTGCCGCGGCGATGCTGGTCATCGGCGCGATGACCTGGGTGGCCGCGCGCAGCGTGCGCCTGCGCGAATCCGCGCGGCGCCAGCGCGACCACGCGCAGCACGCCGTGGCGCAGCGCGAACGCGAGCTGAGCGTGCTCGTCAAGAGTGTGCAGGAGCTGATCTTCCGCACCGACGCCAACGGCACGCTCACCTTCGTCAACGCGCGCTGGCAGGCGGCCATCGGCCAGCCGCCCGGCCGGCTCCTGGGCCGCCCGCTGGCCGATCTGGTGGCCGACAGCGCACGGGCCGAGACACGCGCGCTGTTCGCGCCCGGCGAGCACGGCACGCGCGGCGCGCACGTGCTGCTTGGCGGCCAGGACGGCGCCCCGCCACGCCACTTCGACGTCGCCGTGGCGCCGCTGCTCGACGGCCAGCTGGTGGTGGGCTTCGCCGGCAGCGCGGTCGACGTCACCGAACGATGGACCGCGCAGCGGCAGCTGCAGGAGCAGCTCGCATTCTCGGCGCTGCTGCTGGACACCATCCCGCTGCCGGTGAGCCTGCTCGACCGCGAAGGCCGCTACGTCACCGTCAACCAGGCCTGGGAGGAGTTCACCCGCCGCCGCCGCGCCGACGTCACCGGACGCCGCGCCCGCGACTACCTGCCGCCCGAGGAGGCCGCACTGCACGATGCCAAGGACTCGGAACTGCTGGCCCGCGGCGGCCGCGTGCGCTACGAGGCCGAGCTGGCCCACCCCGACGGCTCTCGGCGCACCCTGGCGCTGACGAAGGCCGCGGTGCCGGGCGCCGAAGGCACGCCCAGCGGCGTGCTCGTCACCTTCATGGACGTGAGCGAGTTCCGCGAAGCCGAGCGCGCCACGCGCGACGCGCGCGACGCGGCGGAAGAGGCCTCGCGCGCGAAATCGGAGTTCATCGCCAACATCAGCCACGAGCTGCGCACGCCGCTGCAGAGCATCATCGGCTTCTCCGAGCTCGGCATGCACCGCGGCCGCGAGCACACGCGCCTGGCGGCCATGTTCACCGACATCCACGCGTCCGGCCAGCGCATGCTGGCGCTGGTGAACGACCTGCTCGACGTGGCCAAGATCGAAAGCACGGTCGGCACCTTCCACCTCGAACGCACCGACCTGCGGCCCCTGGTGCGCGACGTGGTGCGCGAACTGGAGCCGCTGCTGGTCGCGCGGCGCCTGCGCATCGACGCCGCGCTGGGCGACCTGCCGCTGGTGGCCAAGGTCGACCCGCTGCGCTTCCAGCAGGTGGTGCGCAACGTGGTCGCCAACGCGGTGAAGTTCTCGCCTGCCGGCGCCACCATCGACGTCTGCGGCGACCTCGACGCCCACCAGCAGGTGGTGCTGACGGTGCGCGACCACGGCCCGGGCATTCCGCCGGCCGAACTGGAAAGCATCTTCGAGGCCTTCGTGCAGAGCAGCAAGACCAAGGACGGCTCGGGCGGCACGGGCCTGGGCCTGGCCATCTGCCGCAAGATCGTCCGGGCGCACGGCGGCACCATCCTGGCCGAGAACGCCGACGGCGGAGGCAGCCGCTTCACCATCGCCCTGCCGGCGCGCGGATTCAGCGAGACCGTGGTGTAAGCCCGCCCCGGGCCGCCCCGGACGCTGGGGATAATGCCCCAGGCGAGAGGAAGGAAACGAGATGGTCATGCACCTCCGGGCGCTGTTGCTGGCAGCGCTGTGCGGCATCGCTCCGGCACAGGCGGCGGACTCCGCGGGCATCGTCAAGCGCGTGCAGGGCACGGTGATGCTGCAGCGCGCCGGGCAGTCCGCGCCGGCCACACCGGTCACGCCCGGCACCGCGGTGCAGGTCGGCGACCGGCTCGTCACCAGTGCCGACGGCGCCGTCGGCCTGACCATGGCCGACGACACCCTGCTCACGGCCGGCCCCGGCAGCACGCTGGTGATCAGCGAGTTCCGCTTCGACAGCACCACGCACGAAGGCAGCTTCCTGGCCACGCTGCTGCAGGGCACGCTGAGCATGGTGACGGGCCTGATCGCCAGGCAGGCGCCGCAGAACGTGAACGTGCAGACGCGCAACGCCGTGATGGGCGTGCGCGGCACCGAGTTCATCGTCGATGCGCGCGGGGGCGGGCAATGAACCGGCCGTGCGCACCGGCCTGTGCGGCACCCGCCGCCGCCGCCCTGGCCGCCCTGCTGCTGGCAGGCTGCGCGCCGCTGACCGAGCGCGTGATCCTGTTGCCCGCCAGCGGCGGCGGCGGCAGCGGGGCGCTGTCGGTGAAGACGCCGCAGGCCGAACTGCTGCTGGCCGAGCCCTATGCGCAGGCCGACGTCGTCGGCGGCGTGCCGCGGCGGCAGACGAGCAGCGCGCAGGACGTGCAGGCGGCCTATGGCGGCCTGCTGGCGCTGCAGCCGCCGCGGCCGCAGCGCTTCGTGCTGAACTTCGAGATCGGCGGCGACACGCCCACGGCGGAGTCGCTGCCGGTGCTGGAGCGGCTGCGCGCGGCGCTGGCCGCCACGCCGGGCGCCGATCTGGTGGTGGTCGGCCACACCGACCGCGTCGGGGCCGTCGAGGCCAACGACCGCCTCGGCCTGCAGCGGGCGCAGTCGGTGCGCGACCGCCTGGTGGCCGCCGGCGCCGCGCCCGAGCGCATCAGCGTCGCCGGCCGTGGTGAACGCGAGCCGCTGGTGGCCACCGACGACGAGGTGCCCGAGCCGCGCAACCGGCGTGTCGAGATCAAGCTCCGTTAGGGCCTGGCTCGGCGCGGCGCTGCTGGCGCTGCTGCTCGCGCACACGCTCGGCCACTGGCCGCTGCGCGCGGTGCAGGCGCTGGACGCCGCGGCGCACGACCAGCGCCTGCGCAGCCTGGCCGGCGGGACGCGCGACGAGCGCATCGCCGTCGTCGGCATCGACGACGTGGCCCTGGCCACGCAGGGCCGCTGGCCCTGGCCGCGCGAGCGGCTGGCGTTGCTGGTCGAGCGCCTGTTCAGCGCCGAAGGCGCACGCCTGGTGGGGTTGGACATGATCCTGGCCGAGCCCGACACCGCCGCCGGCGACGCGCAGCTGGCCGCCGCGCTGGCCCGCCACCCGGTGGTGCTGGGGCTGCACCTGAACGCGGTGCAGGGCACGCCGCGCACCGGGCAGCTGCCGCCCGGCCTGCCCGTGGCCGCGCCGCCGGCGGCACTGCCGCCCTGGTACGGCCACGCGGCGCCGCTGCCGCAGCTGCAGCAGGCCGCGGCCGGCGCCGGCTTCGTCAACGCCAGCGTCGATGCCGACGGCATCACGCGCCGCGCGCCGCTGCTGGCCTGGCACGACGGCCGCCACCTCGGCAGCCTGGCGCTGGCGCTGGCGCACACGCTGCGCGGCGACGCCGTGCTGGCCGCGCTGCGCCTGGCCGACGCCCAGGGCCAGGTGCTGCTGCCGTTCCCGGCCGATGGCGCCCGGGTGCTGCAGGTCTCGGCGGCCGACGTGCTGGCCGGCACCGTGCCGGCGGACACGCTGCGCGGACGCATCGTGCTGGTGGGCATGGCCGCTGCCGGCCTGATCGACCAGCACAGCACGCCGACGGGCCTGCTGCAGCCGGGCGTGGAACTGCACGCGAACCTGCTCGGCGGCCTGCTCGACACGCGCCTGCCGCACGCGCCCGCATGGGCGCCGGCGCTGACGGCGCTCACGCTGCTGGCACTGGGCATCCCCCTGCTGCTGGCGCTGCCGCGCTGGCCGCTGGGGCGCGGCACCGCGGTCTGCGCCGCGCTGGCGCTGGCCCTGGTGGCGGCGAACGCCGCCGCCTGGGTGCTGGCAGGCTGGGCGCTGCCGCTGGCGCCGCCGCTGCTGCTGCTGGCCGGCCTGTACCTGCTGCAGCTGTTCTTCGGCCAGCTCGCCGAGGCGCTGGCGCGGCGGCGGCTGGCGGCGCTGTTCGGCCACTACGTGCCGCCCGAACTGGTCAAGCTGATGAGCCGCGACCCCGAGCGCTACACGATGGACAGCCGCAGCGCCGAGCTGACCGTGCTGTTCGCCGACGTGCGCGGCTTCACCACGTTCTCGGAGCAGCTCACGCCCACCGAGCTGGCTGCGCTGATGAACCGCTACCTGTCGGTGATGACGGACATCGTGCGCCAGCACCGCGGCACGCTCGACAAGTACATCGGCGACGCGCTGATGGCCTTCTGGGGCGCGCCGCTCGACGACGCGCAGCACGCCGAGCACGCGGTGCAGGCGGCGCTGGCGATGCAGGCCGCGCTGCCGGCGCTGAACGCCGAGTTCGCGGCCCGCGGCTGGCCGCTGATCCGCATCACCATCGGCATCAACACCGGTGCCATGGTGGTGGGCGACATGGGCTCGCGCCACCGTCGCGCCTACACCGTGCTGGGCGACGCGGTGAACGTGGCGGCGCGGCTGCAGGAACTGTCGGGCAAGCTGGAGGCGCCGGTGATCATCGGCGAGGCCACGCGGGCGCAGCTGCCGCCGATCTGGCCCTGCCGCGAGATCGAGCGGGTCACGGTGCGCGGGCGCGCCACCGCGATGACGATCTACCAGCCGCTGCCGCCCCCGCCGCAGGGCGCTGAGGACGACCGGCAAAGCATCACGGTTCGGCCCTGAACGCCCTCGGGTGACCCGCTTGCCAGGGGGTGGCAACGGGTGCACACTGGGTCGAACGGACCTCCTGTCGACCGCACCGTTGTCCCCCTCCTCCCGGTCCTCTTCCCCCCTCCCGCCTCGATTCCCCGAAGCCGGCCCTGCCGGGCGCGGCCGTTTCCCACTCCCTTGCCAAGGAGATTCTCGATGAACTTGACGATCAGCGGACATCACCTCGAAGTCACGCCCGCTCTGCGAGAGTATGTGCTCACGAAGCTGGACCGCGTCACGCGCCACTTCGACCAGGTCGTCGACGTCAACGTGCTACTGACCGTGGAGAAGCTGAAGGAAAAGGAGCGCCGGCAGAAGGCCGAGGTCACCCTGCACGTGAAGGGCCGCGACATCTTCGTCGAACAGAGCCACGAAGACCTGTACGCGGCGATCGACCAGCTGATGGACAAGCTCGACCGCCAGGTCGTGCGCCACAAGGACAAGCTGCAGGACCACCACCACCAGTCGCCCAAGCGCCTGGACGCCGGGGCCCCCTGACCGCGGCGCGCGCCTGACGTGTGTCAACCGACGGCCCTGCGGGGCCGTTTTTCATGGCAACCGGGTCCGGCGCGACCACGCCGCCCCGGCCACACGCCCACCGGACGACGCCGTTGTTGCTGCATTGCCGCAACAGTTCGCGTTTCCCCGCAGATGGGGCCCCCGGGAAAGCCAGGGTCTTGACATGCGGTTGCTATGATCTGGCGCTCTGTAACACAACGCGGTGACTGGGCAGCAACCAAGTCCACTGCGAGGGGAACCGCCCCATGAATCGTCTCGCCGCCATCCTTCCCGCCAGCAACGTGCTGGTGAACGTGGATGCGACCAGCAAGAAGCGCGTGTTCGAGCAAGCCGGCCTGCTGTTCGAGAACCAGCACGCCATCGCCCGCGGCATCGTCACCGACAACCTGTTCGCGCGCGAACGCCTGGGCTCCACCGGCCTCGGGCACGCGGTGGCCATCCCGCACGGGCGCATCAAGGGGCTGAAGAACCCGCTGGCCGCCGTGGTGCGCGTGCAGCAGGCGATCCCCTTCGACGCCCCCGACGACGAAGCCGTGGCGCTGCTGATCTTCCTGCTGGTGCCCGAGGCTGCGACGCAGCGGCACCTGGAGATCCTGTCGGAGATCGCCGAGATGCTGTCCGACCGCGAGCTGCGCGAACGGCTGAAGACCGAGCCCGACGCCGCCGCCGTGCACAAGCTGATTTCCGACTGGGAACCGCTCAAGTCCGTGGCATGACCCCGGCCGCGGGATGAAGCCGACCTCCATCAGCGCCGAAGCGCTGTTCGAGGCGCACCGCGAGGCGATGCGCTGGGAATGGATCGCCGGCCACGCGCACCCCGAACGCCGCTTCGACGACGCCGCGGTGCGCGACGCGCAGAGCGCCGCCGACCTGGTCGGCTACCTGAACTACATCCACCCCTACCGGGTGCAGATCGTCGGCCGCCGCGAGGTGGCCTACCTCCTGGCCAGCGCCCCGGACGACATGGAGCGCCGCATCGCGCGCATCGTCACGCTGGAGCCGCCGGTGATCATCGTCGCCGACGCCGAATCGCCGCCCGACCGGCTGGTGGCCATGTGCGACCGCGCCGAGATCCCGCTGTTCACCACCAAGGAATCGGCCGGCCACGTCATCGACGTCGTGCGCGCCTATCTCGCGCACCTGTTCGCCGAACGCACCACGCGCCACGGCGTGTTCATGGACATCCTGGGCCTGGGCGTGCTGCTCACCGGCGAGTCCGGGCTCGGCAAGAGCGAACTCGGGCTCGAACTGATCAGCCGCGGCCACGGCCTGGTGGCCGACGATGCGGTGGACCTCTACCGCATCAGCCAGACGGCGCTGGAAGGCCGCTGCCCCGAGCTGCTGCTGAACCTGCTGGAAGTGCGCGGCATCGGCCTGCTCGACATCAAGGCCATCTTCGGCGAGACCGCGGTGCGGCGGAAGATGCGGCTGCGGCTCATCGTGCACCTGGTGCGCAAGGAGACGATGGAGCGCGAGTTCGAGCGCCTGCCGTACGAGCCGCTGTACGAGGACATCCTGGGCATCCCGGTGCGCAAGGTGGTGATCGCGGTGGACGCCGGCCGCAACCTCGCCGTGCTGGTCGAGGCCGCGGTGCGCAACACCGTGCTGCAGCTGCGCGGCATCGACACCTACCAGGAGTTCATCGAGCGCCACCAGCGCGCGATGGAGAAGGGCCAGGGCGGCTGAACCGCCCTGCAAGGATCCGGCTCCGCCGGACCGCAGCAGACGCCCCCTCGGGGGGGTGAGCCCGCACCGAGTGGGCGCCTGCGCGCCCGCGAGAGGCTGGGGAACGCTTGATGGCTTGCAAGCCATCGAGCAGCGACCGCAGGGAGCGTGGGGGCCCTACTTCTGCCGGTGCACGCAATCGGTCTTGGTGCACCGCGCGTAGAGCGACAGCGAGTGTTCGTGCAGCTCGAAGCCGCGCGTCTCGGCGATGGCCCGCTGGCGCGACTCGATCTCGGGGTCGTAGAACTCCTCGACGCGGCCGCAGGTCAGGCACACCAGATGGTCGTGGTGCTGGCCCTCGTTGAGCTCGAACACCGACTTGCCGCTCTCGAAGTTGCTGCGCGCCAGCAGCCCGGCCTGCTCGAACTGCATCAGCACGCGGTAGACCGTGGCCAGGCCGATGTCGGCGCCTTCGGTCAGCAGGGCCTTGAACACGTCCTCGGCCGTCAGGTGGCGGCGCTCGGACTGCTGGAAGACCTCGAGGATCTTGATGCGGGGCAGCGTGGCCTTCAGGCCGCTGCTCTTCAATTCGTCGGCTTTGGTCATGGTCGATCCTCGCAGGGCGCAATCGCGCGACGCAGGGCGGCAACAGAAGGTGCCCAGCTAGAATCCGGCGATCATAGCCAGCTCCCGCTGCCCCGCCCCCGCGGTGGCACGCCGCACCCGTTTCCCATGCACCGATCCCTGGTTCCGCTGCTCGGCGCCGTGCTGCTCGGCGGCTGCGCGTCCTCCATGCAGTCGACCGACGACTTCCTCGGCGTCATCACGCCCTACCGCATCGACATCGTGCAGGGCAACGTGGTCACGAAGGAGCAACTGGCGCTGCTGCGGCCAGGCATGAGCCGCAGCCAGGTGCGCGACATCCTCGGCACACCGCTGATCACCGACCCCTTCCACGCCGAACGCTGGGACTACATCTTCACCATCCGCCGCCCCGGCACCGAGGCGCAGCGCCGCAGCGTCGTCGTGCGCTTCGAAGGCAACGCGATGGCCTCGGTGGAAGCGCCCGAGCTGCCGTCGGAGCGCGATTTCGTCGCCGGCATCACGCGCGAAGGCGAGCGCAAGGTGCCCAAGCTCGAACTCACCGAGGAAGAGCGCAAGGCCCTGCCGCTGCCGCAGCGGCGCGAGGCCCCGGCCGCCGAGCCCATGGGCGCGGTGCGCAGCTACCCGCCGCTGGAGGCCACGTGAGCGCCGCCGCGCCGATCCGGGTCGCGGTGGCCGGCGCCAGCGGGCGCATGGGCCGCATGCTGGTCGAGGCCGTGCTGGCCAGCACCGACTGCCGCCTGGCCGGTGCGCTCGACGTCGCCGGCAGCCCTGCCGTCGGCCAGGACGCCGGCGCCTTCCTGGGCCGCGCCACCGGCGTGGCCATCACCGCCGACCTGCACGCCGGGCTGGCGGGCGCCGACGTGCTGATCGACTTCACGCGCCCCGAAGGCACGCTCGCGCACCTGGCCGCCTGCCGCGCGCTGGGCGTGAAGGCGGTGGTCGGCACCACCGGCTTCAGCCCGGGGCAGAAGGCCGAGATCGGCGCCTGCGCGGCGCACACCGCCGTCGTCTTCGCCGCCAACATGAGCGTGGGCGTGAACGTGGTGCTGCGCCTGCTGGACCTGGCCGCGCGGTCGTTGTCCGAGGGCTACGACATCGAGATCGTCGAGGCCCACCACAAGCACAAGGTCGACGCGCCCAGTGGCACCGCGCTGGCGATGGGCGAGACCATCGCCCGGGCGCTGGGCCAGGACCTGCAGCAGCAGGCCGTGTTCACGCGCGAAGGCCACACCGGCCCGCGCCAGCCCGGCACGATCGGCTTCGCCACCATCCGCGGCGGCGACATCGTCGGCGACCACACCGTGCTCTTCGCCGGCACCGGCGAGCGCATCGAGATCACGCACCGCAGCAACAGCCGCGCGAACTACGCCGAAGGCAGCCTGCGGGCAACGCGCTTCCTGGCCGCGCTGCCGCCGGGCACGGCCGGCCTGTACGACATGCAGGACGTGCTGGGCCTGGCGCGCTGACCGCTGACGATGGACGGCCTCGCGCACTTCTGGAACCAGGCCGACGGCGTCGGCCGCGCGGTGGCGCTGCTGCTGCTGGCGATGTCGGTGGCGGCCTGGGTGCTGATCGTCTGGAAGGGCTGGCTGCTGCGGCGCGCCAGCAGCGACATCGCCCGTGCCGTGCCCGCCTTCTGGGACGCCGCCACGCTGGCCGACGGCCGCACGCGGCTGGCGGCGATGGACCGCGAAGCCGTGCTGCTGCCGCTGCTGGACGCCGCCTGCGCCACGCCGGCCACCGGCACGCTGGGCACGCAGGGCGACCCCGCCTCGCAGCTGACACGCCGGCTGCGCGATGCGCTGCACCGCGGCCTGGCGCACCTGCAGACCGGCCAGGTGCTGCTGGCCAGCGTCGGCAGCACGGCGCCCTTCGTCGGGCTGTTCGGCACCGTCTGGGGCATCTACCACGCGCTGGTGGCCATCGCGGCCTCGGGCAGCATCACGATCGAGAAGATCGCCGGCCCGGTGGGCGAGGCGCTGATCATGACCGCCGCGGGCATCGCCGTGGCCATCCCGGCGGTGCTGGCCTTCAACATCTTCGGCAAGCGCGTGGCCGCCTGCGAGGCCGAGCTCGAAGGCTTCGCGCACGACCTCAGAGAGATGGCTCTCGACAAGAGCCGCTGACATGGCCTTCGGACGCCTGGAGCGCCGCCCCGGCGCCGAGCCGATGAGCGACATCAACATGACGCCGCTGATCGACGTGATGCTGGTGCTGCTGGTGATCTTCATCATCACCGCGCCGCTGATGACGAGTTCGCTCAAGCTCGACCTGCCCAGCACCGCAGCCGCGCGCCCGAGCGACGCGCCGGCCTTCGTGGCGCTGGCGGTCGACGCACAGGGCCGGCTCTTCGTCGGCGACACGCCGGTCACACCGCAGCAGCTGCTGGAGCAGGTGCGCGCCGCCGCCGCGCGCGACCCGGGCACCGAGGTGCAGCTGCGCGCGGACCAGGCCGTGCCCTACGGCCGCGTCGCCGAGCTGATCGGCCTGGTGCAGGAAGCCGGCCTCACGCGCATCGGCTTCGTGACGGACAGCGCCGGCAAGTAGCGCCGGCAAGCAGGCGCCGCCGCGGCCGGCGGCGCTCCCTACAATCCGGCGCATGAACGAGAAATACGCCCCCGCCGAGGTCGAAGCCGCCGCGCAGGCGCACTGGGCGGCCACCGACGCCTTCCGTGTCGTCGAGCACCCGAACAAGCCCAAGTTCTACGCCTGTTCGATGCTGCCCTACCCCAGCGGCAAGCTGCACATGGGGCACGTGCGCAACTACACCATCAACGACATGATGGCGCGCTACCTGCGCATGAAGGGCATGAACGTGCTGATGCCGATGGGCTGGGACGCCTTCGGCCTGCCGGCCGAGAACGCGGCCATCGACAACAACGTGCCGCCGGCGGCGTGGACCCGCCAGAACATCGCCGACATGAAGAGCCAGATGCAGCCGCTGGGCCTGGCCTTCGACTGGCAGCGCGAGGTCGCGACCTGCGACCCCGGCTACTACAAGTGGAACCAGTGGTTCTTCCTGAAGATGCTCGAGAAGGGCATCGCCTACCGCAAGACGCAGATCGTCAACTGGGACCCGATCGACCAGACCGTGCTGGCCAACGAGCAGGTGGTCGACGGCCGCGGCTGGCGCAGCGGCGCCGTCGTCGAGAAGCGCGAGATCCCCGGCTACTACCTGGCCATCACGCAGTACGCCGACGAGCTGCTGGCGGGCGTGAACGACAGCACCAGCCCGCACTACCTGGAAGGCTGGCCCGAGCGTGTGCGGCTGATGCAGGAGCACTGGATCGGCAAGAGCGAAGGCGTGCGCTTCGCGTTCCCGCACACCATCCGCGACGCCAGCGGCGCGCTGGTGCAGGACGGCCGGCTGTACGTGTTCACGACCCGCGCCGACACCATCAAGGGCGTGACCTTCTGCGCCGTCGCACCCGAGCACCCGCTGGCCACGCTGGCCGCGCAGTCCGACCCGGCGCTGGCAGCCTTCATCGAGGACTGCAAGAAAGGCGGCACCACCGAAGCCGAGCTGGCGCTGAAGGACAAGGAAGGCCGGCCCACGGGCCTGTCCGTCACGCACCCGCTCACCGGCACGCAGGTGCCGGTGTGGGTGGGCAACTACGTGCTGATGACCTACGGCGACGGCGCCGTGATGGGTGTGCCGGCGCACGACGAGCGCGACTTCGCGTTCGCGAAGAAGTACGGCATCGACATGCTGCAGGTGGTGCACGTCGACGGCGAGCACTTCAGCTACGACCACTGGCAGGACTGGTACGCCGACAAGAGCCGCGGCATCACGATCAACTCGGGCAACTACAGCGGCCTGCCGTACAAGGCGGCGGTCGATGCCATCGCCGCGGCGCTGCAGGACAAGGGCCTGGGCGAGAAGAAGACCACCTGGCGGCTGCGCGACTGGGGCATCAGCCGCCAGCGCTACTGGGGCACGCCGATCCCCATCATCCACTGCGCCAGCTGCGGTGCGGTGCCGGTGCCCGAGGCCGACCTGCCCGTGCTGCTGCCCGAGGACCTGGTGCCCGACGGCAGCGGCAACCCGCTGAACAAGTCGTCGAAGTTCCTCGACGTGGCCTGCCCGCAGTGTGGCAAGCCGGCGCGGCGCGAGACCGACACGATGGACACCTTCGTCGATTCGTCCTGGTACTACATGCGCTACTGCTGCCCCGACAGCGACTCGGCCATGGTCGACGCGCGCAACGAGTACTGGATGCCGATGGACCAGTACATCGGCGGCATCGAGCACGCCGTGCTGCACCTGCTGTACGCGCGCTTCTGGACCAAGGCGATGCGCGACCTGGGCCTGGTCGGCTACAGCGAGCCGTTCAAGAACCTGTTCACGCAGGGCATGCTGCTCAACGAAAGCTTCTACCGCGAGGACGAGGCCGGCAAGAAGCGCTGGTTCTACCCGAGCGAGGTCGAGGTCCGCTACGACGAGCGCGGCCACCCCGTGGGCGCCACCGCGCGCAGCGACGGCCAGCCGGTGGTGCTGGGCGGCATCGAGAAGATGTCCAAGAGCAAGAACAACGTCGTCGAGCCGAAGGACATCATCGCGAAGTTCGGCGCCGACACCGCTCGCGTGTTCACGATGTTCGCCGGTCCGCCCGACCAGAGCGCGGCGTGGTCCGACAGCGGCGCCGAAGGCGTGTTCCGCTTCCTGCGCCGGCTGTGGGCCTTCGGCGTGAAGCAGGCGCCACGCCTGCGCGGACCGGTGGTCGCGGCCAGCGGCACCAATGCGCTGCGCTACGAGGTGCACACGCTGCTGCGGCAGATCACGCACGACTACGACCGCATGCAATACAACACCGTCGTCAGCGGTGCGATGAAGCTGCTGAACGCGCTGGAAGACGGCGCCGCGGCGGCCGACGACGCGACGCTGCGCGAAGGCGTGGGCATCCTGCTGCGCGCGCTGTACCCGGCGGCGCCGCACGTCACGCACGGTTTGTGGACCGAGCTCGGCTTCGCCACCAGCCTGGGCACGCTGATCGATGCGCCGTGGCCCGCGGTCGACGACGCGGCGCTGGTGCGCAGCGAGATCGAGCTGGTGCTGCAGATCGGCGGCAAGCTGCGCGGGGCCATCCGCGTGCCGGCCGACGCCGACCGCGCCGCCATCGAGGCCATGGCGCTGGCGACGCCCGAGTTCGCGAAGTTCTCCGAAGGCAAGCCCGCGAAGAAGGTCGTGATCGTGCCGGGCCGGCTGGTGAATGTCGTCGTCTGACACCCGGCGCCGCTTGCTGGCCGGCGCCGGCGCGCTGGCCGTGTCGGCACTTGCCAGCTGCGGCTTCCAGCGCCGGCAGCCGCCGGTGCTGGCCTTCCGCAGCATCGCGCTGACAGGGTTCGCGCCGGACTCGCCGCTGGCCGAGGAACTGCGCCGCGGCCTCGCCCGCAGCGTGCAGGTGCTGGACGACCCGGCGCGTGCCGAGGTGGTGCTGCAGGCCAGCACCGACCAGCGCGAGAAGAGCGTGGTCGCATCCACTTCGGCCGCGCAGGTGCGCGAGTTCCAGCTGCGCCTGAAGTTCGACTTCGCCGCGCGCACGCCCGGTGGGCGCGAGCTGATCGCGCCGGTGGCGCTGCTGCTGTCGCGCGACATGAGCTACAGCGAGGCCGCGGCACTGGCCAAGCAGCAGGAAGAGGCCGAGCTGTACCGCGAGATGCAGAGCGACGTGGTGGCGCAGGTGCTGCGCCGGCTGGCGGCGGTGCGCCTGTAGACATGCAGCTGCGCCCCGAACAGCTCGACAGCCACCTGGCGCGCCCCGCGCACGAGCTGCGCCGCATCTACACCGTGCACGGCGACGAGCCGCTGCTGGCGCAGGAAGCCTGCGACGCGATCCGCGCCGCGGCGCGTGCGGCCGGCTACAGCGAGCGCAAGGTGTTCACCGTCAGCGGCGCGCACTTCGACTGGAGCGGCGTGCTCGGCGCGGCGCAGGCGATGAGCCTGTTCGCCGACCGGCAGCTGATCGAGATCCGCATCCCCTCGGGCAAGCCCGGCAAGGAAGGCTCGGAAGCGCTGCAGCGCTACTGCGAGTCGCTCGGCGACGACGTGCTGACGCTGGTGCAGCTGCCGCGGCTCGACTTCCAGCAGGTCAAGTCGGCCTGGTTCACCGCGCTCGACGCGGCCGGCGCCACGGTGCGCGTGGAGCCGATCGAGCGCAAGGCACTGCCGGCGTGGATCGCCCAGCGCCTGGCGCGCCAGGGCCAGCGTGTGCCCGGCGGCGAGCCGGGGCAGCGTGCGTTGGCGTTCTTTGCCGACCGCGTCGAAGGCAACCTGCTCGCCGCGCACCAGGAGCTGCAGAAGCTTGCGCTGCTGCACCCGCCCGGCGAGCTGCAGTTCGAGCAGATCGAGGCCGCGGTGCTCGACGTGGCGCGCTACGACGTCTTCAAGCTCGGCGAAGCCGTGCTCGCCGGCCAGGTGGCGCGCGCGCTGCGCATGCTCGACGGGCTGCAGGCCGGCGGCGAGGCTGCGGTGCTGGTGCACTGGACGCTGGCCGAGGACATCCGCGGCCTGGCGCGCGTGCGCGCCGCGCTCGACGACGGCAAGCCGCTGCCGCTGGCGCTGCGCGAGGCGCGCGTGTGGGGCCTGAAGGAAAAGCTCTATGAACGCGCCGCGCCGCAGCTGGCCGGCCACCAGCTGCAGCACCTGCTGGAAGCCGCCAGCATCTGCGACGGCATCGCCAAGGGCCTGCGCCACCCCGACTGGCCCACCGATGCCTGGGCGGCGCTGCAGCGGCTGGTGCTGATGCTGCTGCAGGCCGTGACCGGCCGCGCCGGCGCGCCGGCGCTGGCGCTGCAGGCCTGACGGCGCGCGCCGCGTCGGGCGGGCGGCGTCAGGCGGGCCGCGGTCGCCGCGCCGCCACCTTGTGCAGCAGTTCCAGCAGCAGCGCGCGCTCGGCGGGGCTGAGGTTGTCCACCGCGGCGGCCTCGGCGGCGATGATGTCCTGCGCCGCCTGTCGCGCCAGTGCAGCGCCCTCGGGCGTCAGCATCACCGGCTGCGTGCGCCGGTCGGACTCGCTGCGCACCCGCGCGATGAGCCCGCGGCGCTCCAGCCGTTCCAGCCAGGTGGTCAGGTTCGGCGGCGTCACGGCCAGCGCGCGTGCCAGCTGCCGTGCGCTGACACCCGGGTTGTGGTCCAGCAGCGCCAGGATCGTGAACTCCACCGGCCGCAGTGCCAGGCGCCGGCCGGCGCTCTGCAGGAAGACCTCGTCGGTGGTCAGCCGCGCCTGCGCCAGCTGGTAGCCCAGGATGCCCTGCAGGCCGGTCTCGGCGAGCCGGCCGGCCGGGGTTTCGTCAAGCGCTTTGCGTTGCGGCATGGCGCCGGATTGTCCTGCAGCGGCACCGCGGGATTGTCCGGGTGTGCGTCGCCAGTTAATTAAGTAACTTAACGATCTGGTCGGTGCTGCGCCTGGGGCGGGTCCGGCCCCAACTCCAGGAGACAAGACGATGCACACCCGATTCCAGCCCCCGAGAGCAGGACAGGCCGGACTGGTCCTGCTGGCCGCGCTGGCCACCCTGGCCGGCTGCGGCGCCGACGACGACGCCGTGCAGCCGGCGCAGCTGAGCCCCGCGCGGCCGGCGGCGTTCTCCGGCACCTGCGACACGATGCAGGCCCGCCTGGCCGGCCTGGCCGACACCACCATCACCGCGGCACAGGACATCGCCGCCGGCACGCTGACGGTCGGCGGCCAGCCGGTGCCGGCGCACTGCCGCGTCACCGGCCGCATGCTGGAGCGCACGAGCGCGGTCGACGGCAACAGCTACGCCATCGGCTTCGAGATGCGGCTGCCGCTGGCCTGGAACGGCCGCTTCTTCCACCAGGGCAACGGCGGCATCGACGGCAGCGTCGTGCCGGCCACCGGCAGCAGCGGCGGCGGGCCGCTGACGCACGCGCTGCACCAGGGCTTCGCTGTGCTCAGCTCGGATGCCGGCCACGCCGGCGCGCTCGGGCCCACCTTCGGCATCGATCCGCAGGCGCGGCTGGACTACGGCTACCAGGCCGCGATCAAGCTCACACCGATGGCCAAGAGCCTGATCGGCACCGCCTACGGCCGCGGCCCCGACCGCTCGTACTTCGGCGGCTGCAGCAACGGCGGGCGCCACGTCTTCAACGCCTTCACGCGCATGCCCGAACAGTACGACGGCTACCTGGCCGGCGCACCCGGCTTCAACCTGCCCAAGGCGGCGGTGGCCAACATCTTCGGCGCGCAGCGCTATGCCAGCGTCGCGACCAACCCGGCCGACCTGTCCACCGGCTTCACCGCTGCCGAACGCGCCACCGTGGCTGCCGCGGTGCTGGCCAGGTGCGACGCGCTCGACGGCGCGACGGACGGCCTGGTGCAGGACGTGCAGGCCTGCCAGGCCGCGTTCACGCTGGCTGCCGACGTGCCCACCTGCAGCGGCGACCGCGACGGCAGCTGCCTCAGCGCGGCGCAGAAGACGGCCATCGCGCCGATCTTCAGCGGTGCCGTCACGGGCAGCGGCGCGCCGGTGTACACGCGCTTCCCGTTCGACGCCGGCATTGGCGCGGGCGGCATCGCGTTCTGGGAGTTCACCGCGCCGGTGGCGCTGGACTCGGGCGCGGTCGGCTTCATCTTCGGCGTGCCGCCGCAGGACCCGGCCACGTTCAACGGCCCGGCGTGGTCGCTGGCGGCCGACATCGGCCAGCTCGTCACCAGCATCAACGCCAGCAGCGCCACCTACACCGAGTCGGCGATGCAGTTCATGACGCCGCCGAACCCGACCAAGCTGGCCGCGGTGCGCGACCGCGGCGCGAAGATCCTGGTCTACCACGGGGTCAGCGACGCGATCTTCTCGGCCAAGGACAGCATGGCGTGGATGCGCGGCGTCGCCGCCGAGCACGCCGACGCCGCGGCATTCGCGCGGCTGTTCCTGGTGCCCGGCATGGGCCACTGCAGCGGCGGCCCGGCGACCGACCAGTTCGACGCGCTCGGCGCGCTGGTGGCCTGGGTCGAGCACGGCCAGGCGCCCACGCAGCTGCTCGCCAGCGCACGCGGCGCGGGCAACCCCGGCGGCGTCAACGCCGAGGTGCCGGCAGGCTGGGCCGCCAACCGCAGCCGCCCGTTGTGCCCGTACCCGCAGGTGGCGCGCTACAGCGGCAGCGGCAGCCTCGACGCGGCCAGCAGCTTCGCCTGCAGGCCGTGACACCGGCCATGACCTGAGACGTCATCGACGGCCCGCGACCGCGGGCCGACCATGCAGGCCATCGCAATCACCGATGGAGCCCACGATGACGACCCAGACCCTGCACCCTGCCGGCCGCGCCGCGGCCGTGGTTCCGGCGCCGATGCTGCTGGCGGCCTTGCGCGCCGACGCCGCGGTGTCGGCCGCCGCCGCGCTGCTGCAGCTGCTGGCCGGCCCTGCGCTGGCCACGGCCACCGGGCTGGCGCCCGCGCTGCTGCTGGCCAGCGGCGTGTTCATGGTGGGCTACGTCGCGCTGCTGCTGTGGGCCGGCACGCGCACGCGGCTGGCGCGCGGCCTGGCCAGGCTGTTCGTCGTCGGCAACCTGGGCTGGGCTGCCGGCTGCGTGCTGCTGGCCGCGTTCGGGCCGGCGCAGACAACCGCGGCCGGCCAGGCCTACCTGCTGCTGCAGGCGCTGGGCGTGGCGACCCTGGCGCTGTGGCAGCGCGCAGGGCTGCGGCGCTCGGCGGCGGCTCAGTAGCCGCGCGCGCGGTCGACCAGGTGCGCGATCGGCCGTCCGTCGCGCAACGCCCGCAGGTTGGCCGCCGCGATCGCGCTGGCGCTGTGCGCGCTGGTCGCGGCCGCCACGTGCGGCAGCAGCGTCACGCCGTCGTGCGTCCAAAAGCGGTGCTCCGGCGGCAGCGGTTCCTGGTGGAACACGTCGAGCACGGCGTGCGCGAGCTGCCCGCTGTCGAGCGCCGCCAGCAGGTCGGCGTCGACCACGTGCGGGCCGCGGCCCAGGTTCACGAGGCTGGCGCCGCGCGGCAGCGCGGCGAAGAAGGCCGCGTCGAGCAGGCCGCGCGTGGCCGGCGTCAGCGGCAGCAGGTTGACGACGATCTCGTGCGTGGCCAGCAGCGGTGCCAGCGCCACGCCCCGCCGCCAGCCGCTGACGCGGTAGCCCTGCGCCTGCAGCACCGCGGCCGCGGTGCGGCCCATCTCGCCCTGGCCCAGCACCAGCACCGGCACGGCGTCGGCATGGCGCAGCGCGTGCTGCCGCCACAGGCCCAGGCGCTGCTGGCGCGCATAGGTGAAGAAACCGCGGTGCAGCGACAGCACGGCCCACAGCACGGTCTCGGCCATCGTGCGGTTCATCACCGGGTCGACCATGCGTACCACCGGCACGCCGGCGGGCAGCGTGGTGTCGTCGAGCAGGCGGTCCACGCCCGCCCACAGCGACTGGATCAGCCGCAGCCGCGGCGCGTGCGCCAGCGCCCCGGGCGGCGGGTTGGCGACGATCGCGGCGTCGGCTTCTGCGGCGCCCGCGGCGTCGTCGACCCAGGTGGCCTCGGGCAGCGCTGCGGCCAGCGCCTGGCGCCAGTCCGCGTCGATCTCGCCGGCCAGCAGCACCTGCATGCCGTCAGGCCGCCGCCAGCAGCCGCGCCAGCGCCGCCGCCACCGTGGCCTCGCGCACCGCGCTGCGGTCGCCGGGCAGCTGCAGCAGCTCGGCCTGCACGCCGGCCGCGGTGCCCCAGGCCAGCCACACCGTGCCCACCGGCTTGCCCGGCACAGCGCCGCCCGGCCCGGCGATGCCGGTGACGGCCACCGCGAGCGTGGCGTGCGACTGCCGCAGCGCGCCCTGCACCATGGCGCGCGCCACCGGCTCGCTGACGGCGCCGTGGGCGGCGATGAGCGCGGCCGGCACGCCCAGCAGTTCGGTCTTGGCGGCGTTGCTGTAGGTCACGAAGCCGCGCTCGAACCAGTCGCTGGAGCCGGCCACCGCGGTGCAGGCGGCAGCGATCAGCCCGCCGGTGCAGCTCTCGGCCGTGGCCAGCATCGCGCCGCGCGCGCGCAGCCGCTCGGCCAGCGCCAGCACCGCAGGCTCGAACATCACCAGCGCCACAGCGCCACCCCCACGGCGATGCACAGCAGCGTGCACACCGCCGCCACCAGGTCGTCGAACAGGATGCCCCAGCCCTGGCGCCAGCCAATGGCCTGGCCCGGCTGCAGCTTGTAGCGCTGGTCGGCCCAGCGCACCGGGCCGGGCTTGACGGCGTCGAAGAAGCGGAACAGCACGAAGGCCGCCAGCTGCGCCCAGAAGCCGGCCGGCGTCAGCAGCCACAGCACCAGCCAGAAGGCGACGATCTCGTCCCAGACGATGGCCCCGGGATCGGCCACGCCCAGGTGCTGGGCCGTGCGCGTGCAGGCCCAGATGCCCAGCAGCAGCGCACCGGCGATAACCAGGCCCCAGGCCGCGGGCCCCAGCCAGCGGTCGAGCACGACGAAGCCGATCCAGGCCCACAACGTGCCCACGGTGCCCGGCGCCCGCGGCGCGAGGCCGCTGCCGAAGCCCAGCGCCAGCCAGCGGGCCGGGTGGCGCAGCATGAATCCGGCAGAGGCGCGCTGCACCGCGTTCAGCCCCGGAAGTGGTCGAAGCCGCGCAGCCGCACCGGCACCGGCGCGCCGTGCGCGTCGACGATGGTCAGCGTGTCGCCGGCCTCGATGACGCCGCAGCAGGTGACGGCCACGTGCGCCTCGCGCGCGGCTTCGCGCACGGCCTCGCGGCGCGAGGGCGGCGCGGTGAACAGGAGTTCGTAGTCGTCGCCGCCGGCCAGCAGGCACTGGTGCTGCAGCGCCACCGGCTGCGCGCCGAGCACGGCGCTGCGCGGCAGCGCGTCGACGTCGACCATCGCTCCCACGCCCGACAGCCGCATCACGTGGCCGAGGTCGCCGATCAGCCCGTCGCTCAGGTCGATGGCGCTGGTGGCCACGCCACGCAGCGCCAGCCCGAGCGGCACCCGCGGCTCGGGCAGCTCCATCGCGCGCCGCACTTCCTCGAACGCGCTGCCCGGCAGCGTGACGTGGCCGCGGAAGACCTCGAGCGCCAGCCGCGCGTCGCCGAGGCGGCCGCTGACCCAGATGTCGTGCCCCGGGCGCGCGCCGCTGCGCAGCAGCACCTGCTCGGGCGGCACCTGGCCGAACGCGGTGATGCAGATGTTCAGCGGCCCGGCCGTGGTGTCGCCGCCGATGAGCTCGATGCCGTGGGCGTCGGCCAGCGCGAACAGGCCCTGCGCCAGCGGCGCGATGAAGGCTTCGTCGGCCCGCGGCAGCGACAGCGCCAGCGTGAAAGCCAGCGGCGTCGCGCCGCAGGCCGCCAGGTCCGACAGGTTCACCGCCAGCGCCTTGTGGCCCAGGCGTTCGGGCGAGACGGTGGACAGGAAGTGGCGGCCCTCCACCAGCATGTCGCTGGAGACCGCCAGACGCATGCCGAGGTCGACGTCGATCAGCGCGCAGTCGTCGCCCACGCCCAGCGCGGCACGGCGCGGGGCGCGGTTGAAGTACTTCTCGATCAGCTCGAACTCGCCCAGCATGGCACCACCTCCCGCACTGCCTGTTATGCGGCAGATTCTCGCAGCAGGTTCGCCAGTTCGACGGCCGACTTCACGTTCATCTTCTCGAACACGCGCGCGCGGTGCACTTCCACCGTGCGCACGCTGATCGCCAGCTGGTCGGCGATGGCCTTGTTCGGCCGGCCGTCGATGACGAGCGCCATCACCTCGCGCTCGCGCTCGGTCAGCTCGGCCAGCGCGCGCTGCACGCCGGCCGCGTCGCGCCGGCGCAGCAGCGCGGCGGCGCTGGCCTGCAGCGCCTGCTCGACGCGGTCGACGAGCGCGTTGTTCGAGAACGGCTTCTCGACGAAGTCGAAGGCGCCGCGCTTGACGGCCGCCACCGCGGTGGGCACGTCGCCGTGGCCGGTGAGGAAGATGACCGGCAGCGCCGCCTGCAGCCCGCGTTCGACCAGGCGCTCGAACAGCACGAGGCCGCTGGTGCCGGGCATGCGCACGTCGAGCAGCAGGCACGACGGCGCGTCGGGCCAGGGCGCGTGGCGCGTGCCGACGAAGGCCTCGAAGGCGTCTGCACTGGCATAGCCCTCGCTGAGCAGCCGGCGCGAGCGCAGCAGCCAGGCCAGCGCGTCGCGCACCACGTCCTCGTCGTCCACCAGGTAGACGACCGGGATGCCGAGCGAGGGGTCCAGGTGCATGGGTTCACGCATTGTGCGCGACCCGTGCCTCGGGTTGCTCGGCGCTGCGCGGGGCCGGCAGCGTGAACGTGAACTCCGTGCCGCGCCCGCCCGGGCCGGGCGCGAAGTCGAGCGCGCCGCCGTGCTGCTCGATCACCGTGCGGCACAGGCTCAGGCCCAGGCCCATGCCTTCGGCGCGCGTGGTGAAGAAGGGCGTGAACAGCTGCTGCGCGACCTGGGGCGCAATGCCGGGGCCGGCGTCGACGACCGAGAAGCTGATCCAGCCCGCGTGCGACTGGCGCACGCGCAGCGTCAGCACGCGGTCCTCGAGCGGCGTGTCGTGCTCCATCGCCTGGATGCCGTTGCGGGTCAGGTTCAGCAGCACCTGCTCGAGCATCGTGCGGTCGCACACCACGCGCGGCGCCTTCGCCGGGATGTCGAGCTCGATGCGCGTGCCGCTCTTGCGCGCCTGCAGGCGCACCAGCGGCAGCACGGCATCGATCAGCAGGTCGGCGGCGATGGTCTCGCGCTGCTGCTCGCGGCGGCGCACGAAGTGGTGCACGCTCTTGATGATGCGGCCGGCGCGCTCGGCCTGCTCGGCGATGCGCTCCAGCGCCTGCTTGAGCATCGCGGGGGTCTGCGCGTCCGGGTCGTCGATGAGGTTCAGCGAGCCGGTGGAGTAGCTGGCGATGGCCGCCAGCGGCTGGTTCAGCTCGTGGCTCAGCAGCGAGGCCATCTCGCCCACCGTGGCCAGCCGCGCGGTGGCCTGCAGGCGGTCCTGCTGCTGGCGCGACAGTTCCTCGATGCGGCGCTGCGCGCTGACGTCGAGCACCGCGCTCATCCAGCCCGTGTGCCGGCCCTGGCCGTCGACCAGCGGCGCCTCGTAGATCAGCACCGGAAACCGCTCGCCGTTCTTGCGCATGAAGACCGTTTCGTACCCCTCGCGCGCTTCCTGGGCGTCGCGGCCCACGCCCTGCAGCCGCGTGCGCTGGCGCTCGGCGTAGCGCTCGGCCAGCTCGGGCGGCCAGTACGGCGGGCGGCCCTCGGCCAGCTCTTCCGGCGTGAAGCCCACCATCGCGCAGAAGGCCGGGTTGACGTAGGTGATGCGGCCGTCCATGTCGCGCGCGCGCAGCCCCGTGATCAGCGAGTCCTCCATCGCCTTGCGGAACGCCAGCGCCTCGGCCAGCGCCTTCTCGGCGCGCGCACGCCGGCGCACGTCACGGGCCAGCAGCAGCACCACGGCGAAGAGGGCGATCGACAGCCCGAGCACCAGGGCCGTGGCCAGGTTGGGGATGACGCTGGGGCGGCCGGTGGCGCCGTCGGCGCGCAGTTGCAGCGCGGTGCCGGGCAGGTCGACCAGGCGCTCGGCGATGTAGACGCCGGCGCCGCGCGCCAGCCCGGCGCGTGCCAGCCGCGTGCCGTCTCCTTCGACGAAGCTCAGCTCGTGCTGGCGCGCCTGGCGCGGCGAGAGCACGTTGTCGAGCAGTTGCGACAGCGAGATGGTGGCCACCAGGAAACCGGCTTCCCTGCCGGCCTGCTGCACGGGCACGCACAGGTCGATGACCTCCTGGCCCTGGCCGCTGGCGACCGGCACGAAGTACGTGCGCGAGAACATCGGCGCCGAGACGCGCCGCGCCGCCGCGCAGGCCAGTTCGGCGTCGACGTCGAGGTCGTCGCGCGGCATCTGCCGGAACATCGGCGGCGCCAGCGGCGTGTCCACGGCCTCGGTGACGTGCAGTGCGTTGTCGCGCCGCTCCACGCGCAGCAGCTCGCGGTGGCCGCGCATCAGCTCGCCGGCGCCGTCGCGCCAGTGCATCAGCAGCGGCTCCACCCACAGCAGGCCCTGCAGCGACTGCGTGGTGCGCAGCAGTTCGCGCTTGATCTCGGCGGCGGCTTCGCCGGCCATGCCGTCGGCGGCTTCCTGCGCGCGGTTGGACTCGTGGCTCAGCGTCAGCGCCACCAGCAGCGTCTGCGCCACCAGCAGCAGGCCCACCAGGGCCGTCCACAGCAGCGCCCGCCGCGTGCGCGTGGCGGCAACCGGGTGGCGGGCGGTGTCGGTGCGTGGCGGAGGCATGGCGCTGGACCGCAGTATTGGCTGCAGCGACGTCATGGCTGCTACGCAGTTTCGCGCATGGGTGGGCGCGGGCGGATCGCGCACACTGCGCACCCTACAATCCGGCCCCCGCCGCGGCACCGGTCCGTTTTCGACGCGGTGGCGGCCGGCCTGCACTGGAGACAAGCGCGATGTCCACCCCCGAAGACCAAAAGGCAGAACTGCGCCGCGCCGCACTCGAATACCACGAGTTCCCGACGCCGGGCAAGATCGCAGTCAACGCCACCAAGCAGATGGTCAACCAGCGCGACCTGGCGCTGGCCTACACGCCCGGCGTGGCCGCGGCCTGCGAGGAGATCGTCGCCGACCCGGCCAACGCCTTCCGTTACACGAGCCGCGGCAACCTGGTGGCGGTCGTCACCAACGGCACCGCGGTGCTGGGGCTGGGCGACATCGGCCCGCTGGCCAGCAAGCCGGTGATGGAAGGCAAGGGCGTGCTGTTCAAGAAGTTCGCCGGCATCGACGTCTTCGACCTCGAGATCGCCGAACGCAATCTCGACAAGCTGGTCGACATCATCGCAGCGCTGGAGCCCACCTTCGGCGGCATCAACCTCGAGGACATCAAGGCCCCCGACTGCTTCTACGTCGAGCGCAAGCTGCGCGAGCGCATGAAGATCCCGGTCTTCCACGACGACCAGCACGGCACGGCCATCGTGGTGGGCGCGGCGGTGCTGAACGCGCTGAAGGTGGTGGGCAAGGACATCGGCGAGGTCAAGGTCGTGACCAGCGGCGCCGGCGCGGCAGCGCTGGCCTGCCTGGGCCTGCTGGTGAAGCTGGGCGTTCGGCGCGAGAACATCTGGGTCACCGACCTTGCCGGCCTGGTCTACGAAGGCCGCACCGAGCTGATGGACGAGGACAAGATCGTCTACGCGCAGAAGACCACGCAGCGCACGCTGGCCGAGGCCATCGTCGGCGCCGACGTGTTCCTGGGCCTGTCGGCCGGCGGCGTGCTCAAGCAGCCGATGGTGGCGTCGATGGCGCGTGCGCCGGTGATCTTCGCGCTGGCCAACCCCACGCCCGAGATCACGCCGGAAGAGGTGAAGGCGGTGCGCGACGACGCCGTGATGGCCACCGGCCGCACCGACTACCCGAACCAGGTCAACAACGTCCTGTGCTTCCCGTACATCTTCCGCGGCGCGCTCGACTGCGGCGCGACGACGGTGACCGACGCGATGGAGATCGCCGCGGTGCGCGCCATCGCCGAACTGGCGCAGGCCGAGCAGAGCGAGGTCGTGGCCGCCGCCTACGCCGGCGCGAACCTGTCGTTCGGACCCGAATACCTGATCCCCAAGCCGTTCGACCCGCGGCTGATGATGAAGATCGCGCCCGCCGTGGCGCTGGCGGCGGTGGAATCGGGCGTGGCGCTGCGCCCGATCGCCGACATGGACGCGTACCGCGAGAAGCTGCAGAGCTTCGTCTACGCCTCGGGCACGACGATGAAGCCGATCTTCCAGCTCGCCAAGCGCGCCACGCACCGCCGGGTCGCCTATGCCGAGGGCGAGGAGGAGCGCGTGCTGCGCGCCGTGCAGGTGGTGGTCGACGAAGGGCTGGCGCGGCCGACGCTGATCGGGCGGCCGGCGGTGATCGCGCAGCGCATCGACAAGTTCGGCCTGCGCCTGAAGGAAGGCCTGGACTACGACGTCGTCAACGTCGAGCAGGACCACCGCTACCGGGACTTCTGGCAGACCTACCACCGCATGACCGAGCGCAAGGGCGTCACGGTGCAGGTGGCCAAGATCGAGATGCGCCGGCGGCTGACGCTGATCGGCGCGATGCTGCTGCACAAGGGCGAGGTCGACGGCCTGCTCTGCGGCACCTGGGGCACCACGGCCAACCACCTGCACTACATCAACCAGGTGATCGGGCCGCGCGAGGGCGGCAGCCCCAGCACCGCGCAGGACGTGCAGGTCTACGCCTGCATGAACGGGCTGATGCTGCCGGGCCGGCAGGTGTTCCTCGTCGACACCCACGTCAACGCCGACCCGACGCCCGAGCAGCTGTGCGAGATCACGGTGATGGCCGCCGAGGAGATGGTGCGCTTCGGCGTGCAGCCGCGCGCGGCACTGCTGAGCCACTCGAACTTCGGCACCAGCGACCACCCGAGCGCGCTGAAGATGCGCCAGACGCTCGCGCTGCTGCGTGCGCAGGCGCCATGGCTGGAAGTCGACGGCGAGATGCATGGCGACGTGGCGCTCGATGCGGCCGAACGCCGCAAGCTCATGCCCAACAGCACGCTCAGCGGCGAAGCCAACCTGCTGGTGCTGCCCAACATCGACGCCGCCAACATCGCCTACAACCTGCTGAAGACGGCAGCCGGTGGCGGCATCGCGATCGGCCCGGTGCTGCTCGGCGCGGCCAAGCCGGTGCACATCCTGACCCCGTCGGCCACGGTGCGGCGCATCGTGAACATGACCGCGCTGACCGTTGCGGACGCCAACGCAAGCCGCTGATGCACCCAATGTTGCGCTCGCATTTCTGAATGTGAGCGCACACTGATAGCCCTTGGTTGCTGCCCCATTTTTGGGCAGCGACTTGAGTTTTTAGGGGTGTTCCGGTACGATCTCGGTTTCCTCTTTCAGGGTTAACCCGTGTTTTCGACCGGTCCGGCCGAGGGGGGCAGCCAGCCCCGGCAGGCGTTTCGCAAGTGGGGGCTCGCTAGCTTTAACCTCGGCGCCAACCTGGGTGCGAACCTGTTCGCGCGGGGGGCGGCAGCTGCGGCACTCACGGCCGGATTGCTGGTCGCGGGCGGTGCGCAGGCCCGCCAGAGCCCCGAGGCCGCGACAGCACTGCCCACCGTGGCGCTGTCGGCCTTGCCGGTCCAGGCACAGCAAACCTACCGCCTCGTGCTGAGCGGCGGGCCGTTTCCGTACAGCAAGGACGGCACCGTGTTCTTCAACCGCGAACGTTTGCTGCCGAGCAAGGCTCGGGGTTATTACAGAGAGTACACCGTCCGCACACCCGGGGCGTCCAACCGCGGGGCCCGTCGCATCGTCTGCGGCGGCCTGCAGCCGACCCAGCCCGATGCTTGTTTCTACACCGCCGATCACTATGCAAGTTTTCGACTCATTGCTCGATGACCGCCCCGTGGTCGACGACGCGCCCGTTCCTGTTGCATCAAGAAGGAGGCAAGCGACCATGGAGTTGCAGACCGTCCGCCCCAATATCGTCCAATCGATCCGCGCCTACCGGGTGGAAGACCTGATGCAGGCGGCGTCCGACGCCGGCCAGCACTTCCTGTACGCCAACCTGTCGTCGGCGCAGACGAAGCAGGAGGTGCTGGAAGGCATCGCCGCCGCGTTCCTGTTCCCGACGCACTTCGGCAAGAACCTCGACGCGCTGTACGACTGCATGACCGACCTCGTGCACAAGGCCGGCCAGCAGCCGGGCTTCGTGGTCGTGCTGGAACAACTGCCCGACAACCCGCGCTTCGACCGCGAGGCGCGCGAGCAGCTGCTCGACGTGTTCCGCGACGCCGCAGACTTCTGGGGCGAACGACGAATACCCTTCAGGTGCTTCTATTCTTTTCAGTAGCCCGCTCCCAGGAAATCGGGTCATGGGAGCGGGCTGCTGAAACGGCCCCCAGCAACACCAGTGTCGCGGCACCTGCCGCAGCGGCCAAGCCGGCCGCCAAGACACCGGCAGCGAAGAACGGCGTGAATCCCAACTTCGGCATGAACATGCCGATGATGTGCAGCGCGTTCGACACGGCTGCCTGGCAGAACGCAGCCTGACGTCGCCTTCCCCGCGCTCAACGCGGGGAAGCCAGCCTCGCCAGCGCAAGGTACTCCGCCACCGGGACTTCCTCGGCGCGCCGCTGCAGGTCGAACGCAGCCTGCACGCCGCGTTCTTCCATCCAGCGGCCCAGCGTGTTGCGCAGCATCTTGCGCCGCTGCGAGAACGCCACCGTCACCAGCTCCGACAGCACCTGCGCGTCCACACCCTCGGGCGCCGGCAGCGGCTGCATGCGCACCACGGCCGAATCCACGCGCGGCGGCGGGTCGAAGGCCTCGGGCGGCACGTCGAGCACGTTCTCGATGGCATAGCGCCACTGCAGCATCACCGACAGGCGGCCGTAGTCCTTGCTGCCGGGCGCGGCGGCCATGCGGTCCACCACTTCCTTCTGCAGCATGAAGTGCTGGTCGACCACGTCGTCGACCGCCAGCAGCAGGTGGAACAGGATCGGCGTGGAGATGTTGTAGGGCAGGTTGCCCACCACCCGCAGCCGCTGGCCGGCCTGCTGCGCCAGTGCGCGGAAGTCGACCTTCAGCACGTCGGACTCGATCACCTGCAGCTGCGGGTTGCGGCGCAGCCGGGCCGCGAGGTCGCGGTCGAGCTCGACCACGGTCAGCCGCTCGCAGCGCTGCAGCAGCGGCACCGTCATCGCGCCCAGGCCCGGGCCGATCTCCACCAGCGCCTGGCCCGGCCGCGGGTCGATCGCATCGACGATGGCCTCCAGCACCACGTCGTCGGTCAGAAAGTGCTGTCCGAACCGCTTGCGCGGCTGGTGGCTGCTCACTGCGGCGGCTCGCGCATCTCGACGTACGCGCGGGCGCGCAGGTCCTTCGCCCATTCTTCGTAGGCCCCCTCGAACTTCTGCTCGCGCAGGACGTTCAGCGCCTGCTCGCGCACCTGCTTCATGTCCTGCGCGACCTGCCGGCGTTCGACGACCTGGATCAGGTGCACGCCGAAGCGCGACACCACCGGCGGCGAGAGCCCGCCCGGCTGCAGCTGGTTCATCGCCTGCTCGAACTCCGGCACCATGGTGCCGGGCCCGAACCAGCCGAGGTCGCCGCCGGCGGGTGCCGAGCCGTCCTCGCTGAACGCGCGCGCCACGTCCTCGAAGCTGCGTGCGCCGCTCTCGATCTGGCGCCGGTACTCGTTCAGGCGCCGCGCGGCCACCTCGGCCGTCAGCTGCGGCGACGTGCGCAGCAGGATGTGGCGGGCGCGTGTCTGCGTCACGGTGAGCGCGCCGCTGTCCTGGCGTGACAGCACCTTCAGCACGTGGAAGCCCGCGCCCGAGCGCACCGGCGCCGTCACCTGCCCCACGGCCACGCCTTTCACGGCCTCGACGAACAGGTCCGGCAGCCGCGACGCGGGCCGCGCACCGATCTCGCCGCCGCGCGCCTTGTTGCCGTCTTCCGAGACTTCGCGCGCGACCTGGGCGAAGTCCTCGCCGGCCTGCACGCGGGCCAGCGCGGCGTCGATGCGCGCCTTGCGCTCGGCCACCGTGGCGGCATCGGCGCCTTCGGGCACGGTGACGAGGATCTGCGCCAGGTTCATCTCGGCGTCGGCCTGCATCGCCCCGCGCTGCTGTTCGATGTAGCGCTCGATCTCGGCGTCGGGCACGCGGATGCGGGCCACGACCTCGCGCTCGCGGATGCGCTCGATCAGCATCTGGTCGCGCAGGTTGGCGCGGAAACGCGCGTAGTCGATGCCTTCGGCGCGCAGGCGCTGGCGCAGCTGTTCCGAGGTGAGCTGGTTCTGCGCGGCGACGCTCTGCACGGCGCGGTCGAGCTCGGGCTCGTCGATGCGCAGGCCGCTCTCGCGGGCGTAGGTGACGATGACGCGCTCGTCGATCAGCAGGTCCAGCACCTGCTGGCGCAGCACGGCGTCGGACGGCAGGCGCTGGCCGCTGCGCGCGGCATCGGCGCGGGCGCGCGCCATGCGGCTGTCGATCTCGCCGGCCGTGACGAGCTCGCTGTTGATGATGGCGACGATGTAGTCGCCATTGCGTTCGCGGCTCTGGGCGGCGGCCGGGCCGGTGGCGGGCAGCGCCGCCAGCACGGCCAGCACCGCGGCCACCACCTTGCAGCGCCGTGAGGTCTTGGATGCGTTCATTCGTCGGAGGAGGTCGGTGCGCGGCGGTCGTCGCGCAGCAGGCGGTAGCCCGGGATATTGTCCTTCAAGACCTTCAGCGGGTTCGAGCCGATGCGCGACAGCCCGACGAACTCGATCTCGGCGCGCAACCGGGTCGTGGCCTCGCTGGTGCCGGTGGACAGCCGCTCGGCCACGATGCGCCCGATCCAGCATCCGGCGTCGTACTCCAGGCCCAGGATGCTGTCGTTGACCCGCCTGTCCTTGAGGCTGTAGTTCACGCGGCCGACGGTGTACCAGGTGCCGGCGCAGCTGCCGTCGCCGCGCGCGGCCTGCGCGGCGCCGATCCCGCTGGCGGCCGCCAGCGCCGCCGGGGTGTCGGGGCCCGACGGCACGCGTCCGTTCAGGGGCCATTGCCAGCCCAGCTCCAGCTGCTCGCTCAGGCCGCGTGCGAAGCGGTAGCTGGTGCTCAGCGTGCGGTAGGGGCCGGGGGTCCAGCGGGCGCCGACGATGGAGCGCACCGCGCGCGAGATGTCGGGGCTGTACTGCACGGCAGCGTCCAGCGCCAGCTGCGGCAGCACGTGGCCCGAGCCCAGCAGCAGCACGTCGGAGAACCGCTGCTCCAGCGGCGGGCCGTCGGCGCTGCCGTCGGCGTTCGGCGTCACGCGCTGGTCGCGCAGCAGGTAGCGCTGCACGAGGCCCAGGCGCAGCGCCTCGGCGCCGCTGGCCGCGTCGACCAGCCGCGTCGTCACGCCGGCGGTGATCTGGTGCGCGTCGGAGACGCGGTCGATGCCGGAGAAGTTGTTGTCGGAGTAGATCGACGCGAAGTTGAAGTCCTTGCCCGCGGCGTCGAAGTTGGGCAGCCCCGCCTGCTCGCGGTAGGGCGTGTTGACGTACAGCACACGCGGCTCCAGCGTCTGCCGCATCGCGCGGCCGAAGGCCTGCGTCTCGCGCTCGAGCTCGATGCCGCCGTCGATGCTGAAGGTGGGCACGAGCCGGCGTGCGTTGCGGCTGCCGCTGCCCAGCGGCGCGTCGGTGCGGTAGGCGGCCGCGTTCAGCGTCAGCCGCGGCACCAGCCAGGCCCCATCCTCGCGCCAGGGCAGCGCCAGCGCGCCCACGGCGTGCCATCGCCAGCCGGTGGGCCGCGTGGCGTCGGGCTCGGCGTGCGGCAGGTCGAAGCGGTTGAGCTCGGTCTGCAGGCTCAGCTCCAGGCCCGCCAGCGGCGTGCTGCCCAGGCGCAGCCCGAGCTGCGGCACGCGCTGGTAGGGCGACGAGACGAGCTGGTCGCTGCCCTGCAGCACCTGCCAGGTCTGCGTGCGCAGGTAGGCCAGGCCTTCGCCGCCGCCCAGCGCCGACCAGGCCAGCGGCCGCTCCAGCGCCGCGCGGCCCGACAGCAGGCGCGGCGTCAGGCTGCGGCCGGCGTCGGGGAAGTCCTTCCACCAGCCGTCGTCGGACACGCGCACGACCTCGGTGCTGTAGCGCAGGCCGGCACCCGCCGTGCCGGCGTGGCTCCACTGCACCGACTGGCGCGAGCGGCCGGCCACGCGGTCGTTCAGCAGCAGCCCGAGCTGCAGCGTGCCGCTGTCGCCGGGCTCGAGGTAGCGGAACTCGGTGTCCAGGCCCAGCCCGCGCTTGGTGATGGCGCGCGGCGTCAGCGTGGCGTCGCGGTTGGGCGCGATGTTCCAGTAGTAGGGCACCGACAGCTCCAGGCCGCTGCGGCTGTCGAGGTCGATGCGCGGCGGCAGCCAGCCCGACTTGCGTGCTTCGGTCAGCGGAAAGCTGAGCCGCGGCCAGGCCAGGATGGGCACACCCAGGAAGCGCAGCACCGCGCCTTCGGCGATGCCCTCGTTGGCGTCGAAGTCCAGCTGCACGCGGCTGGTCTCCAGCACCCAGTCGGGGTCGCCCGAGCCGTCGCGCGGGCAGCTCGTGTAGATGGCGTTGACGGCGTTGGCGCGGCGGCTGTCGATGAAGTCGACGCGGTCGGCGCGGCCGCCGGCGCCGAACTGCGGGAACTCGAACTCGGGCGCCAGGAACACGCCCTCGAAGCGCTGCACGCGCAGCTGCAGCTCGGGGCCGCTGTAGATGGCGCCGTCGCGTTCGATGCGCACGTGGCCGATGGCGCTGGCGAGGTCTTCGACCTGGTTGTAGCCCAGCCGGTCGGCGCTGATCACGGTGCCGCCACGGCGGAACTCGACCGCGCCTTCCGCGACGGCGTCGAGGTCGGGGCGGGCGCGCAGCGACTGCGCGCGCAGGATGATGGGCAGGCGCCTGGCGGCCTCGCCTTGCGGGGCGGGCTGAAGCCTGCGGCTGGGTTCGAGCGCAACCGCGCCGTCCGGCGCCTGGGCCCACACCTCGATGCCGCTGAACAGCAGCGCCGCCGCCAGGGCCAGCGGTGTCAACGGTGTGAACTGCATTTGTAGAATCGATTATCCATGAGGGCCAGCATGCAACCCCCCGCACCCGTCCACTGGCCCGACCCGCAACGCCAGGCGGCCTTCACGCAATGGCTGGGCGCGTTGGCGCCCCATTTCGGCATCGACGCCGGCACGCTGGCTCCCGCCTCTGCCGACGCCAGTTTCCGACGTTACCTGCGTGTCCAGGCCAGCGGCCGCAGCCTGGTGGTGATGGACGCGCCACCGCCGCAGGAAGACGTGCGCCCCTTCGTGCGCGTCGCCGGGCTGATCGAGGCCGCCGGCTTGCACGCCCCGCAGGTGCTGGCCGCCGACGAGGCCCAGGGCTTCCTGCTGCTGAGCGACCTGGGCCGCACGCTGTACCTCGACGTGCTGCGCGACGCCGGGGCCGACGAGGCCGACCGGCTGATGCGCGACGCGATCAAGGCGCTGGTGCACTTCCAGGCCCATGTGCCCGCCACCGGGCTGCCCGCGTACGACGCTGCGCTGCTGCAGCGCGAGCTGGCGCTGTTCCCCACCTGGTGCGTGCAGCGCGAGTTCGGCATCACGTGGACGCAGCAGGAGCAGGCCAGCTGGGACCGCATCTGCACGCTGCTGGTCGACAGCGCGCTCGCGCAGCCCACGGTGGCCGTGCACCGCGACTGGATGCCGCGCAACCTGATGGTGTGCGACCCCAACCCCGGCATCCTCGACTTCCAGGACGCGGTGCGCGGGCCGATCAGCTACGACCTGGCCTCGATGCTGCGCGACGCCTTCCTGAGCTGGGACGAGCCGCGCGAGATCGACTGGGCCGTGCGCTGGTGGGAGCAGGCACGCCGCGCCGGCCTGCCGCTGGGCGAGACCTACGGCCACGACTTCGGCGAATTCTGGCGCGCGCTGGAATGGATGGGCCTGCAGCGCCACCTCAAGGTGCTGGGCATCTTCTGCCGCCTGAAGCACCGCGACGGCAAGCCCCGCTATGCCGAGGACCTGCCGCGCTTCTTCGCCTACGCCAACAGGGTGGCGATGCGCTACGGCCCGCTGAAGCCGCTGGCGCGGCTGCTGGAGCCGATGTCGGGCCAGAAGGTCGAAGCAGGCTTCACCTTCTGATCCCGACGGGCCGGCGCAGGGAAACGCCGGCCGCTGCCGTCACTTCGGCAGCACCACCGTGTCGATGACGTGGATGACGCCGTTGCTGGCCACGATGTCGGTGGCCGTGACCTTGGCGTTGTCGACCGTGACGCCGCCCGCGGTGGCGACCGTCAGCGAGCCGCCCTGCACGGTCTTCACCATGCCGGCCTTCACGTCCTTGGCCATCACGGTGCCGGGCACCACGTGGTAGGTCAGCACGGCGGTCAGCTTGGCCTTGTCCTTCAGCAGCGCGTCGAGGTCGGCCTTGGGGATCTTCGCGAACGCCGCGTCGGTGGGCGCGAACACCGTGAACGGGCCCTTGCCCTTCAGCGTGTCGACAAGGCCGGCGGCCTGCAGCGCGGCTGCCAGCGTCTTGAAGTTGCCGGCGCCCACCGCGGTGTCGACGATGTCCTTGGCTTGCGCCGCGAACGCGGCGACGGCGATGCCGGCGGCGATGATCAGTTTCTTCATGGTGGCTCCTGGAGCGGTTGAGGGAAGGGTCGGGTTCATTGCGCTGCCGGCGCAGCCGGCAGGATGACCTTGTCGATGACGTGGATCACGCCGTTGCTGGCGAGCACGTCGGTGGCGGTGATGTTGGCCATGCGCATGCGCTGGTCCGTGATGGCCAGCGTGGCGTCGACCGTGAAGGTCTCGCCCTGCAGCGTGGTGATGGGCGCACCCACCGGCACGCCGGCCTTCAGCACGCGGCCGTCGACGACGTGGTAGGTCAGCACCTGCGTCAGCAGCGCGGTGTCGGCCAGCAGCGCTTCCTTGCTGATGCCCAGCTCGGCCAGCAGCGCGGCGAAGGCGTCGTTGGTCGGCGCGAAGACGGTCAGCGGACCTTCTGCGCTGAGCGCCGCTTCGAGGCCCGCGGCCTGCACGGCTTCGACCAGGATGCTGAAGTCGGGCAGCGCGGCGGCGGTCTCGACGATGGTCTTGTCGGCCGGCAGGATCACCTTGTCGATGACGTGGATGACGCCGTTGCTGGCCGAGATGTCGGTGGCGGTGATGGTCGCGGTGCGGTTGCGTCCGTCGGTGATCACGAGGTCGGTGCCAACGGCGTCGACCTTGAAGATGCCGCCCTGCACCGTGGTGATGGCCTGGCCGGCCGGCACCGCGGCCTTCAGCACGCGGGCCGGCAGCACGTGGTAGGTCAGCACCTGCGTCAGCAGCGCCTTGTCGGCGAGCAGCGCTTCCTTGGTGATGCCCAGCTCGGTCAGCAGCGCGGCGAAGGCGTTGTTGGTGGGCGCGAACACCGTGAACGGGCCCGTGCCCGAGAGCGTGCCCGCGAGGTCGGCGGCGACCACGGCCTCGACCAGGATGCTGAACTGCGGGTCGGCCTGGGCCGTCTGCACGATGTTCTTCGGCGGCGGCGTGGGCGCGACGTCGGTGTCGTCCCAGCAGGCGGTGAGGAAGCTCGCCGAGGCGGCGATCAGCAACAGACGAAACCAGGACAGCATGGGTGTGTCTCCGAGTGGGGTGGGCGGACATGCCCGCTTGGATGTGCGGAACTGCACAACCCAGCCCGAAGTCTGAACCAAAGAGTTCACACCATGAACTGTACGGTTTTGTTGTTACTGCATCGTCACATTCCCTCGGATGCGCGTGTGGCGGGCGCGCTCGGCGCGTTCAGGCCGTCCGCTGCGGAGTGGCGCAGCCCGCCGCGGCCAGCCAGGGGTCGCGGTCTTCGCCGCCGAAGATCTGCACCAGGAAATCGAGCACGGCCCGCGTGCGTGCCGGCACGTGCTTGCGGCTGGGCATCGCGACCCACAGTGACAGGTCGAACAGTCGCCAGGCCGGCAGCACGCGCTCCAGCGCGTTTTCCATCAGCGCGTCCTCGATCACGAAGCTGGGCAGGCCGGCGATGCCCAGGCCGGCCAGCGCAGCGGCGTAGTTGGTGTCGACGTGCGTGCTGCGCAGCGCCGCGCCGCGCGCCGGCTGCACGGTGAACGACTCGCCGCCCGGCTCGTCGTCGCCCCAGGCGCCCGTCACGAAGGTCAGGCCGCGCTGCAGCGACGAGATCGGCGGGATCAACGCCTCGTGGTGCGCGAGGTCGCGCGGGTGGTCCAGGCGCCCGCGGCGGTCGAGGTAGTCGGGCGAGGCGCACAGGATCACCTCCGAGCGCGCGAGACGGCGCGCCACGTAGTCGCCGTCCAGCGGCTGGCGCACGGCCAGGATGGTGAGGTCGAAGTCCTCGTCCACCGTCTCCACCGCACCCGGCGCCGAGAGCTCGATCGACACCTGGGGGTACTGCGCGCGGAACGCCGGCAGGTGCTTGGCGAGCTGGTGCACGGCCACCGCAGGCGGTGCCAGCACCCGCACCAGGCCGCGCGGGTCCTTGGTGCTCTCGGACGCGAGCGCCTCGCTCTCCTCGACGTCGATCAGGATCTGCCGCGCGCGCTCGAGATAGTTCTCGCCGACGTCGGTCAGTGCGATGCGGCGCGTGGTGCGGTTCAGCAGCCGCGCGCCCAGATGGGCCTCCAGCTCGGCCACCACGCGCGTCACCACCGGCGGCGCCATGTCCAGCGCCCGTGCGGCCTTCGCGAAGCCGCCTTCGTCGATGACCCGGACAAACACCCGCATCGCGCGCAACTGGTCCATCTTTGTTCCCTTGAATGCAACGGTGCATTCTTGCGCAACTCATTTATTGCTGCACGGGCAATGCCTACAGTTGCATCCATCGATGAGCCGCACACGTAGAGAGACTCACCGAGGCAGGTCAAGTCGGGCAAACACGAAGTCGCCCCGTTCACCTGCAAGACCTGTCCGATTCCTCAACTGTCCTTCACGGAGATTCATCATGAACGCCAAGCAACTGATCACGATCGCCACCCTCGCCTTTGCCGGCAGCGCCGCCATGGCCGACGACATCACCATCGTCAAGGACGATTTCGTGGCCCAGAAGAGCCGCGCCGAAGTGCGCGCCGAGGTGCTGGAAGCCCGCGCCGCGGGCGTGGCCTTCGCCGCCACCGAAGCCGATGTCGGCGCCCCGGTGGTGGCCACCTCGACGCTGACCCGCGACCAGGTGCGCGCCGAGCTGCGCAACGCCCCGAAGGCCAAGCTGGTGGTGTTCAACCCGGCGGCCTGAGCTGCACACGCGGGCGGATGACGCCGGCGCCAATCCGGCGACAATCAGCGCCCTCCCCACCCGACACGCCGTCCGGCGCCCACGAGGCACCGGGCGGTGTTTGCATTTGATGTTCGCCTTCTTCGAAAGCCGCATCCACCCCACCGCGCGCCCCGGCACCGCGCCGCCCTCCGGGCTGCTCGCCTTCTACTGGCACTACGTCCGGCAGGCCAAGGGCCTGTTCGGGCTGATGTTCCTGACCGGCATCGGCGTGGCGCTGATCGACACGCTGATCCCGCTGTTCATCGGCAAGCTCGTGACGCTGATGGAAGCGCCGGACCGCGCCGCCGCCTTCGACGCCGCGCTGCCCACGCTGCTGGGCATGGCCGCCGCGGTGCTGGTGCTGCGGCCGCTGGCGCTGCTGTGCGACAGCCTCGTGCGCAACAACGCCGTCGTGCCGGGCGTCACCAGCCTGATCCGCTGGCAGAGCCACTGGCACGTGGTGCGACAGAGCTGGCCCTTCTTCCAGAACGACTTCGCCGGCCGCATCGCCAACCGCGTGATGCAGACCAGCAACGCGGTGCGCGAGAGCGTGGTCAGCAGCATCCGCGCCATCTGGTACATCGTGGTCTTCGGCACCACCACCATGGGCCTGATGCTGGCCGCCGACTGGCGCCTGGCGTTGCCCACGGCCTGCTGGTTCGTGGGCTACGTGCTGTTCCTGCGCCGCTTCGTGCCGCGCATGCGCGAGCTCGCCCGCAGCAGCTCGGAGCTGCGCTCGATGGTGATGGGCCGGGTCGTCGACAGCTACACCAACATCCTGACCGTCAAGCTGTTCGCCCGTGCACGCGACGAGGACGCCTACGTGCGCGAGGTCATCGACGAGCACACCGTGGCCATCGCCGCGCACATGCGCATGACGACGAAGTTCATGGCCACGCTGTCGCTGCTGAACGCCGCCATGCTCACCAGCACCGCGGCGATCGGGGTGACGCTGTGGGCCCAGGGCAGCATCGACGCCGGGCTGGTGGCCACCGCGCTGCCGCTGGCCTGGCAGATCGTCAACGTCGCCGGCTGGGTGAGCTGGGAAGTCACCGGCATCTTCGAGAACATCGGCGTCGTGCAGGAAGGCATGGAGACCATCGCCGTGCCGCACGCCATGACCGACGCGCCTGACGCGCGCGAACTGCAGGTGCAGCCGGCGCCGGCCGGCGGCGAGATCCGCTTCGAGCACATCACCTTCACCTATGGCCGCAGCGACGGCAAGAAGGTGCTCGACGACCTGCATCTCGTCATCCGCCCCGGCGAACGCGTCGGCGTGGTCGGCCGCTCGGGCGCCGGCAAGAGCACGCTGGTGAACCTGCTGCTGCGCTTCCACGACCTGGAGGCGCAGGGCAGCCTGCGCATCGACGGCCAGGACATCCGCGGCGTGACGCAGGAAAGCCTGCGCGCGGCCATCGGCATGGTGACGCAGGACACCTCGCTGCTGCACCGCTCGATCTCGCAGAACATCGCCTACGGCCGCCCCGGTGCGACGCAGGACGAGGTGGTGGCCGCGGCGCGCAAGGCGCAGGCGCACGAGTTCATCCTCGGGCTGCAGGACTGGAAGGGCCGCACCGGCTACGAAGCCCACGTCGGCGAACGCGGCGTCAAGCTCAGCGGCGGCCAGCGCCAGCGCATCGCGATCGCCCGCGTGATCCTGAAGGACGCGCCGATCCTGGTGCTCGACGAGGCCACCAGCGCGCTCGACAGCGAGGTCGAGGTCGCCATCCAGGACCAGCTGCTGGGGCTGATGGAAGGCAAGACCGTGATCGCGATCGCGCACCGCCTGTCCACCATCGCGCGCATGGACCGGCTGATCGTGCTGGAGCAGGGCCGCATCGTCGAGCAGGGCAGCCACGCCGAGTTGCTGGCGCTGAACGGCCACTACGCGCGGCTGTGGGCCCACCAGAGCGGCGGCTTCCTCACCGAGGACGTGCCCGACACCGCGCTGCTGCTCGACCCCGGCCCGGTGGACGACATGCGCGCCGAGGAACGGCCCGAACCCGACGTCGACGCCGAGCCGCCGCCGGCGCGGACCTGAACCGCGCCTCGGCTCCAGCCCGGCCGCGGTTCAGCCGCGCGCCGGCGCGCGCTGGCGCGTGCCGCTGCCGGCCTCGCCGCCGCTGCAGTAGCCGCGCAGCCCGGCCAGGTCGAGCACCGTGACGCCGCCGAAGTCCACCCGCAGCAGGCCTTCGCGTTCCAGCCGGTGCAGCGACTCGTTGGTGCGCTGGCGCGACACCGCCGAGAGCAGGCCGATCTCTTCCTGGCTCAGCCGCACGAAGCTGCCGGCGCTGGGGTAGAGGTCGGGGTCGAACAGGCTCGCCAGGCAGCGGGCGACCCGTGCGTCGGGGCCGAGCAGGCGGTCGTACTCCACCAGCCCGACGAACAGGCTCAGCCGCGCGTTCAGGTGTGACAACAGGAAACGGTTGAATGCAAGATTGGTGGAAACCAGTCGTTCGAAGGTGTGGCGCGGCACGCAGGCGAGCCGGGTGTTCCGGACTGCGACACCGTCGTAGCGCCAGCAGCCGGCCTTCAGCAGCGAGCCCTCGCCCGCCCAGCCGCCGGCCGTGACGCCGGTGAAGGTGGAATGCCGGCCGTCGGCCTGCGACACCGACATCTTCACCAGGCCGTCGATGACGCCGATCCAGCAGTCGGCGGGCTCGCCGCAGCGGATCGCGTAGCCGCCGACCGAGACGCGCCGTTCATAGGCCTCGCGCAGCACCTGCGCGAACTCCTCGGGGTTCAGGGTCCTTGCCCACAGGCTGCCGCGCAGCATCGTCTCCAGGGTCTGCATGGGGTGTCTCCGTCGTTGCCGGGTCTTGCTGCCCGTGCCGGCGTTTTTACGCGCGCGCGTGCCGAACGGATGCACCGGGAAAACGTGCGTCAGGGATGTCGTTGCAACGACAACGTTGCCAGGCGGCCATCGGCACGATCCACCGCGCTCGACAGCCCATCCAGGAGACACCCATGCGAGATCCGCAACCGACACCCGCTGGCGCGGGAACGCCCGACGAGACCGGGGCCGCGCCGGTCAGCCGCCGCAGCCTGCTGGCCTACGCCGTCTCGGCCCCGGTGCTGACCGTGGCCGCCGGCTTCGGCACCAACCTGGCCGTGCCCTCCACCGCCGAGGCCGCGCTGCCGCTGACGCCGCCCGACACGGTCGACTTCTACGACATCGGCGACTCGCTGGTGCAGACCGCGCTGCCGACGATGCCGCTGGTGAAGCTGCAGGTCGGCACCGACGGCCGCGCGCTGCTCGACCTGCCGCGGCTGGAGTCGGGCCAGGGCATCGCCACCGCCTGCGCGATGATGGCCGCCGAAGAGCTCGACCTGCCGCTGGACCGCGTGGACGTGACGCTGGCCGACGCCCGGCCCGAGCTGGTGTTCAACCAGATCTCGGGCGGCTCCGCCGCGGTGCGCTGCTTCCATGCCGCGCTGCCGCTGATGGCGGCTGCCGCCCGCGCTCGACTGCTGGCGGCGGCCTCGATCCAGCTCGGTGTGCCGGTGTCGACGCTGCGCGTGGAGGCCGGCGTCGTGATCGCCGCCGACGGTCGCCAGGTCGCCTACGGCGCGCTCACCGCGCTGGCCGCGACGCTGGCGCTGCCGGTCGGCGTGCAGACCAAGGACCCGTCGCAGTACAAGGTGATCGGCACGCCGGCGCCGCGGCTCGACGCGCGCGACATCGTCACCGGCCGCAAGAAGTTCGCGATGGACCTGGACGTGCCGGGCGCAAAGCCGACGATGCTGCGCATGCCCTCGCAGATCCGCGGCCGCGTGGTCAGCGTCAACAACCTGCAGACCGTGCGCGGCATGCCGGGCGTGATCGACATCGTCGTCATCCCGGCCGGCGGCAGCATCGTGCCCAACCCGCCCGGCGTGGCGGTGATGGCCGAGACCTTCGGCCAGGCCTGGGCCGCGGCCAACGCGCTCGACATCACCTGGGGCGACGGCCCGATGAAGGGCCAGTCCGACGCCACGATCCAGGCGACGCTGAAGAAGTCCATCGTGCCGATGGCGCTGCCGCCGCTGGGCGCGATCACGGTCGAGGGCGAGTTCGAGTTCCGCGCCGCGGCGCACGCGCCGCTGGAGGTGGAGACCGCCATCGCCGACGTGCGCCCGGGGTCGTGCGAGATCTGGGCCGGCATGCAGACGCCGATCATCGCGCTGCAGTCCATCGCGCTCGACCTGGGCCTGCCGCAGAGCGCGGTGAAGGCGCACGTCATCACCACCGGCGGCTCGTTCGGCCGCCGCCTGTTCTGGGACCCGGTGCAGGTGGCGGTGCAGGTGTCCAAGGCCACCGGCCGGCCCTGCAAGCTGATGTACCACCGCACCGACGACCTGCGCCAGACGCGGGTGCGGCCGCCGCAGTTCCACAAGATCCGCGCGACGCTGCTGCTGGGCCAGGTGACGGCCTTCGAGCAGCGCGTGGCCGCGGTGCGGCTGGACGCGCGCCACGGCTTCGGCGAGATCGGCACCGCCGCGGCCGGCGCGCTGCCGACCGTGGTGCAGCAGACGGTGGGCAACCTCGGCTACGAGGAGTTCTTCTTCAAGACCATGGTCGCCTCGCCCTACAACTTCGGCGTCGGCACCAAGGTGCTGACGCCGGTGCCGCTGGACATGCCGACGGTGTCGTTCCGCTCGGTGCACATCCAGCCCGCGCGCAGCACCGAGGAGATCATCGTCGACGAGATCGCCCGGCGCCTGGGCCGCGACCCGCTGGCGTTCCGCCTCGCGTCGCTGCGGCTGCCGCGCGCGCGCGCCGTGCTGCAGGCCGTGGCGAACGCGGGCCAGTGGGGCAAGGCGATGCCGGCCGGCTTCGCGCAGGGCATCGCGGTGCACCAGGAGTCGCGCTCGTTCACGGCCTGCCTGGTGGAGATCGACGCACGCGACCCGCGCAACGCCAAGGTCACGCGCGCCACGGTGGCCATCGACGTCGGCAAGCCGCTGAACCCGTCGGGCATCCGCGCGCAGGTCGAAGGCGGGCTGGCCGACGCCATCACGCTGGTGCTGAACGCCGGGCTGACGATCCAGGACGGCCTGCCGCTGGAGTCGAGCTACACGAACTACCGCGTCACGAAGATGAGGGACTTTCCGAAGGCGCTGCAGATCATCGTGATGCCCGCCAACGGCGAGCCCATCGGCGGCATGGGCGAGGTCGGCCTGTCGGCCGCTTCCGGCGCCATCGCCAATGCCTGGGCGCGCGCCACCGGCCTGAAGCCGCGCAAGTTCCCGCTCAACGCGCCGCCGGTGTTCACGCCGGTGCCCCCGGGCCGCCTGCCCGACCCCGTCTTCGTCTGAGGAGCCCCGACATGCCCAACTACACGCTGAACGTCAACGGCCAATCGGTCGCCGTCGATGCGCCCGCCGACATGGCGCTGCTGTGGGTGCTGCGCGACAAGCTCGGCATCACCGGCCCCAAGTACGGCTGCGGCGTCAACGTCTGCAAGGCCTGCACCTGCCTCGTCAACGGCAAGGCCGTGACCACCTGCGCCACGCGCGTGTCCGACGTCGCGGGCAAGCAGATCACCACCATCGAGGGCCTGGCCAGCGGGCCCGATGGCACCACGCTGCACCCGGTGCAGCAGGCCTGGCTGGACCGCGACGTGGCGCAGTGCGGCTTCTGCCAGCCGGGCCAGATCATGGCCGCGGTGGATTTGCTCAAGCGCACGAAGAACCCGACCGACGCCGACATCGACGCGATCGAGAACATCTGCCGCTGCGGCACCTACGGCCGCATCCGCGAGGCCATCCGGGCCGCCGCGGCGATGATGCCCTGAGCAGGCGCCGCCTGCCTCATGGGCAGGCGGCGATGACCTGCGACACCGCCGCGGTGAGCTTCTTCGCGTACGGCACGTGCAGGAACTCGTTGGGCCCGTGGGCGTTGCTCTTCGGGCCCAGCACGCCGCAGACCATCATCTGCGCCTGCGGGAAGCCCTGCTGCAGCATGCTCATCAGCGGGATCGTGCCGCCCTGGCCGATGTAGCCGCAGGGCGCGCCGAAGTGGCTGTTGCTGGCGCTGTTGAGCGCGCCTTCCAGCCACGGCGCCAGTTCGGGCGCGTTCCAGCCGGTGGCGCCCAAGGCGCCGGCGCGGCCGTCGGGGTGGAAGGTGACCTTCGCGTTGTACGGCGCGTTGTCCTCCAGCAGCGTCTTCAGCTGCAGGCTGGCGGTGTGGCCGTCCACCAGCGGCGGCAGGCGCAGGCTGAGCTTGAACGCGGTGCTCGGGCGCAGCACGTTGCCGGCGTTGCCCAGCGTCGGGAAGCCCTCGACGCCGGTCACGCTGAGCGTGGGCCGCCAGGTGCGGCGCAGCAGGCCCTCGACCGGGTCGGTGGTGGTCGGCAGCACCGGGCCGCCGTCGGCCCCGCACGACCAGGGCATGCGCTTCCAGACCTCGTCCTGCAGGATCGCCGCGGTGGCCTGCGCCTGCGCCAGCCGCGACGCCGGGATCTCGCAGTGGAAGCTCTGCGGCAGCAGCGCGCCGGTGGCGCTGTCTTCCAGCCGGTCGAGCACGTGGCGCAGGATGCGGAAGCTGCTGGGCACCAGGCCCGAGGCGTCGCCGCTGTGGATGCCTTCGGTCAGCACCTCGACCTTCAGCACGCCGCTGACCATGCCGCGCAGGCTGGTCGTGAGCCAGAGCTGGTCGTAGTTGCCCGCGCCGCTGTCCAGGCACACCACGAGCCCGACCTGCCCCAGGCGCGGGCGCAGCGCGTCCAGGTACACCGGCAGGTCGGACGAGCCGCTTTCCTCGCAGCTCTCGATGATGCCGACGCAGCGCGGGTGCTCCAGGCTCTGCGCCTTCAGCGCCTCGATGGCGGTGATGGCGGCATAGACCGCGTAGCCGTCGTCGGCGCCGCCGCGGCCGTAGAGCAGGCCGCCTTCGTACTTCGGCGTCCAGGGGCCGAGGTCGTTGCGCCAGCCGTTGAACTCGGGCTGCTTGTCGAGGTGGCCGTACAGCAGCACGGTGTCGCCGCTGCCGGCGCAGTCGCTGCTGCGGGTGCCTGCGACCTCGAAGAAGATCACCGGCGTGCGGCCCTCGATGCGCACCACCTCCAGCCGCAGGCCCGGCACCTTGCGCCCCTCGACCCAGGCCGCGGCGTCGCGGATCACGCGCTCGATGTGGCCGTGGGCCGCCCAGTCGGCGTCGAACATCGGGCTCTTCGCCGGGATGGCGATGTAGTCGGTGAGCGCCGGAACGATGCGTTCGTCCCAGGCGCGGTCGGCGTAGGCGGCCAGCTGCAGCTGGCGGTCGGGTGCGTTCATGGCGGCGGTTCCTCGGCGGCAGGGGCCCCGATCTTAGAACCGCGCCAGCCAGCGCAGCAGGTGCGCCACGACCTCGTCGCGCTCGGGTTCGTTGAAGACTTCGTGGAACAGGCCCGGGAAGACCTGCGCCGTGCACACCGCGCGCGGCGCCGCGGCAGCGAACGCGGCGCTGCCGACCGGGTCGACGCAGCGGTCGGCGCCGGCCCACAGCAGCAGCGTGTGTGTGGTCCAGAGCGGCGCGCGGGCGCGCACCAGCGCGCCGCCGTCGACGATGCTGCGCACCAGCCGCGGCGTGATGCGGTCGTGGTTCAGCGGGTCGGCCGTGTAGGCCTGCACGACGGCGGGGTCGCGGCTGACCCAGCCGGGCTGCAGGCCGTTGCCCAGCGCCAGGTCCGGCGCCAGCGCGTGGCCCAGCGCCAGCTGCAGCCGCTGCCAGGGGCCCAGCCCGGCGTCGAGCGCGGGCGACGACAGCACCAGGCCGTCGACCGGCCGCGACCACGGCGCCGGGCGGTCGGCCAGCGCCTCGGCCACGAAGCGGCCGGCCACCATGCCGCCCATGCTGTGGCCCAGCAGCACGTGCGGCCGCCCGGGCGGGCTCGACCGGCGGAAGGCGTCCACCACCAGCGCCAGGTCGGCACACAGCGCCTGCGCGTCGGGCAGCGCGCCGCGCGCGCCGCCGCTGCGGCCGTGGCCGCGGTGGTCGTGGCCCACCACGCGCCAGCCGGCGGCGTGCAGCTGCCCGGCCAGCCAGGCGTAGCGGCCGAGGTGTTCGCCCAGCCCGTGCACCAGCTGCACCGTGCCGCGCGGTGCGTCGTGGGGCCAGTGGTGCAGGTGCAGCGCGGTGCCGTCGGGCGTGCGCAGGGTGTCGGCGGTCAGGGTCTGCATGGGCCGGATTCCACCACGGCGGCGCTATGCTGGGGCCATGCCCACCGACTTCTTCCGCCTCGACTTCGCCGACAACGGCGTGGCCCACCTGCAGCTGTGCCGCCCCGAGCGGCTGAACACCTTCGAGCCGCCGTTCTTCCCGGCGCTGCGCGACACGGTGAGCGCGCTCAACGCCGAAGGGCGCACGCGCGCGCTGGTGATCTCGTCGACCGGCAAGCACTTCAGCGCCGGCATGGCGCTGGACGTGTTCGCCGGGCAGATGCCGATGCTCGACACCTCCAGCCCGCGCCAGCGCCTGGCCTTCCAGGACGCGCTCCGGCAGCTGATGCGCTGCTTCGACGCACTGGAAGAAGCGCGGTTTCCCGTCATCGCCGCGGTGCAGGGCGGCTGCATCGGCGGCGCACTCGACCTGGCCGCGGCCTGCGACCTGCGCGTGTGCAGCGCCGACGCGTTCTTCACGGTGCAGGAGATCCACATCGGCATGGCCGCCGACCTGGGTGTGCTGCAGCGGCTGCCGAAGATCGTGCCGCCCGCCATCGCGCGCGAGATGGCCTACACCGGCGAACGCCTGGGCGCCGAGCGCGCGCTGCAGGCGGGCCTGGTGAACGCCGTGCTGCCCGACGCCGCCGCCACGCTGGCGCACGCGCTGGCGCTGGCCGCCGGCATCGCCGCCAAGTCGCCGCTGGCCGTGGCCGGCAGCAAGCTGGCGCTGAACTACGCCGTCGACCACCCCACCGGCGCCGCGCTGGAACAGATGACGCTGCTGCAGAGCGCCATCTTCGACATCGACGAGATGGCCGCCGCCATCGCCGCCTGGAAGGCCAAGACGGCCGCGGGCTTCGAGCCGCTGGCGCCGGTCGAACGCGTCTGAACCGGAGCCGCCGGCCCGTCAGGTCGGCTGCGCGCTGAAGGCCAGCTCGAAGCGCCGCGGGTCCAGGTGCGCCAGCATCCAGCGCGCCACGCCGTCGCGGTGCGTCAGCGGGCCCAGGTGGCCGGCGCCGCCGAGCTCCACGCAGCGGGCATGCGGCAGCGCGGCGGCCAGCAGTTCGCTGACGCGGCGCGCCGCGAGCCGGGTGTGCTGGCCGCGCATCAGCAGCACCGGCATGCGCAGGCGGCGCAGCAGCGTGGCATCCCAGCGCGCCGCGAACAGGGCCTCGAAGTGGCGCGGCACCGTGGCCATGCGCGCCATCACCTGCGCCTGCTGCGCGGGTGCCATCGCCGGCCAGGCGGCGGCGCCTCCCCAGTAGCCGACGAAGACCCGCGCGGCGTCCTGCAGCGCGCCGGCGCGCACCAGCGCCGCCACCGCGTCGGCCACGGCGGAGATCTCGTCCAGGGCCGCGTCCGCGCCCGGCGCGCCGGCCTGCAGCAGGCCGAAGGCCACCGGCTCGTACAGCGTCAGCGAGCGCACGCGCTCGGGGTGGCGCAGCGCGATCTGCAGCGCCACCGCAGCGCCGTACGAGTGGCCCACCAGGTGCGCAGGCTGCCCGGCGTGCAGGCCGCAGGCCTGCTCCACGGCCTCGGCGTCGACGTGCAGCGACGCGTCGCGCGCAGCCGGCCAGGCCGGGCTGTCGCCATGGCCGTGCAGGTCGGGCGCGCACAGCTGCCAGCTCGGCTCCAGGCCCGGTGCCAGCAGCGCCTGCAGCGCCCGCCACTGGCCGTGGCTGCCGGTGCTGGAGTGCAGGCACACGGCGCGCTCGTCGCCATCGCGGCCGCTGCGGTGCACGGCCAGCGCCGCGGGAAGAAGGGTCGGGGTCGGGGCCATGCGCGTCTCCTGGTGGTGGACACGAGCATGACCAGCGCCGGTTGCACGCCGGTTTCAGCGGCGGCGACCCCGCGGCCGCGTTTGTTTCGTGTGTTTCAGCGGCCGCGCCGACCGCCGGCGCCGCGGCCCGCGCCGCTACCAGGTGCAGCCGAAGGCGGCCTGCAACGCGGCCAGCTGCGCGGCGTCCAGCGGCGCCGGCTTCGGCTGGCACAGCAGCCACAGCCGCGCCGTCTCTTCCAGCTCCTCCAGCACCGCGTTGGCCGCGGCCGGGCTGGCGTGCCACACGGTGGGGCCCAGGCGGTCCAGCATCACGCCGCGCAGCCCCGGCCGCGCGGCGATGCGCTCGGCCACCAGCGCCGCCACGGCCGGGTCGCCGGGGCGGTGGTACGGGATCAGCGGCACCGGGCCGACCTTCATCACGCAGTACGGCGTGATCGGCGGCACGATGGCGTCGGCGCTCCACACGCCCTGCAGCGTCAGCGCCACCAGGTGCGTGCTGTGCGTGTGCAGCACGCAGCGCGCAGCGGGGGCGGCGGCGTAGATGCGCCGGTGCAGCGCCAGCGTCTTGCTGGCGCGGTCGCCCGACTGCTGCACGCCGGCGGCGTCCACCCAGGCCAGCCGCGCCGGGTCCAGCGTGCCCAGGCAGGCGTCGGTGGGCGTGATCAGGAACCCCCCGTCGTCCAGCCGCACGCTGATGTTGCCGGCGGTGGCGTGCACGTAGCCGCGCGCGAACAGCGACTGGCCGACGCGGCAGATCTCCTCGCGCAGCGCGGCGGTGCTCACAGCAGCCCGAACGCGCGTTCGAAGAAGTCGCGCCCGCCGAAGTTGCCCGACTTCAGCGCCAGGTGCAGCCCGCCGTGCACGGCGGCATGGCACCAGGGCACGCCGGGGTCGATCTGCGGCCCGATGCGCAGCACCTGCACGCCCAGGCGCTGCACCACCGCGCCCGAGGTCTCGCCGCCGGCCACCACCAGTTGACCGACGCCGGCCTGCACCAGCCCGGCGGCGATGCCCGCCAGCGCATCTTCCACCAGCGCGCCGGCGCGTGCCGCGCCCAGCTGCTGCTGCACCGCCTGCACCGCGGCGGGCTCGGCGGTGGCGTGCACCAGCACCGGCGTGGCGCCCAGCAGCGGCCGCGCCCAGTCCAGCGCCTGGGCGACGAGGTCCTCGCCCTGCGCCAGCCGCAGCGGGTCGATGGCCAGGCGCGGGCCGGTGAACGCCGCCACCTGCGCGTTGGTGGCCGCCGAGCAGCTGCCCGACACCACGGCGCGTGCACCACGCGGCGGCGGCAGCTGCGCCGCCGCGGCGCTGGGTGCCAGCCCGTGCAGCGCCGGGATGCCGATGGCCAGGCCCGAGCCGGCGACCACCACGGGCTGCGCGCGCGCGGCGCGCGCCAGCAGCCGCAGGTCATCGTCGCTCACCGCGTCTGCGATCGCCAGCGCCACGCCCTCGGCCTGCAGCGCGGCAAAGCGCGCGCGCAGCCCGTCTTCGCCCTGCGCCAGCGCGCGGTGGTCCACCAGCCCCACGCGTGCGCTGCGCACCTGCGCCTGCAGCACGCGCACGAGGTTGGCGTCGGTCATGGGCGTCAGCGGGTGCTGGCGCATCGGGCTGTCCGACAACAGCACGTCGCCGACGAAGAGGTGGCCCTTGAACACGGTGCGGCCGTTCTCGGGGAAGGCCGGCGTGACGATGGCGAAGCGCGCGCCGGTCTCGGCCAGCAGCGCCTCGGCCACCGGGCCGATGTTGCCGGCGGGCGTGCTGTCGAAGGTGGAGCAGACCTTGAAGTACAGCTGCGCCGCCCCCTGCGCGCGCAGCCAGCGCGCGGCGGCCAGCGACATCGCCACGGCCTCGGCCGCCGGGTTGGTGCGCGACTTCAGCGCCACCACCACGCAGTCGACGTCGGGCACGGGCGCGTCGGGCACGCCGATGGTCTGCACCACGCGCATGCCGGCGCGCACGAGGTTGTTGGCGAGGTCGGTGGCGCCGGTGAAGTCGTCGGCGATGCAGCCGAGCTTCAGCGTCATGGCGCCTGCCCCGGCCTGCCCGGCAGCGTGATGCCCGGGAAGATCTTGATCACCGCGCTGTCGTCTTCCTTGGCAAAGCCGGCCGTGCTGGCCTGCATGAACATCTGGTGCGCGGTGGCGCTCAGGGGCAGCGGGAACTTGCTGGCGCGCGCGGTGTCGAGCACCAGGCCCAGGTCCTTGACGAAGATGTCCACCGCCGACAGCGGCGTGTAGTCGCCGGCCAGCACGTGCGCCATGCGGTTCTCGAACATCCAGCTGTTGCCGGCGCTGTGCGTGATGACCTCGTACAGCGCGTCGGCGGCCACGCCTTCGCGCAGCCCCAGCGCCATCGCCTCGGCGGCGGCGGCGATGTGCACGCCGGCCAGCAGCTGGTTGATGATCTTCACCTTGCTGCCGGCGCCGGCGCGGTCGCCGAGCTTGTAGACGCGGCCGGCCATCGCGTCCAGCACCGGCTGCGCCACGGCGTAGGCGGCCGGGCGGCCGGCGGTCATCATCGTGATCTCGCCCGCCGCGGCCTTCGCGGCGCCGCCGGAGATGGGGGCGTCGAGGTACTGCAGGCCTACCGCTTCCAGCCGCGCCTCGAGCGCGATGCTCCAGTTCGGGTCGACGGTGCTGCACATCACGAACACGGCGCCCGGCTGCATCGCCGCGGCGACGCCGCCGCTGCCGAACAGCAGGTCCTCGGTCTGCGCCGCGTTCACCACCACCGACACCACCACCCGGCAGGCGGCGGCCAGGGCCGCTGCGCTGGGTGCGGCGGTGCCGCCCTCGCGGGCGAAGTCCTCGGCGGCGCCGGGGCGCACGTCGAACACCTGCACGGGCAGGCCGGCGCGCCGCAGCGACCCCGCCATGCCGCGCCCCATGGCGCCCAGGCCGATCAGGCCCACGGTGTGCTGCGTCGCGTTCAAGCTGTCTCCTTGGCCGGTTGGTGCGGGCAGTGTAGGCCGCAACGGCCACGCGACAATCGGGGCATGCGCTCCCGCGACGACCCACCCGCAGCGGCCCTGGACGACAGCTTCGCCTCGCTGTTCGACTTCCTGCCCATCGGCGCCTACCGGGCGCAGCCCGACGGCCGGCTGCTGCGCGCCAACGCGGCCCTGGTGCGGCTGAACGACTGCGCCAGCGAGGACGAACTGCACGCACGCGCACAGTCCATCGACAGCGACTGGTACGTCGACCCGGCCCGCCGCGACCAGTTCCGTGCGCTGCTGTTCCGCGACGGGCAGGTGCGCGCGTTCGTCTCGCAGGTGCGGCTGCTCGTGAGCCGGCGCCTGATCTGGGTCAGCGAGACCGCCCACCTCGTGCACGACGCGCAGGGCCGGCTGCTGTACTACGAAGGCACGGTCGAGGAGGTCACCGAGCGCATCGAGGCTGCGGCGGCGCTGCAGCGCAGCGAGCAGCAGCTGCGCGAGATCGCGGCACGCGTGCCCGGCGTGGTCTACCGGCTGCACGTGGCCCCGGACGGCACGCGCCGCTTCACCTTCGTCAGCGAAGGCGTGCAGGCGCTGTACGGCGTGCGCCCCGAGGACGTGCTGGCCGACGGCGAATTGCTGCGCAGCTTCGACCACCCCGCCGACCACCTGCGCGTGAGCCTGGAGACCGAGGCCTCGCGGCGCAGCGGGCAGCCGGTGCAGACCGAGTTCCGCATCGTGCTGGCCGACGGCACGCAGAAGTGGGTGCAGCTGGCGGCCTCGTCGGTGGCCAGCGACGCGCAGGGCCACATCCGCGTCGGCGTGATGATGGACATCAGCGCGCGCAAGCAGGCCGAGCTGGCCCTGCGCGGCAGCGAGGAGCGCTGGACGCTGGCGCTGGACAGCCTGGGCGACGGCGTCTGGGACTGGGACATCGCGCGCGGCCGCGAGGTGGTCTCGGCACGGCTGCTCGAGATGTACGGCCTGACCCGCGAGGCGCACCGCGACCGGCCCGAGGCGCTGGACGCGCTGACCCACCCCGACGACCGCGCGCAGATGCAGGCCGACCGCGAGGCCCACTTCAGCGGCCGCACCGCGTCGTACATGAACGAGCACCGCATGCGCTGCAGCGACGGGCGCTGGAAGTGGATCCTGTCGCGCGGCATGGTGATCGAGCGCGACGCCGCCGGGCAGCCGCTGCGCATGATCGGCACCCACACCGACATCAGCGCGCGCAAGGAAGCCGAAGCGCTGCGCCAGGAACGCGACCGCGGCGCGGCGGCGCAGAAGGCGCAGTCGGCCTTCCTCTCGCGCGTGAGCCACGAGCTGCGCACGCCGATGAACGCCATCATCGGCTTCGCGCAGCTGCTGGAGATGGACCAGGCCGGCAACGAACGCCAGCGCGCGTGGGTGCAGACCATCCTGGAAAGCGGCCGCCACCTGCTGGCGCTGGTGAACGACCTGCTCGACCTGTCGAGCGCCGAGACCGGCCAGCTGCAGTTCACGCGCACCGCCGTCGACCTGGCGCAGCTGCTGCGGGAGGCCTGGGCCATGCACGCCGCCGAGGCGCATGCCGCCGGGCTGCGCTTCGTCGACGCGCTGCCGGCCGAGCCCTTGTCGGTGCAGGGCGACCCGACGCGGCTGAAGCAGGTCGCGAGCAACCTGCTGTCCAACGCCATCAAGTACAACCGCCCCGGCGGCCAGGTGCTGGTGGGCGCGGCGCGCTTCGGCGACGTCGTCACGCTCAGCGTCAGCGACACTGGCCAGGGCATGGACACGCTGCAGCTGGCGCGCCTGTTCACCCCGTTCGAGCGCGCCGGCGCCCAGCACTCGCCGGTGGCCGGCACCGGCCTCGGGCTGGCGCTGGCCAAGCAGTTGGTGGAGGCGATGGGCGGCGCCATCACCGTGCACAGCAAGCCGGGTCAGGGCTCGGTGTTCAGCGTGACGTTGAAGACCGGCGTGGCCGATGCCGGATCGCAAGGGCCGGCCGAGCCGCCCGACATCAGCGCTGCTCGAATCTGAACACCGCCACGCTGGCGCGCAGGTTGGGCCAGCGCCGCACCACGCGGCCAGCCTGCAGGCCGAAGCTGTCGGTGATCTGCAGGCCGCTCTTGCGGGCCAGCACCTCGAAGTCGGCGTAGGTGCCGACGCGGATGTTCGGGGTGTCGTACCACTCGTAGGGCAGCGCGCGCGTCACCGGCATGCGGCCGCTGGCCACGCGCAGCCGGTTGGGCCAGTGGGCGAAGTTCGGGAAGCTCAGGATGCCGATGCGGCCCACGCGCGCGGTCTCGCGCAGCATGTGCTCGGTGTTGCGCAGGTGCTGCAGCGTGTCGAGCTGCAGCACGACGTCGAAGCTGCGGTCCTCGAACAGCGCCAGGCCGTCCTCGAGGTTGAGCTGGATGACGTTGACGCCGCGCTGCACGCAGGCCTGCACGTTGGCATCGGCGATCTCCACGCCGTAGCCGGTGCAGCCCTTGGTGTGCTGCAGGTGCGCCAGCAGCTCGCCGCTGCCGCAGCCGAGGTCGAGCACGCGGCTGCCGGCCGGCACGAGGTCGGCGATGACTTCCATGTCGCGGCGTTCAGACATGGCGCGCTCCTGCCGGGCCGGCGGGTGCGGCCACCTTGTCGAAGTACGCGCGCATGACCGCGTGGTAGCGCGGGTCGTCGAGCAGGAAGGCGTCGTGTCCGTGCGGCGCGGCGATCTCGGCGTAGCTGGCGTCGATGCGGTTGTCGACCAGCGCCTTCACGATCTCGCGGCTGCGCGCCGGCGAGAAGCGCCAGTCGGTGGTGAAGCTCACCAGCAGGAACCGGTTGGCGCGCGCCACCGCGAAGGCGCGCGCCAGGTCGCCGCCGTGCGCGCGCGCGGGGTCGAAGTAGTCGAGCGCGCGCGTGATCAGCAGGTAGGTGTTGGCGTCGAAGTAGGCGCTGAACTTGTCGCCCTGGTGGCGCAGGTAGCTCTCGATCTGGAACTCGATCTCCTGCGTCGAGTAGCCCAGCTCCGCGGCGCGCAGCTCACGGCCGAACTTCTGCTCCATCGCGTCGTCGCTGAGGTACGTGATGTGGCCGATCATGCGCGCCACGCGCAGCCCGCGCCGCGGCACCACGCCGTGGGCGTAGAAGTGCCCGCCGTGGAAGTCGGGGTCGGTGACGATGGCGCGCCGCGCCACTTCGTTGAAGGCGATGTTCTGCGCGCTCAGGTTGGGCGCGGTGGCCACGGCCACGCAGTGGCGCACGCGCTCGGGGTGGCGCAGCGTCCAGGCCAGCGCCTGCATCCCGCCCAGGCTGCCCCCCAGCACCGCCGCGAGCTGCCCGATGCCCAGGCGGTCGATCAGCCGCACCTGCGCGTCGACCCAGTCCTCCACCGTCACGACGGGGAAGTCGGCGCCCCAGACGCGGCCGGTGGCGGGGTTCACGTGCATCGGCCCGGTGCTGCCGAAGCACGAGCCGGGGTTGTTGACGCCGATGACGAAGAAGCGGTCGGTGTCCAGCGGCTTGCCGGGCCCGACCAGGTTGTCCCACCAGCCGGTGGCGCCGTGTTCGTCGACGCCGGCCACGTGGTGGCTGGCGTTCAGCGCATGGCACACGAGCACGGCGTTGCTCTTGTCGGCGTTGAGCGTGCCGTAGGTCTCGTAGACCAGGGTGTATGCGGGCAGCACGGCACCGCTGCGCAGCGGCAGCGGTTCGCTGAAGTGCAGGCTCTGGGCGGTGACGCTTCCGATCGAGGCCATGAAGAAACCCGGCACCGCAGCAGCGGGCACCGGGTCATGGCGTCCAGCTTTAGCGGCATTTGTTAGAGCGCCCGCAATTCGGATCAAATCGGCGCTGAGGGCGCGAAGTATAGCCAGCGCGCTATGCTGGTGCCATGCCTTCGACGCCTGCTCCCATGCCTGCCGCGACGTCTGCCACGACGCCCTGGTTCCACGGCTTCGAGGCCGCCGACGTCGATGTCGGCGGCGTGCGCCTGCACCTGCGCAGCGGCGGCCGTGCCGGCGCGCCGCCGCTGCTGCTGGTGCACGGCTTCCCGCAGAGCCACGTGCTGTGGCAGCGCGTGGCGCAGCAGCTGGCGCCGCACTTCCGCCTGGTGCTGCCCGACCTGCGCGGCTACGGCCGCAGCGACAAGCCGGCAGGCAGCGCCGACCATGCCAACTACAGCAAGCGCACGATGGCGGCCGACCTCGTGGCGCTGATGCGGCAGCTGGGCCACACGCGCTTCGGGCTGGTGGGGCACGACCGCGGCGGACGCGTGGCGCACCGGCTCGCGCTGGACCATGCCGACGCGGTGCACAAGCTGTGCGTGATCGACATCGCACCCACGCTGGACATGTACGACGCCACCGACATGCGCTTCGCGCGGGCCTACTACCACTGGTTCCACCTGATCCAGCCGCATCCGCTGCCCGAGACGATGATCGGCGGCTGCGCACCGGCCTACCTGCGTGCCAAGCTGGGCGGCTGGGGCGCCGGCGGCACCGGCTACATCGAGCCCGAGGCGCTGGCCGAGTACGAGCGCAACTTCTGCACGCCCGAGGCCATCCATGCCGCCTGCGAGGACTACCGCGCCTCGGCCGGCATCGACCTCGACCACGACCGCGCCGCGCGCGCGGCGGGCTGGAAGATCGCCTGCGACCTGCTGGTGCTGTGGGGCGAGCGCGGCGTGGTGCACCAGCTGTTCGACCCGCTGGCGCTGTGGCGTGCGCAGTGCAGCGCCACGGTGACCGGCCGCGCACTGCCCGCCGGCCACTTCATCCCCGAGGAAGTGCCGGGCGCCACCGCCGCGGCGCTGCGCGAGTTCTTCGGCGCCTGAACAAGCGCAACAGGCTGCAAGACAGGGCAGTTCCGGGCATCGCGGCCGCACGCCCGCGGCTACGATGCGCCGCTCTTCAGTGCCTCGGAGGCTCCGGCATGCACGCCTGGCTGCACAAGCTCGACCAGCACTTTCCCGTGCGCTACACCGCCTGGCTGGCCAGCGCCGTCGGCCTGCTGCTGGCCAGCTTCACGTGGGTCGCCTTCGACAGCGGCGGCTTCGTCGCGCTGGTGTGCCTGTTCCTCGTCGGCCTGGGGTGGCGCGACACGCGCCAGACGCGCCACTCGGTGCTGCGCAACTACCCGGTCATCGGCCACCTGCGCTTCCTGCTGGAGTTCGTGCGCGTCGAGATCCGCCAGTACTTCATCGAGGCCGACAACGAAGCGGCGCCGTTCTCGCGCACGCAGCGCAGCCTGGTCTACCAGCGCGCCAAGGGCGAACCCGACAAGCGCCCCTTCGGCACCCAGCTCGACGTGCACGCCGAGGGCTACGAGTGGATCAACCACTCGATCGCGCCGACCTCGCTGACGGGCCACGACTTCCGCGTGCGCATCGGCGACGCCGGCAACGGCTGCACCCAGCCCTACGACGCCAGCATCTTCAACATCTCGGCGATGAGCTTCGGCGCGCTCAGCGCCAACGCGGTGCTGGCGCTCAACGGCGGCGCGCGCCGCGGCGGCTTCGCGCACGACACCGGCGAGGGCAGCATCAGCGCGCACCACCGGGTGCACGGCGGCGACCTGATCTGGGAGATCGGCAGCGGCTACTTCGGCTGCCGCAACAACGACGGCTCGTTCAGCCCCGAGCGCTTCGCCGACAACGCGCGCGACCCGCAGGTGAAGATGATCGAGCTCAAGCTGAGCCAGGGCGCCAAGCCCGGCCACGGCGGCGTGCTGCCGGGTCCGAAGGTCACGCCCGAGATCGCCGCCGCGCGCGGCGTGCCGGTGGGCGTGGACTGCGTCAGCCCGTCGCGCCACGGCGCCTTCGACACGCCGCTGGGCATGCTGCAGTTCATCGACCGGCTGCGCACGCTCTCGGGCGGCAAGCCCACCGGCTTCAAGCTCTGCATCGGCCACCCGTGGGAGTGGTTCGCCATCGCCAAGGCCATGCTGGACAGCGGCATCGCGCCCGACTTCATCGTCGTCGACGGCGCCGAGGGCGGCACCGGCGCGGCGCCGCTGGAGTTCACCGACCACGTGGGCGCGCCGCTGCAGGAAGGCCTGCTGCTGGTGCACAACACGCTGGTGGGCCTGAACCTGCGCCACCGCGTCAAGCTCGGCTGCGCCGGCAAGGTGGTGGGCGCCTTCGACATCGCCCGCATGATGGCGCTGGGCGCCGACTGGTGCAACGCGGCGCGCGGCTTCATGTTCGCGCTGGGCTGCATCCAGGCGCAGACCTGCCACAGCGGCGCCTGCCCCACCGGCGTGACGACGCAGGACCCGCAGCGCCAGCAGGCGCTGGTGGTGCCCGACAAGATCGAACGCGTCTACCGCTTCCACCAGAACACGCTGGCGGCGCTGCAGGAACTGGTGCAGGCCGCGGGGCTGGAGCACCCCAACCGCATCACCGCGATGCACATCGTGCGCCGCAGCGACGGCGGCGACGTGAAGCTGCTGGCGAACCAGCTGCACTTCGTGCGGCCCGGCGCGCTGCTAGAGGCCGCCGAGGGCCGCGGCGACTGGCCGCACAACGTCTACAGGCTGTACTGGCCGCTGGCCCGAAGCGACAGCTTCCAGCCGGCCGCTGTCAGCGCGGCTGCCTAGGCCGCGGGCGGCAGCGAGTCGACGAAGCTGGGGCGCACCACCAGCTTCTCGTTCAGGCGCGTGAGGTTCGGGTAGTCCGAACGCCAGTCGATCTGCGGGAAGCGGAAGTCGAGGTAGCCGAGCGCGCAGCCCACCGCCACGTCGGCCAGCGTGAAGTGGTTGCCGGCGCACCAGGGCTTGTCGCCCAGGCCCTGGCTCATGGCCTTCAGGCTGGTCAGCACGCGGCTCATCTGGCGGTCGATCCAGGCCTGCGAGCGCTCGCCGTCGGCGCGGCCGCTCCAGGTGGCTTCCAGGCGCGCCAGGATCGCGGCGTCGAGCACGCCGTCGGCCAGCGCCTCCCACGTGCGCACCTCGATGCGCTCGCGGCCGGGTGGCGGGATCAGCTTGCCCACCGGGCTCAGCGTGTCGAGGTACTCGACGATGACGCGCGAATCGAACACCGCCTCGCCGCCGTCCAGCACCAGGCACGGCACCTTGCCCAGCGGGTTGGACTTGAGCATCGCGTCGCTGCCCCACACGTCTTCCAGATCGAGCTGGAAGTCGAGCTTCTTCTCGGCCATCACGACACGCACTTTGCGCACGTAGGGGCTGGTGAGTGAACCGATGAGCTTCATGTGTGGCCAGATTGCTGACTGCGAGGGTGCGAATTCATTCTAGCGAAGCACCCCTGCACGACGCAGCAGGGCTCAGCGCTGTCGCGTGAAATCCACGCCGGCCGGGCGCCCGGGCAGGTGCAGGCTGCTGTGCAGCGGTGCGGCACGCGCCAGCACCGCACCGCCGCGCACCACCAGCAGGCGCTGCGCACGCAGCCGGATCGCCTCGACCGGGTCGCGCGCCTGCAGCAGCACGAAGTCGGCGCGGCAGCCGGGCGCGAGGCCGTAGCCCTCCAGGCCCAGGATGCGCGCGTTGTGCACGGTGACGGCGTCGAAGCACTGGCGCATCGCGGCGGCCGAAGTCATCTGCGCCACGTGCAGGCCCATCGCCGCCACGTCCAGCATGTCGGCCGAGCCGAGCGCGTACCAGGGGTCCATGACGCAGTCGTGACCGAATCCGACATTCACGCCCGCGGCCAGCAGCTCGGGCACGCGCGTCATGCCGCGGCGCTTGGGGTAGGTGTCGTGCCGGCCCTGCAGCGTGATGTTGATCAGCGGGTTCGCCACCACGTGCACGCCGGCCTCGGCGATCAGCGGCAGCAGCTTGCTCACGAAGTAGTTGTCCATCGCGTGCATCGACGTGCAGTGCGAGCCCGTGACGCGCCCGTGCAGCCCCAGCCGCTGCGTGTGGAAGGCCAGCGTCTCGATGTGGCGCGACAGCGGGTCGTCGGTCTCGTCGCAGTGCATGTCCACGCGCAGCCCGCGTTCGGCCGCCAGTTCGCACAGGATCTGCACGCTTTCGGCGCCCTGCGCCATCGTGCGCTCGAAGTGCGGGATGCCGCCGACCACGTCGACGCCCAGGTCCAGCGCGCGCCGCAGGTTGGCCAGCGCGTTCGGCGCACGCAGCAGGCCGTCCTGCGGGAAGGCCACCAGCTGCAGGTCGAGGTAGGGCCGCACCTGTTCGCGCACCTGCAGCAGCGCGCGCACGGCCAGCAGCCGGTCGTCGCACACGTCCACGTGCGTGCGGATCGCCAGCAGCCCGCGCGCCACCGCCCAGTCGCAGTACTGCAGCGCGCGCTCGGCGATGGCCTCGGGCGTCAGCAGCGGCTTCAGCTCGCCCCACAGCGCGATGCCCTCCAGCAGCGTGCCGCTGGCGTTCACGCGCGGCAGGCCGTGGCTGAGCGTGGAGTCCATGTGGAAGTGCGCATCGACGAAGGGCGGGCTCAGCAGCCAGCCGCCGGCGTCGATGGCCTGCACGCCCTCGGGGGCAGGCAGCTGCGGGCCGACGGCGGCGATGCGGCCGTCCTGCACCAGCAGGTCGATGCCGCTGCGGCCGTCGGGCAGGGTGGCGTTGCGGATCAGCATGGCCGCAGTATCGGGGCGATGCGGGCCGCGCGCACGGGGCGTGCATGCCCGCTCGGGCCCGCTCGGGCCGCGGCCGCCATGACCTGCCAGGTCATCGACGCAGCCCCTCTGCGACGGCAGCATCGGGCACGTTGCAAGCAGATGAACAAGGACGGCACACCGTGGACAGCATCAACCTCACCCCCCTGGCCGTGGGCCACATGATCGGCCTGGGCGCCATCGGCTCGTGCCTGGGCATCGGCGTGATGGCGGCCAAGTACCTGGAGGCCTCGGCCCGCCAGCCCGAGCTGATGGACAAGCTGCAGGGCAAGGTCTTCCTGCTGGTAGGCGTGCTCGACGGCGCCTTCATCATCGCCACCGGCATCGGGCTGTGGTTCGCCACCGCGAACCCGTTCGCAGGCTAGGCGGCTGCGCTCAGGGCGTGGCCGCGGGCGGTGCGGTCTTCGGCTGCGCGCTGGCGAAGTACGCATGCACGTGCGGGCGCAGCGCCAGCAGCAGGGCCTCGTCCAGCACGTACAGCGCGTAGTGCTCGGCGTAGGCCTCCATCAGGTCGGTGGCGGCGTAGCGCGTGATGCCGCCGCTGAGCAGCGGCTCCAGCGGCTGCAGCACCGGCTCGGGCGTGCTCGGATCGGCCGCATGCGCCTCCTCGGCCGCGGCGTTGGCGGCTTCGATCGCGGCGTTGCGGGTCTTCGCGCGCGGCACGGCGGTCACGCCGTCGGCGACCAGCGCAGCGGCGAAGGCCGTGAGCATCGACTCGGCGGCCGTGCCCACCTCGTGGCCGGCCACCGAGGCCGCCGTGGCGATCGCGGCGTCGTGCGTGGCGATCTCCTGCCGCAGCCGGGCGATCTCGGCGTCGCGCGCGGGGTCGGCGCGCGGCGTGTCGTCCAGCCCCGCCAGCGGGTCGCCGCTGGTGTCGATCTCCAGCGTCGGCGGGCGCTGCAGCCGGTCCAGCGCCTCCTGCGCGGCGGCGCGCGCGCGCTCGGCGGCGTGCAGCGGGCGCAGGTCCACGGCGTGGCCGATCTCGTGCACGATCTGGTAGGCCGTGGCGCTGGCCGCGCCAACGCGGCGCGGCGAGGCGTCGAACATGGCGCCCCAGATGCGCACGCCGTCGATGGCCGGGTCGTAGTGGCCGTTCTCGCCGCCGGGTCCCTGGCCGCTGCCGGCGTCGATGAAGCGCAGGCCGTCGACGCGCGCGCGCAGCAGGTCGGGCAGCAGGCCCACCGCGCCGGCGATGGCCTGCCCTTCGTCGGCCGAGAAGCGGGTGTCGATGTCGATGCGCACGCTGCCGACCGTGACCGCACCCGTGTGCGTGGCGGTGCCGGGCGCTGCCGCGGCGGGAGTGGCGGTGGTGGTGCCCGCGGCGGCCAGCACCTGGGTCTTCTCGATCAGCTGCTTCTCGGTGCCGCCCTCGGTGTAGCGCACGAAGCGGACCACCGCGTGTTCCCCGCCGTGCGGGCGCAGGTCCAGCGCCAGGTCGAGCAGGCTGTCGGTCGGCAGCGGCCGGCGCTCGGGGTCGGGCGTGCGTGCGGGCTCCGACAGGCTCACGAGTTCCGACAGCACCGCGGTGAGGCCGGTGCGCTGCTGGGCGTCGGTGATCTCGGCGCCGAAGTCGGGGGTCAGGCTGGTCTGGCGCGTGGTGCCGCTGGCGGGGTCGAAGTAGTCGGTGACCCACTGCTGCAGGTTGCCGGCATCGGGCGGCGTGCGCGAGACCTGCAGCGACCGCCGCACCGCCGGTGCCAGGTCGGCGAGCGCCAGCCGCGCAATGCGTCCGCCATCGCGCACGGCCGGCTGCAGCGTGTGCGCGAGCTCGTGCGCCAGCACCGGGCCGCCGAGCGCCGGCTGCGCCTGGACGCCGCGGCCCAGGTGCACGTCGCGGCCCTGCGTGTAGGCCACCGCCCCCAGCGCCGCGCTGCGCCGCTGCGCGGCAGCGTCGTGGTGCACGCGCACGCCGTGCAGCGGTGCGCCCAGGCGCGCCGCGTACTGGTCGCGCGTGGCGGCGGGCAGCTCGGCGCCGCTGGGGCCCAGCGCCGGCGGCGTGCGCAGGTCGGCCGCCGCGGCGGCGCGGCGCGTGGCGTCGGCTTCCAGCGCGTCGCCGGGGCGGGTGACGGCCGCCCCGGCAGCACAGCGCGGGCAGCGCCCGCCGCAGGCGCAGGCCAGCCGCTGCGGCCGGGCGGCGGGCTGCGCCGCTGGAGGCAACTGCCAGCGCGGCGCGGCAGGCGTGGCGCCACGCGGGGCCTTGGCAACGACGGGTGCAGCGTGGCGGGCCATGGCAGCGGCGCTACTTGGTGCCGAAGATGCGGTCGCCCGCATCGCCCAGCCCCGGCACGATGTAGCCGTGCTCGTCGAGCTGGCGGTCGATGGCCGCGGTGTAGACCGGCACGTCGGGGTGGTGGTCGTGGAAGTTCTTCAGGCCTTCGGGTGCTGCCAGCAGGCTGACGAAGCGGATCGACTTCGGCCGCGTCTCCTTCAGCCGCTCGACCGCCGCCACGGCCGAGTTGCCGGTGGCCAGCATCGGGTCCAGCACCACGGCGTCGCGCTCGTGCATGCTGTGCGGCATCTTGAAGTAGTACTCCACAGCCACCAGCGTCTTCGGGTCGCGGTACAGGCCGATGTGGCCCACGCGCGCGCCCGGCACCACTTCCAGCATGCCGTCGAGGAAGCCGTCGCCGGCGCGCATCACGACGACGAACACGGTCTTCTTGCCGTCGATCACCGGCGCCTGCATGGTCTCCAGCGGCGTCTCGATCTCGACCAGGCTGGTCGGCATGTCGCGCGTCACCTCGTAGGCCATCAGCATGCCGATCTCGTGCAGCAGGCGGCGGAAGCTGTTGGTGCTGCGGTCCTTCTGCCGCATCAGCGTGAGCTTGTGCTGCACGAGCGGGTGGGTGACGTGGTGGACGGTGCGCATGGTGTCGTGGGCAGTGGTCAATGGGAGGCCAGCAGGTCGCGCAGCCGCGCCGCGGTGTCGGCATCGGCGGGCAGCAGGGTCTCGATGGCCAGTTCGGACAGCGTCACGTCGTGCGGCGCGCCGAACACGGTGAGCGTGGTGATGAAGCACAGCGGCCCCAGCGGCGTGTGCAGCCGCAGCGACTGCGCGACGTCGTCGAAGCCGTCGCCGGGCGCGGGATCGGTGCCGGTGTGGGGGCCGGGGTCCGGGCAGGGCAGCGCGCGCAGCTCCTCGTGCAGCGCCACCAGCCGCGCGTCGCCGCTGGCGACGATCTGCCGCTGCAGCCGCGCCAGCACGTGGTCGCGCCAGGCCGGCAGGTTGTCGACCATGCCGCCCAGACCCGCGGGGTGCAGCGACACGCGCAGCACGTTGATGGGTGGCTGCAGCAGCGCCGGGGCCGCGTGTTGCAGCAGCAGCGGCACCAGGCGGTTGTGCGCGACCAGGTTCCAGTGCCGGTCGACCGCGAGCGCCGGTGCGGGCTCGTGGGCGTCCAGCAGGCGCTGCAGCGCGCCGCGCGCGGGCGCCAGCGCCGGGTCGTCCAGGCCACGCTCGCCGTACATCGGCGCGTAGCCGGCGGCCATCAACAGGCCGTTGCGCTCGCGCAGCGGCAGGTCCAGCCGCTCGGCCAGGCGCAGCACCATCGCGCGGCTGGGCTGGCTCTTGTCGGCCTCGAGCCAGCTGAGGTGGCGCGCCGAGACCTCGGCCGCGAGCGCCAGCGCCATCTGCGACAGGCCGCGGCGATGGCGCCAGTGGCGCAGCTGCAGGCCGAAACCGGGGGTGGCGGCGCGGTCCATCGCAGTGCCTCAGAAGATGGTGCCGTCGCTGTCGATCTGCAGCGGCGGCACGCCGCCCGGGCGCAGCTCGGCGGCGATCTGGCGGCCCGCGCCCCAGGTGCCGCCTTCCAGGATGCAGGCCAGCGGCAGCTGCTCGGCCGTGCGGCCCAGGCGCTCGCGCACCAGCACCGCGAGCTCGTCGAGCAGGCTCACGGTGAGCGCGCGCCATTCGACGATGAACTCGTCCGACGGCTTCCAGCGCGCGGCCATGTCGCGCGGCCGCCGCGCGACGATGACGCCGCTGTCGAGCAGCAGGCCGCCGTTGCGGTACTCGGGCAGGCCCGTCAGCGCGTCCAGGCCCGTGACCTGCACGCCGGCCCACTGCAGCGGCTCGAGCAGGGAATACGTGAGCCACTGGCTGAGCTTGTGGAAGGGCACCCAGCCCGGCGTGCTGGTGTCGCGGCCGGCGGCGCAGGCGCTGCCGGCGAAGCGGTGCGGCCAGACGTCGCCCGCGGGCTGGCCGCCGATGACGCTGCCGCTGCGCCACACCGGCGCGAAGGTGCGCAGCACCGCGCCCAGCACCTCGGCCGCGGCCACCGTGCTGCGGCCGCCGGCGGTGAGGCGGTCGTAGAGCAGGCCGGGGCGGGCCTCGATGCCGCTGTCGCGCGCGCGCTCGGCCAGCAGCGTGTCGCCCAGCCGGCTCAGCAGCCCGGCGCGGCCGTCGAGCCCGACCACCGGGTTGCCCGGCGTGGCCTGGAACACCGTGCGCAGCGTGCCCGCGTCCACGCGGTGCAGCGCCGCGCCGTCGGCACGCAGCGGCTGGCCGCCGTCGCTGGAGAAGACGCCGCCGACGAAGGCGCGGAACGAGGCCACCCCCAGGCCTTCGGAGCGGCTGTAGGTCGGCGCGTCGGCCCCCGCGCCTTCGCGGTAGCTCCAGCTCGGGCCGGCGCCGGCATCCAGCAGCACGCTGACCACCGTGAGGTCGATCTGCGCCCGCGCCACCTCGGCCGCGCTGCGGCCCTGCAGCAGCGTGTCGAGCTCGGCCTTGCGGTCGACGCCGCCGGCCTCGAAGTGGCGCCAGCGGCTGTGGAACGGGATGCGCAGGTCGGGGAAGCGCTGCAGCGTCAGTGCCGCCACGCGCTCGGCGGCGGCGGGCAGGCGGCTGCGGTCGATCTGGAAGAAGCTGCTGCGGCCGTCGGCCACCGACTGCGTGATCGCGGCGCAGCGCAGGCGGATCGTCGCCGGCTCGCGCAGCGTGGCCAGGAAGTCGCGGGATTCAGTCAAGGCCACGGCCCTTCACACGTTGCAGGTCGGCCGCGGTGGGCACGCTGCCGTCGGTGAAGTACCCGGCGGCGATCTTGGCCTCGATCTCGACCCTGGCATCGGCCGGCACCAGCGCGTCGGGGATCTTCACGCGCTCGCCCACCGCGATGCCGCTGCCGGTGATGGCGTCGTACTTGTCGTTGGACATGCTCACCAGGCGGTGGATCTTCTGCACGCCCAGCCAGTGCAGCACGTCGGGCATCAGCTCCTGGAAGCGCATGTCCTGCACGCCGGCCACGCACTCGGTGCGCAGGAAGTACTTGTCGGCACTGTCGCCGCCCAGCTGCCGCTTGCGCGCGTTGTAGACCAGGAACTTGGTGACCTCGCCCAGGGCGCGCCCTTCCTTGCGGCTGTAGGCGATGAGGCCGACGCCGCCCTGCTGCGCGCCCTGGATGCACTCCTCGATGGCGTGCGTGAGGTAGGGCCGGCAGGTGCAGATGTCGGAGCCGAAGACGTCCGAGCCGTTGCATTCGTCGTGCACGCGCGCGGTCAGCGTGACGGCGGGGTCGGCGAGGTCGCGCACGTCGCCGAAGACGTACAGCGTCTGCCCGCCGATGGGCGGCAGGAAGACCTCGATGTCGCTGCGCGTGACCAGCTCGGGGTACATGCCGCCGGTCTCCTCGAACAGCGCGCGACGCAGCTCGCCTTCGCTCACCTTGAAGCGGCGCGCCACGCCGGGCAGCCACCACACCGGTTCGACCGCGATCTTGGTCACGGCGGCGCTGGCATCGTCGAGCAGGACGCGGCCGTCGACCGCCAGCCGCCCGAAGGCCAGCGCCTGCTTGATCTCGGGCAGGTGCACGTGGGCCTTGGTGACGGCGATCGTCGGCCGGATGTCGTAGCCCTGCGACAGGTGCGCGGCATACACCGCCTGCACGCTGGCGCCCCAGGGGTCGATCGAGACGATCTTCTCGGGGTTTCCCCACTGCGGGTAGGGGCCGACCAGGTCGGTGGGCGCGGTGTCGGTCAGGTCGGCACGGTGGCCGCGCGTCAGGTTGCCGGCGGCCACCGCCAGCGCGCGGTACACGCCGTAGCTGCCGCTGTGCGTGCCCACCACGTTGCGCTGCCCACGGTGCGTGGTGGTGCCGACCACCGGCCCGCGCAGCAGGGGGTCGGGGTCGCCCCAGCGGATCGGCGGCGCCCCGGCCGGCCCCTGGCCCGGATGGGACGTGAGGCGGATGTGGCGGGCGGCGGGGGGCACGTTCGCGTCGTTGGCCATGCGGGACGATCCTGGGACCAAAGAGGACGAAGATACGCTAGAAACGGACCACCGCTGACATCACACCATTGGAGACATCACCGTGAAGCGCCTGACCCTGCTTGCCGCCGCCCTGGCCTCGTTCGCCTTCGTCGCCCCCGCGGCGCTGGCCCAGACCACCATGAAGATCAGCATCTCGGTGGGCCAGAACTCCCACCAGGGCGTGGGCATCGACGTCTTCGCCCGCGAAGTCGAACAGCGCACCGGCGGCCGCTACAAGGTGCAGACCTTCTATTCCGGCAGCCTGGGCGGCGAGCGCGAGAGCATCGAAGCGGTGCAGCTGGGCACGCAGGAGCTCACCTTCACCAGCACCGGCCCGGTGCCGAACTTCGTGCCCGAGGCGCGCATCCTCGACATACCGTTCCTGTTCCGCGACAAGGCGCACGCGCGTGCGGTGCTCGACGGCCCGATCGGCCAGGAGATGCTGCAGAAGTTCGAGTCGAAGGGCTTCAAGGCGCTGGCCTGGGGCGAGAACGGCGTGCGCCACATGACCAACAGCAAGCGCGCGGTGAACGGCCCCGACGACCTGAAGGGCCTGAAGATGCGCACGATGGAGAACCCGGTGCACGTGGCCGCTTACAAGGGCTTCGGCATCATCACCACGCCGATGGCCTTCCCCGAGGTGTTCACCGCGCTGCAGCAGGGCACGGTCGACGGCCAGGAGAACCCGCTCAGCGTGATCATGGCGGCCAAGTTCGACCAGGTGCAGAAGCACCTGACGCTGACCGGCCACGTCTACAGCCCCTGCGTGTTCATGATGAACAAGGCCAGCTTCGACAAGCTCAGCGCCGCCGACAAGCAGCACTTCCTGGACGCCGCCAAGGTGGCCGTGGCCGCCAACCGCGCCCGCGTGGACGAGGACGACGCCAAGGGCGTGGCCGAGCTGCGCGGCAAGGGCATGTCGGTGGTGGAGAACCCCGACAAGGCCAAGTTCCAGGCCGCGCTGACGCCGGTGTATGCCCAGTTCGAGCAGCAGTTCGGCAAGGCCAACATCGACCGCATCAAGAACTTCAAGTGACCTTGACCACCCCCGAAGCGCCTTCGGCGCTCCCCCTCCAGGGGGCGCCGCTGGCGGACCTGCGGAGCCGGATCCGCGGCGGCCGCTTGATGCCCTGCCTGCCGCGATGAGAGCCCTGTTTCTCAAGGTCGAGCGCGGCACGACCGCGCTCGCCACGGCCCTGGCCTGCGCGATGCTGACGGCAGCGGCCGCGCTGGGGCTGTGGCAGATCATCACGCGCTTCGTGATCGAGCGCCCGGCCGAGTGGACCGAGGTGCTGATCCGCTTCACGCTGATCTGGATGGTGTTCCTCGGCATCCCGATGGCCTTCCGCATCGGCGCGATGGTCAGCGTCGACGTGCTCTACCGCTGGAGCGGGCAGCGCCTGCGGCGCTTCCTCGACACGATGGTGGCGCTGGCGGCGCTGCTGCTGATCGGCATCACCATCGTCGTGGGCTGGGACTACGCGCAGCGCGGCAGCGTGCAGACGGTCACCGGCCTCGAAGACGTCTCGATGTTCTGGGCCTACATGTCGATGCCGGTGGGCGGCGTGTTCTCGGTGCTGGCCATCGTGGGCAACTGGCTGGACCCGCAGCGCATGGAACTGGAAACTGCCCAATGACCACGGCAATGGTGTTGACGATGGTGCTGTGCTTCGCACTCACCATCTCGGTGGCGGTGTCGATCGGGCTGGCGGCCATCGTCGGCATCCAGATCAGCAACGTGAACATGCTGGTCGCGGTGAAGGAGATGTTCTCCTCGATCAACAAGTTCCCGCTCGCCGCCATTCCGTTCTTCATCCTCGCCGGCAACCTGATGGAGACCGGCGGCATCAGCCGGCGGCTGGTGGAGTTCGCCAAGAGCCTGGTCGGCGGCGTGCAGGGCGGCCTGCCGATGACCTGCGTGCTGACCTGCATGATCTTCGCGGCGGTGTCGGGCTCGTCGGTGGCCACCACGTTCGCGATCGGCGCCATCCTGATCCCGGCGCTGATCAAGCACGGCTATCCCACGCCCTACGCCGCGGCGCTGCAGGCCACCAGCGCCGAGCTCGGCGTGATCATCCCGCCGTCGATCCCGATGATCCTGTACGGCGTGGCGGCCGAGGTCTCGATCGGCGAGCTCTTCATCGCCGGCGTCGGACCGGGCCTGCTGATCGGCGGCGCGCTGATGCTGTTCGTGTGGCTGTGGTGCAAGTGGAAGGGCTGGGGCAAGGACGACGGCGACGGCCGGCTGCCGGTGGGCCGTGCCACCTGGCAGGCCGCGTGGGCGCTGCTGATGCCGGTGATCATTCTCGGCGGCATCTACGGCGGCATCTTCACGCCCACCGAGGCTTCGGCGGTGGCCGTGGCCTACGCGCTGCTGGTGGGGCTCGTGATCTACCGCGAGATCCGCATCGCCGATCTCTGGCCGATCCTGAAGAAGTCGGTGATCTCGTCGTCGGTGATCATGTTCATCATCGCCAACGCCGGGCTCTTCGCGTACCTGATCACGCGCGCCGGCGTGCCCGACGCCATCGGCCAGTGGCTGAAGCTGGTGCTGGACAACCCGCTGCTGTTCCTGCTGGGCGTGAACCTCGCGCTGTTCCTGATCGGCATGTTCATCGAGACCAGCGCCGCCATCATCGTGCTGGCGCCGATCCTGGCACCCGTGGCGGCCTTCTTCGGCGTCGACCCGGTGCACTTCGGCATCATCATGGTCGTGAACCTCGCTTTGGGCATGATCACGCCGCCCTTCGGCGTGAACCTGTTCGCCGCCTGCACGGTGGCGCGCATCTCGCTGGACCGCATCGTCAGCAGCCTGGTGCCCTTCGTGCTGGTGGTGCTGGCCTGCCTGGCGGTGATCACCTACCTGCCGACACTGTCGCTGGGCCTGCGCGACCTGGTCTACCGCTGACGCGGCCCGGCGCGCCGGGGTGACCGGCGCACCCGGCGCTCAGGGGCAGGCCGGCAGCGCCAGCACCGAAGGCGCCAGCAGCAGCGGGCCCAGCACGGTGCGGTCGGCCTCTGCCAGCAGCTGCGCCTGCAGGCTGCTGCCGCTGCCACTTCCAGCCTCCACCTGCAGCGACGCGGCGCTGGCCACGCCGGCCACCGTGAGCGTGCCGTGGTAGCGCGGGCCGGCATCCCCCGGCCGCTGCGCCCAGGCGCCCTGGAAGCGCAGCTGGCTGCACGGCGCCAGCAGCTCGACGGCGTTGCCTTCCACCACCACCGCGGCACGCGCCGCGGGGTCGGTCAGGCGCAGCAGCAGGCTGCCTTCGGGGGCCGGGCCGGTGGTGGTGGCCGGCGGGCAGGCCAGGCGGTCGGCGAAGCCGGCGCCGCACACCGGCAGCGCCGTCGTGCCGGCGGGCGCGGGGAAGCCCGAGACCGGTGGCCCTTCGCCGTCGCCGGTGCCGCCGACGCCGGGGCCGCAGCCGGCCAGCAGCAGCCAGGCGGCGCACATGGGAGCCAGCAACGCCCCGCGCCAGGTCGGGTGCCAGGGTGCGTTCATTCCTTCGTCTCCCGCTCGCTGTAGAAGTACACGCCGAAGCGCGCGCGGTGGTCGCGCTGCGCGGGCGCGGCAGCGGCCGCGTCGGCGTCGAATCGTTCCTGGGCCTCGGCCATCACCTGCTGGAAGGCCCGCTTCCAGGCCGCCACCGACACCTGCTGCAGCCGCGCTGCCGAGTCGGCCGTGATCTCGTCGACGAACACCGCCTGGTCGAGGAAGTTGGCCTCGCCCTGCAGGTTGGCGGCGGCCGCGGCGGCGTGGTCGTGCAGGTTCTGCGCGAACAGCCACGACAGCTCCTCGAAGCCCTGGCGCGGCACCAGGCCGCTGCCGCTGAGTTCCAGTCCGTCGGCGGTCTCGTGCACGACGCCCAGGCGCAGCAGTTCGTCCAGCACCGCGCGCGGCCGCACGTCGCGGCTGATGCCGGCCACCAGCGCATCGAAGCTGGCGCCCTCGCCGGCGCTGGCGCTGCGGGGCAGCGGCCGCGGCTGGCCGCCCCGGCGACGGTAGGCCGGCGCGCTGCGCCAGCGCGCCACGACCTCGCTGACCAGCCCCACCAGCGCCGGCGGGTCGCCGCCCTGCGCCGCGGCGCCGCGCGTGAGTTCGCGCACGTCGCGCCGGTGCACGCCCGACAGCAGCGTCACGGCGCTGTCGGTCACGGCCATCTGCCTGGCCTGCAGCTCTTCTCGCGCCGCGTCGAGAAACACACGCTTCAAGGCCGCGGCCAGCGCCGGGTAGGTGACGCCGTTGCGCACCAGCAGGCGGACCAGCGGCCGCAGCGCGCGCAGCACGCGGTCGAGCACGAGGGTGGGCTGGGTGTTCATCGGCCGAAGGATCGCACGGGGCAGCGAGGCGGCAGGCGGGTCGCGGCAGGGGTGGTTGACAAGCACATCGAGAGCGTGGGATATTTTCCCACATCGCTGTCGTCACCACAACCCTTCCACGCCGAGGACCTGCCCATGCCGCATCCCGCCCTTCCCCACCGACCCGCCGCGCCCTGGCGCGGCGGCCTGGCCACGCTGGCACTGGCCGGCCTGGCGCTGCTCCAGGCCTGCGGCAGCGGTGACGACGCGCCAGCCGCCGAGCCGCCCGTGGCCCGGCCCGGCACCAACCCGCAGCTGCAGGCCGCCGCCCCCGGCGACCTCGTGGCCTACGCGCAGCAACGCCTGCGCCAGCGCGGCACGGGCACGCCCCAGGCCGGCGCACCGGCACCCGCGCCCACCACCGGCAGCCTCGCGCGTTCGACGAGCACGGTGCAGGAGGCCGGTGTCGACGAAGCCGACCGGCTGAAGACCGACGGCGTGCACCTCTACAGCCTGCTGCCGCGCACCGACCCCACGTCCAGGCTGCAGATCCACCGCCGCGCGGCCGACGGCAGCGTGGCGCCGCTGCAGACGCTGGTGCTGGCCGCGCCGGGCGCCATCGCCGGCGGGCCCGACGCACTGATGCTCAGCGACGACGGCCGCACCGCCGCCGTGCTGGCCGAGAGCTGGGAGCCGCAGGTGCAGACCATGTCGACACCGCCGACGACCGGCCCGGTGCACGAGGCCCGCGTGGCGGTGCAGCGCGTGGACGTGAGCGACCCCGCGACGGCCACGCCCGGCACGCGCGTCAGCCTGCAGGGCTGGCTGGTGGGCAGCCGCCGCATCGGCGACGCGCTGCTGGTCGTCACGCGGCACAGCCCGGCGCTGGCGCTGGACCGGCTGCCGCCGTCCGACACCGCCGCGCGCGAGGCCGCCATCGCCGCGCTGACCGCCCCCGCGCTGCTGCCGAACAAGACGGTGGACGGCGGCCCCGCGCAGCCGCTGGTGGCCGAGAGCGACTGCTACCTCCACGCCGACAACGCCTCGACCTCGCTGGAGACCACCACGGTCACGGTGTTCGACCTGCGCTCGCCGGTGCTGGCGTCCAGCAGCCGCTGCATCGCCGGCGGCACCGAGGCGCTGTACATGTCGCCCACCAGCCTGGTGCTGGCCACCACGCGCTACAGCTACATCCCCGGCGACGGCGCGCGCGTGGCGATGATCTTCCCCGAGGAGATGGACACCGACGTGCACAAGTTCGTGCTCGCGGGCAACGGCGTGGTCGCGGGCATCGACTACCGCGGCTCGGCCACCGTGCGCGGCCATCTCGGCTGGGACGGCAACCAGCGCCCCTACCGCTTCGGCGAACACGCCGGCGCGCTGCGCGTGCTGACCTACACCGGCAGCAGCGGCTGGGCGGTGCCGGCCGACGCCGGCAGCACGACACCGCCCTCGCCCGCGCGGCTGACGGTGCTGCGCGAAGACCCCGCCACGCGCACGCTGCGCACGGTGGCGACGCTGCCGAACCCGCAGCGCCCCGAGGCCCTCGGCAAGCCCGACGAGCAGATCTACGGCGTGCGTTTCACGGGCACGCGCGGCTACGTCGTCACCTTCCGCCGCACCGACCCGCTGTACGTGCTGGACCTGGCCGACGACGCCGACCCGCGCATCGCCGGCACGCTGGAGGTGCCGGGCTTCTCGGAGCACCTGTACCCGCTGGACGGCCGGCTGCTCTTCGGCGTGGGCCGCGACGCCGACCCCACCGGCGCCGTCGGCGGCCTGCGCTTCACGCTGTTCGACGTGCAGGACATGGCGCAGCCGCGGCTGCTGCACAGCGTGGTGCTGGGCGGCGTGCAGAGCCAGTCGGCGCTGTCGGCGTCACCGCAGGGCATCAACTTCTTCGAGCGCGGCGGGCAGGTGCGCATCGCGCTGCCGGTGGACCTGGCCGTGGAAGTGACGACCCAGCAGACGCTGTACTGGCAGCGCGGGCTGCAGCGCCTCGAGGTCGACCTGGCCGCGGCGACGCTGCGCACGCTGCCGCTGCTGGGCGCCACCGAAGGCCCGCAGGCGCATGACCTGGCCAGCGACCGCAGCGTGCAGATCGAGGACCACGTCTACCACCTGCGCAGCGGCAACCTCACCGGCCACGGCTGGGCGCCGTGACGTTCAGGCGCCGGCAACGCAGGCGGCGCGCACCGCCAGCCGTGCTTCGCCGACGCTGGCGATGCAGCAGGTCTTCCCCACGGTCATGGCATCAACCTGCGATGCGGGCGTGCAGCCAGGGCGGCGGCGGCGGCGCGCTGTCGTCGATGCGGCAGGCCGCCAGCAGCGCCGCAGCCGCGGCGTCGGCGGCGTCGGCGCTGGCGGCGTGCACGGTGGCCAGCGGCGTGCCGGCCTGCACAGCCGTGCCCAGGCCGCGCACGCCGCTGAAGCCCACGCGCGGGTCCACCGTGTCGCCGTTGCGTCGGCGCCCGCCGCCCAGCGCCACCACGGCCAGGCCGATGGCGCGCACGTCCAGCGCCGCCACCACGCCGGCCCGCGGCGCCGGCACCACGCGCTGCACCGGTGCCGTGGGCAGCTGCGCGTCGCGCAGCACGTCGGCCGGGCCGCCGAGGGCCGCCACCATGCGCGCGAAACGCTCGGCCGCGGCACCGCTGGCCAGCGCCTGCCGTGCCGCCTGCAGCGCAGCGTCGACGCTGGCGTGGAGCCCGCCCAGGTGCAGCAGCTCGGCGCTCAGGCCCAGCGTCACGTCCAGCAGCCGCGCGTCGGCGGCCCGGCCCGTCAGCGCGTCGAGCGACTCCCGCACCTCCAGCGCGTTGCCGGCCGTGCTGCCCAGCACCTGCGCCATGTCGGTGACGAGCGCGGTGGCCGGCAGCCCGGCGCCGCGCGCCACCTGCACCAGGCTGGTGGCAAGCGTGTGCGCCAGGGCCGCGTCCTGCGCAAACGCGCCGCTGCCGACCTTCACGTCGAGCACCAGCGCCTGCAGGCCGGCCGCGCGCTTCTTGCTCAGGATGCTGGCGGTGATCAGCGGCACGCTCTCGACCGTGGCCGTGACGTCGCGGATGGCATACAGCCGCCGGTCCGCCGGCGCCAGCCGCGCCGAAGCGCCGACGATGGCGCAGCCCACGCTGCGCAGCACGGCGGCCAGGCGGTCGGGCGGCTGGTCCACCGTGTAGCCGGGCAGGGCCTCGAGCTTGTCCAGCGTGCCGCCGGTGTGGCCCAGGCCGCGGCCGCTGACCATCGGCACGACGCCGCCGCAGCAGGCGACGATGGGCGCCAGCAGCAGGCTGACCTTGTCGCCGACGCCACCGGTGCTGTGCTTGTCGAGCACCGGGCCGGGCAGGCCGGCCTGCGACCAGTCGAGCACCGCGCCCGAGGCCGTCATGGCCTCGGTCAGCGCCACGGTCTCGGCGCGGTCCATGCCGCGCAGCAGGATCGCCATCGCCATCGCGCCGGCCTGCGCGTCGCTCCAGCTGCCGTCGGCCAGGCCCTGCGCGAAGGCGGCGATCTCGGGCGCCTGCAGCGTGTGGCCGTCGCGCTTGCGACGGATGATCTCGGGCGCCAGCACCGCCGTCAGTTCAGCCGCGCGATGCGGTCCAGCGTGCCCGGCACCAGCGTCGGGTTGGCCTTCACGTAGGCTTCCAGCGCGTCGATGTCCATCACGCCGGTCTTGCGCTCGGTGCCCTGGCGCAGCACGGTGAAGTTGTCGCCGCCGCTGGCGATGAAGCTGTTCACCGTGACGCGCAACCGCGCATCGGCGGCGATGGGCTGGCCGTTCAGGCGCAGGCTGCCGGGCACGACGCGCTGGCCCATCGGCTGGCTCGCGTCCCAGCGGTAGCTGAAACCGCGGCTGACCTGCAGCATGTGCGTGCGCGTGGCGGTCTGCCACTGCTGTTCCAGCAGCTGCTGCAGCTGCGCGCCGCTGAGCGTCATCGTGACCAGGTTGTTGTAGAACGGCTGCACCGCGAACAGGTCTTCGTAGCGCAGCTGGCCGTCGATGGGCAGCGGCAGTGCGGCGCGGATGCCGCCCGGGTTCATCAGCGCGATCTGCGCGCCGGCGTCCTGCGTGGCGGCCAGCTGCGCATCGGCGATGACCTGGCCCAGCACGCTTTCGCCGGCCGGGTTCTGCTCGCGCGGCAGCGCGCCGCCGATGCGGCCCACCACGCGCTTGGCCAGTGGCGTGGCCAGCCGCTCGTAGGCGGCGATCAGCGCGGTCTGGCGCGGGTCCTTCGCGAAGCTCGCGGTGCGCACGATGACGTTGTCGGCCACCGCGCGCGTGACGTCGCCGGTCCCGGGGTCGAGCGTGAGGTCGATCTCGGTGACGATGGTGCCGTACTTGTCGCCGCTGGTGACGAGCCGGCCGTCGATGCGGCAGTTGTAGGCGCGGTGCGTGTGGCCGGTGACGACCACGTCGACCGCCTTGTCGAGCTTGTTCACGATGTCGACGATGGGGCCGCTGATGCCGGGGCAGGCGTTGTAGTCGCCGGTGGGCACGCCGCCTTCGTGGATCAGCACGACGATGGCTTCCACGCCCTGCTGGCGCAGCACGGGCACGAGCGCGTTCACCGTCTCGGCCTCGTCGCGGAAGGTGAGCCCGGCGACACCCGCGGGCACGACGATGGTCGGCGTGTCCTTCAGCGTCAGGCCGATGAAGGCCACCGGAATGCCGCCGAAGCGCTGGATGCTGTAGGCCGGCAGCAGCGTCTTGCCGGTGGCGTCGACCACCGTGCTGGCGGCCAGGTACTGGAACCTGGCGCCGGTGAAGGGCGCGGGGCCCTTGCAGCCCTCGCTGCTGCAGCCGCCGTTCTGCAGGCGCAGCAGCTCGGCCGCGCCCTTGTCGAATTCATGGTTGCCCACCGCGGCCAGCTGCAGGCCCATGGCCGACAGCGACTCGATCGTCGGCTCGTCGCGGAACAGCGCCGACAGCAGCGGCGTCGCGCCGACCAGGTCGCCGGCCGCGACGAAGACGTGGTTCGGGTTCTTCGCGCGCAGCTGCTGCACCGCGGTGGCCAGGTGCTCGGCGCCGCCGGCGGGCACGGTGACGGTCTTGGTCGGGTCGGCCGGGTCCTGGATGCGGATGCCGCTGGAGGGCGGCTTCAGGTTGCCGTGGAAGTCGTTGATGGCCAGCACCTTCAGCTGCACCGGCTCGGTGGATCGCGGTGTGGCGCAGCCGGCGAGCACAGCGGCGGCCAGCAGGGTGAACGCGGCGGTGGCGAAACGCATGGCGGGAGGTCCTCGTGGTGTCGTGGTCGTCAGTAGCTGGCGGTGCCGGGCGCGGCGCTGCCGCCGCCGAGCGCGGCCTCGATGTCGTTCAGCAGGCCGCTGGCCCCGATGCGAAAACGCTGCGGCGTCACCGCGCCCAGATGCGCCTCGGTCAGCGCGATGAACGCGGCGGCGTCGGCCACGGTGCGGATGCCGCCGGCCGGCTTGAAGCCCACGGCGTGGTGGCCGCCGTCGCGGATGGCCTGCAGCAGCAGCGCCGCGGCCTCCAGCGTGGCGTTGATCTTCACCTTGCCGGTGCTGGTCTTCAGGAAGTCGGCGCCGGCGTCCAGCGCGATGGCGCAGGCGCGGCGGATGCGTGCCGCGTCCTGCAGCTCGCCCGTCTCCAGGATGACCTTCAGCCGCAGCCCGTCGCACGCGCGGCGCACCGCGGCCAGCAGCGCCGGTGCGGCGGCCAGGTCGCGGTACGGCAGCACGACGTCGACCTCCTGCGCGCCGGCCTGCACGATGGCGCCGGTGTCGCGCACGGCGCGTTCGACGTCGCTGCTGCCGTCGGGGAAGTTGGCGACCGCGGCCACCGCCACGTGGGCCGGCAGCTGCACACGCGCATGCGCCGCGAAGCGCGGCCACACGCAGACCGCGGCGGTGGGACCGTGCGGGCCCGTCGCACGCCGGCACAGCGCGTCGATGGTGGCGGGCGTGTCGTCGTCGTTCAGGCTCGTCAGGTCCAGGCACGCGAGCGCCAGGCGGGCGGTGTCTTGTGGTGTCGGCATGGTCACAGCTCCAGTCCCGCGACCACGGCTTCGAGCAGGCCCACGGCGCGCTCGCTGGCGGCTTGCGCAGTGGCCATCGTGTGGGCGTGGCTCAGCGTCTCGTCGGCCATGCCTGCCGCCATGTTGGTCATCAGCGAGAGCGCCAGCACGCGCATCCTGGCGTGGCGCGCCAGGATGGTCTCGGGCACCGTGCTCATGCCCACGGCCTGCGCGCCCATGCCGCGCAGCCAGCGGATCTCGGCCGGCGTCTCGAACTGCGGCCCCATGACCCAGGCGTACACGCCCTCGAACAGCGGCACGCCCAGGCGCTGCGCCACCGCGAGCGCCTGCGCGCCCAGCGCGGGGTCGTAGGCCGCCGACATGTCGACGAAGCGGTGGTCGCCGGTCTCGTGGAACAAGGGGCTGCGCTGCACGACGTTGATGTGGTCGCGCAGCAGCATGATCTGCCCCGGCGCCATCGCCGGGTCCATGCTGCCGGCGGCATTGGTCTGCAGCAGCACCTGCACGCCCAGCGCCGCCAGCGTGCGGATGGCGCCCTTCATGCCGTCGGGCTCGCCGGTCTCGTAGGCGTGCTTGCGGCCGGCGAGCACGGCCACCGGACGTCCGCCCAGCCGGCCCAGCCGCACCTGCCCGGCATGCCCGCCCACGCCCAGCGCGGGAAACGCCGGCAGCTCGCCGTAGGGGATGTCGACGGCGTCCTGCACCCGCGCGGCCACGGGGCCCCAGCCGGTGCCCAGCACGATGGCGATCTCTGGCGCGATGCCGCTGGCGCGCAGCCGCGCTGCGCTGTGTTCGATGGCTTGTTCAGGAGTCATGTCAGATGCTCGGGGCCGAAGCTGTGCGGCAGCAGGTCGGCCAGTGTCGTGCGCAGGCGCACGGTGTTCAAGTCGGCGATCCACACCGGGCAATCGCCGGCCGCGAACTCGCGCAGCTTCTGCCGGCAGCCGCCGCAGGGCGTGACCGGGTCGGCGGCCACGCCCACCACCGCCACCGCGCGCACGCGGCGGCCGCCGGCGCTGACCAGGTGCGCCAGCGCCGACGTCTCGGCGCACCAGCCTTGCGGGTAGGCGGCGTTCTCGACGTTGCAGCCGGCGTGCATGCGGCCGGCTTCGTCCAGCACCGCCGCGCCCACCAGGAAATTCGAGTACGGCGCGTGGCCGTGGGCGCGCACCGCGCGCGCGGCGTCCACCAGCGCCTGCAGCTCGGCGTCGCTGACCGGCGCGGGGTTCGTCGGCGTCATGGCTTGGTCTCCGTGCGCGGCAGCCAGCCCAGGCTGCGTGCGTGCAGGCTCTGCACGTACAGCCGGTCGGGTGTCTCGGTGATGGCGGTGGTTTCGGGGTAGGCCCCGCTCGGGTCCTGCAGGTCGGCGACGATGCGGCCGTCTTCGGTGAAGGCGATGACGTGGCCGTAGGCCGGCGGCACCGGCCACAACACGCGCGGCAGGCGCAGCGTCATGGCGCGCAGCCACGGCCGGCCGGCCATGCCGTCGACGACCGCGCTGCGCGGCTTGGCCAGGCCGAGCCAGATGCGGCCGTCCAACCCGCGCATCAGGTTGTCGGGGTAGCCGGGCAGGTTGTCCAGCAGCACACGCGCCTGCGGCGCGGGCTGGGCCACGTCCAGTGCGTTGGCGGCGGTGGCGATGGCCCAGACGCGGTACTTGCCGGTCTCGTTGACGAACAGCGTCCGCCCGTCCTGCGACAGCGCGATGCCGTTGGCGAAGCTCAGGCCGCGCGCCACCACGCGCGTGCTGCCGGTGGCGGGGTCGTGCTCGATGACGCGGCCGGTGGCACTCTGCTCGAGGATGTCGAGCACGCTGGCCTCGAAGGTGCCGCCCCACTGCGCGGGCGCGAAGCGCGTCGAGGCGTCGGTGAGGTAGATCTTGCCGTCGGGCGCCACCACCACCGCGTCGGCGTAGCGGATGGGGTCGCCGCCGATGCGGTCGGCCAGCACGGTGGTGGTCTTGCCGTCGGCGCTGATGGCCAGCAGCCCCTTGAAGGCATCGGCGGCGATCAGCCGGCCGGCGGCGTCGAAGTCGAAGCCGAGCACGCGGCCACCGGTGTCGGCGAACACCTGTTGGCCGCTGCCGTCGGGCTGCATGCGCAGGATCCTGCCGCTGGCCACGGCCGCGTACAGCAGGCCGTCGCGGCCCAGCACGATGTGCTCGGGGCCTTCTTCGCCACCGAGCGCGATGCTGCGCAGCCCGGCCAGCCGCGTGTTGACCGCGTGCACGCCGGTGTAGCCCGGCGCAGGCGGCGCCACCCAGGCCACCGGCTGCACCGGCACCGGCCACAGCGCCAGGTACGCGCCCAGCGCCACCAGCGCCAGGCCCAGGACGAGCAACAGCTTCTTCATCGCAGGCTGTCTTTCAGCGTTCCTTCACGTACGGCCGGCCCAGCGCCGCCGGGGCGTAGGCGCGGCCGATGAAGCCGGCCAGCAGCACCACCGTCAGCACGTAGGGCAGGGCCTGGATGGCCTGCACCGGCACTTCGCCCAGGCCGGGGATCACCACGCCCTGCAGCCGGATCGAGACCGCGTCCAGAAAACCGAACAGCAGGCACGCCAGCAGCGCGCCCACCGGGTGCCACTTGCCGAAGATCATCGCTGCCAGCGCCATGTAGCCGCGGCCGGCCGTCATGTTCGGGATGAAGCTCGGGTTCTGCGCCAGCACCAGCGAAGCACCCGCCAGCGCGCACAGCACGCCATTGAGCGCCAGCGCCTGGTAGCGCAGGCCCAGCACCGAGACGCCGGCGGCGTCGACCATCGCCGGGTTCTCGCCGGCTGCACGCAGCCGCAGGCCGAAGCGCGTGCGGTACAGCAGCCACCACACCCCCGCCACCAGCGCCAGCGCCAGGTAGACGAGCCAGGTGTGGCCGAAGAAGGCCAGCGACAGCGCACGGCCCACCACCGGCACGGTGGCCACCGCCTGGCCGGCCTCGACGAACCAGGGCGACAGCCGCACCGTGTCGGGCAGCGGCGGCGTCTGCCCGCCCTGCGCGAACCAGGCGATGCCCAGCACCACCGTGAGGCCGGCGGCCGTCATCGTGATGGCCATGCCGAGCACGACCTGGTCGCCGCGGTGCGTGACGCAGGCGTAGCCGTGCAGCATGCTCAGCGCAATGCCCACGCCCAGCGCCGCCAGCAGCGCCAGCGGCAGCGACTGCGTGAACGAGCCCACCGCCGCGGCGGCGAAGGCGGTCAGCAGCATCTTGCCTTCCAGGCCCAGGTCGATGACGCCGGCACGCTCGCACAGCACGCCGGCCAGCGCGCACAGGATCAGCGGCACCGACACGCGCAGCGTGCTGCCGAGCAGGGTGCCGATCAGCAGTTCATCCACGGCGGCCTCCGGTGGCCTGCCACAGCCGGCCCAGCAGCGGTGCCGCCACCTGGGCCATCGCACCGGCGAACAGCACGATCAGGCCCTGCAGCATGAACACCATGTCGCGGCTGAAGCCGTTGATCTCGAACGCCAGCTCGGCCCCGCCCTGGTACAGCGCACCGAACAGCAGCGCCGCCAGGACGATGCCCACCGGATGGTTGCGCCCGATCAGGCTGACCGCGATGCCGGCGAAGCCGGCGCCGGCCACGAAGTCGGGCAGCAGCCGGCCGTGCACGCCGGCGATCTCGTTGATGCCGACGAAGCCCGCCAACGCGCCGCTGGCCGCCATCGCCAGCAGCACCAGCCGCTTGGGACGCATGCCGGCGTACAGCGCGGCCTCGGGCGCAAAGCCGACCGCGCGCACCGCGTAGCCCGGTTGCGACTTCCACAGCCCCAGCCACACCAGCACCGCCGCGGCCAGGGCCAGCAGCACGCTCAGGTTCAGCGGCGTCTTCGGCCACGCGATGCCCAGCCAGCCCAGCGCCTCGTGCATGCCGGGCAGCCGCGCCGATTCGGCGAAGGCACGGCTCTCGGGCGTCATGTTGCCGGGCTCCTTCAGCGCGTTGACGAGCAGGTAGCCCATCAGCGCCGCGGCGATGAAGTTGAACATGATGGTCGTGATGACGATGTGGCTGCCGCGGTACGCCTGCAGCGCCGCAGGCACCGCGGCCCAGGCCATGCCGAACAGCGCCGCGGCCACCACCATCAGCGGCAGCATCAGCCAGGCCGGCAGCACCGCCGACCAGGCCAGCGCCACCAGCCCCGCGCCGAGCCCGCCCATCATCGCCTGGCCCTCGGCGCCGATGTTGAACAGGCCGCCGTGGAAGGCCACCGCCACCGCGAGACCGGTGAAGACGAAGGTGGTCGCGTAGTAGGCGGTGTAGCTGAGGCCGGCGGCGCTGCCGAAGGCGCCCTTGATCAGCAGCGCCATCACCTGCGCGGGGTCGAAGCCCACCAGCGTGACGACGAGGCCGGCCACCGCCAGCGCCAGCGCCAGGTTGAAGGCCGGCAGGACAGCGACGTCGATCCAGCGCGGCAGCTCGACGGGCGTGCTCATGCGCTGGCCGGCTCCGCCGCAGGGACGGCATGCGCCGCATCGGCGCCGCCCATCAGCCGTCCGAGCGCAGCCTCGTCGCACTGCGCGATCGGCAGCTCGCCGCTGATGCGGCCGGCGTTCATCACGATCACGCGGTCGGCCAGCGCCAGGATCTCGTCGAGTTCGGACGACACCACGAGCACGGCGCCGCCGGCGTCGCGCATCGCGCGCAACCGGCCGTGGATGAACTCGATGGCGCCGATGTCGACGCCGCGCGTGGGCTGACCCACCAGCAGCACCTGCGGTGCGGGCAGAGCCTCGCGTGCCAGCACCAGCTTCTGCTGGTTGCCGCCGCTGAACCGGGACGAGCGCAGCGCCGGGTTGCGCGGGCGCACGTCGTAGTCCTCCATCATCTGCGCGCAGTCGTCGCGCATGCTGCGCTGGCGCATCAGGCCGCGCAGGCTGTAGCGGCCCTGGTAGCCCAGCGCCGCGGATTCCCAGGCCGCGAACGGCAGCACCAGGCCGCGCTTGTGGCGGTCTTCGGGCACGTGGGCCAGGCCCAGGCTGCGCGCGGTGGCGGTGTCCAGCCAGTGCCGCGGCGCGAACGTGCGGCCGCCGAGCACCAGCGTGCCGGCGCTCGGCGCCAGCATGCCCGACAGCACGTCCAGCAGCGCGCTCTGGCCGTTGCCCGAGACGCCTGCGACGCCGACGATCTCGCCCGCGCGCAGCTGCAGCGACACGCCGTCGAGCCGCAGCACGCCGAGCGCGTCGCGCCACTGCAGGCCTTCGGCCTGCAGCAGCACCGGGCCCGGCTGCGCGTGGCTGCCGGCCTCGCGGCCGAGCTGCACGCGGCGGCCCACCATGGCCTCGGCCAGGCCGTCGATGCTGGTGTCGGCGATGGCGCAGTCCAGCACCACCGCCCCCTGGCGCATCACGGTGACGGCGTCGCACAAGGCCATGATCTCCTTGAGCTTGTGCGTGATCAGCAGGACCGTGGTGCCGCGCGCGCGCAGCCCGCGCAGCGTGGCGAACAGCGCCTCGGTCTCCTGCGGCGTCAGCACCGCGGTGGGCTCGTCGAGGATCAGGATGCGCGCGCCGCGGTACAGCGCCTTCAGGATCTCCAGCCGCTGGCGCTCGCCGACCGGAAGGTCGGCGACGAGGCTGTCCAGGTCGACCACCAGGCCGGTGTCGCGCATCAGCACGTCGAGCCTCGCGCGCACGGCGGCGCGCGCGCGCCGCAGCCGCCAGCCGGGCTCGGCGCCCAGCATCACGTTGTCGAGCGCGCTCAGCGTGTCCACCAGCATGAAGTGCTGGTGCACCATGCCGATGCCCAGCGCGATGGCCTCGCGCGAGCCGGTGATGCGCGCGGGCCGGCCCTCGATCGCGATCTCGCCGCTGTCGGCCTGGTAGAAGCCGTACAGGATGGACATCAGCGTGCTCTTGCCGGCGCCGTTCTCGCCGACGATGCCGTGCACCGTGCCGGGCTGGACCGTCAAGTGCACGTCGCGGTTGGCGTGCACCGCACCGAAGCGCTTCTCGATGTGCCGCATCGCCACCGCAGGGGCAAGGCCGGGCGCTGACGACCCGGCGGCCCCGGCCGCCACGGTCGCCATCAAGCGGCCGCCGCGGAACTGGCGCTGCCAGGCCGCCGGCGGCGTCCCCTGGGGGGAGCGGCGAAGCCGCTACGGGGGGGCCTCATTTGCAGGCGTTGTTGGCCATGTAGTCGATGACCTTGATCTTGCCGGCGATGATGTCGGCCTTCGCGGCGTCGACCTTCTTCTTCATGTCGGCGCCGATCAGCTTGGCGTTGTGCTCGTCGAGCGCGTAGTCGACACCGCCTTCCTTCAGGCCCAGGGCCTGCACGCCGGGCGTGACACCCTTGAAGGCGTTGTAGACGGCCACGTCCACGCGCTTGACCATGCTGGTGAGCATGGTGCCGGGCTGCAGGTGGTTCTGGTTGCTGTCGACGCCGATGGCGTACTTGCCCGCGTCCTTGGCCGCCTGGTAGACGCCGATGCCGGTGCCGCCGGCCGCGGCAAACACCACGTCCACGCCGCCGGCGAACTGCGCCTTGGCCAGTTCGGCGCCGCGCGCCGGATCGTTCCAGGCGGTGGGCGTGGTGCCGGTCATGTTGGCGCTGACCGCCACCTTCGGGTTGGCATACTTCGCGCCCTGCTCGAAGCCGCACTGGAACTTGCGGATCAGCGGGATGTCCATGCCGCCGACGAAGCCCACCTTGCCGGTCTTGCTGGCCATCGCGGCCAGCATGCCGACCAGGAAGCTGCCTTCGTGCTCCTTGAACACCGTGCTCTGCACGTTGGGCAGGTTGACGACGCTGTCGATGATGGCGAACTTCAGCTTCGGGAAGTCCTTGGCCACCTTCTCCATGCTGCTGCCCTGGCTGAAGCCGATGCCCACGATGGGGTCGGCACCGCGTTCGGCCATGCGGCGCTTGGCCTGCTCGCGCTGCGTCGGGTTGCTGATCTCGAATTCGAGGTAGGTCTTGCCCGTCTCCTTCTTCCACTTCTCGGCGCCGTCGAACGCGGCCTGGTTGAAGGACTTGTCGAACTTGCCGCCCATGTCGTAGATGACGGCGGGGTCGGCCAGCGCGGCGCTGCCGGCGGCGGCCAGGGCGGCCAGTGCAAACGTCTGCTTCAGCATGGTGGGGTGGTCTCCTGGCACAACCGGCCATTTGCGGGGTGCGGCAGGATAGCAAGACTCGCGCCGCGCACACCCCCCCGGTTCCCCGCACGCCGCACACTTGCGGCGGCACGGCGTTTGCTGGAGCCCTGCCCTAGGATGCCGCCATGACCTCAGCACTCGACATCACCGCCGCCGCACTGCCCAAGGTGCTGCTGCACGAACACCTCGACGGCGGCCTGCGCGTGGCCACGCTGTTCGACCTGCTGCAGGCGCGCGGCATCGCGTGCCCCGCGCACGACGTGCCGGCGCTGTCGGCCTGGTTCGACGCCAACGCCCATGCCGGAAGTCTGGTCAAGTACCTCGAGGGCTTCGCGCTCACGGTGGCCGCGATGGCCACGCCCGCGGCGCTGGAGCGCGTGGCCTTCGAGGCCGCCGAAGACGCGCGCGCCGACGGCGCGGTGCTGGCCGAGTTCCGCATCGCGCCGCTGCTGTTCGAAGCCCACGGCCTGCCGGGCGACGACGTGGTGCAGGCGTTGCTCGCCGGCCTGCGGCGCAGCACGCTGCCCAGCGGGCTGATCGTCTGCGCGATGCGGCAGCTGCCGCCGGGCGAGACGGTGCGCGCGGCGGAACTGGCGCTGCGCTGGTTCGGCCGCGGCGTGGTGGGTTTCGACCTCGCGGGCCCCGAGCACGGCTTTCCCCCCGGCGACCACGCACGGGCGCTGGCGATGGTGCGCGAGGCCGGCCTGCCGCTGACGTTGCACGCAGGCGAAGCCGACGCCGCCGAGCGCGTGCTGGAAGCCGCCCGGCTGGGTGCGCGGCGCATCGGCCACGGCGTGCGCCTGGCCGACGCGCTGGCCGACCCGGCGCGCCGCCCGCTCGTCGACGAGGCGCTGGCGCTGGGCCTGCACCTGGAGGTCTGCCCCACCAGCAACGTGCACACCGGTGCGGCGACCTCGGTCGCCGCGCATCCGATCACGGCACTGTGGCGGGCCGGCATCGGCCTGAGCTACCACACCGACAACCGGCTGATGAGCCGCATCACGCAGAGCGCCGAGGCGCAGACGCTGCTGCGCGAGACGCCGCTGACGGCGGCCGACCTGCTGGCGATGGCGCGGCAGGCGGCGCAGGCCTCGTTCCTGGACGCCGGCGCGAAGCAGGCCGCCGAGCGCGCGATCGCGGCCTTCGCCGCGTCGCCGCCGTGACAGGCGGCGGCCCGCGCGCGACCTAGACTGGCCGCGCCGGCCACCGTGCCGGCAGCGTTCTCGGGGCGGGGTGGAAGTCCCCACCGGCGGTCAGCGTGCTTCGGCGCGCGAGCCAGCGAGCGCCGTGCACCGCCCTGGTGGTGCACGGGTCAGCAGACCTGGTGCGATGCCAGGGCCGACGGTCAGAGTCCGGATGAAAGAGCAACGCGTCGTGCGGCAGCCGGCCCCGGCCGGGTGGCGTGCGTGCCGCTGCGCCCCGATGCCGTCGTTCCACCGCATCGAGGCCCCCATGCACACCACCGTTCCTCCATTCGCCGGCAGCGCCCGGAACCTGCAGGTCGCCTGCATCGCGGCGTCGTGGCATGCCGACATCGTCGGCCGCGCCAGCGCGTCGTTCGTCGACACGATGGCGCAGCAGCACTGGCCCGCCGAGCGCATCGCGCACTTCCAGGTGCCCGGCGCCTTCGAGATCCCGCTGCTGGCGCAGCGGCTCGCGCGCAGTGGCCGCTTCGCGGCCATCGTCGCCTGCGCGCTGGTGGTCGACGGCGGCATCTACCGGCACGACTTCGTCGCCGGCGCCGTCATCGACGGCCTGATGCGCGTGCAGCTCGACACCGGCGTGCCGGTGCTGTCGGTGGTGCTGACGCCGCAGGCCTTCCATGCCCACGACACGCACCAGCGCTTCTTCGCCGAGCACTTCGTGCTGAAGGGCGCCGAGGCGGCGCGGGCCTGCCTGCAGCTGCTGTCGCCGGCCTACTTGCAGGCGTTGGACACCGTGTAGTCGATCACCTTCAGCCGGCCGGCGATGATGTCGGCCTTCGCCGCGTCCACACGCGCCTTCATCGCAGGCGTCACGAGCTTCGCGTTGTGCTCGTCCATTGCGTAGTCGACGCCGCCTTCCTTCAGCCCCAGCGCGGTGACGCCGGGCTTGACGCCCTGGAAGGCGTCGAAGACGGCGTTGTCCACGCGCTTGACCATGCTGGTGAGCATGGTGCCGGGGTGCAGGTGGTTCTGGTTGCTGTCGACGCCGATGGCCAGGATGCCGCCGTCCTTGGCCGCCTGCATGATGCCGAAGCCGGTGGTGCCGGCGGCGCTGAAGACCACGTCCACGCCCTGCGCGATCTGCGCCTTCGTCAGTTCGGCGCCGCGCGGCGGGTCGGTCCAGGCGGCGTTGGTCGTGCCCGTCATCGAGGAGTAGGTCTGCACCTTGGGGTTGGCGTACTTCGCGCCCTGCTCGTAGCCGCACAGGAACTTGCGCACCAGCGGGATGTCCTGCCCGCCGACGAAGCCCACCTTGCCGCTCTTGCTGGCCATCGCGGCCAGCATGCCCACGAGGAAGCTGCCTTCGTGCTCGCGGTAGACGAAGCTCTGCACGTTGGGCAGCGGCACCACCATGTCGACGATGGCGAAGCGGCGGTTCGGGAAGTCGCGCGCCACCTTCTCGATCGCGCTGGCCTGCGGGAAACCGATGCCGACGATGGGGTCGGCGCCGCGCTCGGCGAAGCGCCGCGCCGCCTGCTCGCGCTGCGCGGCGTTGGCGATCTCGAACTCGAGGTAGGGCTTGCCGGTCTGCTGCTTCCAGCGTTCGGCGCCCTTCCACGCGGCTTCGCCGAAGGACTTGTCGTTCTTGCCGCCGAGTTCGTAGATCACGGCGGGTTGGGCCGCGGCAGCCCCGGCCAGGGCGGCCGCGGCCAGGGCAAGCAGGCTGTGTCGCATCGGGCTCAGAAGACCAGTTTCGCCTGCACACCGAAGGTGCGCGGCTCGTTGATGAAGCCGGTGAGGTTGTTGAAGTCGATGCCGCCGACGACCCGGATCTGGTTCGTGATGTTGCGCACGTAGCCGGCCACGTCGTAGCGGCCGTTGCCCCAGGTGTAGCCCAGGCGCAGGCCACCTTCGGTCATGGCCTTGCCGGTGAACTCGACGCTCTCGTACAGGAAGAAGTTGACCTTGCTGCGGTAGACCCAGTCGGTGAAGACGTAGGCCTCGCCGTTGCCCACGGGCTGCGTGTACTTCAACGTGAAGCTGGCCGTGACCTTGGGCGCCTGCGGCAGCGGGTTGCCGTCGATCAGCGCCTTGCCGCCGGCCGTGAGCGGGTCGGTGACGGTGCAGTTCGGCCGCGGCGAGGCAGGGTCGCCGAACAGGTACTGCGTGGTGCCGCAGGGCGAGACCGCCAGGCCCGCGTCCTGGATCTTGGTGTCGTTGTAGCCCACGCCCAGCGTGGCGAGCAGCTGGTCGCTCAGCAGCGCCTGCAGGTCGAGCTCGAAGCCGCGGCCCGTGGCCTTCTCGGCATTCAGCAGGATGTTGGCGTTGCCCGCGCCGCCCACCGCGGTCAGCTGCAGGTCCTTCACGGTGTAGCTGAAGACGCCGAAGTTCAGCCGCGCGCGGCGGTCGAACAGGTCGGCCTTGATGCCGGCCTCGAACGAGGTGTTGTTCTCGGGCCGGGCGGTGGACTGGTCGTTGAACGCGCCCGCGCCCTGCACGCTGGAGCCGCGGAAGCCGGTGGCGGCACGCGCGTAGAGGTTCACGTCCTTGTTCAGCGCGTAGGTGGCGCTGAGGTCCCAGTTCGCCTTGCTGTCGCTCAGGCTGGCCGCGGTCGGCCCCAGCGCCTGCAGGTCGGCCAGCGTGCAGCGCGGCGCCGGCAGGCCGGGGTCGAAGCAGGCGGCGAAGGTGTTGAACTCGTAGGCCTCGACGTTGAAGTCCTTCTCGTCCTTCGTGTAGCGCAGGCCGCCGCGCAGCTGCAGCGCCGGCGTGAGCTGGTAGTTCAGCGCGCCGAACACCGCGTAGGCGTCGTTCTTCTGGCGCACGCGCTGGTAGCCGTCCTGCGCGCTGCCGGCGCTGGAGTCGTAGCTGAAGCTCTCGATCTTGTAGTCCTCGCTGAAGAAGAACAGGCCGGCCTGCCAGTTCAGCGCGCCGCTGCCGGTGCTCTCGAGGCGGAACTCCTGCGTGAACTGCTTGTGCGTCGGGATGCCGTCGGCGGTCTCGGACAGGAAGGGGATCGAGCCCGCGCCGCCGCTGAAGTTGTACGGCGGCGCGCCGCCGTCGATGTCGCCGCGGTTGTAGGTGTCCAGCGTCTCCAGGCCGGTGATGGAGTGCAGCGCCACGCCGCCCAGGCCCCAGCGCAGGCGCAGGTTGCCGCCGACGATGGTCAGTTCCGACTCGTTCTTGCCGTCGGTGGCGATCTTCTTCTCGTCGAAGCCGGGCACCAGGTCGTTGGTGCCGGGCTGGATGATGTTGGCGCGGAACAGCCGCGCCGAGCCCTTCAGGTCGCGCGAGTGCAGGTTGGCCAGCGCGCTGAAGTCCTTGTGCGGCGCGTACAGCAGCTGCGCCCGCACGGCGGTGTCGCGGTAGCCTTCCAGGTCCTGCGTCAGGCCGGGCTCGTGGGTGTTCTCCACCCAGTCGCTGCGGCTCTGGTTCAGCAGCGAGATGCGCGTGGACAGCGTCTCGGTCAGCGGGATGGTGGCCGCGCCTTCCAGGTTGACGGTGCTGAAGGTGCCGAAGCCGATGCTGCCGTAGCCTTCGGCCGTCTGGCCCGGCTTGACGGCGTTGAACTTCACCACGCCGGCCGGCGTGTTGCGGCCGAACAGCGAGCCCTGCGGGCCGCGCAGCACTTCCACGCCTTCCAGGTCGAAGGCGGGGAAGCCCTTCAGGATCGGGTTTTCCTGCACCACGTCGTCGTAGACCAGGCTCACGGGCTGCGAGGCGTTGAGCCGGAAGTCGGTGTTGCCGTAGCCGCGGATGTAGAAGCGCGGGAAGGCGCGGCCGAACGAGGACTCGATGTTCAGGCTGGGCACGCGGCCCGACAGCATGCGCACGTCCTGGCCGCTGGTGTTGAGCACGTCGAGGATCTCGGGCGCGAGCACGCTGGCAGAGACCGGCACGTCCTGGATGTTCTCGAGGCGGCGTTCGGCCGTGATCGTGATGGTGGTCAGCTTGCCGGCTTCGGCGGTGGCCGGCGCGGCGGTCTGGGCGTGCGCACCGAGATGCAGCGCGGCGATGGCGGCGGCTGCCAGGGCGTGGTGCGCGGGACGGAAGCGGGGGTGATGCATGAATCCTCCAGGCGGTGTGTGTGTGCGCTCGTGGTGCAAACGGCGTGCCACGTGCACGGCTTGCAGGCAAGCTGCGATGATTGCGCGACCGGCGCCTGCTGTGTGCCACACACGCTGCCGGCGCACCGGCGCTGACGCCAATTCACAACACCCCCATGCTGACCCCCGCCCAACGCCAGGCCTTCGCCGACGACGGCTACCTCGTGCTGCCCGGCTTCAACAGCCCGGAGGAGATCGCCGCAGTCTGCGAGCGCGCCCGCGCGCTCGTCGACGCCTTCGAGCCCGACGCCCGCACCGGCGTCTTCAGCACGCACGACCAGGCGGGCCGGGCGGACGCTGCGCTCATCGCCTCGGCGGACGCCGTGCACTGCTTCTTCGAGGAAGAGGCCTTCGGTGCCGACGGCCGGCTCGTCGTGCCGAAGGCGCAGTCGATCAACAAGATCGGCCACGCGCTGCACGACCGCGACCCGGTGTTCCGGCGCTTCTCGCACGGCCCGCGGCTGGCGGCGCTGGCGGCCGACCTGGGGCTGGAGCGGCCGCAGGTGTGGCAGTCGCAGGTGATCTTCAAGCAGCCGGGCATCGGCGGCGAGGTGCGCTGGCACCAGGACGCCACCTTCTTCGTGACCGACCCGGTCAGCGTGACGACGTTCTGGTTCGCGCTGGAAGACGCGGCGCTCGACAACGGCTGCCTGTGGGTGGAACCCGGCGGCCACCGCGGCGCGCGCGGCGTGCTGCGCGAGCGCTTCGTGCGCGACGGCCAGCGGCTGCGCATCGAACGGCTCGACAGCACGCCCTGGCCCGACACCGGCACCGCCGTGCCGCTGCCGGTGCCGGCGGGCACGCTGGTGCTGTTCCACGGCCTGCTGCCGCACTACAGCGCCGCCAACCGCAGCCCGCGCTCGCGGCTGGCCTACACGCTGCACGTGACCGACGGGCGCGCGGCCTACGCCGCCAGCAACTGGCTGCAGCGCAGCGGGGTCGGCGGGCTCGATTGACCCGCGGGCGAAGGACTACTTTGCCGCGGCCTTCTTCGCGGGGGCCTTCTTCGCGGGCGCCTTCTTCGCGGGCGCCTTCCTGGCCGCGACCTTCTTCGCCACGGCCTTGGTGGCCGCCGGCTTCTTCACCGGCGCAGCCGCCTGCTTCGCCGGGGCTGCCGCCTTGGGTGCCGCAGCCTTGGCCGGCTTGCCGGCCTTCTCGGCCTGGCGCACCGCCTTGTCCAGCGCCTTCTGCGCCTTGCCGATGGCCTTGTGCAGGCGGGCCTCGGCCTTCTTCAGCACGGCCTCGATCTTGTCCTGCGCCACGCCCGTCTTCTGCAGGGCGCGGGCCTTGACCTTGGCCAGCTCGCCGGCCGCCGCCTCGCGCGCCTCGCCGATCTTGTCGTGCACCGCGGCACGCACGTGCTGGGCCGCCTCGCTGAGCTTGTCGACGGCCTGGGCGAGTTCCGGATTGCTGGTCTTGCGGGTGGGCATGAAGGCTCCTTTCGTCGAACGGAAGAGGTGCACTGTAGCCGTGCGGCACGGTGCGCGCGACAACCCTGCGCCATCTGCGCCCCGTCTGCCTTGACCGCGCGCAGACCGCGGTGATCTGCACCTGCCTACGATGCCCGGATGCCGAACGCCGACACCCCCACCCAGACCACCGCCCTGCCTGCCCAGCCCATCACCGACGAGGTGCTGCTGGAGAAGTACGCCAAGGGCGACGAACGCAGCGCCGACGACGTGCACCGCCGCGTCGCGCTGGCGCTGGCGCAGGCCGAACCCGAGGCGCAGCGCGCGCACTGGGAGGCGCGCTTCCTGCAGGCGCTGCAGCAGGGCTTCATCCCGGCCGGGCGCATCCAGTCGGCGGCGGGCACCGGTCTGCAGGCCACGCTGATCAACTGCTTCGTGCAGCCGGTGGGCGACAGCATCGCCGAGGTCGATGCCGACGGCCACCCCGGCATCTACACCGCGCTGGCCGAAGCCGCCGAGACCATGCGCCGCGGCGGCGGCGTCGGCTACGACTTCAGCCGCATCCGCCCGCGCGGCGCCTGGGTCGGCGGCACGCACAGCAACGCCAGCGGGCCGGTGAGCTACATGCGGGTGTTCGACCGCAGCTGCGAGACGGTGGAGTCGGCCGGGGCGCGGCGCGGCGCACAGATGGGCGTGCTGCGCTGCGACCACCCCGACGTGGAGGAGTTCATCCACGCCAAGGACCGCGGCGACCTGAAGAACTTCAACATCTCGGTCGGCGTGACCGACGCCTTCATGCAGGCCGTGGCCGACGACGGCGAGGTGGAACTGGTGCACAAGGCCGAGCCCGGCCCCGCCATCCGCGCCGCCGGCGCCAGCCAGCGCGCCGACGGCCTGTGGGTGTACCGCCGCGTGCGCGCCCGCGACCTGTGGGACCAGGTCATGCGCTCCACCTACGATCACGCCGAGCCCGGCGTGCTGTTCCTGGACACCATCAACCGCGACAACAACCTCTCGTACTGCGAGACCATCGCCAGCACCAACCCCTGCGCCGAACAGCCGCTGCCGCCCTACGGCTGCTGCTGCCTGGGCTCGGTGGACCTGACGCGCTTCGTGCTGCAGCCCTTCACGGCCGCGGCCCGCTTCGACGAGGTGGCGTTCACGCGGCTGTGCGCGGTGGCCACGCGCATGCTCGACAACGTGCTCGACGTCACCGTCTGGCCGCTGCCGCAGCAGCAGGCCGAGGCGCGCAGCAAGCGCCGCATCGGCCTGGGCTTCACGGGCCTGGGCGACGCGCTGGTGATGCTGGGCCTGCGCTACGACAGCGAGGACGCGCGTGCGATGGCGCGCCGCATCGCCGCGGCGATGCGCGACGCGGCCTACGAGGCCTCGGTGGAGTTGGCGCGCGAGCGCGGCGCCTTCCCGCTGTTCAACGCCGACCTGTACCTGAGCGGCGGCCGCTTCGCGTCGCGGCTGCCGCTGCGGCTGCGCGACCAGATCCGCCAACACGGGCTGCGCAACTCGCACCTGCTGTCGATCGCGCCCACCGGCACCATCAGCCTGGCCTTCGCCGACAACGCCAGCAACGGCATCGAGCCGGCCTTCAGCTGGAGCTACACGCGCAAGAAGCGCATGCCCGACGGCGGCTTCAGCGAGCACGCGGTCGAAGACCACGCCTGGCGCCTGTACCGCCACCTGCACGGCCCCGACGCGGCGCTGACGCCGGCCTTCGTGACGGCGCTGGAGCTGCAGGCCGCCGACCACGCCGCGATGGTGGCGGCGGTGGCGCCCTTCATCGACACCGCGATCTCGAAGACCGTCAACGTGCCGGCCGACTACCCGTACGAGGACTTCCAGGACCTGTACCGCCAGGCCTGGGCGGCGGGGCTGAAGGGCCTGGCCACCTACCGGCCCAACGCGGTGCTGGGCTCGGTGCTCAGCGTGACGCCGCCGGCCGAGGCCCCGAAGCCCCTGCGGCTGGACCCGCCGGCCACCGCCGGCACCCAGGACACCAACCGCCGCCTGGCGCTGGAACGCGCGCCGCAGCTGGTGATGGCCAGCCTGCGCTGGCCCGGCCGCCCGGGGCTGCCGGCCGGCAACGCGGCCTGGACCTACATGCTGCAGCACCCGCACGGCGACTTCGCGCTCTTCGTCGGCGAACTGCCGGGCGACGCCGGCGACAACCCGGCGCGCGCCAAGCCCTTCGAGATCTGGGTCAACGGCGCCGAACAGCCGCGCGGCCTGGGCGCGATGGCCAAGACGCTGTCGATGGACCTGCGCGCCGACGACGCCGCCTGGCTGGCGCTGAAGCTCGACGCGCTGGCCACCGTGGCCGAGGAGCGCGCGTTCGAGATGCCGTTCCCGCCGCACGGCACGCCGCGCATGTTCCCCGGCGTGGTGGCGGCCACGGCCGCGGTGCTGCGCTGGCGCTGCGAGCAGCTGGGCGCGCTGCCGCCGCCGCCCGGCGCGCCGACGCCGGTGCTCGACGCGATGTTCAGCCGCGACGAGCCGCGCACCGGCACCTCGGGCACGCTGGCCTGGGCGGTGGACGTGGACAACCCCGCCACCGGCGAGCGCTTCACGCTGACGCTGAAGGAGATTACGCTCAGCGGCCCCGACGGCAGCACCGTCACGCGGCCGTGCGCGATGGGCCTGTCGGGCAACTACCCGCGCGCGCTCGACGGCCTGGCGCGGCTGCTGTCGCTGGACATGCGCGTGATCGACCCGGCCTGGATCGGCATGAAGCTGCGCAAGCTGCTGAACTACGCCGAGCCGCTGGGCCACTTCATGGCCTTCGTGCCCGGGCTGCCGCACGGCGAACGCCGGCAGCAGGTGTGGCCGTCCACCGTGGCCTACCTGGCGCGGCTGGTGATCCATCGCTACGCGATGCTGGGCCTGCTCGACGAGGCCGGCCACCCGCTGCGCGAGATGGGCGTGCTGGCGGCGCCCGCGGTGCAGGCGCCGGCCGCCGGCGTGGCGCCGATGGCCGGCCGGCCGTGCCCCGAATGCGGCAACGCCACCGTGATCCACAAGGACGGGTGCGACTTCTGCACGGCCTGCGGCTACGTGGGGCAGTGCGGCTGAGCACGCAACCGGCGGCGGCGTGACTTCCTGGGACGCGGGCGGCGCGGCCCTGGGCTAGGCTGCGCGCATCGTCTCCGGGCCGCCACCGCGGCCCGTGCGCCACGCCCTGCGCCCGCCGCCATGTCCGACCGCCTCCTGCCCGGCCCTGCCGGTGCCGCCCTCCTGCCGCTGACCCTGGTGCTGCTGCTGGTGGTGGCCGCCCCGGCCACGGCCGCGCCGAAGACCATCTTCCGCTGCGAAGCCGACGGGCAGGTCACCTACACCAACGCACCCTGCGCCGGCGCCCGGGCGCTGGGCACCGGCCGCCACCGCGCGGCGGCCGAGAACCGCTCGCGCTGCCTGGGCTGGCAGCGCGAACTGGCGGCGCTGCAGGCGCGGCTGCGCGACGGCAGCGGCGATCGTGCCGTCGCCGCACAGCGGCTGGACAAGGCAACCGCGCAGGCCCGCAGCGCAGGCTGCTAGTCGAGGTTCAGCGCAGGCTGCTGGTCCGTTCAGCGCAGGCTGCTGGTCCGCGTTCCGCGCGCCAGCGTCCTTCAGTCCGGCCCCGGCGACCAGCGCGGCAGCCGCCAGTCGAGCAGCAGCGCCAGCACGCGCAGGCCGCTGGCCGTGGCCGCACCGGCCAGCACGGCCGCACCTTCGGGCAGGCCCAGGGCCAGCAGGGCCACCAGCACCCAGCCGCCGGCGAACGCGCACACGGCATAGGGCCGGTGGTCGTGGAAGGCACTCGGGATCTCGTTGCAGACGATGTCGCGCAGCACGCCGCCGAACGCCGCGGTGACCACGCCCATCAGCACCGCCACGATGGCCGGCAGCCCCTGCGCCAGCGCGACCTGCGTGCCGCCGGCGCTGAACAGGCCCAGGCCCAGCGCGTCGGGCCACTGCATCGCGCGCTCGGTGGGCGCGAAGTGGCGCGCGCGCAGCAGCAGCATCGCCACGATGCACAAGGCCAGCACGCCCCACAGCCAGCTGGCGTGCTCGACCCAGAAGAACGGCCGCCGGTCGAGCAGCACGTCGCGCAGCGTGCCGCCGCCGAACGCTGCCAGGCCGGCGACGACGCACACGCCCACGGCATCGAGCCGCTTGCGCGCTGCGGCCAGCAGGCCCGACAACGCAAACGCCAGCGTCGCCAGCGCTTCCAGCGTGGTCAGCAGCAGCGCGAGCAGGCCGGCGTCGGCGGCTGGGGGCATGGGCGTCGGTCGGCCGTGGCGTCAGCGCCGGCGAGCAGCGCAGGCCACGTCGCCCTCGGGGCAGCGGCCCAGGGCTTCCAGCTCGGCGGCGCGCAGGCGTGTCATGCGCGCCGCGCAGCGCCAGTAGACGAAGCCCTGCACCGAGCCGCCCGCCGACGGGCCGGCCTCGAAGCGGCAGGCCTGCGTGCGGTACTGCAGCCAGGCGTCCTGCATGCGCCGCAGCTGGGCGCGCTGCGCCGGCGGCAGGTCCTGCGCCAGCGCGCGGTAGCGTGCCGCGTAGTCGGCGCTGGCGCGCTGGAACTCGGCGTCGGCGCAGGCGTTCAGCTCGGCCTGCGTCACGGCGTCGGGGCAGGCGACGGCAACAGCCGCGGGTGCGCTGGCCGGCGCCTCGCCGGCGTGCAGCGTGGCGGCGGCCAGCGCGCCGATCGTGGCCAGCGTGGTGTGCAGCAGGAAGGGGCGTCGCATCGTGGAGCGCTTTCGGCCCGGTCGGGGCGCGTTGCCGTGCAGGCCCGGGAGCCTACAGGAGCCCGGCAGCGCAATCGTTACGATCGCGGCACACCGCCCCGGCCCATGACCGCCCCCGCTCCCGCTCCCGTCACCGCCGCCACCGGGCCCGGCGAGCCGCCCGCGCAGTGCCTGAACTGCACCGGCCCGCTGGCGGCACCGCGGCCGCGCTACTGCCCGTCCTGCGGCCAGGAGACGGCGCTGCGGCCGCCCACCGTGGGGGAATTCCTGCAGCAGTTCGGCGGCAGCGTGCTCGCCACCGAGGGCGCGCTGTGGCGCACGCTGCGCCTGCTGCTGCTGCGCCCGGGCGAGCTGACGCGCCAGTACCTGGCCGGCCGCCGCCGCCACTACGTGCTGCCGCTGCGGCTGTACCTGGCGGTCAGCGTCGTCGTGCTGCTGCTGATGCGCCTGACGGCCAGCGTGCAGCTGCAGGCCGTGCCGCCGGACCAGCTGGTGGTGGACGCCCCCACCAGCTTCCAGATCGACCTGGGCACCGGCCGCGCCGGCGTGAAGGACGGTGTCTTCTACTGCGAGCAGCTGCCGCAGTGGCTGTGCCAGCGTCTGCAGCGCCGCATCGACCTCGACGCGAAGGCGATGCAGCGCGAGGCGCGTGCGCTGGGCGAGTGCTTCGTGGCCAACATCGGCGCGGCGATGTTCCTGCTGCTGCCGGCCTTTGCGCTGGGCCTGCGCCTGGTCTACCCGCGGCGCGGCCTGCGCTACACCGAGCACCTGGTGTTCGCGCTGCACGTGCACGCCTTCTGGTTCCTGATGCTGGGGCTGTCGCTGCTGCCCTGGGCCTGGCTCGAAAGGCTGGCGCTGCTGGCGGTGCCGGTCTACACGCTGCTGGCGATGGGCCGCGTCTACGGCGGCCGCTGGTGGCCGCGGCTGCTGCGCGCCGGGCTCGTGAGCCTGCTGTACGGCATCACGCTGCTGGTGGCGCTGGCTGGCGTGGGGCTGTGGGCCCTGCTGTTCTGAAGACTGTCACGCCGGTCGTCGTTTGATCGGCGTCACGCGAGGTTGACACACCGCAAATCGCTGTCACCGGGCCGCGTTTACGGTGCCTCCATCGACGAGAACGATGGAGCTGTTCCCCATGCGCGTGCTGCTGATCCACCCCAACTACCACTCGGGCGGCGCCGAGATCGCCGGCAACTGGCCGCCCGCGTGGGTGGCCTACCTGACCGGCTACCTGAAGGCCGGCGGCTACCACGACGTGCACTTCGTCGACGCGATGACGCACCACCTGAGCGATGCGCAGGTGCGCGCGCGCATCGAGGAACTGCGGCCCGACATCGTCGGCTGCACCGCCATCACGCCGGCCATCTACAAGGCCGAGGGCCTGCTGCAGATCGCCAAGGACGTGAACCCCGAGATCGTCACGGTGCTCGGCGGCATCCACGGCACCTTCATGTACCCGCAGGTGCTGAAGGAAGCACCGTGGATCGACGCCGTCGTGCGCGGCGAAGGCGAACAGGTGTTCCTGAACCTGGTGCAGGCGGTGGACGAAGGCCGCTGGCTGCACCGCCGCAACGAGATCCGCGGCATCGCGTTCTTCCAGGACGGGCAGGTGGTGGCCACGCCGTCGGAGCCGACGATCCAGGACCTGGACCGCATCAAGCCCGACTGGGGCATCCTGGAATGGGACCAGTACATCTACATCCCGATGGGCGTGCGCGTGGCGATCCCGAACTTCGCGCGCGGCTGCCCCTTCACCTGCAGCTTCTGCAGCCAGTGGAAGTTCTGGCGCGACTACCGCATCCGCGACCCGAAGGCGGTGGTCGACGAGATCGAGGACCTGGTGAAGAACCACCAGGTCGGCTTCTTCATCCTGGCCGACGAGGAGCCCACGATCCACCGCAAGAAGTTCATCCAGTTCTGCGAGGAGCTGATCGCGCGCGACCTGGGCGTGCTGTGGGGCATCAACACGCGCGTCACCGACATCCTGCGCGACGAGAAGCTGCTGCCGATGTTCCGCCAGGCCGGCCTCATCCACGTCAGCCTGGGCACCGAGGCCGCGGCGCAGCTGAAGCTGGAGCGCTTCAACAAGGAGACCACGATCGCGCAGAACAAGAAGGCGATCCAGCTGCTGCGCGAGGCCGGCATCGTGACCGAGGCGCAGTTCATCGTGGGCCTGGAGAACGAGACCGCCGAGACGCTGGAAGAGACCTACCGCATGGCGCGCGACTGGAACCCCGACATGGCGAACTGGGCGATGTACACGCCCTGGCCCTTCAGCGACCTGTTCCAGGAGTTGGGCGACAAGGTCGAGGTCTTCGACTTCGAGAAGTACAACTTCGTCACCCCGATCATGAAGCCCGACGCGATGGAGCGCGGCGAGCTGCTCGACCGGGTGATGAACAACTACCGCCGCTTCTTCATGAACAAGACCTTCTTCCAGTACCCGTGGGAGAAGGACAAGCTGCGGCGCAAGTACCTGATGGGCTGCCTGAAGGCCTTCCTGAAGAGCGGCTTCGAGCGCAAGTTCTACGACCTCGGCCGCGTCGGCTACTGGGGCCCGCAGACGAAGAAGTCGGTGGACTTCGCGTTCGACAAGACGCGCACCTTCGAGCGCCCCGACGCGGCGCAGATCGCCAACAACGACGCCGGCTGGGTCACGATGCACGGCCCGAAGATCGAACACAGGCGGCGCCAGGGCGAGCTGAACGCGGTGATGGCGATCTCGGCCTGCGGCGGTGGCAGCGAGCAGCTGACCGAGGCCGAGCAGGACGCGATCCGATGACGGCCGGCGTCGGCGCGCGGATGACGGGCCGCATCGGGCCGAACGCGATCATCCGCGTCGCCGAGGTGCTGCCGGCGCGCGTGGGCAGCGACGCGACGCGGCGCCTGTTCGACCGCGCCGGCCTCGCGCGCTACCTGGGCGCGCCGCCGCAGGCGATGGTCGACGAAGCCGAGGTGCGGGCGCTGCACGGCGCGCTGCGCGAGGCGCTGGGGGCGCCGGCGGCGCGCGAGGTCGCCCGAGCCGCCGGCCAGCGCACGGCCGACTACCTGCTGGCGCACCGCATCCCGCGTCCGGTGCAGCGGCTGCTGCGCCTGCTGCCGGCGCCGCTGGCGGCGCGCGTGCTGCTGGCAGCCATCGGCCGCAACGCCTGGACCTTCGTCGGCAGCGGCCGCTTCAGCGCGCGCGCCGGCCGGCCCTGCGTGCTGCAGATCGCCGGCAACCCGCTGTGCCGCGGCGTGCAGGCCGACACACCCGGCTGCGACTTTTACGCCGGCACCTTCGAGCGCCTGTTCCGCGTGCTCGTGCACCGCGGCGCGCAGGTGCTGGAGACGCAGTGCGAGGCCTGCGGCGACGCGGCCTGCCGCTTCGAGATCCGCTGGTAGCGCAGGTGCGGCGGCCCGCGGCAGGGCGCGCCGCCTAAAATCGGGGTTCCCCTCGCGGCGCGTGTCGTCTGCCGCTTCCCACCCCCGAACCGGCCGCTGCCATGACCCTGTCCGCCCTCACCGCCCTGTCGCCGCTGGACGGCCGCTACGCCCCCAAGCTCGCCGCGCTGCGCCCGCTGCTCAGCGAATTCGGCCTCATGCACCGGCGCGTGCAGGTCGAGGTGGAGTGGTTCATCGCACTGTCGGACGCGGGCTTCGCCGAGTTCAAGCCGCTCAGCGAAGCCGCGCGCGGCCTGCTGCGCGGGCTGGTCGTGCGCTTCTCGGAGGCCGACGCGCAGGCCATCAAGGACATCGAGAAGACCACCAACCACGACGTCAAGGCCGTGGAGTACTGGCTCAAGTCGCGCTTCGACAGCCACGACGAGCTGAAGACCGCGGGCGAGTTCGTGCACTTCGCCTGCACCAGCGAGGACATCAACAACACCAGCCACGCGCTGATGCTGAAAGCCGCGCGCGACACCGTGCTGCTGCCGGCGGTGGACCGCCTGATCGAGCGCCTGCGCGGCATGGCCACGGCCTTTGCCGCCGTGCCCATGCTCAGCCGCACCCACGGCCAGACGGCCAGCCCCACCACGGTGGGCAAGGAAGTCGCCAACGTCGTGGCGCGGCTGGTGCAGGCGCGCGCGCGCATCGCCGACGTGCGCATCCTGGCCAAGATGAACGGCGCGGTGGGCAACTACAACGCGCACGTCGCGGCCTGGCCCGACTTCGACTGGGAGAGCTTCAGCCGCCGCGTCGTCGAGCAGCAGCTCGGCCTGGCCTTCAACCCGTTCACGATCCAGATCGAGCCGCACGACTACATGGCCGAGCTCTTCGACGCCACGACGCGCTGCAACACGATCCTGATCGACTGGAGCCGCGACGTCTGGGGCTACATCTCGCTGGGCTACTTCAAGCAGAAGACCCGGGCCGGCGAGATCGGCTCCAGCACGATGCCGCACAAGGTCAACCCGATCGACTTCGAGAACGCCGAGGGCAACTACGGCCTGGCCAACGCGCTGCTGACGCACCTGAGCCAGAAGCTGCCGATCAGCCGCTGGCAGCGCGACCTGACCGACAGCACCGTGCTGCGCAACATGGGCGTGGCGCTGGGCTACGCGGTGCTGGGCCACGACAGCCTGGCGCGCGGCCTGGACAAGCTGGAGCTGAACGAGGCCGCGCTCGCGGCCGACCTCGACGGCGCCTGGGAAGTGCTGGCCGAGGCGGTGCAGACCGTGATGCGCCGCCACAACCTGCCCAACCCCTACGAGCGGCTCAAAGAGCTGACGCGTGGCAAGTCCGTCACGCGCGAGGGCTTCCACGCCTTCATCGAGACGCTGGAACTGCCGACAACCGAGCGAGAACGGCTGAAGGCGATGACGCCCGGCAGCTACACGGGCATCGCCGCCCGCCTCGCCACCCGCGCCTGACCCACCACCACCGCACCGCATGCGATTCACCGACACCCTGGCCGCCGCCACCGCGCGCAACGGCTCGATGCTGTGCGTGGGCCTGGACCCCGAACCGGCGAAGTTCCCCGGCGCGTGGAAGAACGACCCGGCGCGCATCGCCGACTTCTGCGCCGCCATCGTCGACGCCACGAAGGACCTGGTCTGCGCCTACAAGCCGCAGGTCGCGTACTTCGCGGCGCAGCGCGCCGAGGACCAGCTCGAACGGCTGATGGCGCACATCCGCCGCGTCGCGCCCGGCGTGCCGGTGATCCTGGACGCCAAGCGCGGCGACATCGGCAGCACCGCCGAGCAGTACGCACGTGAAGCCTTCGAGCGCTACCAGGCCGACGCGGTGACGCTGAGCCCGTTCATGGGCTTCGACTCGATCGAGCCCTTCCTGCGCTGGGACGGCCGCGGCGTGATCCTGCTGTGCCGCACCAGCAACGCCGGCGGCAGCGACCTGCAGGCGCAGCGCCTGGCCAGCGGCGACCTGCTGTACGAACACATCGCCCGGCTCGCCGCAGGGGCCTGGAACCGCACCGGCCAGCTCGGGCTGGTGGTGGGCGCCACGTTCCCCGACGAGATCGCCCGCGTGCGCGCGCTCGCACCGACGCTGCCGCTGCTGATCCCGGGTGTCGGTGCGCAGGGCGGCGACGCCGCCGCCACCGTGCGTGCCGGCTGGCGCGCGAGCGGTCCCATCGTCGTCAACAGCTCGCGCGCCGTGCTGTATGCCGGCAGCGGCGAGGACTTCGCCGCCGCCGCCCGCCGCGTGGCCCTGGCCACGCGCGACACGCTGCAGCGCGCCCGCGACGGCTGCTGACGGCCCGCCAGCCCAGCGCGCCTTGTACGAGACCTCGCCCAACAACACCGCGCTGCATCCGCAGCCGCCCGCGCCGCCCGCGCGCGCGGTGGACACGCGGCGCGACGTGCAGGCGTTGATCGCGCGCGCCTTCTTCGTGGCCGCTGCGGGCGTGTCGGCGTTGTCGGCGCTGCTGATGCTGCTGCTGCCGCCCGAGCGCGCCGGCGGCGGCGCGGCCGGGCCGATGGCCGGCATGCTGGGGCTGGCGCTGCTGGCGCTGGCCTGCCTGCGCCTGCCGGCGCCACGCGTCGGCGCCGGGATGTTCGCGGTGCTGGCGCTGGGCGTCGTGCTCACCGGCGCGGTGTCGCTGCACCTGGGCTGGGGCATCGCCTGGCCCGGCCATGCGCTGTACGGCATCTTCGTGTGCATCCTGTGCACCTCGTCCCACCGCCGCGCCGGCCTGTCGCTGGCGCTGCTGGCCGCGCTGATGCTGGCCGGTGTCTACCAGTTCGCCCCGCCGCTGGGCGTGGCGCGCGTGCCGGGCGACCTGCTGCGGCTGGTGGTGCTGCTGATCACGGTCGGCGTGGGGCTGGCCTCGGGCCTGCTGATCGCGCACGTGGTGCAGCGCTACGTGCGCTCGGCCGACGACCGCGAGCAGCGATTCCGCGGACTGCTCGCGGTGGCGGCCGACGCCTACTGGGAGATCGACCACCAGTACCGCATGGTCACGGCCAACGACCAGCGCCACAAGGGCCGCGCGCTGTCGCTGGCCGCGGGCCTGGGCCAGGTGCCCTGGGAGCTGCCGCAGTTCGGCTGCGACCCCGAGACGCTGGACCTGCTGCTGACCGACCTGGACACGCGCGTGCCCTTCCGCGACCGGCTGGTGCACTGGACCTCGGCCGGCGGGCGCCAGCTCGGCTTCGTCATCAGCGGCGAGCCGCGCTTCGACCAGCGCGGCGTCTTCAAGGGCTACTGGGGCGTGGCGCGCAACGTCACCGACGACCTCGCCGCGCGCCAGGCGCTGCAGGCCACCGAGACGCGCTACCAGGAGCTGTTCGCGCGCATCCCGACGCCGCTGGTGCTGCACCGCGACGGGCGCGTGATCGACGCCAACCCGGCGGCGCTGGACATGTTCGGCCACGACACGCTGGAGGCCTTCCGCGGCCGCGACCTGCTGGCCAGCTACGAGAGCGGGGACTCGCGCGAGCGCGCGCGCCGGCGCCTGGAGGAGCTGAACCTGCAGCCGCTGGGCACGGCGCTGCCGGTGACCGACTTCCGCCTGCAGCCGCGCACCGGCCGCCGCCTTGCGGTGCGCGGCACCGGCGTGCGCGTGGCCGCCCCCGGCGGGCCGGCGACGCTGTCGATCTACGTCGACGACACCGAGCGCCGCACCGCCGAGGAAGCCGTGCGCCGCTCCGAGGCGCTGCTGCAGCACCTGGTGGCCACGAGCCCCGACGTCATCACGCTGACCGACCTGGTGACGGGCCGCTACGCGATGGTCAACCGCACCTTCGAGAAGCTCACCGGCTTCACCGCCGCCGAGGTGGTGGGCCGCACCTCGATGGAGATCGGCATCTGGCACGACGCGGCGTCGCGCCAGCACATCGTCGCCGAGGTGCAGCGGCTGGGCCACGTGAGCGAGGTGCCGGCGCGCTTCAACACCAAGCAGGGCGGCGTCGTCTCGATGCTGGTGTCGGCCGGCCGCTTCGTGATGGACCGGCGCGAGTACCTGGTGGTCAACGCGCGCGACGTCACCGAGACCGAACGCACGCGGCTGGAGCGCGAGGCCATCCTGGCCAACGCGTCGATCGGCATCGCGGTCACGCGCAACAGCCGCTTCGTGCTCGCCAACCCCTGCTTCGAGCAGATGCTGCGCTGGCCCCCGGGCGGCCTGGTGGACCAGCCCGGCAGCGCGGTCTGGCGCGACGCCGATGCCTATGCCGAGATCGGCCGCACCATCGGCCCGCCGCTGGCGCGCGGCGAGCAGGTCGAGCTGGAGCGGCCGGTGACGCGGCGCGACGGCAGCACCTTCCTGGCGCGCATGCTGGCGCGCGCCATCGACCCCACGCACCCGGCCGCGGGCGGCACGATCTGGATCGTCGAGGACGTGACCGAGCGGCGCCAGTTCGAGGGCGCGCTGGCCGCCGCGCGCGACGCCGCCGAGGCCGCCAGCCGCGCCAAGAGCGCCTTCCTCGCCAACACCAGCCACGAGCTGCGCACGCCGCTCAACGGCATGCTGCACCTGGCGCAGATGGCACGCGACCCGGCGCTGGACGGCGAACGCCGGCAGCAGTACCTGGAGCAGATCGCCGACAGCGCGCAGAACCTGGCGACCATCATCTCCGACATCCTGGACCTGTCGAAGATCGAGGCTGGCCACCTCGACCTCGAGCGCATGCCCTTCGACCTGGGCGCGCTGCTGCGCACCGTGCAGCGCGGCTACGCCACGCTGGCGGCCGCGCGCGACCTGCCGCTGACGCTGGAGCTGGGCCCGGGCGTCGACGGCGGCGCGCTCGGCGACGCGCTGCGCGTGCGCCAGATCCTCAGCAACTACCTCAGCAACGCGCTGAAGTTCACCGCTGCGGGCAGCGTGCAGCTGCAGGCCTGGCGCAGCGGCGACCAGGTGCGCTTCGAGGTGCACGACACCGGCCCCGGCATCGACGACGCCACGCAGGCGCGGCTGTTCCACCCTTTCACGCAGGCCGACCAGTCGACCACGCGGCGCTTCGGCGGCACCGGGCTCGGGCTGTCGATCTGCCGCGAGCTCGCGCAGCTGATGGGCGGCACGGTCGGGGTGCGCAGCCGCTTCGGCGCCGGCAGCGTCTTCTGGGCCGATCTGCCGCTGCCGGCCTGCCCGGCGCCTGCGGCGCTGGCGCACGACGGCAGCGCCGCCGGCGCGCTGCAACTGCGCGGCGTGCGGGTGCTGATGGCCGAGGACAACCCGGTCAACATGCTGATCGCCGTGGCGCTGCTGGAACGCTGGGGCGTGCAGGTCGAGCAGGCCAGCGACGGGCGCCTGGCCGTGGAGGCCGTGGAACGTGCCCATGCCGCCGGGCACCCCTTCGACGCCGTGCTGATGGACGTGCAGATGCCGGTGATGAGCGGCCACGAGGCCACGCGCATGCTGCGCGAGCGCGACAGCGGCCGCCACCTGCCCATCATCGCGCTCACGGCCGCGGCCCTCGTCAGCGAGCGCCAGGCCGCCATCGGCGCGGGCATGGACGATTTCCTCACCAAGCCCATCGACGCCGACAGGCTGCGCGAGACGCTGCGGCGCTGGGTGCGCCGCGCGGCGGTCGCCGACTGACGCCATCGCTGCAGCGCGCGCCGGCGCGGCATCATCGGCACATGACAGCTGCCACCCCCCACCCCTTCGACGCCGCGGTCGCGCTCGACGCCCACGGCCACGGTGCGACGCATCCGGCCTGGGCCAACATGGTCGGCCCCTTCGGCGGCATCACCGCGGCCACGCTGCTCAACGCCGCCTGCAGCCACCCGCAGCGCCTGGGCGAGCCGCTGGCGCTGACGGTCAACTACGCCGGGCCGGTGGCCGAAGGCCCCTTCCGCATCGAGGCGCTGCCGGTGCGCACCACACGCACCACGCAGCACTGGACGCTGGCGCTGCACCAGGGCGGCACGGTTGCCACCACCGGCACCGCGGTGTTCGCGCTGCGCCGCGACACCTGGGGTGCCGACGAGCTGGCCATGCCCGTGGTGCCGCCGGCCGCGCAGGTGGCCGTGACGCCGCCGCCGGGGCGCGTGGTGTGGCCCGACCGCTACGAGATGCGCTTCGTGCACGGCGCCTGGGTGCCGTTCCGGCTGGACGGCGCGGACGGCGCCGACGACGCGGACGCCGGCACGCCGGCCACCACCAGCGACGAGTCGCTCACGCTCGCCTGGGTGCGCGACACGCCGCCGCGCCCGCTGGACGCGCTGGCGCTCACCGCGCTGTGCGACCTGTTCTACCCGCGCATCTTCCGCCGCCGCGGCCGCTTCACGCCGGCCGGCACGGTGTCGATGACGGTGCACTTCCACGCCGGCGCCGCCGACTGCGCCGCGCAGGGCACGCGGCCTCTGCTGGCCTGCGCGCGCGGCCTGCGCTTCCACCAGGGCTTCTTCGACCAGCGTGCCGAACTCTGGAGCGACGGCGGGCAGCTGCTCGCCAGCAGCCAGCAGACCGTGTACTACAAGGCCTGAGCAGGCAGAATCCAGGGTTTGACCGAGCAAGGGCAGCGCCGTGGATCTGAAGGTACCGATCGTCATCACCGATGAACTCAGCGAGGAGGTCATCACGTCGACGGGCCTGCTCGACCTGGCCAGCGGCGACATCAGCCGCGTCACCTACGACGACCCCGACATCGCCGACGGCCCGCTGCCGTTCGAGAGCGACGACTACGAATTCACCAGCGGCGTGCTCTCGCACAACGGCCGCGACGTGGAGTTCCGCGTCGACGTCAACAAGGTCACCGGCCAGTACGCGGTGAGCGCCTCGGAGCTGCTGGAGATCAAGGTGCGCGCGGCGCAGCTGTTCGCCGGCCTCAGCGGCGCGGCACTGCTGGCGGGCACCGGCGGCGCGGGCGGCGGTGCTGCCGCCAAGGAAGCCCCGGCCCCGGCCGCGAAGAAGGCGCCGGTCGGGCGCCGCGGCGGCCGCACGCACTGAGCGCAGCGCCGGCCTCTCAGTCGAGTGTCACCTCGGTGTGCACGCTGCCGGCGCGGTCGGCCGTGGCGCTGAGCGCGATCGCCGTGCCCGCAGCGCCCTGCACCACCCATTCGACCACGGCGCGGTCGGCCGTGATGTCGCGGTTGGGCAGGAAGGCCTGCAGCGTGGCCTTCGGCGCGTGGCCGTCCAGATGCGGGCCCTCGACGCGCTCGCGTCCGCTCACCAGCGTCACGCCCGGCGGCAGGTGGATCTGGAACACGGTGCCGCGCACCGTCTTGCGCTCGATCGCACGCTTGCTGATGTTGCTGGGCAGGTAGCCACTGTTGGCCACCGCGAAGCGCACGCGCCAGGTGTCGTTGCCGAGTGCGCGCACCTCGGTGCGCAGCACCTCCAGCTTGGGCAGCGACAGCGTCAGCTGCGCCAGCCAGGCCGGGAAGCGCGCCGCCTCGCGTTCGCGCAGGTGCGGCGGCGGGTTGCGCCAGAAGTTCATCTTGTCCCAGCCGCCGATCTCCACCATGCCCAGCTGCGGGTGCTGGAACGGCTTCCAGTCGACGTGCGCCTGGCCGTTGCACTGCGTGTCGCTCCACTGCAGCAGCTTCAGGTCGTCCTCGGGCGGGTGGTCGCGGTACCACTCGATCCACTGGTAGTCGGTGATGCCGGCCTCCTTGTTCGGCGCCCAGATCTCCACCGTCCAGAACAGCGCGCCCAGGTGCTCGTAGACCCAGTCCTGCGTGCCGGTGATGACTTCCTTCGGGTGGTACTTGAAGTCGTGGAAGGTGCTGATGGCGGGGTAGCCGGTGAGCTTCGCCCCCAGCTCGGACAGCCGCTTGACCATCCACAGGTCCTCGGGCGTCATGTCGTCGTCGCTCTGCGTGCCCATCGGCCGCAGGATCACGCCGCTGTGCGTGTGGAAGCTGACCGCCGCGCCGATGTTGGGGTGGCTGGTGATGAAGTCCACCATCGCGCGCACCTCGGGCTCGCTGGTGGGGTAGGGGCCGGCGCCGACCTGCTCGAATTCCTGGCGCCAGTAGGCCGGGAAGTTGCGGTTCAGGTCCAGGCCCTCGACGTCCTTGTTGGCGGTGATCTTGAGCCCGTCGAAGTGCTTCAGCGTGCCTTCGGGCATCACGCGGTAGTAGGTGCCACCGAACTCGCCGGGCTCGCGCGGCACCATCAGCCGCGCATCGGCCGCGTGCGCCTTCCAGGGGCCGTGCGGGTCGGGCTGGCGCATGTAGAGGATGCGGCCGTCGCCGTCGACGTCCTCGATCGTCAGGCCGTCGACCGGCGCCTCGTCGTAGGGGTAGGGCCGCGTGCTGCTGCGGATGTGGCGCGGCCGGTCGGCCAGCGCCAGCTCGGCGCCGTCGGGGTTCAGCCGCGGCACCATGTAGACCACGCGCGTGTCCAGCAGTTGGCGCGCCTGCGCGTCGCCGCTGTCGTAGCCGGTGACCAGCGCGTGCAGCCAGTACAGGCAGGCGGTGCTGGCGGTCAGCTCGGCGGCGTGGATGTTGCCGTCGACCCAGAACGCGGGCTTGTCGGTGTCGGCGCCGGTGGCCGTGCTGGTGAGCGTGACGAGCCAGATGTCGCGCCCTTCCCAGCTCTTGCCGATGCTGCGCAGCGTGACCAGCCCGGGCAGCGCCGCGGCGTAGTCCTGCAGCAGGCGGGTGAGTTCGGCGTGGCGGTAGAACTGGTCGAAGCGCGGAACGGGAATGGCGGGCATCGGGCGGGGCTGCTGCGGAAGATGAAGCCGCGGATTGTGCCGGCGGCAGCGCTCAGCAGGCGCGTGCGCCGTCCACGAACACGCGCAGTTCGCCCGGCGCGAACGCCGACCAACGCTCGCCGGTGGTCAGCGGCTCGGTGGCCACCACCGCCACGCGGTCGTTCGGCGTGGTGTGCTGGCCGAAGTCGACGCTGAGGTCCTCGTCGGCCAGCGTCGCGGCGCCGAAGGGGTGGCGGCGCTCCAGCGCGCACAGCTTCGTCGACCCGTGCGCCCACAGCGCCTGGCCGTTGGACAGCAGCATGTTGAAGGTGCCGTGGCGCGCCGGCTGCGGCAGCAGCTCGCGCAGCGTGTGCGTGAGCTCGTCGATGCTGGGCACGCTGGCGTGGGCCTTGGCCAGCTCCTGCATCAGCCAGCAGAAGGCGCGCTCGCTGTCGGTGTCGCCCACCGGGCGGAAGGCGCCGTGCAGGCGCGGCGCATAGTCCTTCAGGTCACCGTTGTGCGCGAACACCCAGTAGCGGCCCCACAGCTCGCGCACGAAGGGGTGGGCGTTCTCGAGCGCCACGCGGCCCTGCGTGGCCTTGCGGATGTGGGCGATGACGTTGTCGCTCTTGATCGGGTAGTTCTTCACCAGCCCCGCCACCGGGCTGTGGCGCGCGCTGTGGTGGTCGATGAAGTGGCGCAGGCCGCGGTTCTCGAAGAACGCGATGCCGAAGCCGTCCTTGTGCTCGTCGGCGCGGCAGGCCAGGCCGGTGAAGCTGAACATCACGTCGGTCGGCGTGTTGGCGTTCATTCCCAAGAGCTGGCACATCGAGAGCGCCTACAGGTACGCAGTCATTCGAACATCAGCTTCGTGATGCCGCGCCAGCTGAACAGGCGGCCCGGGTTCTGCGTCTCCTCGAGCACGCCGCTCATGCGCCGCAGGATGCGCGGGCTCTTGCGTGCGCGCCAGACCACCAGGTCGGCCAGCCAGGGCCGGTGGTTCACGTGCGCGGCCTTCTCGTAGAGGTCGAACTTGGGCTTCAGCGCCCGCAGCGACGCCTCGTACTGCGCACGCACGCCGGGTTCGTCGCCGCCTTGCAGCACGGCCTGCGCGGCCAGCATGCCGGTCTCCATGGCCTTGCCGATGCCCTCGCCGGTGAAGGCGTAGGTGCTGCCCGCGGCCTCGCCGGTGACGAGCAGGCCCGGCCGCGACCACTTCGCCCCCAGCAGCGAGCAGCGCAGCGGCGCGCCCTTGATCTCGCCGACGATGCTGCCGCCCTGCATCAGCGCGCGCGCGGGGGCGTGCACCTCGCAGAAGGCGTCGAACATCTGGCGCAGGTTGACGTCCTGCATCGCATGGCGGCCGTCGCGGCCCTTGCCGTGGCTGCCGGTGAGGCCGGCGCCGATGTTGAAGACGCCGTCCGGCGCCGGGAAGATCCAGCCGTAGCCGCCCGACAGCCGCGGGTGCCACAGCATCTGCAGCTGCGTGATGCGGCCGACCATCGCGTCGTTCTTCACGTAGCCGCGCAGCGCGATGCCGCTGGGCGTGCGGCGTTCGTTGACGCCGGCGGCGATGGCCGCGGCCGGCACGGCGCCGGTGGCCAGCACGACCCAGCGCGCGCCGACCTCGTGCACGCCGCGGGCGGTCTTGAGCCGCGCGCCGACGACGCGCTCGCCGTCGAGCAGCGGCGCCTCGAAGCGGACCGGTGTCGCCAGCGTCGCGCCGGCGCGCTGCGCCGCGCGCACCAGGATGTGGTCGAGCTGCTTGCGCGGCAGCACGGCCAGCGTGCCGGGAACGTCGACCACGCCGCCGCGCGGCGCGATGCAGCGCACGTGCTGCACGTGCCGCGCCTGCGCCATGACCTCGTCGTGCACGCCCAGCCGGCGCAGCGCGGCGTGGCTGTCGGGGATCAGCCCGTCGCCGCAGATCTTGTCGCGCGGGAAGTCGTGCTGGTCGACCAGCAGCACCTGGTGGCCGGCCGCTGCCAGCGTCTGCGCGCAGGCGCTGCCTGCCGGCCCTGCTCCGACGACGAGCACGTCGCAGGTGGCCGGAAGCGGGGAGGTGTCGGGGGTCGCCATGGCAGCCGGCATTGTAGGCAGGGGGTGACGGCGTGCCGCGCGGCGCTTGATGGCCATCAAGCCCCTGCTGCGCGCTGCGGCGCATGATGGTCCGGACGGTCGGGCAAGCCCGGCACGCCAGTCACCCGAAGGAGACCCCATGTCCACCCACCTCACCACCGGCCAGCGCGCGCTGCTGGAAGCCGCACTGGTGCAGCGCCAGCACCAGCTGGACCGCCAGCTGGCCGAGCACCACCAGGGACTGAGCCGCGCCGAGCACGCGCACGACGTGCTGCAGCAGGACGGCGACGACGCGCCGCAGCGCGAGGGCGACCGCGCGCTGGACATGGCGCTGTCGGACCGCGGCCTGCAGGAGCTGGGCGCGGTCAGCGAGGCGCTGGCCCGCGTGCACGGCGCCGACTACGGCCTGTGCGGCGACTGCGGCGCCGAGATCCCCTTCGACCGCCTGAAGGTCGAGCCCTGGGCGTTGCGCTGCGTGGCCTGCGAAGGCCAGCGTGAACGCCAGGGCGACTGACAGCCGACCTTCACCCCTTCCCTTCAACGTCCACCGAAAGCGACCCCACCGATGACCACCCTCCACGCCGTCGTCTTCGTCGACCACCAGCAGGCCCAGGTGCTGCAGTTCGACGCCGAGCATGTCGAAGCGCAGAAGATCAAGGCGCGCACCGCGCACACCAAGACGCACGGCAACCAGGTGCGCAGCGAACACGAGTTCTTCGGCCACGTCTGCGACGCGCTCGACGGCATCGCCGAGGTGCTGGCCGTGGGCCCGAGCACCGGCCTGGCCGACTTCCAGCACTACGTGCGCAAGCACCGCCCGGCGCTGGTGCCGAAGATCGTGGACTACCAGAGCGTCGACCACCCCAGCGACAACCAACTGGTGGCGATGGCGCGCAAGTACTTCCTGAAGCACGACCGCATGGCCGGCCTGCCGACGCCCACCGCGCCCTGACGGCACCCACGCCGCACAATCGGCGGCATCCCCACTCGGATGCCGCTGATGGATCTCTCCGTCTTCTCCACCTCGTACACCGAGGCTCGCGACAAGTTTCTCTCGGCCGCGCAGGCGGCCGGTGCTGCGGTCGGCCACTGGCCGCACCCGCTGGCGGGGCCGGCCGGCGAGGCGCTGGCCTGCGACACCGCCTGGCTGGGCGCGCCCGATGCGCCCAACGTGCTGGTGGTGGTCTCGGCCACGCACGGCGTCGAAGGCTTCGCCGGCAGCGGGCCGCAGGTGGCGCTGCTGCGCCGGCCGCCGCGGCTGGCCGATGGCACCGCGGTGCTGCTGGTGCACGCGGTGAACCCGCACGGCTTCGCGTGGCAGCGGCGCGTGACGGAAGAGAACGTCGACCTGAACCGCAACTGGGTCGACTACACGCAGCCGCTGCCCGCCAACCCGGGTTATGCCGAGCTGCACGCGGCCTACGGCCCGCGGGCGCTGGACGCGGCCACGCTGGCGGCCTGCGAGGCCACCATCGCCGCCTGGCGCGACCGCCACGGCGCGGCGGCCGAGCGCTTCGCGCGCTCCAGCGGCCAGTACACGCACCCCGACGGCATCTTCTACGGCGGCGACGGCCCCACCTGGGCGCGGCGCACCAGCGAGGCCATCCTCGCGCGCCACCTGCCGCATGCGCGCACGGTGGCCATCGTCGACCTGCACACGGGTCTCGGGCCCTACGGCTACGGCGAGCCGATCTGCAACCACGCGCCGGGCGGCGACCGCGTGCGGCGCGCGCGCCGCTGGTGGGGCGACAGCGTCACCGAGCCGCTGCTGGGCACCAGCAGCTCGCAGGCGAAGTACGGGCTCAGCGAGTTCGGCTACGAGCGCGCGCTGGCGCACGCCGACATCGCCTTCGTGGCGCTGGAGTTCGGCACCTACCAGCCGCCGCGCGGCGAGACCGTGCTGCGCGACGACCACTGGCTGTGGCAGCACGGCGACCCGCGCAGCGCGTCGGCGGCGCCGATCCGCGACGCGTTGCGCGACCACTTCTTCCCGCCGCACGACGACTGGAAGGAGATGGTGCTGTTCCGCAGCGACCAGGTGTTCCGGCAGGCGCTGCACGGGCTGGCGACGGCACCGGGAGGTCCGGGATGACCACCGTCTTCGAGCGCCTGCTCAGCGGCGAATGGCCGAGCGCGCCTGTCTACGAGGACGCCCACGTCTTCGCGTTCATGGACGCGGGCCAGGTCAACGACGGCCACGTCATCGTCGCGACAAAACGGCCGGTGGCCACGCTGATGGACTGCAGCGACGACGAGGCCGCGGCGCTGATGCGCGCGGCGCGCCGCATCGCCATCGCGGTGCAGCAGGTCTTCGCGCCGGCGGGCATCACGGTGCTGCAGGCCAACGGCACGGCCGGCTGGCAGACCGTGCCGCACCTGCACCTGCACGTGCTGCCGCGCCATGACGACGACGGTGTCGGGCTGACCTGGCCGCGGCGCGAGCCCGGCATCGAACGGCTGCGCGCGCTGGCGGCGCAGCTGGCGCCGGCGCTGCGCGACTGACGCAGCGCCGGCGGACCGGCAGGAGCTCAGGCGCTCAGCCGGTCAGGCCGCGGCCTTGACCTTCAGGCGCCAGGCGTGCAGCAGCGGCTCGGTGTAGCCGCTGGGCTGGCGCAGGCCCTGGAACACCAGGTCGCTGGCGGCCTGGAACGCGGCGCTCTCGTCGAAGCGGCCCGCCATCTTCTGGTAGGCCGGGTCGCCGGCGTTCTGCTGGTCGACCACCTTGGCCATGCGCTTCAAGGTGCTCTTCACCTGGGCCTTGGTCACGACGCCGTGCGCGAGCCAGTTCGCCATGTGCTGGCTGCTGATGCGCAGCGTGGCGCGGTCTTCCATCAGGCCCACGTTGTGGATGTCGGGCACCTTGGAGCAGCCCACGCCCTGGTCGACCCAGCGCACCACGTAGCCCAGGATGCCCTGCGCGTTGTTGTCCAGCTCCTGCTGCTTCTGTTCGTCGGTCCAGTTCGGCTGCTTCGCCACCGGCACCGTCAGCAGGCCGTCGAGCAGCGTCGCGCGCTCGGCGTCGGCGTCCACCTTCTCCAGCGCCTTCTGCACCTTGAAGACGTCGACCTGGTGGTAGTGCAGCGCATGCAGCGTGGCGGCGGTTGGGCTGGGCACCCAGGCCGTGTTGGCGCCGGCCAGCGGGTGCGCGATCTTCTGCTGCAGCATCGCGGCCATCAGGTCGGGCATGGCCCACATGCCCTTGCCGATCTGCGCCTTGCCGCGCAGCCCGCACTGCAGGCCCACCAGCACGTTGTTGCGCTCGTAGGCCTGGATCCAGGCGGTGGTCTTCATGTCGCCCTTGCGCAGCATCGGACCGGCCTGCATGGCGGTGTGCATCTCGTCGCCGGTGCGGTCGAGGAAGCCGGTGTTGATGAAGGCCACGCGGTCGGCCGCGGCGGCGATGCAGGCCTTCAGGTTGACGCTGGTGCGGCGCTCCTCGTCCATGATGCCCAGCTTCACGGTGGCCTTGGGCAGGCCCAGCAGCTGCTCGACGCGACCGAACAGCTCGCTGGCGAACGCCACCTCGGCCGGGCCGTGCATCTTCGGCTTGACGATGTAGACGCTGCCGCGGCGGCTGTTGCGGATGCCGCCGGCGCCGCGGCCCTGCAGGTCGTGCAGCGCGATGGTGGTGGTGACGACGGCGTCGAGGATGCCTTCGGGGATCTCGCGGCGGTCATCGCCCCACAGGATCGCCGGGTTCGTCATCAGGTGGCCGACGTTGCGCACGAACAGCAGGCTGCGGCCGTGCAGCACCACGTCCTCGCCGCGCGGGCCGGTGTAGAGGCGATCGGGGTGGAGGCCGCGCGTGAAGGTCTGCCCGCCCTTGCTGACCTGCTCGGTCAGCGTGCCCTGCAGGATGCCCAGCCAGTTGCCGTAGGCCTGCACCTTGTCGTCGGCGTCGACCACCGCGACCGAGTCTTCCAGGTCGAGGATGGTGGACAGCGCCGACTCCAGCACCAGGTCGCTGACGCCCGCGGGGTCGCTGGCGCCGATGGCGGTGCTGCGGTCGATGCGGATGTCCATGTGCAGGCCGTGGTGCACCAGCAGCACCGCCGAGGGCGCGTCCATTTCGCCCTGGAAGCCGACGAACTGCGCCGGGTTCTTCAGGCCCGTGCTGCTGCCGTTCTTCAGCGTCACCTGCAGCTGGTTGTCGACCACGCGGTAGGCGGCGGAGTCCAGGTGCGAGCCCTTCTTCAGCGGCGCGCAGCGGTCGAGCACGTGGCGCGCGTAGGTGATGACGCGGGCGCCGCGCACCGGGTTGTAGCCGGTGCCCTTCTCGGCGCCGCCGTCGGAGGGCAGCGCGTCGGTGCCGTACAGCGCGTCGTACAGGCTGCCCCAGCGCGCGTTGGCGGCGTTGAGCGCATAGCGCGCGTTGGTGATCGGCACCACCAGCTGCGGGCCGGCCTGCAGCGCCAGTTCGGCGTCGACGTTCTTCGTCGTCGCCTTCACGCGGCCCGGCTCGGGCACCAGGTAGCCGATCTGCTGCAGGAACTTGCGGTACGCGGCCTTCTTCGTCACCGGCCCGGGGTGGGCGCGGTGCCAGGCATCGAGCTCGGCCTGCAGGCGGTCGCGTTCGGCCAGCAGCGCGGCGTTCTTCGGTGCCAGGTCGGCCACGATGGCATCGAAGCCGGCCCAGAAGGCCGCGGGCTCGATGCCGGTGCCGGGCAGCACGCGTGTGTCGATGAAGGTGGCCAGGGTCTGGGCGACGTGCAGGCGGTGGTGCTGGATGCGTTCGGTCATGGCGTGGGGGTCCGCGGGAAAGAGGTGGAGTCGGAAACGGGGATCGGAGGCGGGAATCAGGTCGGAAAGAAGGACAGCACGTCGCGCAGGCTCGTGCCCGTGCGCGTGGGGGCGGTGTCGAGCTGCTCCAGCGGCGCGCCCGTGCGGTTCACCCACAGCGTGGTGTAGCCGTACCAGGTGGCGCCGATGGCGTCCCAGCCGTTGCTGGACACGAACAGGATCTCGCGCGCGGCGCAACCGAAGGCCGCAGGGCCCAGCGCGTAGGCGGCGGGGTCGGTCTTGTAGCGCTGCACGCCGTGCACGCTGAGCACGTGCTGCAGCAGCCCGCTGAAGCCCGCGCTCTTCACGGCCACGCCCAGCATCTCGGGGTCGCCGTTGCTCAGGATGCCGGCCGGCACGCCGCGTGCGCGCAGCGCGGCCAGCACCGCGCGGTTCTCGGGGAAGGCGCTGAGATGGCGGTACTGGTTCATCAGCCGGTCTTCGGCCGCGGCGTCCAGCGCCAGGCCGAGCCGCGCCGTCGCGAAGCGCAGGCCGGCGCGCGTGAGCTCCCAGAACGGCTGGTAGCGCCCGCTCATCGACACCAGGCGCGTGTACTCGATCTGCTTGTCGCGCCACAGCTGCGCCAGCCGCTCGCCCTGCCCGGGGAACAGCTGCTCGGCCAGCATGCCGACGCTGTAGACGTCGAACAAGGTGCCGTAGGCGTCGAAGAGAACCGCTTTGGGGGCCATCGCATGCACTGTATTCCATGCGCAGCACAGCATTAAGTGCCGAGATTGACGATGATTCCTGCGGTTTTGTTGCATAGTCGAACGCCATGGACCGCCTCAAGCAGATCGAATCCTTCGCCGCCGTCGCCACCAAGGGCAGCCTGACGGCCGCCGCCCACGCCGAGGGCGTGGCGCCGGCGGTGATCGGGCGGCGCATCGACGCGCTGGAGGAACGGCTGGGCGTGAAGCTGCTGGTGCGCACCACGCGCCGCATCACGTTGACGCACGAAGGCAGCGCCTTCCTGGAAGACTGCCAGCGCCTGCTGGCCGACCTGGCCAACGCCGAGGCGAGCGTCAGCGCCGGCGGCGTGAAGGCCAGCGGCCACCTGCGCGTGACCGCGCCGGCGGGCTTCGGCCGCCGCCACGTGGCGCCGCTGGTGCCGCGGTTCATCGCCGAGCATCCCGACGTCAGCCTGAGCCTGAACCTCAGCGACCGCGTGGTCGACATCGTCAACGAGGGCTTCGACTGCGCCGTGCGCGTGGGCGACCTGCCCGACTCCAGCCTCGTCAGCGTGCGCCTGGCCGACAACCGCCGGCTCTGCGTGGCCGCCCCCGCCTACCTGCAGCGCGCCGGCATGCCGGCCACGCCGGCCGAGCTGTCACGCCACGAGTGCCTGACGCTCAGCTCCGACGCCAGCCAGACGCGCGGCTGGGCCTTCCTGGTGGATGGCGAGGTGACGCACCTGCGCCCGAGCGGCCGGCTCGACTGCAGCGACGGCCAGGTGCTGCACGCCTGGTGCCTGCAGGGCCTGGGCATCGCCTGGCGCAGCACCTGGGAGGTGGAGCACGAGATCGCCGACGGCCGGCTGCGCGAGGTCCTGGCGGACTTCGCTGCGCCGCCGAACGGGATCTATGCCGTGTTCCCGCAGCGCAAGCACCTGCCGCTGCGGGTGCGGCTGTGGATCGACTTCATCAAGCACACCTACGGGGACAACACCTACTGGACCATCCCGTAGCGGCTGCGCCGCGTGCCGTCAGCTCGACTTCTTGGTCGAGAGGCACTCGCTCATGAACTTCTTGCGCTCGTCGCCCTTCATGGCGCCGGCCTCCTTGTTGCACATGGTCATGCGCGACTGCTGCGTCTCCTTCTTGGCCGACAGGCAGTCCTTCATGAAGGCCTTGCGCTCGTCGCCCTTCATGTCGCCGGCGTCCTTGTTGCAGGTGGCCATCTTGCTCTGCTGCGCCGTGGGTTCGGCGGCCAGGGCGGCGCCGGACAGCAGGCCCAGCGCCAGTGCGGCAGCGGTGATCAGGTGCTTCATCGGGTGTTCTCCTCAGTGGGGCTTCGTCGCCATGTCGGCGTTCCGTGCGCGGAGCGCCGGCACCGATTGCACCACCGGGCCCGCCCTGCGGCAAGCCGGGTGCGCCGGGCTGGCCTAGAGGATGCGCCGCGGGTGCGCCAGCGCCTCGTGCGCGGCGTGCAGGCGCCGCACCAGCACGCGGATGAAGGCGTTGTCGAAGAGGTGGCGCGTGTTGATCGACAGCTGCTGCAGCGTGTCGGGTGTGAAGCTGATGCAGGTCAGCGGGTCCGACACCAGGATGTCGGCGCTGTGCACGCGCAGGTCGGGGCTGGGCGCCAGGTAGGCCATCTCGCCCACCGAGTTGCCCGCGCCCAGCTGCGCCACGCGCTGGCCGTCGCGGTACACGTCGACCTGGCCGAGCGCGATGATGTGGAAGCTGTTGCCTTCCTGGCCCTTGCGGTACAGCGCGTGGCCGAAGCTGAAGCGCTGCCACTTCGCGCGGTGCACCACCTCCCAGAGCTCGACGTCGCCGAAGCCGGTGAAGAACTCGAGCTTGCGCAGCAGGTTGAAACGCTCGGAGTCGAGCACGCCCTGCAGCTGCCCGCGCGGCACGTCGCGGTTGGCCACCAGGGCCGACAGCGCCTGCGCGAACTCTTCCCAGTTGGCCGGCCGCTCGTCGCGGTTCTTCGACAGCGCACGCAGGATCAGCGCCTCCAGCGCCGGCGAGACACCCTCGCGCAGCCCCTGCAGCGGCGGCGGCGTGGCGGTGTAGATCTGGTGCATGATGGCCGCCTGCTGCACCGCATCAAACGGCGGACGCCCGGCGATCAGGTGGTACAGCACGCCCGCGAGCGAGTAGATGTCGGCGCGGCAGTCGAGCGTGTCGCCGTCGAGCTGCTCGGGCGACATGTAGGCCAGCGAGCCCACGCGGTAGATCTGCGTGCGGTCGGCATCGAGGTTGAAGACGCTGCCGAAGTCGGTGATCTTCACGTCGACCACGTGGTCGCCGTCCAGCGTGGCCAGCAGGTTCGCCGGCTTCACGTCGCGGTGGATCAGGCCCTGGCGGAACATGTAGTCCAGCGCCATCGCGCACTTGAAGCCGATTTCCACGATCTGGTCCAGCGGCAGCAGCGCGTCGGCGCGGCAGAACTTGCGCAGCGTCGAGCCGGGCACGAACTCCATCACCAGGTAGGGCGGCTCGTCGACCTCGGACACGGCGTCGAGGATGCGCACCACGTTCGGGTGCTGCAACCGGCCCACCAGCGCCGCTTCGGCGGCGAAGAAGCGCCGCTGGAAGTGGCTCTCGCGGGAGTCGCTCAGCACCGCGGTGCGCACGCGCTTGATCGCCACCTCGACGCCGTGGAAGTCGTCGCGGGCCAGGAAGACCTCGCTGGTCGCGCCTTCGCCGAGCTTGGCGAGCACGCGGTACTTGCCGATCTGCGCGGGCAGGGCGGTCCCGGGGGTGTCCGACAGGATGAAGTCTGGTGACGGCGGCGGCATGGGTGCAGGGCGTGAACAAGTGCACGCGGCCTGCGATGGTGCCAGCTTCGCGGGGGCGGCGGTGCCCCGAACTTGACGGCAAAGCGCCGTCAATCCCGGGCGGCAGGCCGTGCAGGGGCCGAAAAGTAGAATCGCCCGATGATCCAAGCCAAGCAGGAACTGCTGCAGGCCCTGGCTGCCGCGCTCGCCGAGCTGGCGCCGGGCACGTCCACGGTGGCCGCCTTCGAGTCGCCCAAGCAGGCCGCACACGGCGACTTCGCCGTCACGGCGGCGATGGCACTGTCGCGCACGCTGAAGAAGAACCCGCGCGAACTGGCGCTGGCGCTGGTGGAGGCGCTGCAGCGCCAGCCCGCGGTGCAGCGCTGGGTGCAGGCGCTCGAGATCGCCGGCCCGGGCTTCATCAACCTGCGCCTGACGCCCGCCGCCAAGCAGGCGGTGGTGGCCGAGGTGCTGGCCGGCGGCGCGCAGTTCGGCCGCAAGCCGGCGAACGGCCAGAAGGTGATGGTGGAGTTCGTGTCGGCCAACCCCACCGGACCGCTGCACGTGGGCCACGGCCGCAACGCCGCGCTGGGCGACGCGCTCAGCCACCTGCTGGACAGCCAGGGTTGGCAGGTGCTGCGCGAGTTCTACTACAACGACGCCGGCGTGCAGATCCAGACCCTGGCCACGAGCACGCAGGCCCGGCTGAAGGGCCTGAAGCCGGGCGACGACGGCTGGCCCGAAGCCGCCTACAACGGCGACTACATCGCCGACATCGCCGCCGACTTCGCCGCGAAGAAGACAGTGCATGCCGACGACCGGGCCTTCACCGCCAGCGGCGACCCCGACGACATCGACGGCATCGCCAAGTTCGCGGTCGCCTACCTGCGCCACGAGCAGGACCTGGACCTGCAGGCCTTCGGCGTGCACTTCGACCACTTCTACCTGGAAAGCAGCCTCTACACCGACGGCCGCGTCGAGGACACCGTGCGGCGACTCGTCGCCGCCGGCAAGACCTATGAACAGGACGGCGCGCTGTGGCTGCGCACCACCGAGTACGGCGACGACAAGGACCGCGTGATGCGCAAGTCCGACGGCTCGTACACCTACTTCGTGCCCGACGTCGCCTACCACGTGGCCAAGTTCGAGCGCGGCTACGGCAAGGTCATCAACGTGCAGGGCACCGACCACCACGGCACCGTGGCACGGGTGCGTGCGGGCCTGCAGGCGGTGGACCTGGGCATCCCGGCCGGCTACCCCGACTACGTGCTCTACAAGATGATCACGGTGATGAAGGGCGGCCAGGAGGTGAAGATCTCCAAGCGCGCCGGCAGCTACGTGACGCTGCGCGACCTGATCGAGTGGACCAGCCGCGACGCGGTGCGCTTCTTCCTCATCAGCCGCAAGGGCGACACCGAGTTCACCTTCGACATCGACCTGGCGCTGAAGGCCAACGACGAGAACCCGGTGTTCTACGTGCAGTACGCGCATGCGCGCATCTGCTCGGTGCTGGCGGCCTACACCGGCACGCGCGACTTCGCGCAGGCCGACCTGGCGCTGTTGACCGCGCCCACCGAGGCCGCGCTGATGCTGCAGCTGGCGGCCTTCCCCGGCATGCTGGAGCGCGCCACCGCCGACCTGGCGCCGCACGACGTGACCTTCTACCTGCGCGACCTGGCCGCGGCCTTCCACAGCTACTACGGCGCCGAGCGCTTTCTCGTCGACGACCCGGCGCTGGCGCACGCGCGCATGGCGTTGCTGGCGGCCACGGCGCAGGTGCTGCGCAACGCCTTGTTCGTGCTGGGCGTCAGCGCGCCGGAAGCGATGGCGCGCGAGACGCCGGCCAGCGCGGAGGTGGCGCCATGAAGATGTCGCAACGCGGCGGCTTCGTGCTCGGCCTGGTGGTCGGGCTGCTGGCCGGCCTGGCGCTGGCCCTGGGCGTGGCGCTCTACATCACCAAGGCGCCGGTGCCCTTCGTCAACAAGGTGCCGCAGCGCACGGCCGAGCAGGACAACGCCGAGACCGAGCGCAACAAGAACTGGGACCCCAACGGCCCGCTCGGCGGCAGGAGCGCGGTGCGGCCAGCGATCCCGGCCGCCCCCGCGGCCTCGGGCTCCGGCCCGGCGGTGTCTCCGCCCCCCTTGGCCGCCGCCAGCGGCGCCGCCGCGCGCCCGGCGGCGCCGGCACGCGACCCGGCCGCGATCCTGTCGGGCGCCACGTTCGGCAGCGCCGCGTCCACCGCAGCGGGGCCTCAGCCGTTTGTGTACTTCGTGCAGGCCGGTGCCTACACGCGCAGCGAAGAAGCCGAGCAGCAGCGCGCCAAGCTGGCACTCGTGGGCCTGGAAGCCAAGGTCAGCGAGCGCGAACAGTCCGGGCGCACGGTGTACCGCGTGCGCGTGGGCCCGTACGAGGCCCGCGAGGACGCCGACGGCGTGCAGGGCCGGCTCAGCCAGGCCGGCATCGACGCGCGGCTGGTGCGCGTCGAGCGGCAGTGACGCCCTGCACGGCGGCGCGTGGAACTCGGCTCCGGGCGCCGACTCCACCGTCTGCCGACACCACAGAACAACCCCCGAAAGGACTTTCATGAAGCGGCGCGATTTCTCGATCCAGGTGGCCGGAGCCGGCCTCGGCATGGCGCTGACCGGCGCCGCCAGCGCCCAGGGCGGGCCCGTCGAAGGCCAGCAGTACGTGCGGCTGCAGACGCCGGCCCCGGTGAGCCTGCCTCCCGGCAAGAAGGTGGAGGTGGTCGAGTTCTTCTGGTACGAGTGCCCGCACTGCAACGTCTTCGACCCGCTGGTCAACGCCTGGGCCAAGAAGCTGCCCGCCGACGTCGCCTTCCGCCACGTGCCCGTGGGCTTCACCGCCCGCCACCAGGCGGCGCAGAAGATGTTCTACGCGCTGGAAGCCATGGGCCAGCTCGAAGCGCTGCACAAGAAGATCTTTGCCGCCATCCACGTGCAGAACAAGCGCCTGATCAGCGAGTCGGACATGGTCGCCTTCGTCAGCGCCAACGGCGTCGACGGCGCCAAGTTCAGCGAGATGTTCAAGTCGTTCCAGGTCGCGACGCAGGCCAACCGCGCGCGCCAGCTCAGCGACGCCTACAAGATCGACGGCGTGCCGGCGATGGGCATCCAGGGCCGGTACTTCACCTCGGGCGCGCTGGCCGGTGGCCACGACCGCGCACTGGCCGTCACCGACTTCCTGATCGCCCGCGCGCGCCAGGGGTAGGCCAGCACCGCCCGCCCGGCGGCAGCAGGCGCGCCGCCGGCCGCGCCGCTGTTGCGAACGCGCGGAAATGCACGCCGAAATGCACGTGACGGCCCGCTGGGGCCCCCCGGCTTGTGGCTAGAATGGTCTGCAAGTTCCGTGCCGCCACATGCATCCCTGCCTGACCCTCCGCTTACGCCTGACCGGCGCCTCCCTGGCGCTGGCGGCGGCCATCGGCCTGGCCGCAGGCCCCGCCGCCGCCGAGAAGGCCGACCGCGCCAAGCCGATGGTGATCGAGGCCGACCGCAGCGGCGTGCTCGACATGCAGCGCCAGGTGCTGGTGTATTCCGGCAACGTGGCCGTGACGCAAGGCACCATGGTGCTGCGCGCCGACCGCATCGAGGTGCGTGAGACGGCCGACGGCTACCGCGCCGCCACCGCCATCGGCAGCACCGACAAGCCCGCCAGCTACCGCCAGAAGCGCGACGGGCTCGACGAACTGGTGGAAGGCACGGCCGACCGCATCGAATTCGACGGCCGCGCCGAGACGCTGCGCTTCGTCGGCAACGGCGCCGTGCGCCGGCTGCGCGGCAGCACCGTCGCCGACGAGATCACCGGCGCGCTGATCGTCTGGGACGCCATCGGCGAGGTCTTCAGCGTCGAAGGCGGCACCCGAAGCACCACCAACCCGAACGGCCGCGTGCGTGCCGTGCTGAGCCCGCGCGCCGAGCCTGCCTCGGCGCCCGCACCCGCCGCGCCGGCGGCACCGCTGCTGCCCGCGCGCGGCCTGGGGGACAAGCCCTGATGGCGGCGACCCCGGGCGTGAGCCGGCTGGAGGCCGAGCACCTGCAGAAGAGCTACGGCGCGCGCAAGGTCGTGAAGGACGTGCACCTGGCCGTCAGCGCCGGCGAGGTGGTGGGGCTGCTGGGCCCGAACGGCGCCGGCAAGACCACCACCTTCTACATGGTGGTGGGCCTGGTGCGCGCCGACGACGGCGAGATCCGCATCGACGGCCGCGAAGTGCAGCGGCTGCCGATCCACCAGCGCTCGCGCCTGGGGCTGAGCTACCTGCCGCAGGAAGCCAGCATCTTCCGCAAGCTCACGGTGGAGGAGAACATCCGCGCCGTGCTGGAGCTGCAGCTCGGCCCCGACGGCCGGCCACTGAAGAACGGCACCATCGACGAGCTGCTGGACAAGCTGCTGCACGACCTGAGCATCGAGAAGCTGCGCGACTCGCCGGCGCCGGCGCTGTCGGGCGGCGAGCGCCGCCGCGTCGAGATCGCGCGCGCGCTGGCGACGCAGCCGCGCTTCATCCTGCTCGACGAACCGTTCGCGGGCGTCGACCCCATCGCCGTCATCGAGATCCAGCGCATCATCGCCTTCCTCAAGTCGCGCGGCATCGGCGTGCTGATCACCGACCACAACGTGCGCGAGACGCTGGGCATCTGCGACCGCGCCTACATCATCAGCGAGGGCTCGGTGCTGGCCGAGGGCACGCCTCAAGAGATCGTCGAGAACGCCGAAGTGCGCAAGGTGTACCTCGGTGAACACTTCCGCATGTAGGGGCCCGCGATGAAGCCGTCATTGCAGGTCCGCCTGTCCCAGCACCTGGCGCTGACGCCGCAGCTGCAGCAGTCCATCCGGTTGCTGCAGCTGAGCACGCTGGAGCTGCACCAGGAAGTCGAGCAGATGCTCGAGCAGAACCCGTTCCTGGAGACCGACGACGACGGCGGCACGCCCTACGACGCGCCGGTGGAGCGCAGCGCCGCTGAGCGCACGAACGAGCGCGAGAACGCCGCCGAGGGCAGCGACACCGGCGATGCCGGCGGCGACGCGCTGCCCGAGGTGCAGGCCGACGACTTCGGCAAGACCGAGCGCGACGACTGGGAGAACGGCACCGAGCGCGACGACTTCGACGGCATCCGCGAGACGCCGTCGTCGGGCAGCGGGGTCGACGCCGACGGCGACGACATGGAAGCCCACGACCGCCGCAGCGAGGCCGGCACGCTGGCCGACCACCTGCGCGGGCAGATCGCGGGCATGCGGCTGTCCGACGACGACCGTGCGGCGCTGGACGTGCTGATCGAGTCGCTCGACGGCGACGGCTACCTGGCCGACTCGCTGCAAGAGATCACCGCCGGCCTCGCCGGCATGATGGGCCTGACCGACCCCGAGGCCGTCGAGGCCCTGGCCGACCGCCTGCAGTGCGCGCTGCGGTGGCTGCAGAGCCTGGAGCCCACCGGCGTGGGCGCGCGCTCGCTCGGCGAATGCCTGGTGCTGCAGCTGCGCGAGACGCCCGCCTGCTTCGAGCGCCAGGTCGCCGTGCGCATCTGCGAGCAGCACCTGGACCTGCTGGCGCGGCGCGACATGAAGAAGCTGATGTCGGCCACCGGCGCCGACGAAGACACGCTGCGCGAGGCACAGGCGCTCATCGTCGCCTGCGAGCCCAAGCCCGGCCGGCCGTTTGCGGCGGCCGAGGCCAACATCGTCGTGCCCGACGTCATCGTGCAGAAGTCCGGCCGCGGCTTCAAGGTGCTGCTGAACCCCGACGTGATGCCCAAGCTGCGCATCAACGACCTCTACGCGCAGGCCATCCGCGGCAACCGCAACGCCGGCGGCGGCGGCCTCTCGGGCCGGCTGCAGGAGGCGCGCTGGTTCATGAAGAACATCCAGCAGCGCTTCGACACCATCCTGCGCGTCAGCAAGGCCATCGTCGAGCGGCAGAAGAACTTCTTCACCCACGGCGCGATCGCGATGAAGCCGCTGGTGCTGCGCGAGATCGCCGACGAGCTGGGTCTGCACGAAAGCACGATCTCGCGCGTGACCACCGCCAAGTACATGGCCACGCCGCAGGGCACCTTCGAGCTGAAGTACTTCTTCGGCAGCAGCCTGAACACCGAGGCCGGCGGCAACGCCAGCAGCACCGCGGTGCGCGCGCTGATCCAGCAGCTGGTCTCGGCCGAGGACCCGGCCAAGCCGCTGTCGGACAGCCAGCTCAGCCAGATGCTGGAAGAGCAGGGCATCCAGGTGGCGCGGCGCACGGTGGCCAAGTACCGCGAGGCGCTGAAGATCGCGCCGGCCTCGCTGCGGAAGGCGCTCTGACCATGCCTGCCCTGTTCCTGCCCTGCGCCAGCGGTGCCGAGGCGCTGCTGGCCGACGAGGTGCTGCGTATCACCGGGCACGCGGCCGAGACCACCCGCGGCGGCGTCTGGGTCGACGGCGACGAGCGCACGGCGATGGCGCTGAACCTGGAAAGCCGGCTCGCGCAGCGTGTGCTGTGGCCGCTGGTGCAGGGCCGCTACCGCGACGAACACGATCTCTACGACCTGGGCCGGCGCGTCGACTGGACGCAGTGGATCACGCCGCAGCAGACGCTGCGCGTGGACGTCAATGCCGTGCGCTCGCCGCTGCGCAGCCTGAACTTCGCGGCGCTGCGCATCAAGGACGCGGTCTGCGACACGCTGCGCGACGCCACCGGCGAGCGTCCGAGCGTCGACACGCACCGGCCCGACCTGCCGATCGCGCTGTTCGTGGGCCCGGAGGAAGCCACGCTGTACGTCGACACCTCGGGCGAGGCGCTGTTCAAGCGCGGCTGGCGCGAGCACAAGGGCGAGGCGCCGCTGAAGGAGACGCTGGCCGCGGCGATGCTGGCCGCCGCCGGCTGGCAGGGCCGGGCGGAAGACGGCCCGCTGCTCGACCCCTGCTGCGGGGCCGGCACCATCGCCATCGAGGCGGCGCAGATGGCCTGCGGCATCGCGCCCGGCAGCCAGCGCCGCTTCGCCTTCGAGCGCCTGCTGCCCTTCCGCGCCCACCTGCCGGCCTGGCGCGCGCTGCAGCAAGCCGCGCAGGCACGTGTGCATGCGCCCGCGGTCCCGGTGTTCGCCGGCGACGTGAGCTTCCGCATGACCGACTTCGCGCAGCGCAACGCCGAGCTCGCCGGCGTCGGGCGCGCCATCGAGTTCAAGACCGTCGACGCGCTGCAGCGCCTGCCACCCGCGCCGCGCGGCACGCTGATGCTGAACCCGCCCTACGGCGAGCGCATCGCGGCCAAGGGCCAGGGGTCGGACGCTGCCCGCCAGGGCTTCGAAGGCGGCGGCTCGTCGGCCGAATTCTTCGGCGGCCTGGCCGCGCACTGGAAGCGCCACTACGCGGGTTGGACCGGCTGGATGCTCAGCCCCGACATGAAGCTGCCGTCGCTGATGCGGCTGAAGGAAAGCCGCCGCGTGCCGATGTGGAACGGCCCGATCGAGTGTCGGCTATTTCGATTCGATATGGTGGCAGGCTCGAACAAGGACGCCGCAGCGAGTTGACATGACCAAGACCCTGAAGATCGATTTCGTCTCCGACGTCGCCTGCCCCTGGTGCGCCGTGGGCCTGGGCGCGCTGGACCGCGCCGCCGAGGCGCTGCGCGGCGAGATCGCGCTCGACATGCACTTCCGCCCCTTCGAGCTGAACCCGCAGATGGCGCCCGAGGGCGAGGACGTCGACGAGCACCTCAGCCGCAAGTACGGCCGCACGAAGGAGCAGTTCGCCGCCGCACGCGCCGCGATCCGCGAACGCGGCGCCGCGGTGGGTTTCCACTTCGGCGAACGCACGCGCATCTGGAACACCTTCGACGCGCACCGCCTGCTGCACTGGGCCGGCCTCGAAGGCGCGGCGCAGCAGCACGCGCTGAAGGCCGCGCTGCTGCAGGCCTACCACGGTGACGGCCGCAACCCCAGCGACCCCGAGGTGCTGGCCGCCGTGGCCGCGTCGGTGGGGCTGAACGAGGCCCGTGCGCGCGAGATCCTGCAGGGCGACGAGTTCGCCGAGGCCGTGCGCGCCGAAGAGCAGCACTGGCTGCGACTGGGCATCCACTCGGTGCCGGCGGTGGTGGTCAACGAGCGCCACCTGATCAGCGGCGGCCAGCCGCCCGAGGTGTTCGAGCAGGCGCTGCGCGAGATCGCTGCCGGGGCCTGAGGTCTCAGCCTGCCGCGGGCACCGCGCCCGCCATCGCCGGCAGGCGGTCGAACCACGGCTGCGCCGCTTCGAGCTGCGCGGCCAGCTGCAGCAGCGTCGCCTCGTCGCCCATGCGGCCGACGCACTGCACGCCCAGCGGCAGGCCGTCGGCCGTCCAGTGCAGCGGCAGGCTCATCGCGGGCACGCCGGTCAGGTTGGCCAGCTGCGTGAACGGGTAGGGCGTGAGGTTGTCGCGCGCGAGCTGGTCGATCGTGCCCTGCAGCAGCCCGCTGCGGCCCAGCAGGCCCAGCAGCCCGGTGCCGAGCAGCAGCTTCAGCACCGCCTGCAGCGCCGGCGGCGGGTCGACCGCGCCGTGCCGCATCGGCGGGCCGGCCAGCGTGGGCGTCAGCCACACGTCGTGGCGCTGGTGAAAGGCTCCCAGCGCCCGCGCGAAACCGTTCCAGGCCACCAGTTGCCCGGTCAGCGTGCCGGCCCCCACGGTCTGGCCCAGCACGGCCATCACCTGCGTCAGCAGCTCGAAGTCGCTGCGCCGCGCACCGTGCGCCAGCGCGTAGCCCACGGTGGCCGGGATCTGGCCCAGGTAGAGGTGGATGAAGGCCTGCGCCAGCGCCGTGCCGTCGATGGCCGGCGCCGCTTCCTCGACGTGGTGGCCCAGGCCCTGCAGCAGCCGCGCCGTGGCCTGCACCGCGGCCACGGCCTCGGGTTGCACGGCGGTGCCGATCGGCGACGTGGTGCTGAACGCCACCCGCAAGCGCGGCGGCGGGCGCTGCAGCACGCTGCGGAAGCTCTCGGCCGGCACCGCGGTGACGAACGGGTCGCCGGGCTCGGGGCCGCACAGCACGTCCAGCGCCAGCGCGGTGTCGCGCACGCTGCGCGACAGCACGCCTTCGCTGCAGGCGCCGAACCACACTTCGCCGATGCCGGGCCCGTTCGAGACGCGCCCGCGCGACGGCTTCAGCGCGAACAGCCCGCAGCACGCGGCCGGGATGCGCAGCGAGCCGCCACCGTCGTTGCCGCCGGCCATCGGCACCGCGCCGGCGGCCACCGCCGCGGCCGAGCCGCCGCTGCTGCCGCCGGGCGTGTGCGCGGTGTTCCAGGGGTTGCTGACACGGCCGAAGGCCTGCGAGTCGCTGACGCCCTTGAGTCCGAACTCGGGCAGGTTGGTCTTGCCGAAGACCACAGCGCCGGCGTCGAGCAGCCGGCGCAGCGGCGCCGCGTGCTCGGTGGGCACGATGCCCAGCATCGCGCGGCTGCCGTAGCTGGTGGGCACGCCGGCGACGTCGAGCACGCTGTCCTTCACCAGCATCGGCACCCCTGACAGCGGGCCGGGCACGGCACGCTGCAGTTGCTGCTGCGCCAGCGCGTCCAGCGGCCGCAGCAGCGCGTTCAGCGCCGGCTGCACGCGCGCCAGTTGCGCCTGGGCCAGCGCCAGCAACTCGGCGCCGCTGGTGTCGCCGCGGGCCACCAGCGCGGCCAGCGCGGTGGCGTCGTGCTGCAGGTACTCGTCGTGGCGCACGCGGCCGTTGCCCTGGGCGCGTGCTTCAGCGCTTCATCAGCGAGCCCAGCAGGCCGCCGATGTCGCCGAGCTGGCCCAGGTCGCCGCCAAGCGCGCCCCCCAGAGCACCACCGCCGCTGGGCAGCTGGCCGCCCGGCGTGAGCTGGTCCACCACCTGCGGCAGCAGCTGCGACAGCTGCCCCGCCATGTCGCCGCCGTTCATGCCGAACTGCTGCGCCAGCTGCGCGATGGTGTCGTTGCCGAGCACGCCGCTCAGCTGCTCGGGCGAGATCGGCAGGTTCCGGCCGGTGGAGATCCACGAGCCCACCACGTCGCCGAGCCCGCCCTGCTGGAACTTCGCGACCAGGTCGCCGAGGTTGCCGCCGTTCTGGCCGATGAGGCCGATCACGGCCTGCAGCAGCGCCGCCTGCCCGCCGCCCTGGCCACCGCCCGCCGCGCCCAGCGCGCCGGCCACCGAATCAAGCAAGCCCATCGTGCACTCCTGGCTGGTTGTGTCTGGCGGCGATTCTGGGAGGCCGGGACGGCCGGCGCAAGCTCAGCCGCGCAATCCCACCCAGGCCAGCAAGGCCAGCGGCGCGGTGTCGGCGCGCAGCACGCGCGGGCCCAGGCCGGTGGCATGGAAGCCCGCTGCCAGCGCCGCGGCCTCCTCGGCCGGCGCCAGGCCGCCTTCAGGCCCGCTCAGCACGCACAGCGGGCCGGGCGGCACGCCGTGCAGCGGCGCCGCGCCGGGTTGCGGGCTCAGCAGCAGGCGCTGGCCGACGGGCGCTGCGCTGTCCGGGCGCGCGAGGCCCGCCAGCCACGCCGTCAGCGTCAGCACCGGTGCGATGTGCGGTACGCGGGCGCGGCCGCACTGCTCGCTGGCCGCCACCGCCACGCCCTGCCAGTGCGCCACCTTCTTCAGCGCGCGCTCGCCGTCCAGGCGCAGCACGGCGCGTTCGCACAGCAGTGGCTGGATGGCCGCGGCACCCAGCTCGGTGGCCTTCTCGACCAGCGTGTCCATGCGGTCGTTGGCCGGCATGCCCACGGCCAGCAGCACCGGGTGCGGCAACTCGCGCTGCACCGGCTGCGGCGCCCCCACCTGCACGCGCACTTCGCTGCGGCCCATCGCCAGCACCTCGGCGGGCCAGTCGCAGCCGAGGCCGTCGAAGAGCACGAGCACGTCGCCCGGCTGCACGCGCCGCACCTGCGCGTGGCGGGCGGCTGCGGGCGGCAACGACAGCGTGGTGTGCGCCTGCAGCGGCGCGTCGGAAAAGAGTCGGATCGTCATCGCGGCCCGCAGTGTGCCGCAGGCGCACGCGTGCGCGGGTGCGCCGGTCAGCCGCGCAGCTCGCGGCGCAGGATCTTGCCCACCGGGGTCTTGGGCAGCTCGTTGCGGAACTCGATGACCTTCGGCCGCTTGTAGCCGGTGAGGTTGGCTTCGCAGAAGGCGCGCACGTCGGCTTCGGTGACGGCCGGGTTCTTCTTCACCAGCACCACCTTCACGGCCTCGCCGGCCTTCGCGTCGGGCACGCCCACCGCCGCGCATTCGAGGATGCCGGGCATCTGCGTGATGACGTCCTCGACCTCGTTCGGGTACACGTTGAAGCCGCTGACGAGGATCATGTCCTTCTTGCGGTCGACGATGCGGAAGGCACCGCGCTCGTCGACGACGCCGACGTCGCCAGTGCGGAAGAAGCCGTCGGCCGTCATGACCTTGGCGGTCTCGTCGGGGCGCTGCCAGTAGCCGGCCATCACCTGCGGACCCTTGATCGCGATCTCGCCGGCGGTGCCCATCGGCACCTCGTGGCCGTCGTCGTCGAGCAGCTTCAGCTCGGTGCTGGGCATCGGCAGGCCGATGTTGCCGCTGAAGGCGGTGCTGTCCACCGGGTTGCAGGTGGCCGAGGGGCTGGTCTCGCTGAGGCCGTAGCCTTCGCAGATCGGGCATCCGGTCTTCTCGAGCCACAGCCGCGCCACCGCCTGCTGCACGGCCATGCCGCCGCCGACGCTGATCTTCAGGTGGCTCCAGTCGACCTTGTCGAAGTCGGGGTGGTTGGCCAGCGCGTTGAACAGCGTGCTCACGGCCGGGAAGCTGTGGAACTTGTGGTTGGCCAGTTCCTTCAGCGTCGCGGCGAAGTCGCGTGCGTTCGGGATGAGGATGTTGCAGCCGCCCATGCGCATGGACAGCATCATGTTCGCCGTGAAGCCGAAGATGTGGTACAGCGGCAGCGCGCAGATGGTGACCACCTGCTCGCCGGGCGGGATCTTCTTCAGCGCCGGCTGGTACCACGCCTCGGACTGCAGCACGTTGGCCACCAGGTTGCGCTGCAGCAGCACCGCGCCCTTGCTGACGCCGGTGGTGCCGCCGGTGTACTGCAGCACCGCGATGTCGTCGGGGCCGATCTTCGGTTCGGTCAGCGCCTTGCTGCGGCCCTTGGCGAGCGCGTCGTTGAACTTCACCGCGGTCGGCAGCGAGAAGGCCGGCACCAGCTTCTTCACGTTGCGCACGACATGGTTGACGATCGTGCCCTTCAGCAGGCCGAGCATGTCGCCCATGGCGGCCAGCACGATGTGCTTGGTCGGCACGGACTCCAGCACCTTCTGCAGCGTGTGCGCGATGACGTCGATGAGCACGATGGCCTTCGCGCCCGAGTCCTTGAGCTGGTGCTCCAGTTCACGCGGCGTGTACAGCGGGTTCACGTTCACGACGACGAAGCCCGCGCGCAGGATCGCGGCCACCGCCACGGGGTACTGCGGCACGTTGGGCATCATGATGGCGACGCGGTCGCCGCGCACCAGGCCCAGGCCCTGCAGGTAGGCCGCCAGCGCCCGCGAGGCATCGTCCACCGCGCCGAACGTGATGGACTTGCCCATGAACTTGTAGGCCGGCAGGTCGCGGTACTTGCGGAAGCTCTCTTCCATCAAGGCCACGAGCGACGGGTACAGATCGGTCTTGACTTCGGCAGGGACGCCTGCGGGGTACTGCTTCAGCCAGATCTTCTCCATGAACCTTCTCACTCTCCGGGAGCCGGGATTCTGACCGAGCGCTGACACGCCCAGCATCAGGGGATTCGATAGCGGTTCCGCCGCACCTCAGTCGCTGCCCAGCTCGACGGCAAAGGCCAGTGCCAGCTGCGTGAACTTCAGCGCATGCTCGGCCTGGTTGCCGAAGGTGGCGGTGGTGTCGTTCGGGGTGTGGATCTGCCGGTTCGACGCCGCGAAGCTCGACTCGAACGGGAACGAGGCGGCGAAGCCCCGCGCCGTCCACGACGCGTGGTCGGAACAGGCGTAGCCGCAGCGGTCGTAGCCCACCGTCAACGTCGGCAGGTAGCCGGCCGCGAGCGCGGCGACAAAGTTGTTCTGCGCCGTGTTGGTGTAGTCGGTGAACAGCCACAGGTCGGTGGCGTTGCCCTGGTAGGCCGTCATGTCGAGCTGCAGCACGCCGACCACGGGCCTGGCCGCGCGTGCGTACTTGGCCGCGATCTGCTGCGAGCCGCGCAGGCCCACTTCCTCGGCCGCGTAGGCGATGAACTCGACCGTGCGCTGCGGCTTGTAGTTGGCCGCCATCAGCACGCGGATCACCTCGGTCATCGCGGCCACGCCGCTGGCGTCGTCGTCGGCACCGGGCGCGCGCAGCGTCTCGGGCGAGCCCGCCGAGATGGAATCGAGGTGGCCGCCCAGCACCACGGTCTCGTCGGCGTTGGCGCCGTTGCCGCGGATCACGAACGACACCGAGCGCTGCGGCCAGCCGCTGTGCCGCACCTGCGTCACGCGCACGTCGCGCCGGCCGCCGGCCAGCGCCTTCCAGGTGTTGAACAGCCAGGTCGACGCCGCCGTGCCGTGCGAACTGTTGTACATGCGGTTCTGGAAGTCCGACAGCGACTGGATCGTGCCCAGGATGTGGCTGGCCTGCAGCTGCGGCAGCAGCGCCTGCACCTGCGCCGTGTCGTCCAGCGTGTAGCTGGGCGCGAGCGCCGGCACCACCTCGCCCTGCAGCCGGTGCAGGTGCGCCAGCGCCTCGGCCAGCGATGCATGCTGCATGAAGCCGCCGCAGCGGCGCAGCGTCTCGTGCACCGCCAGCGACAGCGCCGGCAGCAGGTCGTCGTCGATCTCGACCACGTGCACACCGTCGCGCGCGCCCACCAGGCGCCTGCTGCCGGGGCGTTCCGGCACGCGCACGTCGACCTGGCGCGTGGCGTGCGTCACGGCCTGCGGCGACAGCCGGTGCAGCAGCATGTGCGCGCCGTCGCCGACGGTGATGAAGGCCGGCGCGGCCTGCACGGCGCCGGCGCTGCAGAGCGCGGCGGTGGTGACCATGGCCGCATGGGCCAGCCGGCGCTGCGCAGCAGCGCGCAGGCCTCGGATCAGCGTCTGCATCGTCGTCGCTCCCTGCCCGGTGCGTGCCGGGCTGACGTTCACTCCACCGCCTTGACCATCTCCTCGACCACCTTCTTCGCGTCGCCGAAGACCATCATGGTCTTGTCCATGTAGAACAGCTCGTTGTCCAGGCCCGCGTAGCCGCTGGCCATCGACCGCTTGTTCACGATCACGGTCTTGGCCTTGTAGGCCTCGAGGATCGGCATGCCGTAGATCGGGCTGCCCTTCACGTGCGCGGCCGGGTTCACCACGTCGTTGGCACCCAGGATGATGGCGACGTCGGCCTGGCCGAACTCGCCGTTGATGTCCTCCATCTCGAAGACCTGGTCGTAGGGCACCTCGGCCTCGGCCAGCAGCACGTTCATGTGGCCCGGCATGCGGCCCGCCACCGGGTGGATGGCGTACTTCACCGTGATGCCCTTGGCCGTGAGCTTGGCGGCCAGCTCCTTCACCGCGTGCTGCGCGCGCGCCACTGCCAGGCCGTAGCCGGGCACGATGACCACGGTCTCGGCGTTGCCCAGCACGAAGGCCGCGTCGTCGGCGCTGCCGCTCTTCACGTTGCGCTGCACGCCGCCGCCCGCGGCCGCGGTGGCGGCCTCGCCGCCGAAGCCGCCCAGGATGACGTTGAAGAACGACCGGTTCATCGCCTTGCACATGATGTAGCTCAGGATCGCGCCCGAGCTGCCCACCAGCGAACCGGCGATGATCAGCATGCTGTTGTTCAGGCTGAAGCCGATGCCCGCCGCGGCCCAGCCGCTGTAGCTGTTGAGCATGCTCACCACCACCGGCATGTCGGCGCCGCCGATGGGGATGATGATCAGCACGCCCAGCACGAAGGCGATCGCCAGCATGGCGAAGAACATCGTCCAGTTCTCGGTGATCGAGAAGCCCACGCCCAGGCCCAGCATCGCCAGGCCCAGCACCAGGTTCACCATGTGCTGGCCGCCGAACGTGACCGGCGCGCCCTGGAACAGGCGGAACTTGTACTTGCCGCTGAGCTTGCCGAAGGCGATGACCGAGCCGCTGAAGGTGATGGCACCGATGGCCCCGCCCAGGAACAGCTCGAACTTGTTGCCGAAGGGAATGGGCGTGCCGCGCGCGGTGATGCCGAAGGCCCAGGGCTCGGCCACCACGGCGACCGCGATGAACACCGCGGCCAGGCCGATCATGCTGTGCATGAAGGCCACCAGCTCGGGCATCTTGGTCATCTCGACGCGCTTGGCCATCAGCGTGCCCAGGGCGCCGCCGACCACCAGGCCGCCCAGCACCCAGACCATGCCCTGCGCGCGCGTCTGGCCCATGTCGCCGGCCAACTTGACGATCAGCGCCGCCGTGGTCAGCACCGCGATCAGCATGCCCAGCATGCCGAACACGTTGCCGCGGATCGACGTGGTGGGGTGGCTCAGGCCCTTCAGCGCCTGGATGAAGCAGACGCTGGCGACGAGATAGAGAAGGGTGACGAGGTTCATCGACATCACTTCTTCTCCTTCTTCTTGAACATCTCCAGCATGCGCCGCGTGACGAGGAAGCCGCCGAAGACGTTGACCGCGCACAGCGCGACCGCGAGCACGCCCATGCTCTTGCCCAGCGTGGTCTCGGTCAGCGCCGCGGCCAGCATGGCGCCCACGATGACGATGGCGCTGATGGCGTTGGTCACCGCCATCAGCGGCGTGTGCAGCGCGGGCGTGACGGTCCAGACCACGTGGTAGCCCACGTAGATGGCGAGCACGAAGATGATCAGGTTGGTGATGGTGGGGCTGACGATGTCCATGGCTTACTTCCTTTTCACTTCGCCGGCCTGGGTCATGAGGCAGGCGGCGACGATGTCGTCGTCCATCGGCACGTTGAAGCTGCCTTCCTTCGTGAGCACGAGCTTCAGGAAGTCGAGCACGTTGCGGGCGTACAGGCTGGAGCTGTCGGCGGCCACGAGGGCCGGGATGTTGGTCTCGCCGACGATCGTGACGCCGTGCTTCACCACCGTCTTGCCGGCTTCGGTGAGCGGGCAGTTGCCGCCGGCGGGGGCCGCCATGTCGACGATGACCGAGCCCGGCTTCATGCTCTGCACCATCTCTTCGGTGACGAGCACCGGCGCCGCGCGGCCGGGGATCAGCGCGGTGCTGATCACGATGTCGGCGGCCGCCACCTTCTTGGCCACCTCCACCTTCTGCCGGTCCATCCAACTCTGCGGCATTGGACGTGCGTAGCCGCCGACGCCGACCGCAGCCTCGCGTTCCTCGTCGGTCTCGTAGGGCACGTCGATGAACTTGGCGCCCAGCGACTCGACCTGCTCCTTCACGCTGGGTCGCACGTCGCTGGCCTCGATGACGGCGCCCAGCCGCTTGGCGGTGGCGATGGCCTGCAGGCCCGCCACGCCCACGCCCAGGATCACCACGCGCGCGGCCTTGATGGTGCCGGCGGCCGTCATCAGCATCGGGAACAGGCGCTGGTACTTGTCGGCGGCCATCATCACGGCCTTGTAGCCGGCGATGTTGGCCTGGCTGGACAGCACGTCCATGCTTTGCGCGCGCGTGGTGCGCGGCGCGGCTTCGAGCGAGAAGCTGGTGATGCCGGCCGTGGCCAGGCGCTGCAGGTTGTCGCGGTCGAAGGGGTTGAGCATGCCGACCAGGTTGGTGCCGGCCTTCATCAGGCTCAGTTCGTCGGCGTCGGGGCTCTTCACCTTCAGCACCAGGTCGGCGGCGAAGGCGCCGGCACGGTCGGTGATCTCGGCACCGGCGGCGACATAGGCGGCGTCGGTGGCGCTGGCGGCGACGCCGGCCCCCGACTGCACGCGCACCACGTGGCCCTGCGCCTTGAGTTTCTTGGCCGTCTCGGGGGTGACGGCCACGCGGGTTTCACCCGCCGCCGTCTCGAGCGGAACGCCAATCAGCATGGGGAACTCCTCACCAACGTCTCGTGTGGTCTTCCGGTGTCCGCAAGGCTGCGGGCGTGCCGGCGCGTTTGGGGGGCGAAGCTACCACAAGTTACCGTGGCAGGCGGCTAGCATCCGGTGATGTCTGCACCCCGCTGGAGCCCGAGCGTCACCGTCGCCGCGATCGTCGAAGCCGACGGTCGCTACCTGCTGGTCGAAGAGCACACGCCCGAAGGGCTGAAGCTCAACAACCCGGCCGGCCACCTCGACCCGGCCGAGTCGCCGCTGCAGGGCGTGGTGCGCGAGACACTGGAAGAGACCGCGCGTCACTTCACGCCGGACGCGCTGGTGGGCGTGTACCTGTCGCGCTTCCAGCGCCCGGCGCGTGCGGGCCGGCCGCCGCAGGACGTGACCTACCTGCGCTTCGCCTTCTGCGGCGAGGTGGGCGCGCCCGAGCCCGGGCGCACGCTCGACACCGGCATCGTCGGCACGCTGTGGCTGACACTCGACGAACTCCGCGCCGCCCATGCCCAGGGCCGGCTGCGCAGCCCGCTGGTGATGCGCTGCGCCGAAGACCACGCCGCGGGACGCCGCCTGCCGCTGGACACCGTGACCACCGACGCCAGCGTCTACACGCCCGAGATCAAGGGCTGACCCCAGGCGCGGGGCGCCCGAGCGTCTCCAGCCAGGCCAGCAGCAGCGCGTTCACGCGCGCCGGCTGCTCCATCGTCAGCATGTGGCCGGCGCCGGGCACCATCTCCAGCCGTGCGCCGGGAATGCCCGCCGCCAGCTCCTGCGCGTGCTCGGGCGGCGTCAGCCGGTCGGCCTCGCCGCACAGCACCAGCGCCGGGCAGCACACGGCCGGCAGCAGGGGGCGGCTGTCGATGCGCGCCATCACGGCGCGGTTCTGGCGGATCAGCTGCGCCGCGCCGGCCCTGCGCACGAAGCCCAGGTAGCCGTCGACCAGCGCGCGGCGGCGCAGGCTGTTGGGGTGGAAGGCGAACAGCAGGTTGGCCTGCAGCACCTCGTCGACGCGGCCTTGCTCGAAGTAGCCGATGGCGTCGGTGCGCAGCCGGACCAGCTCGGGCGTGTCGGGCCGTGCCGTGGTGCCCAGCAGCGCCAGCCCCTGCACGCGCGCGGGGGCCTGGCGCTGCGCCGCCAGCGCCACCATGCCGCCCATCGACGTGCCCACGAGCACCAGCGGCCCCGGCAGCTCGGCCAGCAGCGCCGTGGCCATGGCGTCGATGCTGTCGTGGCGGAAGTGCACGTCGCTGACGTGCACGCAGCTGCGGCTGGCCAGCGCGGGCAGCTGCTCGTGCCAGACGGTGGCGTCGCTGGCGAGCCCGGGCAGCAGGACGACGGTGGGCAGGGGCGGTGGCTTGGGCATGGCCGGCAGTCTGACAGACACACTGCGGCGGCGGAAACATGCCGGCAACGTCCGGCACGGCGGCTGCTTGTATAACGCGGCGACCATCCAAGGAGTGCCGCGTGCCGCGATCCCGTCTTCCTGCCTTTCGTTCCACCGCCCGTCGTTCCACAGGCCTCGCGGCCTGCCTGCTGCTCGCCGGTGCCGCCTCGGCCCAGGACTTCGACACGCTGCGGCGCGACGGCGCCACGCGCGAAGGCGGGCGTGTCGGGCTGGCACTGGTGGCGGGCCCGGCCTACAAGGGCTCGGACGACCGCCGGGTCTCGCTGCTGCCGGGCGTGGAGTACCGCTGGGCCAACGGCTGGTTCGCCGGCGTGGGCTCGGGCGTGGGCTACGAGTTCCTGCGCTCGGACACCACCACGGCCGGCGTGCGCCTGACGCCCGACTTCGGCCGCAAGGAGAGCCGCTCCGACGACCTGCGCGGCATGGGCGACGTGCGCATCCGGCCCGAGATCGGCGTCTACCTGAACCGCGCCGTGCTGACCCCGGGCCTGGCCCTGCACGGCGAGATGCGCCTGGGTGCCGGCGGCAGCGGCCTGCTGGCCGAACTGGGCGCCAGCTACGGCATGCCGCTGGCGCCGCAGTGGCGGCTGCGCTTCGGCGCCACGGCCACGCTGGCCAACGACGACTACATGCAGACCTTCTTCGGCGTCACGCCCGAACAGTCGGCCAGCACCGGCCGCTACGCGCCCTACACGGCCGAGGCCGGCGTGCGCGACACCAAGCTCGCGGCCACCGTGCTGCACCTGGTCTCGCGCGACTGGGCCGTCACCGGCACGCTGTCGGCCAGCACGCTGCACGGCGACGCCGCCGGCAGCCCGCTGACCCGCCAGCGCACCAACATCGGACTGCTGCTGGCGGTGGGCACGAGCTTCTAGGCGCCCGCGCGGCGGCCCGTGGCCGCGGCCCCGTGATCAGTCCTGCGGACCCCCTGCGGCGCGGTATCGGCGACATTTGCACGCACCAGACCTCGCCCGGGCGACCAGCGCCGCCCGCGCAGGTGGACCAGCAGCGCTGCATGTGGGGGCACCATGGCCAAGCACCTGATCTTCCTCGTCCACGGCATGGGCGCATTCGAGCCGGGATGGTCCGAATCGACCCAGCAGCAGATCGCCGGCCTCTTCGGTCGCTACGAGGCCCTGCGCAAGGGCAACTGGCTCGCCGAATTCGAGTTCCGCGAGATCAACTACAACCACGTCTTCGAGGCCTGGCGCCAGCAGTGGCGGGACGACGCCGCCCAGGCCGCGCAGGCGCTGGTCTCCAACGGCCTGCACAAGGGCGTGGCCAAGGACCTGGTCGACCTGGCCGGCCAGGCCGGCGGCGACGGCTTCCTGCGCACGCACGTGCTCGACGTGGTCCTCTACCGGTTCCTGATGCCGGTGGCGCAGGAGGTCTGGCGCAGCCTGCAGCAGCAGGTGCTGGGCCACCTGAAGAGCCAGCCCCGCGACGACGCGCTGCACTACTCGGTCATCGCACACTCGCTCGGCACGGCCGTCACGTACGAGGGCTTCCACGCGATGATGACGCTCGGCCCCGGCGCCGACGGCACCCGCCTCGGCACGGCCTTCCGGCCCGACAACGTGTTCCTGGTGGCCAATGCGGTGGTGCCGCTGTGGAACCGCGGCGGCTCCGAGTACGCGGCGGTGATGGCGCCCACGCTCAGCGTCAGCGACGGCTGGTGCTTCCAGATGGCCAACTTCGGCCACGCGCTCGACCCCGTGGCCCGCCTCGACCCGTTTGCACCGCCGGACAACTGGTTCTCGCCCCTCATGCCGCGGGACGAGGTCTACCTCGACGTGACGCTGCCGGCCAAGGACATGCACGACGAGAACGTGCACGCGCTCGAACACTATCTGAGCCACCCGGACGTGCACGTGCCGATGCTGCGCACGCTGGCCGGCTTCCGGGCCGCGGTGTCGAAGGACGAGCACGCCGCCGCGCTCGCCGACTGGCGCAAGAAGACGCTGGGCGCCAAGGCGCTGGCCAAGGCCAGCGACAAGCTCAGGGCCATGCTGGTGAACGCCACGGCCGACTGGAGCAAGGAAGTGGGCATGCTGCTGGCCCTGCGCCAGCTGGCCGGCCAGCGCGCACGGCAGGATGGGGAGAGCTGACATGGCATCGACGACCCCACGCACGCGCCTGCGCACCGCGAAGGCCGCCCTCGCTGCAGCCTGGCTGGCCTGCGTCTGCCTGGCTGCGACAGCGCAGCCGGCAGCCCAACCAGCGGCACCAGCCGGTGCAGCGCCGGCCATGCCATGCCGCTACCCCGCAGCCCAGACGCCAGTGGCCGACTACGCCACGGCGCTGCGCGAGGCCAAGCGTGCCGACTGCCTGGGCAACGCCCGCAACGACCCGCACCCGCTGGTGGCCCAGTTCAATGCGCAGACCGAACTGCCCATCCTGAAGGGGCAGAGCGCCAGGCTGCTCGACGCCATCGACGTGCTGCTCGGCGAAGCCGCCGCGGGCAGTGCCGGCGCGCTCGAGACCGAGGCCTGGCAGGCGATGCTGCTGGAACTCGGGCGCGTGCGCGGCGAGCTGCAGGGGCTGCCGGACAGCAGGACGGCGCAGGCATGGCTCGACGCCGTGCAGACGGCGATCCCGGGCAAGTGGCGGCGCGTGGCCAGCAGCGACGCCCCGACGCCGCTGGGCGGCCAGGTCATCGCGCTGGGCACTCCGCCGGCAGCGTGCGTCGACGGCACGCCCTGCCCGGCGTTCCAGGCGCGCCTGGCCCAGGTGCGGGTGGCCAACCTGATGGCGCGGCTGCAGCGCTATGCGCAGGACGAATCGCTCGACCAGCAGTACGCCGACAGCACGCTGGCCCTGGCGCAGTGGACGTCGTACCGCGTGTCGGGCCACCACCAGTACGTGTGGGAGGTCGCCGCCAACAGCGCGCTGATGGGCCGGGACCTGTGCCCCGAGGATGCCGGCACGCGCATGAAGATGGGCTTCTGCAAGGTGCCCACGTCGCAGCTGATCCTGATGCACCCCGACGGCGCGCTGCGCTGGTCGCGCACGGCGCAGGACGCCGGCGAGCTCAAGCCCGCCGTGCTGGTGCAGGTGGTCGGCTGGTACTGGTGGCGCTGGGAGCAGGTCGACGGCCGGCCGACGGGCGTGATGACCGACCGCCGCGGCGTCTCGCTGGCGGCCACCTACACCCAGAGCGACACCGAGCAGCGCTGGGGCTACGGGCCGATGTTCCACTACGACAAGTACAACATCGCCGTGACCAAGGCGTCCGGCGGCAAGTGGAGCGTGGTGCTGAACCTGAACTTCGCCGAGGACATCTTCGGGCGCAAGGAAGCCTTCACGAACGAACTGGCCAGCATCCGCAAGTCGGGCTTCCTGGATCTGCTGTTCCGGTAGGCCGGGCAGCCGTTATGCTCGTCGGCCATGAGCAGCATCGCCCCCTTCCACCTGGCCTTCCCGGTCGACGACCTGCCCGCGGCGCGCGCCTTCTACGGGGGCCTGCTCGGCTGTCCCGAAGGCCGCAGCAGCAGCGAGTGGATCGACTTCGACTTCTTCGGCCACCAGATCGTCGCCCACCTGGCCCCGAAGTCCGCAGGCGCGCACCACAACCCGGTCGACGGCCACGACGTGCCGGTGCCGCACTTCGGCGTGGTGCTCGACTGGGACGACTTCCACGCGCTGGCCGCGCGGCTGCGCGCGGGCGGCGTGCGCTTCGTCATCGAGCCCCACATCCGCTTTGCCGGCCAGGTCGGCGAGCAGGCCACGATGTTCTTCCGCGACCCCTGCGGCAACGCGCTGGAGTTCAAGGCGTTCCGCGACCGGTCGCAGCTGTTCGCCAAGTAGCCGCCCCGCCCGGCGGGGCCGAGGAGTCCGCATGCCTCAACGTGCTCGCACCCCGACTGCAGCCGTGGTCTGCGTGTGGCTGGCCCTGGTCGCGACAACCGCCGCGGCGCAGGACACCTACAGCGGCTTCCTGTGCTGCAACATGCGCAGCGACGGCCGCTGGATCAGCGACATCAACTACGCCGAGTCCGGCAAGGTCCTGCTGCCGCTGGGCACGCCGGTGACGATCACCGGCTACGGCCGCCAGCGCGTGCTGGTCGAGATCAAGGGAAAGGCCCAGGCGCTGGGCAACGACTACAGCCGCGACATGCCGCTGGACGCCTTCGCGCAGCGCTACGTGCTGCGCGAAGACCCGGCGCTGCGCCTGGCCGCATGGCCCGAGAAGGTGCAGCGCGCGGTGCGCTCGGCGCGCGTCACGCGCGGCATGACGCGCGAGCAGGTGGTGATGGCCGTGGGCTACCCCGTCACCAGCGAGAACCCGCACCTCGACGCGCCCGACTGGCGCTATTGGCTGCACACCTTCCAGGAATTCCGCGTCTTCTTCGACGACGCCGGGCAGGTGCGCGAAGTACGCACCGACCCCGACACGCGCCGCATCGTCGTGCTCGACTGAACGGCCTGGCAGCAGGCGGCCTGCCCGCCTACTGCCAGCGCCAGGCGGCGATGTCGTTGACGAACGCCGGCACGTCCTTCCACAGCCCCTGCACCCGCGCGTGCGCGATGGTGATGAAGGTGGGCTGGTACAGGTAGGCCGCCACGGCATCGTTGGCCACCAGGCGCTGCGCCTCGGCGAGCAGCCGGTTGCGCTCGTCGGGCTGGATGGTGGCGTTGATCTTCGCCCACAGCGCGTTGAACTCGGCCGACTCGTAGCCCCAGTAGTAGTTCGGGCGCGCGAAGTTGCCGAAGTCCAGCGGCTCGGCGTGCAGGATCACCGTCAGGTCGTAGGCCTTCTGGCCGTAGACGCCGCTGAGCCACTGCGCCCACTCCACGTTCTCGATCTTCGCGTTGATGCCCACCTTGGCCAGCATCGCGGCGATGACCTCGCCGCCCTGGCGCGCGTACGGCGTGGGCGGCAGCTTCATCGTCAGCTCGAGCGGCAGCGCCACGCCGGCCTGGTGCAGCAGCGCGCGCGCCCGGGCCTGGTCGAAGGCGTTGATGGCGGTGGTGTCGATGTAGCCCGGCGCGCCGGGCACGTAGTAGCTGCCGATCGGCACGCCGAAGCCATCGACCGAGCCATCGATCACGCTCTGGCGGTCGATGGCGACGGCGATGGCGCGGCGCACGCGCACGTCGTCCAGGGGCTTGCGCTTGTTGTTGATGGCCAGGATGGCCTTGGCCCGTGAGCCGCCCACCAGCACCTGGTACTTCCTGTTGCCCTGGAACTGCTTCAGGCTGCGCGCGGCCGAGACACGCGGGAACACGTCGACGTCGCCCGACAGCAGCGCCGCGACCTGCGCCGCCGGGTCGCCGATGAAGCGGATCTGCACCCGGCGCAGCGCCACGCTGCGCGCATCGCGGTGGCCGTCCCAGCGCACCAGCGTGACCGACGCGCCACGGTTCCAGGCCTCCAGCCGGTAGGGCCCCGTGCCCACCGGCTGCGTGGCGTTGGTGGGCATGCTCTTCGGCTCGACGATGATGGCCGTGGCCTGGCCCAGCTGGAACAGCAGGTCGGGGTTGCCGTTCTTCAGCGCCAGCACCACGGTGCGCGCATCGGGCGTGTCGATGCGCTCGATGTTGGCGAACACCGCCTTGTCCTTGTTGGTGCTGTCCTTCGCGGCGGCGCGCTCGAAGCTGGCCTTGACGTTGGCCGACGAGAACGGCTCGCCGTTCTGGAACGTGACGCCCTGGCGCAGCGTGAAGGTCCAGGTCTTCAGGTCGGGCGCCGTCGTCCAGCGCTCGGCCAGCAGCGGCGTGACGCGGCCGTCGCCGTTGATCTTCGTGAGCGTCTCGAAGACGTTGTAGAGCACGATCTCGCCGATGGCCGAGGCCGCGCCGGCGGTCGGGTCCAGCCCCGGCGGCTCCAGCGTCATCGCCAGCGTCAGCGTGTCCTTCTTCGGCTGCGCGTGCAGCAGCGGCGGTGCCAGCAGCAGCGTGGCGGCCATGGCGACGGCGGCAGCGGCGGCCAGGCAGCGCCGCAGCGTCGACGGCGCGGTGGAGGTCGGTGACGTCATGGCGGGCGGGCTCCAGGCGGTGGCGACGAGGGCCGCATCGTAGCGGCCGGCCCGCTGCCGTCCACCGCGCCGCGCGCGGCGCCGCCGCCGCCGGCCCTCAGCGCGGCGCGCCGAGCACCATCGTCCAGTAGGTGCCGTAGCGGCTGTCGCCCGTGCCCGCGACGCAGGCCAGGCCGATGTCGCGGTAGCTCGCGCGCAGGATGTTGGCGCAGTGCCCGGGGCTGGCCATCCAGGCCTGCATCACGGCCGCCACCGTGGGCTGCCCGGCCGCGATGTTCTCGCCCCAGGTGCCGGCGCTGTAGCCGGCGGCGGCGGCGCGCGTGCCGGCGCTGCTGCCGTCGCTGCCGGTGTGGCTGAAGAAGTCGCCGGCCACCATGTCGTCGGAGTGCACCAGCGCAGCCTGCGCCAGCGCGTTGTTCCAGGCCAGCGGCGTGGAAGGCGCGAAGCTGCCGCTGCTGCCGCAGCTGCCGCCGGCGGCACGCGCCGCGTTCACCAGGCGCAGCACCTCGGCCTGGAAGTCGGCCAGGTTGCAGGTGGCCCGCGTGCCGGCCACCGGGCTGGCAGGCGCCTGGGCGGCCGGCGGCGCCGGGGCGGTGGCCGGCGCGCCGCCGTCGGCGCCGCCGCCGCAGGCTGCGAGGGCCCAGGACAGGGCGAGGGTCTGCGACAGCAGGCGGGCCCGGCGCAGCGCGCCGGCGGTGTGGATGGGGCTCATGGCCGCCAGCATCGCCGCCGCGCGGGGGGCGACATCAGCAGATGCGTCCGTGCGGGGGGTGCCGTCACGTTCGCTGACAGCACGGCCCGGTCGGCCGCGCAATCCGTCACGCCGCGGGTTGGATCGCCGCCACGGGTTCGGGCGCCAGCAGCGTGCCGTCGCGCAGGCCGCGCAGCGTGCCCAGCACCAGCACCAGGATCAGCAGCGAGGCCAGCGCCAGCAGCACCGGCCCCAGCACCGCCAGCGGCGTGCCCGGGCTGGCGAGACGCAGCGTCAGCGCCGCGAAGGCCGCCAGCGGGAACGACATCGCCCAGTGCGTCAGTGCGAACGGCATGCCGGCGATCAGCCGCGCCTGCGTGCCCACCCACAGGAAGGTGAACAGCGCCATGCCCCACAGCACCCAGGCCACCAGCAGCGGCGCGCCGAACTGCAGCAGGCCCAGGCCCACCACCGCGGGCGGCGCGATGAGGATGAACACCGTGGGCCGCAGGCGCTCGGGCCAGGGCCCCTGCACCAGCAGCCGCGCGACCAGCAGCACGAAGACCAGGGGCCAGAACAGCAGGCCGACGCCGAACTGCGCCGCAGCCCAGGCCTCGTGGCCCAGCGGCACGCCGGCCAGAGGCACCAGCACGTTGCCGACGATGGGGATGAAGAGCGCCGGCGTGATGCTGGCCCAGACCAGCCCGCCCTGCTGCGCACTGCGCCACCAGCGCGCCAGCACCCACAGCGTGACGCCGAACTGCCCCAGGCTGCCGGCCCACCACAGTGCCCGTGCCGGCAGGCTGGGCCCGAACAGCGCCACGGCCACGGTGGCCAGCAGCAGCACGGCGATCGGGAGCGTGGCGATGAAGGTGTGGCGCACCGGGTGGCGGCGGTCCTCGGCCCAGGCCTCCGCCTGTGTCCAGCCGCGCCACAGCGTGGCAGCGGCCAGCAGTGCGAAGACCAGCGCCGCCAGGCCGCCGACCACCAGCGCCACGGCGCCGGCCATCTCGCCCATCAGCGGCACCGCGCGGTGCCAGGCCAGCGCGAGGCCGCCCAGGCCCATCACGATGGCGTACCAGCCGGGGAAGAGGAACTTCAACTTCGGCGCGGCACCGCTCATTTCAGCTGCACGCCCGTGCTGTCGAACACCTGCAGCTGCACCGGGATGGCGGCCTGCACGCTCTGCGTCACGGTGCAGTAGGCCTCGAAGGTCGCGAGCACGCGGTCCAGGTGCTCGATCTGCGCGGCCGGCACGCCCAGCGTCAGCCGGGCCTGCAGCGCGAGCACGCGCATGCGGCCTTCGGCGTTGCGGCCGACGTCGGCGGTGACGCTGGCCGACAGCGGGTCGGGCACCTGCTTGAACTTGCGCAGCGCGAACAGCAGCGAGGCGCTCAGGCAGTTGCCCACCGCGGCCGCCAGCAACTGCACCGGCGATGGCCCGGCGCCCGTGCCCAGCGGCGCCGGCTCGTCGGCCAGCAGCGGCACGCCACCGGGGCCGAAGCGGATCTCGAAGCGGTAGTCCTGCTGCTGCTGCAGGTGCACGGTCTCGCTCATGGTGTCCCCGGGGTGCAGAGGTGGTTCAGCGGATCTTGCCCAGCAGCGACTGCACGTCCTCGAGCACCGCGTTCAGCTCGGCCTGGCGCTCCTCGGCCATGCCCAGGCGGCCCATCAGCTCCTGCTGCATGAAGCACACGGTCATGCGCACGTAGGTGCTGTCCAGCGCCTTGCGCACGGCCGACATCTGGCCGGCGATGTCGAGGCAGGCTTCACCTTCCTCGACCATGCGCTGGATGCCGCGCAGCTGACCTTCGGCGCGCTTGAGGCGGTTCAGGATGTCGGTGCGCGCGTCGGCGTCGACCAGGATGCTCATGGTGCAGGGCTCCGTCTTGGGGCTGGGATGGCTTCGAGTCGGCATTGTCCCTGCTCCACGAGGTTTCAGCGCGAGCAGCTCGCGCCACCCTCCGGCACACCCAGCTTCCTCAGCAGGAAGCTCGGCGGGCAGAAGTTCGTGATGCCCGACTGGAACAGGTTCAGGCCGACGAAGGCGGTGAAGGCGAGGAACCACGGGCTCACGAAGACGGGGCTGCCTTCGACGCCGAGGGCGAGCGACAGCAGCACGAAGAAACCGGCCATCAGGCGGATGTAGCGTTCGACGGTCATGGTCAGACTCCTGCAGTTGAGGTGGGGGCGGGGAGGTTCCGCCGCGCATTGGCGGCGAAGTAGAGAACAGGAATGACGACCAGGGTCAGCAGCGTCGAGACGGCGATGCCGAAGATCAGCGAGATCGCCAGGCCGTTGAAGATGGGGTCGTCGAGGATGAAGAAGGCGCCGATCATCGCGGCCAGCCCGGTCAGCAGGATGGGCTGCGCGCGCACGGCCGCCGACTGCACGACCGCGTCGCGGAAGGCCGTGCCCTGCGCCACCTGGAGGTCGATGAAGTCCACCAGCAGGATGCTGTTGCGCACGATGATGCCGGCCAGCGCGATCATGCCGATCATGCTGGTGGCGGTGAACGGCGCACCCAGCAACGCATGGCCGGGCATCACGCCGATGATGGTCAGCGGGATCGGCGCCATGATCACCAGCGGCGTGACGTAGCTCCTGAACTGCGCGACCACCAGCAGGTAGATCAGGACCAGGCCGACGCCGTAGGCCGCCCCCATGTCGCGGAAGGTCTCGTAGGTGATCTGCGACTCGCCGTCCCACTTCAGCGCGTACTGGCGGTAGGGGTCGGCGGGCTGGCGGATCCAGTATTCGCCCAGCTCCCCGGTGCCCGGCAGCGCGGCAGCGGCCAGCCGGCTGCGGATGCCGAACAGCCCGTACAGCGGCGAGTCCGGGGTCTGGCCGCCGGCGGCCACGTCGGCGTAGACGTAGCTCACGCCCTGCAGGTCCTTCGTGAACAGCGGCTTGTCGATGACGCCGCGTTCCACGCGCACCAGCTCCGACAGCGGCACCAGCTGCCCGCCCGCCGCACGCAGCGGCAGCGCCAGCAGCGCGTCCAGGCCCACCTGCGCCTCGCGCGGCAGCTGCAGCCGCACCGGCACCGGGTACTTGGCCTGGCCGTCGTGCAGCCAGGCGGCGTCCATGCCCGACAGCGCGCCCTGCACCGTGGCGGCGATGCTGGCCACCGGGATGCCCAGCGTCTCGGCGCGCTGGCGGTTCACGCGCAGGAAGGCGCGCGGCGCGTCGGCGCGCAGCGAGGTGTCGATGCCGGTGATGTCGGGCGTGGCGGCGAAGGCCTGCGCGACGCGCGCGGCCACGGCCTGGCGCCCGGCTTCGTCGGGGCCGTAGATCTCGGCCACCAGCGGGCTCATCACCGGCGGGCCGGGGGGCACTTCCACGATCTTCAGGTTGGCGGCGTGGCGCGCGGCGATCTTCTCGAGCTCCGGGCGCAGGCGCTGCGCGATGGCATGGCTCTGCTCGCTGCGGTGGGCCTTGTCGACCAGGTTCACCTGCAGGTCGCCCTGCTCGGCGTCGGCGCGCAGGTCGTACTGGCGCACCAGGCCGTTGAAGGTGATGGGGCTGGCCGTGCCGGCATAGCCCTGCAGGTCGCGCACCTCGGGCTGGCGGGCCAGGAAGGCCGACAGGTCGTGCAGCGCGGCGGCCGTGTCCTCCAGCGCGGTGCCGGCGGGCATGTCGACGACGAGCTGGAACTCGCTCTTGTTGTCGAACGGCAGCATCTTCAGCACCACCCACTGCACCACGGTCAGGCCGACGCTCAGCACCAGCGCCGCCACGATGCCGGCCAGCAGCAGCCAGCGCTTCCTGGCACTGTCGAGGAAGGGCGTGAGCAGCGCGGTGAACACGCGCGCCAGGCGGCCGGCCGCGGGCGGTGCCGCGCCGTGGCCCTGCGCCGTGGCGCCGTGCGGCTTCATCAGCTTCAGCGCCAGCCAGGGCGTGACGGTGAACGCGATCGCCAGCGACAGCGCCATGCCCAGGCTGCTGTTGATCGGGATCGGGCTCATGTACGGCCCCATCAGGCCGCTGACGAAGGCCATCGGCAGCAGCGCCGCGATCACGGTCAGCGTGGCCAGGATCGTGGGGCCGCCGACCTCGTCGACGGCCGCCGGGATGATCTCGCGCAGCGGCCGGCCCGGCTCGAGCTGCTGGTGGCGGTGGATGTTCTCGACGACCACGATGGCGTCGTCGACCAGGATGCCGATGCTGAAGATCAGTGCGAACAGGCTGACGCGGTTCAGCGTGAAGCCCCAGGCCCAGCTGGCGAAGAGGGTGGCGGTCAGCGTCAGGATCACCGCCGCGCCGACGATCACGGCCTCGCGCCGGCCCAGCGCCAGGCCCACGAGCAGGATCACCGAGCCGGTGGCGAATGCCAGCTTCTGGATCAGCTTGTTGGCCTTCTCGGCCGCGGTCTCGCCGTAGTCGCGCGTGATGGTGGCTTCGATGCCCGCCGGCAGCAGCGTGTTGCGCAGTGCGTCCACACGGTCGCGCACGGCGCGCGAGACGTCGACCGCGTTCTGGCCGGGCTTCTTCGTCACGGTCAGTGTCACGGCCGGGTGGCCGGCGCCTTGTGCGTTGCTGCCTGGTGCGTCGGCGCCGCCGGGCGTGAACCAGACATGGTGGCTGGCCTGCGCCGCGCCGTCGTGCACCTGCGCCACCTCACGCAGGTAGACCGGGCGGCCGTTGCTGACGCCGACGACGAGGTCGCCGACATCGGCGGCCGAGCGCAGGAACGCGCCGGTCTCCACCGCCAGCGTGCCGGCGCCGGTGGTGTCGATGACGCTGCCGGCCGGCATGCCCTGGTTGGCCGCGGCCAGCGTCTGCTGCAGGCGCAGCAGGTCGACGCCGCGTTCGCGCAGGCGCTCGGGCTGCAGCGTCACCTGCACCACGCGGCCGGGGCCGCCGATGGTCCGCACCTCGCGGGCGCCGGGCACGCGCTTGAGCTCGGCCTCCATCGCGTGGGCCACGGCCTGCAGCTCGCTGGCGCTGCGGTCGTCGCGGCTCCACAGCGTCAGCGCCAGCACCGGCACGTCGTCGATGCCCTTGGGCTTGACGATGGGCGGCAGCGTGCCCAGGCCCTGCGGCAGCCAGTCCTGGTTGGCGTTGAGCACGTCGTACAGGCGCACCAGCGCCTCGGTCCTCGCGACGCCGACCTGGAACTGCACCGTCAGCACCGCCACGCCGGGGCGCGACACCGAGTAGGTGTGCTCGATGCCGGCGATCTGGCCCAGCACCTGCTCGGCCGGGCGCGCCACCATGTTCTGCACGTCGGCGCTGCTGGCGCCGGGGAAGGCGACGATGACGTTGGCCATCGTGACGTTGATCTGCGGCTCTTCCTCGCGCGGCGTCACGAGCACCGCGAAGGCACCCAGCAGCAGCGCCACGATGGCCAGCAGTGGCGTCAGCGCATTGCGCTGGAAGGCGCGCGCCAGGCGGCCGGCCACGCCCAGGGTGGCAGGGGTGTTCATTGCGGCACGGCGCCGGCCAGGCCGGCGCGCACCGGGTCCAGCGCCACGCGCTCGCCGGCCTTCAGGCCTGCCAGCACCTCGATGCCGGCAGCACCGCGGTCGGCGCCCAGGCGCACGGCCTTCAGCACGAACCGGCGGTCCTGGGCCGCGTAGACGGCGGTCAGCTCGCCGCGGCGCAGCACGGCCGCGGCCGGCAGCACCAGGCGCTGGGCGGCGTCGGCGGCCTGCGGCGCGCCGCTGAAGCGCACGCGCACGTTCTGGCCCGGTTGCAGGGCGCCGTCCGCGAGCGCCGCGGGCGGCAACTCGAAGCGCCATTCGACGGTCTGGGAGACGGCATCGGTGGCGGGCAGGGCCTGGCGACGGGCCGGCACGATCCAGCGGCCGTCGGGCAGCTGCACCTCGACCTGCTGCGCCGCGGCCGCCACCGCCGCACGCGAGGCGGGCACCTGGGCCACGGCGCGCAACGCGCCCGGGGCGTACAGCGTGACGAGTGCGCGGCCGGGGACGGCGAGATCGCCGGCCTCGACGTGCGTGGACAGCACGACGGCGTCGAACGGCGCCGCCACCGCCGTGAAGCTGCTGGCCAGCGCCGCCTGGGTGCGCCCGGCCTGGGCCTGCTGCAGGCCGGCCTGCGCCGCTTGCAGCTGGGTCTCGGCGACGTCGAGTGCCGCCTGGCTGACGAAGCCCTGGCGGCGCAGTTCGCGCGAGCGTTCGGCCTGCACGCGGGCATTGCGCAGCGCGGCTTCGGCCTGGGCGACGCCGGCATCGCCGCGTTGCAGCCCGGCCTGGGCGTCGCGGGCGTCGATGCGCGCCAGCAGCTGGCCGGCGCGCACGCGGTCGCCGGCCTGCACGGCCAGCGCCAGCACGTTGCCGCCCACCTGGGCCGCCACCACGCTCTGGCGCAGCGGCTGCAGGCTGCCGTCGAGCACGAAACCGGCCAGCGCCGACGCAGGCTGCACCACGGCCGTGGGCACCGTGACCGCCGCCACGGGCACGGGCGGGGCCGCCAGCGCGGCGGAGGTGGCCACCGCCGCCAGCAGCATGGCGGCCAGCGCGGTGGTGCGGAGGGTGTGTGTGGAGACCATGACAGGCATCCTAGCACATACCCCACAGGGTATCAAGAAACTGCGAACAGACTACTTCGGCAGTCCGGCACAGACGTCGCGCCGGGGCCGGGCCGGCATCGTCTGGCCGCGCGCCTTGGCGCGTTCGGCCATGGCCTGGTGGTGCTGGTCGCGCGCGGCCGCGCACTCGCCCTGCGTCCTGGCCTCGGCCATCGCCTTCTGGTGCGCCGCGCGCTCCTCGGGGGTCATCATCGACCAGCCGGGCGTGACGTCGGCGCCGAAGCGCGGGCCCATGCCGGGGCCCATGCCTTGGCCCGGACCCATGCCACGGGGGGCGCTGGCGCCAGGTCCGGGCTGGGCCATCGCGGCGCCGACGCACAGACCCACCAGGGTCAGCAGGGAAACGAGGGGGAGCGGTGTCTTCACGGCGGTCTCCGTCAAAGCGTTGGTCGGACCCTCACCCTACCCCCATGGGTTTCCGGCACCTTGATGAAGAACAAGTTTGCTGCAGCCGACCCCCCATGCAACAGGCCCGCAGCGCGTGGGCGTCTGCGGGCCTGGAAAAGCCGGCACCGGGCGCCAGGCGGGCGCTGCGCGGTCCGGCCGGTCGGCGACTGGCGGTCAGAACGGGATGTCGTCGTCCATGTCGTCGAAGCCGGTGGCCGACTTGGCAGCCGGCGCCTGGCGCGGGGCCGGGGCCGCCGCGGCGCGCGGCGCGGGGGCGCTGCGCTGCGGGCGCTGCTCGTAGCCGCCGCCGTCATCGCCACCGCCGCCGCCGCCTTCACGGCCGCCGAGCAGCTGCATCTCGGACGCGATGATCTCGGTGGTGTACTTCTCGACGCCGTCCTTGTCGGTGTACTTGCGGGTCTTCAGACGGCCTTCGATGTAGACCGACTTGCCCTTCTTCAGGTATTCACCGGCGATCTCGGCCAGGCGGTCGAACAGCGCGATGCGGTGCCATTCGGTCTCTTCCTGGCGGTCGCCGCTGGTCTTGTCCTTCCATTGCCGGCTGGTGGCAACGGTGATGTTGCAGATGGCCGAGCCGCTGGGCATGTAGCGCACCTCGGGGTCTTTGCCGAGATTGCCGACGATGATGACTTTGTTGACGCTGGCCATGGGGCTGCTCCCGGGGAACTGGTGGGGGAATCCTGGATTATCGCGCCGGGCTGCCGGCCGGCATCGCCCGCAGGCGTTCACCCGGGTGGTGGCCCCCGGGCCGGGGGCGCCAGCGCGGTGCCCGGGGCCGTCGCTTACGATCGGCGCCTGCACCATGGCTGCCGTCCTGACCCCCACCGACCCCGCCCACGACGTCCTGCACGAAGTCTTCGGCTACGCCGCCTTCCGGGGCGCGCAGCGCGAGATCGTCGAGCATGTCGCCGCCGGCGGCGACGCGCTGGTGCTGATGCCCACCGGCGGCGGCAAGAGCCTGTGCTACCAGGTGCCCGCGATCGTGCGCCACCGCGCCGGGCAGGGCGTCACGGTCGTCGTCAGCCCGCTGATCGCGCTGATGCACGACCAGGTCGGCGCGCTCGACGAAGCCGGCGTGCCGGCGGCCTACCTGAACTCGTCGCTCGAAGGCGATGCGGCGCGCCAGGTCGAACGCGACCTGATGAGCGGCCGCCTGGTGCTGCTGTACGCCGCGCCCGAGCGCATCCTGACGCCGCGCTTCCAGGCCATGCTGCAGTCGCTGCACGAGCGCGGGCTGCTGAGCCTGTTCGCGATCGACGAGGCGCACTGCGTCAGCCAGTGGGGCCACGACTTCCGAGAGGAATACCTGGGCCTGAGCGCGCTGCACGAGCAGTTCCCGAGCGTGCCGCGCATGGCACTCACGGCCACCGCCGACGACCACACGCGCGCCGACATCATCCAGCGCCTGCAGCTGGCCGAGGCGCGGCTGTTCGTCGCCAGCTTCGACCGGCCGAACATCCGTTACACCATCGTCGAGAAGGACGAGCCGAAGAAGCAGCTGCTGCGCTTCATCCGCGACGAACACGACGGCGATGCCGGCATCGTCTACTGCCAGAGCCGCAAGAAGGTGGAGGACACCGCCGCCTGGCTGAACGCCGAGGGCCTGGCCGCGCTGCCCTACCACGCCGGGCTCGACGCCGACGTGCGCCGCCGCCACCAGGACCGCTTCCTGCGCGAAGACGGCATCGTGATGGTGGCCACCATCGCCTTCGGCATGGGCATCGACAAGCCCGACGTGCGCTTCGTCGCGCACCTCGACCTGCCCAAGAACATCGAGGCCTACTACCAGGAGACCGGCCGCGGCGGCCGCGACGGCCTGCCCGCCGACGCCTGGATGACCTACGGCCTGGCCGACGTGGTGAACCAGCGCCGCATGATCGACGAGAGCGACGCCGGCGACGACTTCAAGCGCCTGCAGCGCAGCAAGCTCGACGCACTGCTGGGCCTGGCCGAAGCCCACGACTGCCGACGCGTGCGGCTGCTGGCCTACTTCGGCGAATACTACCGCGGACCCGACGCGGATCCGGGTCTCCCGGTCCGTGGCGAGCCCCCTCGGGGGGTGGCGACCGAAGGGAGCCTGGGGGCGCGATGCGGCAATTGCGACAACTGCCTGCAGCCGCCGGCCACCTGGGACGCGACCGAGGCCTCGCGCAAGGCGCTGAGCTGCATCTACCGCTTCCACCAGCAAGGCGGGCTGCGCTTCGGCGCCGGCCACCTGATCGACGTGCTGCGCGGCAAGCGCACCGACAAGGTGGCGCAATACGGACACGAGACGCTGTCCACGTTCGGCGTCGGCGCGGACGTGTCCGAAGCCCAGTGGCGCAGCGTGCTGCGGCAGCTGATCGCGCTGGGCCACCTTCGTGCCGAGGGCGACTACGGCACGCTGGAGCTGACCCCCAGCGCACGCGAGGTGCTGCGCGGCGAGGTCACGCTGCAGCTGCGCATGCCCAGCGAGGCGCCACAGCGCGGCAGGAGCCCGCGCGGCACGCGCGGCGCGGCGAAGGACAAGCCGCCGCCGCTGCCGCTGGACGACGGCGCCACCGCGCGCTTCCTGGCGCTGAAGGCCTGGCGCGCCGAGGTCGCGCGCGAGCACAACCTGCCGGCCTACGTCGTCTTCCACGACGCCACGCTGGCCGAGATGGCGCGCGAGCACCCGGCCACGCTGGACGCGCTGGGCGGCATCAGCGGCGTCGGCGCGAAGAAGCTCGACGCCTACGGGCGGGAGATCCTGCGCGTGCTCGACAGCGTGGACTGAGCACCCCGCCGGCGCTTCAGTCGGCCAGCACCGACACGTAGGACGTGCCGCTGCGCTGGCCCACGCTGTCGTAGGCGCGCGCGGCGAAGTAGACGGTGCTGTCGCGCGGCACGTTGGGCATGGTCGCGTCCCACTGGAAGGGCGCGCGGTCGTCCACGCCCAGCAACGTCAGGCTGCCGTCGCGTTCCTCGCGGTAGAAGGCCACCTCGACCACGTAGTCGTCGTCGACGGCGAAGGCGCTCAGGCGCACCGTCTCGCCCGGGAAGGCGCTGGCGGTGCTGGCGGCGATGTCGACCTCGGGCGGATCGTCGTCGGTGAATTCCAGGTAGATGCCGCCACCGCAGCCGGCCAGCAGCAGCGGCAGCGCCGCGGCCAGCGCCGCCAGGCGGAAGCGGATGCGCGTCGTCATGCGTGCATCGTACTGCGCCCGAAGCGGGCGTGGTCGCTATGATGGCCGGTTGACTTCCGCCCTCCCGATGCCTCCCCACCGCGAAGACCCTGGCGCCGCAGCCCCCGGCACCCGCCGCGACCCGGCCACGCCCGTGCCGGCGCAGTCTGTGCCGGCCCTGACGCCCTGGATCCGCATCCGCGGTGCGCGCACGCACAACCTGAAGAACATCGACCTCGACATTCCCAAGCACGCGCTGGTGGTGATCACGGGGCTGTCGGGCAGCGGCAAGAGCAGCCTCGCCTTCGACACGTTGTACGCCGAAGGCCAGCGCCGGTACGTGGAGAGCCTGAGCGCGTATGCGCGCCAGTTCCTGCAGTTGATGGACAAGCCCGACGTCGACGTCATCGAAGGCCTGTCGCCGGCCATCAGCATCGAGCAGAAGGCCACCAGCCACAACCCGCGCAGCACCGTCGGCACCATCACCGAGATCCACGACTACCTGCGCCTGCTGTTCGCCCGCGCCGGCACGCCGTACTGCCCCGACCACGGCCTGCCGTTGCAGGCACAGAGCGTGAGCCAGATGGTCGACGCCGTGCTGGCGCTGGCTGAAGGCACGAAGCTGATGGTGCTGGCGCCGGTGGTGCGCGACCGCAAGGGGGAGTTCGTCGAGCTCTTCGCCGACATGCAGGCGCGCGGCTACGTGCGCTTCCGCGTCGGCGGCACGGTGGTCGAGGCCGACGCACTGCCGAAACTGAAGAAGGCCGACAAGCACGACATCGACGTCGTCATCGACCGCCTGAAGACGCAGCCCGACATGAAGCAGCGCCTGGCAGAAAGCTTCGAGGCCGCGCTGCGCATCGCCGACGGCCGCGCCATCGCGCTGGAGATGGACAGCGGCGCCGAGCACCTGTTCAGCAGCAAGTTCGGCTGCCCGGTGTGCAGCTACTCGCTGAGCGAGCTGGAGCCGCGGCTGTTCTCGTTCAACTCGCCGGTCGGCGCCTGCCCGTCGTGCGACGGCCTGGGCCAGGTGACGGCGATGGACCCCGAACGCGTGGTCGCCTTCCCCAGCCTCAGCCTGGCCGCCGGCGCGGTGAAGGGCTGGGACCGCCGCAACGCCTACACCTTCAGCCTGCTGGAGAGCGTGGCCGCGCACTACGGCTTCGACGTCGACACCGCGTTCGAGGACCTGCCGCGCGCGGTGCAGCAGGTGCTGCTGCACGGCTCGGGCAGCGAGGAGATCGCCTTCGTCTACCAGGCCGAGGGCGCCAAGGGCAAGCAGCGCACCGTGAAGCGCGCGCACCCCTTCGAGGGCATCCTGCCCAACTTCGAGCGCCGCTACCGCGAGACCGACTCGGCCGCGGTGCGCGAGGACCTGGCGCGCTACCAGGCCGCCAAGCCCTGCCCGGCCTGCGAAGGCACGCGGCTGCGGCGCGAGGCCCGCCACGTCTTCCTGCGCCACGCCGCGGGCGGCGCCGACCGCGGCCGCTCGATCTACGAGGTCGAGCACACGACGCTGGCCGAAGGCCTGGCCTACTTCAACAGCCTGCAGCTCGAGGGCAACAAGGCCGAGATCGCCGACAAGATCGTGCGCGAGATCCGCAGCCGCTTGAAGTTCCTGAACGACGTCGGCCTCACCTACCTCAGCCTCGACCGCGGCGCCGACACGCTCAGCGGCGGCGAGGCGCAGCGCATCCGCCTGGCCAGCCAGATCGGCAGCGGCCTGAGCGGCGTCATGTACGTGCTGGACGAGCCCAGCATCGGCCTGCACCAGCGCGACAACGAACGCCTGATCGGCACGCTGCAGCACCTGCGCGACCTGGGCAACAGCGTGCTGGTGGTCGAGCACGACGAGGACATGATCCGCGCCGCCGACCACGTCGTCGACATGGGCCTGGGCGCGGGCGTGCACGGCGGGCGCGTCATTGCCCAGGGCACGCCCGACGAGGTCGCGGCCAACCCCGAGTCGCTGACCGGGCGCTACCTGGCGCAGACGCTGCGCATCGCGGTGCCCAAGCGGCGGCGCCCGGCCAAGGGCTTCGGCGCCGCGGCCTTCGTGCTCAGCATCGTCGGCGCGCGCGGCAACAACCTGAAGAACGTCAGCGTCGACATCCCGGTGGGCCTGTTCACCTGCGTCACCGGCGTCAGCGGCTCGGGCAAGAGCACGCTCGTCAACGACACGCTGTACGCCGCGGTGGCCAAGAAGCTCTACCAGAGCCATGCCGAGCCGGCGCCGCACGAGCGCATCGACGGGCTGGACGTGTTCGACAAGGTCATCAACGTCGACCAGAGCCCGATCGGCCGCACGCCGCGCAGCAACCCGGCCACCTACACCGGCCTGTTCACGCCGATCCGCGAGCTCTTCGCCGAGGTGCCGGCGGCGCGCGAACGCGGCTACGGTGCCGGCCGCTTCAGCTTCAACGTGGCCGGCGGCCGCTGCGAGGCCTGCGAGGGCGACGGCGTCATCAAGGTCGAGATGCACTTCCTGCCCGACGTCTATGTGCCGTGCGACGTGTGCCACGGTGCGCGCTACAACCGCGAGACGCTGGAGATCCTCTACAAGGGCAAGAACATCCGCCAGGTGCTGGAGCTGACGGTGGAGGACGCGCACGCCTTCTTCAGCGCCGTGCCCACGCTGGCGCGCAAGCTGCAGACGCTGCTGGACGTGGGCCTGGGCTACATCCGCCTGGGCCAGGCTGCCACCACGCTGAGCGGCGGCGAGGCGCAGCGCGTGAAGCTGGCCCTGGAGCTGAGCAAGCGCGACACCGGCCGCACGCTGTACATCCTGGACGAGCCCACCACGGGCCTGCACTTCGCCGACATCGAACTGCTGCTGCGCGTGCTGCACCAGCTGCGCGACGCCGGCAACACCATCGTCGTGATCGAGCACAACCTCGACGTCATCAAGACCGCCGACTGGCTGATCGACATGGGCCCAGAAGGCGGCGCCGGCGGCGGCCGCGTGCTGCTGTCGGGCACGCCCGAGGAAGTGGCGGCGTTCGAAGGCAGCCACACCGGCCGCTTCCTGAAGCCGCTGCTGGCCTGACGGCGGCCGGCCCTAGACTGCGCGGGAACAGGAGACACCCCCATGCCCGCCACCATCGACTACCACTTCGCCGCGCAATCGCCCTGGACCTACCTCGGTCACGCGCGTTTCGTGCAACTGGCGCAGGCCGCAGGTGCGCAGGTGCGGGTGAAGCCGGCGGACTTCGGCGCCGTCTTCGCCGCCTCGGGCGGGCTGCCGCTGCCCAAGCGCGCGCCGCAGCGCCAGGCCTACCGCCTGCTGGAACTGCGGCGCTTCAGCAGCCACCTGGGCCTGCCGATGCACGTGCAGCCGCGCTTCTTCCCGGTGGCCGGCGACCCGGCGAACCTGCTGATCACCGCGGTGGCCGCAGCCGACGGCAACGCGGCGGCGCTGGACATCGCCGGCCGCGTCTTCGCGGCCTGCTGGGCCGAGCAGCGCGACATCGCCGACACCGCGACGCTCGCCGCGCTGCTGCACGAAGCCGGCCTGCCGGCCGAGCGGCTGGCGGCGTCGCAGACCGCCGCGACCGCCGCCGCCTACGCCGAGCACACCGCGCAGGCCATCGACGCGGGCGTGTTCGGCGCGCCCACCTACGTGGTCGACGGCGAGCTCTTCTGGGGCCAGGACCGCCTGGACTTCCTGGCACGGCGCCTCGGCCTGCCCGCGCCACAGGCAACCTGAAGGTTGCATTTCGGCGCCTCCGCAAGCATCATGCAACCCACGAGTTGCATGACGCGATGGACGAGGACGCCACCGACACCCTGCTGCGCGCGCTGGCCGACGCCACGCGGCGCAGTCTGCTCGACCGCCTGCGCGACTCCCCCGGCCTGACGCTGGGCGCACTGGCAGCCGGTTTCCCGCTCACGCGCCAGGCCTTGTCGAAGCACCTCGCGGTGCTGGAGTCGGCCTCGCTGGTGGTGACGCTGTGGCGCGGCCGCGAGAAGCTGCACTACCTGGACCCGCGGCCGCTGCAGGCGCTGCCGGCGCGCTGGGTCACGACGACGCAGCGCGAACGCAGCGCCGCGCTGACGGCGCTGCAGCAGGCGCAGGCAGCCCATGCGCAGCCGGCCGCGGCGGCGGGCGCGCAAGACGCCGTGCTGGCGGCGCTGCAGGCGCCGGGCGAGCCGGCGCTCGACGGCACGCGCATCGGCAGCGACGCGGCCCTGGCCGCCGCACGGCAGTTCCTGGCCGGCACCGCAGACGCGGTGCAACGCCTGCTGGAAGCGCTCGGGGCGCTGCCGGCGGCTGCCGCCACCACGCGGCCCGCCACGGGCGGCTTCTCGCTCACCGAACACCTGTGGCACCTGGCAGACATCGAGCAGCTCGGCTGGAGCCCGCGCGCCGAGCGCCTGCTGCACGCGCACCGGCCGCGCCTGCCCGGCGTCGACGGCGACCGCCTCGCCGCCATGCAGCGCTACCAGGAACGCCCGTGGCGCGGCGCGGCCCGGCGCTTCGTTGCCCAGCGCCGCCGCACGCTGCGCACGCTGGCCTCGTTCGACACGGCCGTGCTGGCGCGGCCGGCGGTGTTCGCCGGCCAGCGCTGCACCGCCGGCGACGTGCTGGCCGCGATGGTGGCGCACGACCGTGAACACCGCGACGAGATGGCCCGCCTCTGGAACACCGTGACCACCACGCAGGGAGACCGCCGATGAGCACACCACCCAGCCCGCTGCGCGCCTGGCTCGACCAGGCCTGGGACCGCCATGCGACCGACACCGCAGCCGTGGCCGCGGAACTGCTGGCGCACGCGCCCACGCTGCCCGACGATGCCGACGGCGCCGGCGTGCTGCGCCTGGCCGCCCATGTGCTGCTGACGCATGCCGCCGATGCCGCGGCGATGCAGCGCCTGCTCGATGCCGCGCCGCCCCATGCAGCGCTGGAGGCCGCGGCCCGGCCCGCGCGCTGGGCGCTGGCCCGGCTGCAGGGCACGCCGGCACCGGCCTGCAGCGACGCCGAACGCTGGAACGGCCTGGAATACCTGGTGCTGGTGCTGGCCGCGCGCGGCCAGGCGGCACAGGCGCAGGCGCTGCTGCTGGCCGAGGAAGCCGCCGCTGCCGCCCACCCCGAGCAGCCGGCACGCCGCGCCTACGCCGCCAGCGCCAACAACGTGGCCGGCGCGCTGCGCGACGGCCCGCGTGGCGACGCCGCGATCGACACGCTGATGCTGGCCGCGGCCCGGCTGTCGCGCCGCGCCTGGGTCCGCGCCGGGACCTGGATGCACGTGGAGCGCGCCGACTACCAGCTGGCGATGTGCCACGCCGCGCTGGGCCAGGCTGCCGACGCGGTCGCCCACGCCCAGGCCTGCCTGCAGCGTTGCGAAGCCGAAGGCGCCGCCCCCGACGAGCTGTTCTTCGCCCATGAGTGCGCGGCCCACGCACAGCACGCGGCGAGCGACACGGCGGCGCTGCAGCACCACGTCGCGCAGATGCAGGCGCTGCTGGCGCGCATCGAGGACGCGGGCATGCGGCAGTTCTGCGCCGAAACGCTGGCGCGCACGCCGGCCCCCGCAGCGCCATGAAAAAAGCCGGCATGCGCCGGCTTCTTGGAACGGAAGCGGCGGGCCGCACGGCCCGCCGGGCTTCACTTGAGATGGCTGCTGATCAGCTTGGTCATCTCGAACATCGACACCTGGGCCTTCTGGAAGATTTCCTTGAGCTTGGCGTCGGCATTGATCATCGTCTTCTTGGCCTTGTCCTGCAGGCCGTTCTTCTTGATGTACTCCCAGACCTTCTTGGTCACCTCGGTGCGCGGCATGGCCTTGTCGCCGATGACGGCCGCCAGCGCGGCGCTGGGCGTCATGGCCTTCATGAAGGCGGCACTGGGGGTGCGCTTCTTCGCCGGGGCCTTCTTGGCCGGGGCTGCCTTCTTCGCCGGGGCAGCGGCCTTCTTTGCCGGAGCTGCCTTCTTCGCCGGGGCGGCGGCCTTCTTGGCCGGAGCCGCCTTCTTCGCCGGGGCCTTCTTGGCCGGGGCCTTCTTCGCAGTTGCCATGTGGAATTTCTCCGTCAGATGTTGGTCGGATGCCGGCGGCGCGCGCTGTCTCGATGGGACCTCGTCTGCAGGGATACGCCGTGCAGGCGCGATGGTACTGCCTGTACGAGGGAGAGAGAAGCAGTTTTCATAGGTGGATGGCGTGTTTGCCACGCCGTTTGTGGCCCTGCGCACACAAGCGCTGCCGCCGCGGCCTGCAGTCGGTGCGGCGCCGCACGCGGGGTATGCTCGCGCCATGAAACTGCTTGCCCGCTGGTTCCTGCTGGCCGCTGCGCTGCTGCTGGTGGCCAACGTCTACCCCGGTGTCTCGGTCGCCAGCTTCACGTCGGCCCTGATCGCGGCGCTGGTGCTGGGCCTGTTCAACACGCTGGTGCGGCCGCTGCTGGTGCTGCTGACGCTGCCGGTGACGCTGCTGACGCTGGGGCTGTTCCTGTTCGTCATCAACGCGCTGATGTTCTGGGCCGCGGCCTCGGTGCTCGACGGCTTCCAGGTCGCGGGCTTCTGGGCGGCGCTGATCGGCTCGCTGATCTACAGCCTGTGCGGCATGGTGATCGACCTCGCGGTCGAGAACCTGTTCAACGGCCGCGGCGGCTGAAGCGCGGCCGGGCCATCACGGCCCGTTGCCGTTGCGCGCGTCGAGCATCAGCTGCCGGCGCTGCGCCGTCAGCTCGCGCAGGCGCGCGTCGATGACGGACGCCTCGATGAAGTCCTGGCCGCTGGCCGTGCGCGCGGCCTCCTGGCCGGCGCGCAGGCGGTCGATGGCGCCGCCCAGGTCGCCGATCGCCGCACGCGACTCGGCCTGGGCGCGCAGCGCACGCAGCCGCAGCCCGATGGCGTCGGCGGTGCTGCCCAGCAGGCCCCAGGCGCCGGCGTCCTGGCCGTGTTCGGCCACCCAGGTCTGCAGCGACTCGGTGACCTGGCGCAGCAGCGGCGCAGCGGCAGCCGCGTCCTGCTGCTGCAGGCCCAGCGCCGCCTGCGCGCGCAGCAGCAGCGGCGCGCGCGCACCCGCGTCGGTGCCGATGCCGTCCAGCGCCTGCAGCGCCGCGCGCGCGTCGCCGCGCGCCAGGCGCACCTGCGCCTGCAGCAGCCGCACGGCACGTTCGGCCTGCGGCTCGCGCGGCTCGGCCTGGGCAGCCAGCGCCAGCGCCGTGCCGGCCAGGCGTTCGGCCGTGGCGTGGTCGCGCAGCAGCGACGCCGCCAGCGCACCGGCATAGGCCGACGCGAGCCGGTCGCGCAGCGGCGCCGCCGCCGGGGCGGCCTGCTCCTGCAGCCGGCGCAGCGTCTGCGGGTCGGTGTCCATCAGCACGCGGGCGCGCTGCTGCATCAGGGCGTGGCGCAGCGGCAGGGCACCCCGGGCGTTGCCGTTGAACAGGGCGCGCGAACGCGCCTCGCTCATGCGCTCCACGGTCAGCGGGTGGCTGCGCAGGTAGGGATAGTTGCCGCTGTCGTTGATGCGGTTGGCGTTGTCGAGCTTCTCGAACATCTGCGCCATGCCGATGGGGGCGAAGCCGGCGTCGCCGAGCAGGCCGTAGCCCATGCGGTCGGCCTCGCGTTCCATGTCGCGCGAGAAGTTCAGCTGGCCCTGGATGGTGGCGGCCTGGCTGCCGACGATGGCGGCGTTGGCCATGTCGGGGTTGTTGGCGCGCGCAGCCACCAGGATGCCCAGGATCATGGCCGCCATGCTGGCCATCGAGGTGCGCTGCGTGTCGCCGATGCGGCGCGCGATGTGGCGCTGCGTCACGTGCGTGAGCTCGTGCGCGAGCACCGACGCGAGCTCGTCGCCGCTGGCCGTGAGCGCGATCAGGCCCAGGTGCACGCCGACGAAGCCTCCCGGCAGCGCGAAGGCGTTCACGCTGCGGTCGGCGACGAGGAAGATCTCGAAGCTGAACTGCGTGGTGGCGTCGGGTTCGATGTCGCCGCGCTGGCGCGCTGCCGCCAGCAGCGGGTTCCACAGCGACTGCACGTACTCCAGCAGCACCGGCTCGTCGAGGTAGGCCAGGTCGCGCCGCACCTCGCGCATGATCTGCTCGCCGACGCGGCGCTCGGTGCCGACGCTGAATTCCTCGGTGCCGGCATCGCCCAGCGACGGCAGCCGCACCTGTGCCAGCGGCGCCTGCAGCGGCGCGGCGGCGAGGGCCAGTGCCAGCAGCAGCGGCGGCAGGCGGTGGAGGCGGTGACGCAAGGCGGTCGTGGTCTGCAAGGTCCGACCTATGATGACAGCTTCGCATTGCCCGCATGTTTCCGCCATGAACTCCCCGCTGACGCACTTCGACGCCCAAGGCCAGGCCCACATGGTCGACGTGTCGGGCAAGGCCGAGACGCACCGCGTCGCACGCGCCAGCGGCGTGATCCGCATGCTGCCGGCCACGTTCGCGCTCATCGCCGAAGGCCGCGCGAAGAAGGGCGACGTGCTCGGCATCGCGCGCATCGCTGCCATCCAGGGCGCCAAGCGCACGGCCGACCTGATCCCGCTGTGCCACCCGCTGCCGATCACGCGCGTGGCGGTGGACTTCGAGCTCGACGCCGCCAGCAGCACCGTGCGCTGCAGCGCGCAAGTGGAGACCTTCGGCCGCACCGGCGTCGAGATGGAGGCGCTGACCGCCGTGCAGGTCGGCCTGCTCACCGTCTACGACATGTGCAAGGCGGCCGACCGCGGCATGGTGATGGGCGAGATCCGCGTGCTGGAGAAGCGCGGCGGCAAGAGCGGCGACTGGGTCGCGGCCGGCAGCGCCTGAGCCGCGCGCGCTGCGCCCGGGCCGTGGCTCAGGGCATGCTGCGCAGCCGCTCGGCCAGCGCGTCGCCCACGTGCTGCATGAAGGCGCGCACGCGCGCCGTGCCGCGCAGGTCGGGGTGGGTCAGCATCCACACCGGCACCGAGAGCTCGGGGATCACCTCCGACACCGCCACCAGCTCGGGGTGGCGCGTCTCCATGAAGGTCGGCAGCACGCCGATGCCGACGCCGGTGCGCAGCATCGCGGCCACGGCGTTGAAGATGTCCACGCGCACCCGCACGTGGGCCTGCGCCAGCTGCGTGCGCATCCAGCGGTCGTAGACGCGGCTGGTGGCGTCGCGCTCGAAGGCCACCCACGGCGCGTCGCGCAGCAGCACAGGCAGCGGCTGCAGCGTCTGCGGCAGGTCGGGCGCGCCGCGCAGCGCGTAGGCGCGGCAGTGGGTCATGCCGAGCTGGCGCCCCACCAGGTGCTCGGCGACGTTGGCCGACAGCCGCAGCGCCACGTCGGCCTCGAGCCCGGCCCAGGACTGCGCGGTGTCGGCGCTGCGCCGCGACAGGTCGACGAGGAAGGCGTTCTCCACCACCTCGACCTCGATGCCCGGGTAGGCGCGCGCGAAGGCCGCCAGCGCCGGCGGCAGCAGGTGCTCCATCACCACGAAGGCCGTCGTCACGCGCAGCGGGCCGGTGAGTTCGCGGTCGCGGCCGAGCACGCGGCGCTCGATCTCGTCGGCCTGGTCGGCCATGCGCTGCGCCTGGTCCAGCACCACGGCGCCGGCGTCGGTGGGCTGGTAGGCGCCGCGCGTGCGGTCGAACAGGCGGGCGCCGAGCCGGCTCTCCAGCGCGTCCAGCCGCCGCTGCACGGTGGTGGCGTTCACCCCCAGCTGCCGCGCTGCGGCCGCCACCGAGCCGCCGCGCCCGATGGCCAGCGCATAGCGCAGGTCGCTCCAGTCCATGTCCGCCATCCTGGCCTTGCCCCGTTGAATCTGCAGAATTGCAGACTCTACCTGCGACATGCAGCGTTGTCTGCAAAGACGCGACAGCCTAGAGTGCATCGAACGCAGTCCAGCCGCCCCGCCATGCACCGCTTCGACCCCCAGACCCAGCCCGCCTCGGCCACGCCGCCGGTGCTGCGCCTGCTCGAACGCCCGCGGCGCCCGGCGGCGCACCGCACGCCGCCCGCCCGCAGCGCGACGTCGGTGTGGACGCGCCTGGAGCGCTGGGCCGGCAACATCCTGCGCTGACGGCGCTCGCGGGAATCGCGCGGGCAGGTCCCGCGTAGACTCCAGCGTGGACGCCCCCGCCACCTTCCGCCACCAACTGCTCGCAGCGCTGCCGCGCCTGCGCCGCTACACGCATTCGCTGGTGTTCGATTCGGCCCTGGCCGACGACCTGGCGCAGACCACGGTGGAACGCGCGCTGCGCCACTGGCAGCAGTTCGAGCCCGACCGCGACATGCTGGTGTGGCTGCTGTCCATCGCGCACAACGCGCACCGCGACGCGCACCGCCGCGACGGCCGGCTCGCCGTCACCGACCCCGACACGCTGCAGCAGGCGCAGGACCGCCTGGGCGGCGATCCCGGCACCGACGTCGGCCTGCGCCTGGACCTGCTGGCCGCGCTGCGGCGGCTCAGCACCGAGCAGCGCGAGCCGCTGCTGCTGGTGTGCGTCGAGCAGCTCAGCTACGCCGAGGTCGCCGCGGTGCTGCACATCCCGGTGGGCACGGTGATGTCGCGCGTCAGCCGTGCGCGCGCGGCGCTGCGGTTGTTCCTGGACGGCGGCACGCGCCCCGCGACGGCGACTGCGGCGCCGCCGCCGCTGCGCCGGGTGGTCTGACCATGCACGGCGACACCCCGATCGACGACACGCTGCTGGGCGCCTGGCTCGACGGCGAGCTGGCCGAGCCCGAGCGCCTGCGCGTCGAGGCCTGGCTGCAGGCCCATCCCGACGACGCCGCGCGCGTGCGCCAGTGGGCCGCCGACGCGCAGGCCCTGCGCAGCCGCCTCGGGCCGCTGGCCGACGCGCCGCTGCCGCCCGGGCTGCAGCGCCGTGTCTGGCAGCGCGCGCGCCCGGCTGGCGCAGTGCCACGCTGGGCGCTCGCAGCGTCGGCGGCGGGGCTGCTGGTGCTGGGGGCGGGCGTCGGCGCCGGCCTGGCCTGGCGGCTGCACCCGGGCGCCGCGCCCTCGGCCGTGGCGGCACCCGGCGGCGGCTGGGTGGCCCGCGCAGCGGTGGCGCACGCCCTGTACACGACCGAACCCCGCCATGCGGTCGAGGTGCGGGCGCAGGAAGCGCACCTGGCGCGCTGGCTCACCGCGCGCATCCAGCACCCCGTGAAGCTGTTCGATCTGCAGGCGATGGGCTTCGAGCTCGTCGGCGGCCGCCTGCTGCCCGACGGCAGCGGCAGGAGCGCGCAGCTGATGTACCAGGACAACCAGGGCGTGCGCGTCACCGTCTACCTGCGCCGGCCCGAAGCCGGTACGCAGGCCGCGTTCCGCTACGAACGCCAGGGCGAGCTGGGGCTGTTCTACTGGGTCGAGGACGGCCTGGGCTATGCACTGGTGGGCGCGCTGCCGAAGGAGCGGCTGCTGGCGCTGGCGCAGTCCATCCACCGGCAGCACCCGGCATCGACGCCCCCGGCCGCCGCCTCCGCACCCGGCTCCTAGAATCCCGCGATGCATTCCCCGCTGGCGCAGCGCACCGTTGCTGCACGCGCTGCCTCGCTGCACCGCCTCGTCGTCACCGTCCTGCTGGGGTTCGCCTCGGGGCTGCCACTGGCATTGACCGGCCAGGCGCTGCAGGCCTGGCTGACGGTGGACGGCATCGACATCGCCACCATCGGCTTCCTCAGCCTGGTCGGCCTGCCCTACACCTTCAAGTTCCTGTGGGCGCCGCTGATGGACCGCTTCGAGCTGCCCTGGCTGGGCCGGCGCCGCGGCTGGCTGGTGCTGACGCAGCTGGGCCTGGCGCTGGCGCTGCTGGCGCTGTCGTCCACGCAGCCCGCGGCCTCGATCCGCGTCTTCGCGCTGCTGGCGGTGGCCGTGGCCTTCATCTCGGCCTCGCAGGACATCGTGATCGACGCCTACCGCACCGACCTGCTGGCGCATGCCGAGCGCGGGCTGGGCGCGTCGCTGAACGTGATGGGCTACCGGCTGGCGATGATCGTCAGCGGCGGCGTGGCGCTGATCTGGACCGACCCCAACCAGGGCGGCGGCTGGACCTGGCCCGAGGTCTACCGCTTCATGGCCGGGCTGATGGTGGCTGCCGCGGTGCTCTCGGCGACCGTGCTGCCGAAGCTGCCCCGGGCGGCGGTGCCGTCCACGGTGGCGCGCCACGACGTGCTGGGCTTCCTGGCCGTGCTGGCGGCGGTGGCCGTGGGCGTGGTGCTCAGCGACCGCTTCGCCGGCAGCGTCGCGCAGGCGCTGCTGGGGCCGCTGCTGGCCGGCGGCAGCCTGCCGCCGGCGCTGCAGCAGCGCTGGGTGGACCTGCTGGCGCTGCTGCTGGGCATCGGCTTCACGCTGCCGCTGGCGGCCTGGGCCGCGCGCCGGGCGCGCTTCGAGACGCTGCTGGGCGGCCTGCGCAGCTACTTCGGGCAGCCGGGCGCGGCGGCCTTCCTCGTCTTCATCGTGCTCTACAAGCTGGGCGACGCGTTCGCGGGCTCGCTGATGACGCCCTTCCTGCTGAAGAGCATGGCCTTCAGCCCGGCCGAGGTGGGGGTGGTGAACAAGGTCATCGGCCTGTGGCTGACGATCGGTGGCGCGCTGCTGGGCGGCGCGCTGATGCTGAAGCTGGGGCTGTGGCGCGCGCTGCTGCTGTTCGGCGTGCTGCAGATGGCCAGCAACATCGGCTTCTGGTGGCTGGCGGTCAGCGGCAAGGGCCTGCTGCCGGGGCTGGTGATCCCGGCTTTCGACTGGTGGTTCGTGAAGCTGGCGACGCCGGCCCCGGTGGACGGCGGCCTGCTGCTGGTGGTGGCCGCCGAGAACCTGAGCGGCGGCATGGGCACGGCGGCCTTCGTCGCCTTCCTGATGAGCCTGTGCAACCAGCGCTTCACGGCGACGCAGTTCGCACTGCTCTCGGCGTTCGCGTCGGTGGGCCGCGTCTGGGTGGGGCCGGTGGCCGGCGTGCTGGCCGAGAGCATCGGCTGGCCCGCGTTCTTCGTCACCAGCACCGTGCTGGCGGCGCCGGCGCTGGTGATGCTGTGGTGGCTGCGCGCCCCGGTGCGCGCACTGGAGGTCGACCCCGCGGCGGCCAGGACCGCCGACGATTGAGACGGCGTGAACCTTCGGGCCACTTCTAGAATCCGACGCGCATGCCCACCCCCGACTTCAACACCGACGCCACCCTGCGCCTGCACCCGCCGCGCTGCGGGTGCGCCCTGCACGGCCGGCGCCTGTTCAGCGGCGCGCTGCTGGCCGGCGCGGCCGCGCCGGTGCTGGCGCAGGACGGGCTGCGCGAGGACGTGGGCCGCGAGTCCCGCTTCACGAAACTGGTGCCGGCCGAGCAGGTCGAGGCCGCCGCCGCGCAGCAGTACCAGCAGATGATGCGCGAGGCCGCGGCGCAGAAGGCGCTGGGCCCGGCCAACCACCCGCAGGTGGTGCGGCTGCGCACGATCGCCGAGCGCATCGTGCCGCACGCGCTGCCGTGGAACCCGCGCGCCAAGCAGTGGAAGTGGGAAGTCAACCTGATCGGCAGCAAGCAGCTCAACGCCTTCTGCATGCCGGGCGGCAAGATCGCCTTCTACTTCGGCATCCTGCAGCAGCTGCAGCTGAGCGACGACGAGGTCGCCACCATCATGGGCCACGAGGTGGCGCACGCGCTGCGCGAGCACGCGCGCGAACGCATGGGCAAGACGGCGGCCACGCGCATCGGCGCCAACGTGCTGAGTGCGCTGTTCGGCCTGGGTGCGGCCGGCGACACGCTGCTGAACATGGGCGGGCAGCTGCTGACGCTGAAGTTCAGCCGGGAAGACGAGTCCGAGGCCGACATCGTCGGCATGGACCTGGCCGCGCGTGCCGGCTACGACCCCCGCGCCGGCGTCTCGCTGTGGAACAAGATGATGGACGCCAACAAGGGCGCGCCGCCGGAGTTCATGTCCACGCACCCCTCGGGGCCGACGCGCATCAAGGACATCGAGGGCAAGCTGCCCAAGGTGCTGCCGCTGTATGCGCAGGCGGCCAAGCCGCCGCGCCGTTTCGCGGCGCCGGCTGCGGCGCCGGCATCGGGCGCCACGCCCGCGCGCTGAACCGCGGCGGCGCTACCAGCCGGCCGGCAGCCGCCGCCAGCGCAGGCGGTGGTCGGGCTCCACGACGATGGCGCCGCCGCGTTCCAGGTCCTTCAGCAGCCGGCTCACCATCTCGCGCGAGCAGCCCAGGCGGCTCGCCAGCTCCTTGTGCGTCAGCCACTCGGTGGTGAGGAAGCTGCCGTCGGGCTGCGCCACTGCCAGTTCGTGCAGCAGCAGCTTCAGCCGGCCGTAGACGTCGGTCAGGCCCATGTTGCGCGCCCGCACGGTGGCCGCCCGCGCGCGCTGGATCACCTTGGTGAGCAGCTCGAAGGCGAACTGCGGCTGCTCGGCCAGGTGCGCGGCCAGTGTCGGCCGCGTGACCATCGCACAGACGGTGGCCTCCAGCGCCTCGACGTTGGCCGAGCGCGGGCCGCCGTCCAGGCCCATCTCGCCGACGTAGTCGCCGGGGCCGTAGCTGTCGTAGGTGATGTCGCGGTCGCCGTCGGCGCTGACGCTGAAGGCGCGCAGCCGGCCCGACAGGATGATGAAGATGGTGTCGCCGACGTCGCCTTCCTGGATCAGCAGGGCACCCTTGCGGTACGACTTGACGACCCCGCGCCGCGCCAATGCGCGCACCGGCTCGCTGAGCGCCGGATGGTCCAGGGGGTCGTGTGCCGGGGCCGCCTTCGATGTCGCCATGCGCGCATCGTAGCCGGCCCCTGCGGGAATCCGCGCCGGGACGGGCGTCAGGAGCGCAGCGTGCTCACCATCGGCGGCAGCACCGCGACCTGGCGCGTCAGCGCGCGGATGTTCTCGGCGCCGGTCTTGCTGCGGATGCTGCCGATCTGCGTGCGCACCGTGGCCAGCCCGACGTCGTTGAGCTCGGCGATCTCGCGCGGCGTCAGGCCTTCGCACAGCGACTCCAGCACGCGCGTCTCGGCGGGCGTCAACCCGTGCAGGCGGGCGAAGCACTGCACCGAGATGCGCTCGGACAGGTGGCGCTTGCCCAGCACCACCAGCGTGGCCTGGCCGGCCAGCGGGATGACGGCGATGTTGACGCGGTGCCCGCCTTCGCCCAGCGAGATCAGCCGGCGCAGGCTGCGTTGCGAGGCGCAGGCCAGCGCCTCGTGCAGGCGTGCCACGTCCTGCGGCAGCCGTGCGCGCAGCTGGCGGCCCAGCAACTGCAGCGGGTGGCCGGCATCGAGCTCGGCACGCGCGGCGTGGTTCACATGCAGCAGTTCGGCGCCATCGGACACCAGCAGCATGCCGTAGTCGATCTCGTCGAGCATCAACGACAGCCAGCGGGTGAGCGGCGGCGCACTGGCGCGCCGTTCCGGACCGCGGTAGGTGGCAGCGCGAGGCGGCACCGGCAGGGCGCCGAGGAGGGTGGCAGTGGCTTCGAACATGGTGGACTCCGTGTTGCCGCCCGGAACCTGGATGTTCTGAGCGGTTGACACAGACTTTAGGAAGTCATCATCAGTCCGGGGGGTGAATCCGGACTGCCGGACTTGTGACTTATTTACATCCGGCGACGCGGTGTCTCCAGCGGCGCGCCCCCGGAGTTCAGCGCGCGCGCAGACCGTCGAGCAGCATGTCCAGCGCGCCGCGCCCGTCGCCGCCCGGGCGCAGGCCCAGCGGCGCGGCCGGCGGCAGCACGGCGACCATGCGCACCAGCGCGCGGATGCTGCGCGCGCCGGTCTTGTCGCGCAGGTTGCCGATCTGGGTGCGCACGGTGGAGATGCGCACGCCCTGCTCCTCGGCGATCTTCGCCGGCGGCACACCGCCGCACAGCGCCTGCAGCACGCGCGTCTCGGCCGGCGTCAGCGCATGGCTGCGCGCGAACGCCGCGACCGACACGGCCTCGCCCAGGTCGCGCCTGCCCAGCAGCAGCATGCAGGCAGGCGCGCCGTCGAACACGTCGACCCCCAGCGGCAGCACCGCCAGGCCGACCCGGCTGCTGCCCTGGCCCAGCCAGAGCAGCTCGCGCTGCATGTGGCGCGCGGCGGCGCCCAGCGCGCCGGCCAGCGCCAGCATGTCCTGGCGGCCCCGCGCGTGCAGGTGACCGGCCACCAGGTGCAGCGGGTGGCGCTCGTCGAGTTCGTGGCGGGCGCTGCGGTTGAGCAGGCGCACCTGCCCGGTGGCGTCGAGCAGCAGCACGCCGAAGTCGATCTCGTCGAGCATCAGCGCCAGGCAGCGCGCCCAGCGGGTGTCGGCATGCGGGGCGCCGGCGGAAACGGCCGGCGGGGTGTCGGCAGGCCGGTGCAACAGGTCCAAGGCGGGATCTCCACAGAGCAACGGCGGCACTCCCGCAGTGCCGGCTCTCGTCTGGAGACACAGGCTATGCCGCGATACTGGCGCCTGGAAGTGAATGTGACCCTCCATGCTTGTGATGAATTCACCGCCGCGCAGGCGCGCGCGCACCGGCTGGCGCAGCGCCGCGGCCCCGACGCTGGCGGCACTGGCGCTGGTGCTGGCGGGCTGCGCCAGCACCACGCCCGGCGGCGTGCCGATCGACACCCGCCACAGCGCCCGTGCGCAGGACAGCCGCGTGCTGTTCCTGGTGCTGCACTACACGGTGGGCAATTTCGAGTCCTCGCTGCGCACGCTGACCGAAGGCGAGGTCTCGTCGCACTACCTGCTGAGCGACGCGTCGCCACCGCGCATCTACCGGCTCGTCGACGAGGACCGCCGCGCCTGGCATGCCGGCAACAGCGCGTGGCAGGGGCACCGGCAGGTCAACGCCAGCTCGATCGGCATCGAGATCGTCAACCCCGGGCCGCGCTGGGGCAGCGGCGGGCGCTACTACATGCCGTTCCCCGACGCGCAGATCGACGCGCTGATCCCGCTGGTGCGCGACATCGTGCAACGCCACGGCATCCGCGGCGACCGCATCGTCGGCCACAGCGACGTGCAGCCGCAGAGCAAGTTCGACCCCGGGCCGATGTTCCCCTGGAAGCGGCTGGCCGACGCCGGTCTGATCCCCTGGCCCGACGCCGCGCAGGTGGCGGCGCAGCGTGCAGTGTTCGAGTTCCTGCTGCCCGACGTGGCCTGGTTCCAGCAGCGGCTGGCGCGCCACGGCTTCGAGCTGCCGCAGCACGGCGAGCTGGACGCGGCCACGCGCAACGTCATCGCCGCCTTCCAGATGAAATACCGCCCGGCGCGCTTCGACGGCCTGCCCGACGCCGAGACGGCGGCGCTGCTGCAGGTGCTGACCGACAACGCGCTGCCGCCCTGACGGCGTGGGGCGAGACGCAGCGCGGGTTCAGGAGCCGCGCTGGCGGTTGACGTCGAGCGCGTTCACCGGCGCCGCCCGGTGGCCCCAGCTGGCGCGCAGGAAGCTCACGACGGCGGCGATCTCGGCGTCGCTCAGCAGCGTGGCATAGGGCGGCATGCCGTGCGGCTGCGGCCGGGCCGCGGTGGCCGGCCCGAAGCCGCCGCCCAGCACCACGCGCAGCAGGTTGTCGGGCGCGTCCATCACCACCGCGCGGTTGCCGGCCAGCGCCGGCACCGCGCCCGGACTGCCTTCGCCGCCGGCACCGTGGCAGTCGGCGCAGTGGCGTTCGTAGAGCCGGGCGCCGAGCGCCAGCGTGGCGGCATCCGGGGGCGGCGACGGCGCCGCCGGCGTGCCGCGCTGGGGCAGGGCTTTCAGGAAGCGCGCCATCGCCAGCGCGTCGGCGTCGGTCAGGTGCTGCGTGCTGCGGGCGACCACCAGGGCCATCGGGCCGCTGGCCACCGCCTGCGGGCTGTGGCCGGTGCGCAGCAGCGCCGCGATGTCGGCCAGCGGCCAGTCGGCGACTCCGGCTTCGCGCGGGTCGTCCAGCGCCGGCGCCACCCAGCCCTGCGTCGGGATGCTGCCGCCGCGCAGATCGAGCGCGCCGCCGGTGGCACCCCAGGCGTTGCGCTGCCCGTGGCAGGCGCTGCAGTGCCCGAGCCCGCCGACCAGGTACGCACCGCGGTCGGCAGCCGGTGTGCCGGGCCGGAAGTACAGCGCCCGCCACACGGCCAGTGCCGGCTGCGTGCCGTAGGGCCAGCGCAGCGCGTGGAGGCGGTTGGGCTGCGCCACCGGCGGCAGGCTGCGCAGGTAGGCGTGCAGGTCGGCCACGTCGTCGCGGCCGATCTGGGTGTAGTTCGGGTACGGGCACACCGGCGCAAGCAGGCGGCCGTCGGCGGCGCGGCCGTCGTGCAGCGCGCGCCAGAACGCGTCGCTGCTCCAGGCGCCGATGCCGGTGGCGGCGTCGGGGGTGAGATTGGGCGCGTAGACGGTGCCGAAGGGCGTGCCGATGGCCGTGCCGCCGGCGTACGCGGCGCCGCCGCGGGCGGTGTGGCAGCCGGCGCAGTTGCCGACCCGGGCCAGGTACGCGCCGCGCTCGACCTGCGCGACCGGGTCGGTGGTGGCCGCGACGGGGGGCGGGGTACCGCTCGGCCGGTTCAGCCACACGACGGCCGCCACCAGCAGCGCCAGGACCGATGCCAGGGCAGGCAGGAGCAGTCGGGGTGCCCTCATGGCGCCAGCCCGCCGCAGTCCAGCGGCATGCGCGCCGGCAGCGCAGCCACCGGCTTGCCTGCGCCCGGCACCGGCTGCGCAGCCAGCCAGTGCGCGACGGCCTGGATGTCCTGCGGCGACAGCGCCTGCGCCACCTGCGCCATGCAGTCGGGTGCATGCGCGCGCCGCTGGCCGGTGCGCCAGGCGCCGAGCTGCGCGTTCAGGTAGTCGCGCGGCAGACCCAGCAGGCCGGGCACCGCCGGCAGCACGCCCGTGAGCGCCGCGCCATGGCAGGCCGCGCAGGCCGGCACGCGCTGCGCCGGGTCGCCGTGTTCGACCAGCGTGCGGCCGCGGGCCAGCACGTCGGCCGTGGCGCTGGGCGGCTGCGGCGCGGCGTGGGGCAGTTCCAGCGCCGCGAAATGGCCGGCGATCGCGCGCAGGTAGGCGTCGTCCAGCGGATCCAGCAGCGCCGTCATCAGCGCGTACTGTCGGCGGCCGTCTCGAAACGCGCGCAGCTGGTTGACCAGATAGCCGGCGGGCTTGCCGGCGATACGCGGATGGAAGCCGTCGCTGGCGGCCCGGCCCTCGCGGCCGTGGCAGCCTGTGCACGCCAGCACGCGCTGCGCCATCGTGTCGGGCACCGGCGGCGCCGCCCGCAGCGGGGCCGCCGCGCCCAGCGCCACCAACAACACCGGCAACACCGGCAACCCGCAGGGCCAGCGCATCAGAGCTTGAAGTCGTAGTCCACGACCAGCGGCGCGTGGTCGCTGAAGCGCGGATGCAGGTGGATGTGCTCGCGCTGCGCCCGGGCGGCGATGGCGGGCGTCGCCAGGTGGTAGTCCAGCCGCCAGCCCACGTTCTTGGCCCAGGCCTGGCCGCGGTTGCTCCACCAGGTGTATTGCTCGGGCTTCTGGTTCAGCGTGCGGAAGACATCGACCAGCCCGCCGGCGAGCAACTGCGTCAGCCAGGCGCGCTCCTCGGGCAGGAAGCCGCTGTTCTTCTGGTTGCTCTTCCAGTTCTTGAGGTCGATTTCCTTGTGGGCGATGTTCAGGTCGCCGACGAGGATGAATTCACGCTCTGCCTGCAGACGTTGCAGGTGCGGCGCCATCTGGGCCAGGAAGCGGTACTTCGCGGCCTGGCGTTCCTCGCCGCTGGAGCCGCTCGGGAAGTAGCAGCTGATGATGCTGAACTTGCGCTGCGCGGTGTCGTAGCGGGCCTCGACGTAGCGGCCTTCGGCGTCGAACTCGGGGCTGCCAAAGCCAGTGACCACTTCGCTGGGAGCCTTCTTCGTGTAAAGGCCGACGCCGGAATAGCCCTTCTTCTCGGCGTAGTGGAAGTGGCCCTGCATGCCGGCGACGTGGTCGAACTGCCCACCCACCGTGTCGGCCTGGGCCTTCACTTCCTGCACACCCATACAATCGGCGCCCGCGCTTTCGGCCCAGCCGACGAAGCCCTTGCTGGCTGCCGAGCGAATGCCGTTCAGGTTGAGCGTGATCAGTCGAAAACCCACAGGATGACCTCCATGCACGCAGCCCTGGCGCAGGAATTCGTGAAGTTCTCGGTCGAAGCCGGCGTGCTTCGCTTCGGCGAGTTCAAGACGAAGGCCGGTCGGCTGTCGCCCTACTTCTTCAACGCCGGGCTGTTCGATGACGGCGCCAAGCTGGGCCGTCTCGCTTCATTCTATGCACGCAGCCTGATCGACAGCGGGCTGCAGTTCGACATGCTCTTCGGCCCCGCCTACAAGGGCATCACGCTGGCGTCGGCGGTGGCGGTGGAACTGGCGCGCCTGGGCCACAACAAGCCGTTTGCCTACAACCGCAAGGAAGCCAAGGACCACGGCGAAGGCGGGCTGCTGGTGGGCGCGCCGGTGGCCGGGCGCGTGCTGATCATCGACGACGTCATCTCCGCCGGCACCTCGGTGCGCGAGTCGATCGGCATGATCCGCGCCGCCGGCGCCACGCCCGTCGCGGTGGCGATCGCGCTGGACCGGCAGGAGAAGGCCACCGAAGACGGCCAGGATGTGTCGTGGTCGGCAGTGCAGTACGTCTCGACACAACTGAATCTCGCCGTCTGTGCCATTGCCACGTTGGATGACTTGCTACAGTACCTGCGAACATCCGGCTCCGACCCTGCCTTGCGCGCCTTCGCCGCGCCTGTGCAGGCGTACAGGGACCGGTACGGAGTCTGAAGTGGGGATCACGCTGCGCTCGCGACCTGGCAGCGGCTGGCTGAATGCCACCGCCTGCGCCGCTGCGTCCGTGGCGGTCATCGCCGCGCCTGCCGTGCAGGCGCAGGCCAAGCCCAAGCCCGCCGACGGCATCTACACCTGCATCGACGACAACGGCCGGCGCCTCACCGCCGACCGCCCGATTCCCGAGTGCACGGCCAAGGAGCAGCGGGTGCTGAACCGCGACGGCTCGCTGAAGACCGTGCATCCGCCCACGCTGACCGCCGAGGAACGCGCCGAGAAGGAAATCCGCGACCGCAAGGCGGCGGAGCAGCGCGCCGCGCAGGCCGATGCCGTGCGCCGCGACCGCAACCTGACGGCGCGCTTCCCCAACGAAGACGCGCACAACAAGGCACGTGAAGCCGCGCTCGACAATGTGCGCATCGCGCTGCGGACCTCCGAGCTGCGGCTGAAGACGCTGGCGGCCGAGCGCAAGCCGCTGCTCGACGAGGTCGAGTTCTACCAGGGGCGGCAGCTGCCGCTGAAGCTGCGCCAGCAGATCGACGCCAACGACGCCGCCACCGACGCCCAGCGCTCGGCCATGGCCAACGCCGAGGCCGAGCTGGTGCGCATCAACCGGCTCTACGACGCCGAGCTCGATCGGCTGCGCCGCCTGTGGGCCGGCGCCCCGCCGGGCTCGCTGGGGCCGGTGGCCACCACCAGCGCCAGCCCCGCGGCGCGCTGAACGGCCGCTGCGGCGCCTGCGGCAGCGTCAGGCGAGCAGCTTCTTCAGCAGTTCGCTGGCCTGGGCCGGGTTCGCCTTGCCCTTGCTGGCCTTCATGACCTGGCCGACGAGCGCGTTGAAGGCCTTGTCCTTGCCGGCGCGGAATTCCTCGACCGACCTGGTGTTGGCCGCGATGACCTCGGCGACGATGGCTTCGAGCGCGCCGCTGTCGTTCATCTGCCTCAGGCCCCGGGCCTCGATGACGGCGTCGACGTCGGCGGCCAGGCCGGTCCACAGCGCATCGAACACCTGGCGGGCGCCGTTGTTCGACACCGTGCCGTCGATGACGCGGCCGATCAGCGCGGCCAGCGTCGCCGCCGGCAGCGGCGCGGCCTCGATGCCGCGGTCTTCCGCGTTCAGCCGCTTGCTCACTTCGCCCATCAGCCAGTTCGCGGCCAGCTTGGCGTTGCCGCAGCCATCGCGCACGGCCTCGTAGTAGCGCGCGAACGGCAGGCTCTGCGTCATCAGCGCCGCGTCGTCGGCGGGCAGGCCGTCGTCGCGCTGGAAGCGTTCGGCCATCACGGCCGGCAGCTCGGGCATGGCCGCGCGCACGCGTTCCACCCACTCGGGCGCGATCACCAGCGGCGGCAGGTCGGGGTCGGGGAAGTAGCGGTAGTCGTGCGCGTCTTCCTTCGTGCGCATGGCCCGCGTCTCGCCGGTGTCGGGGTTGAACAGCACCGTGGCCTGCTGGATCGGCAGGCCGTCCTCGAGGCGGTCGATCTGCCACTGCACCTCGAAGTCGATCGCCTGCTGCAGGAAGCGGAAGCTGTTGAGGTTCTTGATCTCGCGGCGCGTGCCCAGCATCGCGCCGGGCTTGCGCACCGAGACGTTGGCATCGCAGCGGAAGCTGCCTTCCTGCATGTTGCCGTCGCAGATGCCCAGCCACACCACCAGCGCGTGCAGCGCCTTCGCGTACTCCACCGCCTCGGCGCTGCTGCGCATGTCGGGCTCGGAGACGATCTCCAGCAGCGGCGTGCCGGCGCGGTTCAGGTCGATGCCGGTGGCGCCGTGGTAGTCCTCGTGCAGGCTCTTGCCGGCGTCTTCCTCCAGGTGCGCGCGCGTCAGCCGCACGCCACGCCGCGCGCCGTCGAGCACGAACTCGACGCGCCCGCCCTGCACGACCGGGATCTCGTACTGGCTGATCTGGTAGCCCTTGGGCAGGTCGGGGTAGAAGTAGTTCTTGCGCGCGAAGATCGACAGCGGCGCCACCTTGGCCTGCACGGCCAGGCCGAAGCGGATCGCGCGCTCGACCGCGCCGCGGTTCATCACCGGCAGCGTGCCGGGCAGGGCCAGGTCCACCGCGCAGGCCTGCGTGTTGGGCGCGGCGCCGAACTGCGTGCTGGCGCCGCTGAAGATCTTGCTGGCGGTGGACAGTTGCGCGTGGGTCTCCAGGCCGATGACGACCTCGAAACCGCGGATCAGGGGGCTGCTGCTGGGCATGGTCAGAACCCGGCGGGTGCGCGGGTGTGGAAGTCGGTCGCCTGCTGCAGCGCATGCGCGGTGTGCAGCAGCCGGCCTTCGTCGAAGTAGTTGCCGATCAGCTGCAGGCCCACCGGCATGCCGCCTTCGCCGAAACCGGCCGGCACGCTCATGCCGGGCAGGCCGGCCAGGCTGCCGGGCAGCGTGAAGATGTCGGCCAGGTAGTCCTGCAACGGTGCGCGCTGCTGGCCCAGCGCCCAGGCCACGGTGGGCGCCACCGGACCGGCGATGAGGTCGCAGCGCTGGAAGCAGGCCTGGAAGTCGTCGGCGATCATGCGGCGCAGCTTCTGCGCCTGCAGGTAGTACGCGTCGTAGTAGCCGTGGCTCAGCACGTAGGTGCCGATCATGATGCGGCGCTTCACCTCGGGCCCGAAGCCTTCGGCGCGCGTCTTCTTGTACATGTCGAGCAGGTCGGCGTGCTGCGCCGCGCGGTGGCCGAACTTCACGCCGTCGAAGCGGCCCAGGTTGCTGCTGGCCTCGGCCGGCGCGATCAGGTAGTACACCGGGATCGACAGTTCCGTGCGCGGCAGGCTGACGTCCACCAGCGTCGCGCCCAGACCCTCCAGCGCGGCCAGCGCGCCGCGCACGGCAGCGGCCACGTCGGCGGACAAGCCGTCGGGAAAGAACTCCTGCGGCAGCCCGATGCGCAGCCCGGCCAGCGGCTGCGCCGCCGTGGCGCCGGCGCGGGTGCCGAGCATCTGGGCGTGGAAGTCCTGCGGCGCCCGTTCGGCGCTGGTGGCGTCGCGCGGGTCGAAGCCGCTCATCGCCGACAGCAGCAGCGCGCAGTCCTCGGCCGAGCGCGCCATCGGGCCGGCCTGGTCGAGGCTGGAGGCGAACGCCACCATGCCGTAGCGCGAGCACACGCCGTAGGTCGGCTTGATGCCCGTGATGCCGCAGAAGCTGGCCGGCTGGCGGATGGAACCGCCGGTGTCCGTGCCCGTGGCCGCGGGCACCAGGCGCGCCGCCACCGCCGCGGCCGAGCCGCCCGACGACCCGCCCGGCACCCGCCGCGGGTCCCAGGGGTTGTGCACCGGCCCGAAGGCCGAGTTCTCGTTGGCGGAGCCCATCGCGAACTCGTCGCAGTTCAGCTTGCCCAGCGTCACCATGCCGCTCTCGGCGAGGCGGGCGACGACCGTGGCGTCGAACGGGCTGGCATAGCCGGCCAGCATCTTCGAGCCCGCGGTCGTGGGCAGGCCGGTGCGCGCGTGGTCGGTGACGAAGATGTCCTTGTGCGCCACCGGCACGCCCGTGAGCGCGCCGCCGCGACCGGCGGCCAGGGCGGCGTCGGCGGCCTGCGCAGCCGCCAGCGCGGCCTCGGCGTTGGTGGCCAGGAACGCGCCCAGCGGCGCCTGGTCGGCGATGCGTGCGAGCAGGTGCTGCGTCAGTTCGGTGCTGGAGACTTGTTTGTCGCGCAACGCGCGGCCGAGCGCGGCCACGCCCATCTGGTGCAGGTTCATTCGATCACCTTCGGCACCAGGAACAGGCCGTCCTCGACGGCGGGTGCGCTCTTCTGGTTGGCCTCGCGCTGGTCGGTCTCGGTGACGACGTCGTCGCGCAGGCGCAGATGCACGTCCTGCACCGCCGACAGCGGCGTGTAGAGCGGCTCGACACCACGGGTGTCGACCGCGCCCATCTTCTCGACGATGTCGAAGAAGCCGTTGAGCTGGGTGAGCATGGCATCGGCCTCGTCGGCGCGCAGCTCCAGGCGCGCCAGGTGGGCGATGCGGCTCACGTCCTCGAGCGAAAGTGCCATGGCGGGGCGTGTGCGGGCATGTAAATGGTGGCGCTTCTCTGCAAGAAGCAGGCAGGAAGCGAGGGGTTGATCGGGTATTATCCCCGGTTACTCTCACGCCCTGTCGGTGCCTGGCGATGTGACGCCCACAGCGGCGGCGCACCGCAGCGCATCGACGCCGCCGCCCCCGACAATGTTCGCATCCCTGCGTCGCTACTTCTCGACCGACCTGGCCATCGACCTCGGCACCGCCAACACGCTGATCTACGTGCGTGGAAAAGGCATCGTGCTCGATGAGCCCTCGGTCGTCGCCATCCGCCACGAAGGTGGCCCCAACGGCAAGAAGACCATCCAGGCCGTCGGCCGCGAGGCCAAGGCCATGCTCGGCAAGGTGCCGGGCAACATCGAGGCCATCCGGCCGATGAAGGACGGCGTCATCGCCGACTTCACCGTCACCGAGCAGATGCTCAAGCAGTTCATCAAGATGGTGCACCCGCGCTCGATGACCCGCCCGAGCCCGCGCATCATCATCTGCGTGCCCTGCGGCAGCACGCAGGTCGAGCGCCGCGCCATTCGCGAGAGCGCGCTCGGCGCCGGCGCCTCCGACGTCTACCTGATCGAGGAACCCATGGCCGCGGCCATCGGCGCCGGCCTTCCGGTGTCCGAGGCCAGCGGCTCGATGGTGGTCGACATCGGCGGCGGCACCACCGAGGTCGGCGTCATCAGCCTGGGCGGCATGGTCTACAAGGGCAGCATCCGGGTGGGCGGCGACAAGTTCGACGAGTCCATCATCAACTACATCCGCCGCAACTACGGCATGCTCATCGGCGAGCCCACGGCCGAGGCCATCAAGAAGAACATCGGCTCGGCCTTCCCCGGCAGCGAGGTGAAGGAGATGGAGGTGAAGGGCCGCAACCTCAGCGAAGGGGTGCCGCGCAGCTTCACGATCAGCTCCAACGAGATCCTGGAAGCGCTCACCGACCCGCTGAACCAGATGGTCAGCGCGGTGAAGAACGCGCTCGAGCAGACGCCGCCGGAACTGGGCGCCGACATCGCCGAGCGCGGCATGATGCTCACCGGCGGCGGCGCGCTGCTGCGCGACCTCGACCGCCTGCTGGCCGAGGAGACCGGCCTGCCGGTGCTGGTGGCCGAGGACCCGCTGACCTGCGTGGTGCGCGGCTGCGGCATGGCGCTGGAGCGCATGGAGCGCCTGGGAAGCATCTTCACTTCCGAGTGATTCGCGCCTGAAGGGGGGCCGGCGCCATGCCGTTGGGAACGCTCGACCGCACGCCGCCACCCTTCTTCCGTCAGGGCCCGTCGGCGCTGACGAAACTCGTCTTCTTCTCGGCGCTGGCCGTCTTCCTGATGGTCGCCGATGCCCGTTTCCGCATGGTCGAGCCATTGCGCGCGGGGCTGGCCATCGTGCTGCTGCCGGCACAGCAGGCGCTGCTGGTGCCCATCGAGATGCTGTCCGGCGGGGCCGACTACTTCCAGGGCCTGCGCGCGGCGCTGCAGGGCGAACGCCAGGCGCGTGCGCAGCTGGCCGAGCAGGCCGACAAGCTGGCCCGCGCCCAGCAGCTGGCGCAGGAGAACGAACGCCTGCGCGCGCTGCTCGAGCTGAAGCCGGCGCTGGTGGTGTCGTCGATCGCCGCCGAGGTCATGTACGAGGCCACCGACCCGTATTCGCGCAAGCTCTTCATCGACCGCGGCCAGGCCCAGGGCGTGGCGCTGGGCTCGCCGGTGATCAACGAGGCCGGCGTGCTGGGGCAGGTGACCCGCGTGTACGCGCTGACCTCGGAGGTGACGCTGCTGACCGACAAGGACGCTGCGATCCCGGTGCTGAACACGCGCACGATGCAACGCAGCGCGGCGTTCGGCGGCGCCAACGACGGCGGCGGCATGGAGCTGCGCTTCACCTCGGCCAACGCCGACGTGAAGCCGGGCGACACGCTGCACACCAGCGGCATCGACGCCGTCTACCCGCCGGGCCTGCCGGTGGCGCGGGTGCTGACAGTGGAACGGCGCGTCGAGTCAGGCTTCGCGCGCATCGCGCTGGCGCCGGCTGCGTCGCCCGACGGCGTGCGCCACGTGCTCGTGCTGCAGCCGCTGTCGGCGCAGTTGCCGCCGCGGCCCGAGGAGACGGCGGCGCCTGAAGAGAAACAGAAGCGCCAGGGGAGCGGCCGGCCATGATCATGCCGCGCGGGTCCGACCAGCTGCTGCTGCCGGTCAACCCCTTCTTCATCGCGTTCTCGCTGCTGGCGGCGCTGGCCGTCAACCTGCTGCCGTTCGGCCGCCACGCGGCGCTGCCCGACCTGCTGGCGGTGGTGCTGGTGTTCTGGAACGTGCACCAGCCGCGCCGCGTGGGCGTCGGCTTCGCGTTCCTGTTCGGGCTGCTGCTCGACGTGCACGAAGGCGCGCTGCTCGGGCAGCACGCGCTGTCGTACACGCTGCTGAGCTTCGGGGCGATCATGATGCACCGGCGCATGCTGTGGTTCGGCGTCGTCGAGCAGGCGCTGCAGACCGTGCCGCTGTTCTTCGTCGCCCACCTGGTGGCGCTGCTGGTGCGGCTGATGGCCGGCGGCATGTTCCCGGGCTGGTGGCTGCTGCTGGCGCCGCTGCTGGAAGCCGTGCTGTGGCCGCTGGCCACGCTGCTGTTGCTGGCACCGCAGCGCAGGGCGCCCGATCCGGACCAGAATCGGCCCCTGTAGCCCGATGCGCATGCGCTTGCCATGACCGAACTGCGCGACGTCGAACGCGACCTCGACCGCTTCCGCGGCCGGCTGATCGCGGCTGCCGTCTTCGTGCTGCTGGCCTTCGGGCTGCTGGCTGCGCGGCTGGTGTACCTGCAGGTGCTGCGCCACGACGAGTTGGCGACGCAGGCCGAGGCCAACCGCATCGCGGTCGTGCCCATCGTGCCCAACCGCGGCCTCATCGTCGACCGCAACGGCGTCGTGCTGGCCACCAACTACTCGGCCTACACGCTGGAGATCACGCCCTCGCGCATCCCCGGCGGCAGCGCCGCGCTGGAGCCGCTGATCGACACGCTGGCGCAGATCGTCGAGATCGGGCCACGCGACCGCCGCCGCTTCAAGCGGCTGCTGGAAGAGGGCAAGAGCTTCGAGTCGCTGCCGATCCGCACCAAGCTGAGCGACGAGGAGGTCGCGCGCTTCACCGCGCAGCGCTTCCGCTTCCCCGGCGTGGACGTGAAGGCGCGGCTGTTCCGCAACTACCCGCTGGGCGACACCGGCAGCCACCTGCTGGGCTACATCGGCCGCATCAACCAGGCCGAGAAGAGGGCCATGGACGACTGGTCCGAGGAGGACCTGGGCAACTACAAGGGCACCGAATACATCGGCAAGCTGGGGCTGGAGCAGAGCTACGAACGCGAGCTGCACGGCACCACCGGCTTCGAGGAGGTCGAGACCAGCGCCGGCGGCCGCGCCGTGCGGCGGCTGAAGAGCCACCCGCCGACGCCGGGCAACACGCTGGTGCTGTCGATCGACATCAAGCTGCAGGCGCTGGTGGAAGAGATGTTCGGCGAACGCCGCGGCGCTCTGGTGGCCATCGACCCGCGCAACGGCGAGGTGCTGGCCTTCGTCAGCAAGCCCACCTTCGACCCCAACCTGTTCGTCGACGGCATCGACGTCGAGAGCTGGCGCGAGCTGAACGAGAGCATCGACAAGCCGCTGCTGAACCGCGCGCTGCGCGGCACCTACCCGCCCGGCTCGACCTTCAAGCCCTTCATGGCGATGGCGGCGCTGAACAGCGGCAAGCGCGCGGCCGGCACCATCATCAACGACGGCGGCACCTTCGTCTTCGGCAACCACGTCTTCCGCAGCCACGGCGACAAGGGCGAAGGGCCGGTGGACATGGTGCGCTCCATCGTGCGCTCGAGCAACGTCTACTACTACTCGCTGGCCAACGAGATGGGCGTGGACCTGATGCACGACCAGCTGGCGCCATTCGGCTTCGGCCAGCGCACGGGCATCGACGTCGAGGGCGAGGTGACCGGCGTGCTGCCGTCCACGGCGTGGAAGAAGCGGGTGTACAAGAAGCCCGAGCAGCAGCGCTGGTACGCCGGGGAGACGATCTCGCTGGGCATCGGCCAGGGCTACAACAACTTCACGATGCTGCAGCTGGCCAGCGCCACCGCCACGCTGGTCTCGGGCGGGCAGCGCTTCAGGCCGCGGCTGGTGCGCGAGATCGAGGACGTCATCACGCGCGAACGCCGGCAGATCGCCAACGACGCGCTGGAGCCGCTGCCGCTGCAGCCCGAGCACGTCGCGCTGATCCGGCGCGCGCTGCACGGCGTGACGCAGGAAGGCACGTCCACGCGGGTGTTCATGGGCGCGCCGTACCAGAGCGGCGGCAAGACCGGCACCGCGCAGGCCGTGGGCGTGAAGGCAGGGGAGAAGTACAACGCCTCGAAGCTGGAGGAGCACCAGCGTGACCACTCGCTGTACACCGCGATGGCGCCGGTGGACGCGCCCACGGTGGCGCTGGCCGTCATCGTCGAGAACTCGGGCTTCGGCGCCGAGGCCGCGGCGCCGATCGCGCGCCGCGTCTTCGACTACCTGCTCGCCGGCCAGTACCCGAGCGAGGAGGACATGGCGGCGGTGAAGATCGGCAAGGCGGCGGCACCCATCGGCACGCCGCGCCGCGCCGCCGATGTGCCGCTGCCCGGCCAGGCCGCGCCGGCGCTGCCACCGGTGGCCGAGACCACGCCGCCGCCGGCCGAGAAGGTGGCGCTGCGATGAGCGCGGTGTTCGAGCGGCCGTCGCTGCTGCAGCGCCTGCGCCCGGTGTTCAGCGGCTTCGACGGCCCGCTGACGCTGGCCGTGCTGCTGCTGGCGGCCATCGGTCTGGTGTCGATGTACTCGGCCGGTTACGACCACGGCACGCGCTTCGTCGACCACGGCCGGAACATGCTGATCGCGCTGGCGGTGCTCTTCGTCGCGGCGCAGGTGCCGCCGCAGAAGCTGCAGCAGCTGGCCGTGCCGCTGTACGTGACGGGCGTCGTGCTGCTGCTGGCGGTGGAGTTCTTCGGCATCACCCGCAAGGGCGCGACGCGCTGGCTCAACGTCGGCATCGTCATCCAGCCCAGCGAGCTGCTGAAGATCGCGATGCCGCTGATGCTGGCCTGGTGGTTCCAGAAGCGCGAAGGCCAGCTGCGCGTGCCCGACTTCCTGATCGCCGGCCTGCTGCTGGCGCTGCCGGTGGGCCTGGTGATGAAGCAGCCCGACCTGGGCACGGCGCTGCTGATCCTGGCCGGCGGGCTGTACGTGATCTTCTTCGCAGGCCTGAGCTGGCGGCTGGTGCTGCCGGCACTGGCGCTGGGTGGCGTCGGCATCCTGGCCATCGTGCTGGCCGGGCCCACGATCTGCGAGCCCGGGGTCGACTGGCACGTGCTGCGCGACTACCAGAAGCAGCGTGTGTGCACGCTGCTCGACCCCACGCGCGACCCGCTGGGCAAGGGCTTCCACATCATCCAGGGCATGATCGCCATCGGCTCGGGCGGCATCACGGGCAAGGGCTTCATGAACGGCACGCAGACGCACCTGGAGTTCATCCCGGAGCGCACCACCGACTTCATCTTCGCGGCCTTCAGCGAGGAGTTCGGCCTGTTCGGCGTGCTGGGGCTGCTGGCCGCGTTCGTCTTCCTGATCTTCCGCGGCCTGATGATCGCCGGCGAGGCGCCGACCGTCTTCACGCGGGTGCTGGCGGGTGCGCTGTCGCTGAGCTTCTTCACCTACGCCTTCGTCAACATGGGCATGGTCAGCGGCATCCTGCCGGTGGTGGGCGTGCCGCTGCCCTTCGTCAGCTACGGCGGCACCGCGATGGTGACGCTGGGCCTGGCGCTGGGCATGCTGATGAGCGTGTCGCGCAGCCGTCGGCTGATGCAGAGTTGAGGCGCCGCGGCGGCGGCGCGGAGATGGGGCCGCGGCCCCGGGGAGCACGGCCATGAACCGCATCGGTTTCGTCGGCATCGGCAACATGGGGCTCGCGATGGCCTTGCGGCTGCGCGATGCCGGCCACGCCGTGCAGGTCTGCGACATCGACGCCAGCCGCGTGGCGCAGGCGGTGGCCGCCGGCGCCAGCCACGCGGCGCAGCCGTCGGGCCTGGCGGACTGTGCGCTCGTGATCATCGCGGTCGTGCATGCGGCGCAGACGCGCGAAGTGCTCTTCGGCCCCGACGGCCTGGCTGCGGCACTGCCGGCCGGCGCCGCCGTGATGCTCTGCCCCACCATCGCCCCGGCCGACACCGAGGCCTGCGCCGCGCAGCTGGCCACGCACGGCATCGGCTGCATCGACGCGCCGATGTCCGGCGGCCCCGAACGCGCGCGCAACGGCACCATGAGCCTGATGGTGGCCTGCGACGACGCGCTCTACCAGCGCTGGGAACCGCTGCTGCAGACGCTGGCGTCGCGGCTGTTCCGCATCGGCCCGCAGGTGGGCGACGGCGCCCGCACGAAGCTGTGCAACAACCTGCTGGCGGCGATCAACCTGGCCGGTGCGGCCGAAGTGCTGGCGCTGGCCGAACGCCTGGGCCTGAACCCCACGGCGACGCTGTCGGTGATCGAGCAGTCCAGCGGGCAGAGCTGGATCGGCAGCGACCGCATGCACCGCGCGCTGGCCGGCGACACCGCGCCGCGCGCGCACATGGGCCTGCTGGCCAAGGACTCGGCGCTGGCGCTGGGCGCCGCGCGGGCGGTGGGTGCGGCGGTGCCGGTGGGCGTGGCCGCGGCGCTGCAGTTCGCGCTGGCCCTGCAGGACGGCCTGGGGCTGGCGGACGACTCGGCGCTGTGGCGCTGGATCGAGACGCGGGCAGCGACTCAGGCTGCGCAGGCCGCTACAGCGGCGCCTGGATCCGGAACCGCACCGTGATCAGCGCGCCCGGCGCGCCGGCCGTGGCGCCGCTGCGCGGGTGGGCGTCGGTGATCGTGACCTCGGCGTCGTGGGCACGGGCGATCTCGGCCACGATGGCCAGACCCAGGCCGCTGCCGTCGACGTTGGTGCCGAGCGCGCGGTAGAAGGGCTGGAACACCAGCTCGCGCTCGGCCGGCGCGATGCCCGGCCCGGTGTCCTCCACCTGCAGCACCACCACCTGGCCGAAGGGGTCGGGCGTCACCCGCGCCGTCACCGTGCCGCCGGCGGGCGTGTACTGCAGCGCGTTGTCCACCAGGTTGCGCACCAGCTCGCGCACCAGCACCGGCTGCCCCATCAGGTGGGCCACGAGGTCGGCACCGCCCTCGGACTGCGGCCCCTCGTAGCCGAGGTCGATGCGCTTGTCCATCGCCTTGGGCACGAAGTCGCGCACGGTCTCGCGCGTGATGCCGGCCAGGTCCACGTCCTGGCGGCTGATGGCCTGCTCGCGGTCCTCGGCGCGCGCCATCGCCAGCAGCTGGTTCACCATGTGCGCGGCACGCTGGCTCGACAGCGCGATCTGCTGCAGCGTGTGCTTCATGGAACGCGGGTCGCCGTGGCCGCTGTCGATCTCGCGCTCGGCCAGCTCGGCCTGCATGCGCAGCCCGGCCAGCGGCGTCTTCAGCTGGTGCGCGGCATCGGCCAGGAAGTGGCGCTGCGTGGCGATCGACTGGTCCAGCCGCGTCAGCAGGTCGTTGATGGCCCCCACCAGCGGCGCCACTTCCTCGGGCACGTGGCGCTCCTCGATCGGGCTCAGGTCGGTGCTCTCGCGCCGGCGGATGCGCTGCTGCAGCTCGGCCAGCGGCCGGATGCCGCGCGCCAGCGCCAGCCACACCAGCAGCACCGCCAGCGGCAGGATCACGAACTGCGGGAGGATCACGCCCTTGATGATCTCGGTGGCCAGGCGCGAGCGCTTGTCCAGCGTCTCGGCCATCTGCACCAGCGTGCCTTCGGGCGCCAGGTCGTGCGGCGCCCAGAGGTAGGCCACGCGCACCGGCTCGTCGCGGATCACGTCATCGCGGAAGCGCAGCTCGGGGCTGGGCTGCACGTGCAGCGGCACCGGCAGGTCGGCGTCGCCGGCCACGAGCTCGCCACGCGTGCCCAGCACCTGGAAGAACAGGCTGTCGTTGTCGTCGGGGCGCAGCAGCTGCGTGGCGGTCTGCTCCAGGCTGCGCCGCACCAGCGCCTGCGGGCGCGTGGGCGTCGCGGCCTCCACCTGCGCCTGGCGCGCCACGGCGCGCACCAGTTCGCCCAGCTCGCGGTCGTAGGGGCGGTTGGCGATGTTCTGCGCCACCAGCCAGGTGAGCGCCACGCTCATCGGCCACAGCAGCAGCAGCGGCGCGAGCATCCAGTCCAGGATCTCGCCGAAGAGGGAACGTTGTTCGCGTTGGATAGGGGCCCCCACGCTCCCTGCCGGTCGCTGCCCCCCGGGGGGGCTCATGCAGCGGACCGGCGGAGCCGGATCCGCGCATGGGGCTTGATCCGGCTCGACAGCATGCGGACGTCAGGCGGCAATTTTTTCCAGGCAGTAGCCGAGGCCGCGCACGGTCGCGATCCGCACCGGGCCCTGCTCGATCTTCTTGCGCAGGCGGTGGATGTAAACCTCGATCGCGTTGTTGCTGACCTCCTCGCCCCATTCGCACAGGCGCTCGACCAGCTGGTCCTTGCTGACGAGGCGGCCCGAGCGCTGCAGCAGCACCTCGAGCAGCGACAGTTCACGCGCCGACAGCTCGATCATCTGGTCGTTGAGGTAGGCGACGCGGCCGGTGGCGTCGAACGACAGCGGGCCATGCTTGATGACGCTGCTGGCGGTGCCCAGGCCGCGGCGGGTGAGCGCACGCACGCGCGCTTCCAGCTCCTGCAGCGAGAACGGTTTGGCCATGTAGTCGTCGGCACCCAGGTCCAGGCCCTTCACGCGCTGCTCCACGCTGTCGGCGGCCGTGAGGATCAGCACCGGCACCGCCGAGCCGCGCGCACGCAGCTTGCGCAGCACCTCGAAGCCGTGCAGCTTGGGCAGACCCAGGTCGAGGATGACCAGATCGAACTCGTGCGAGGCCAGCGCGGCGTCGGCTTCGCTGCCGCTGCCGACCTGGTCGACGGCATACCCCGAGGCACGCAGCGAACGCAACAGGCCGTCGGCCAGGACTTGATCGTCTTCCGCAATCAGGATGCGCATCGCGTGTCTCCAGGGTCGGCCCGTGGCGCGACGTGGTCGCGCAGGCTCTCGGCGTCGAAAGGCCACTTGATTCTAGGCAATCACCCCCTGCCGCCGGCTTGACCGAGGACAAGCGGACCGGTCCCCCGCAGGGCGGCACCCGAAAGTGCTGTACGCATATCCAGCTTCTGCCATAATTCGCCCAACCGAGGAGATCGCCATGGACGCACCTGTCAAAGCCCTGAACACCGAAAAAGCCAAGGCCCTGCAGGCCGCGCTGGCCCAGATCGAAAAGCAGTTCGGCAAGGGCTCGATCATGCGCCTGGGCGAAGGCGAAGTCATCGAAGACATCCAGGTCGTCTCCACCGGCTCCCTGGGCCTGGACGTGGCGCTGGGCGTCGGCGGCCTGCCGCGCGGGCGGGTGATCGAGATCTACGGCCCGGAAAGCTCGGGCAAGACCACGCTGACGCTGCAGGTCATCGCCGAGATGCAGGCGCTGGGCGGCACGGCCGCCTTCATCGACGCCGAACACGCGCTCGACATCCAGTACGCACAGAAGCTGGGCGTGAACCTGCAGGACCTGCTGATCAGCCAGCCCGACACCGGCGAGCAGGCGCTGGAGATCGTCGACGCGCTGGTGCGCTCGGGCTCGATCGACCTGATCGTGGTCGACTCGGTCGCGGCGCTCACGCCGAAGGCCGAACTCGAAGGCGAGATGGGCGACAGCCTGCCCGGCCTGCAGGCCCGGCTGATGAGCCAGGCGCTGCGCAAGCTGACGGCCACGATCAAGAAGACCAACACCACGGTCATCTTCATCAACCAGATCCGCATGAAGATCGGCGTCATGTTCGGCAGCCCCGAGACCACCACTGGCGGCAATGCGCTGAAGTTCTACGCCAGCGTGCGCCTCGACATCCGCCGCACCGGCAGCATCAAGAAGGGCGAGGAAGTCATCGGCAGCGAGACCAAGGTCAAGGTCGTCAAGAACAAGGTCAGCCCGCCGTTCAAGACCGCTGAATTCGACATCCTCTACGGCGAAGGCATCAGCCGCGAAGGCGAGATCATCGACATGGGCGTGACCGCCCGTGTGCTGGAAAAGAGCGGCGCCTGGTACGCCTACAACGGCGAGAAGATCGGCCAGGGCAAGGACAACGCGCGCGAGTTCCTGCGCGAGAACCCCGACGTGGCACGCGAGATCGAGAACAAGGTGCGCGACTCGCTGGGCATCCCGCTGCTGGGCGCAGCCCCGGCCGCCGAGTAAGCGGACCGGCGCAGATCCCGCATGGGTTTCGGCGCCCCGTCCCTGAAGGGCCGGGCGCTGCGCTACCTGGCGCAGCGCGAGCACTCACGCGCCGAACTCGAGCGCAAGCTGGCACGCCACGCCGAAGACACCGACGACGCCAGCGCGGCAGCGCAGATCGGCCGCGCGCTGGACGAACTGGCCGCGCATGGCTTCCTGAGCGAAGAGCGGGTCGCCGAATCGGTGCTCTCCGGTCAGGGCCAGCGCTTCGGTGCGCGGCGCCTGAAGCAGACGCTGCAGGCCAAGGGGCTGGACCCCGCCCTGGTGGCCGCCACGCTGCAGCAGGCGCGCGGGACCGAACTCGAACGCGCACGCCAGGTCTGGCAGCGCAAATTCGGCGCACCGGCCGACGACGCGGCCGGCCGTGCAAAGCAAATGCGCTTCCTGGCCGCCCGCGGCTTCGATGGCGACGTGATCCGGCGCGTCGTGCAAGGCGCCGACCACAGCGACGACGACGCCTGACCTGTGGGAACCCACAGCAGTTGCTGCGTTGCAACATGCTACATTCGCCGCCGCGTTCTTCCCCACCCTGCCTGATGCCTCTCCCGCCCGCGGCGGCCACTCGCCAGCTCCACCACCGTCGTCAGATCGATGTGCAGGTGTATGCGCGTGACGACGGCCTGTGGGAAGTCGACGCCACCGTCGTCGACGTGCGCCCCCAGGCCACCACGCTGGCCGGCCAGGTCCGCAGCGCCGGGCATCCCATCCACGACATGCTGCTGCGGCTGGTCGTCGACGCCCAGCTCACCGTGCTCGCCTGCGGCGCCGAAACCCGCTGGATGCCTTACGTCGGGCAGTGCGACGCGCACGGCGACGCCTACGACCGCCTCGTGGGCCTGAACCTCGCGCGGGGCTTCCGCGACGGCGTGCGCGAACGTGTGGGTGGCGTGCAGGGCTGCACGCACATCACCGAACTGGCCCAGGTGCTGCCCACCGCCGTGATCCAGGCCTTCGCCGGCTCCGTGATCGACACCCGCGGCCATGGCGACGACAAGCCCTTCCAGCTCGACCGCTGCCACGCGCTGCGCAGCGACGGCGAAGCCGTGCGCACGCACTACGCGCGCTGGTACCGCCCCTCTCCTTCCCCGACCCCCGACTCCCCGAGGAGCACCGAATGAAGATCCACGAATACCAGGCCAAGGAACTGCTGCGCGCGCACGGCGTGCCGGTGCCGCGCGGGCACGCTGCGTTCACGGTGCGCGAGGCCGAAGAGGCGGCACAGAAGCTCGGCGGCGCGGTCTGGGTCGTGAAGGCGCAGATCCACGCCGGCGGCCGCGGCAAGGGCGGCGGCGTCAAGCTCGCGCGCTCGCTCGACGAGGTCAAGGCACTCGCCGGCCAGATCCTGGGCATGCAGCTCAAGACCCACCAGACCGGCCCCGAGGGCCAGAAGGTCCGCCGCCTGTACATCGAGGAAGGCGCCGACATCCAGAAGGAGTACTACGTGTCGCTCGTCACCGACCGCGCCACGCAGAAGGTCGCCTTCATCGCCAGTTCCGAAGGCGGCATGGACATCGAGGAGGTCGCCCACAGCACGCCCGAGAAGATCGTCACCGAGTTCATCGACCCGCTCACCGGCCTGGGCGAGGCGCAGGCCAGGAAGATCGCCGACGCCATCGGGCTGCCGGCCAACAGCACCGCGCAAGCGATCGAGATCTTCCAGAAGCTGTACGCCTGCTACATGGACACCGACGCCTCGCTGGTGGAGATCAACCCGCTCAACCGCGACAGCCAGGGCCACCTGATCGCGCTGGACGCGAAGTTCAACTTCGACGCCAACGCGCTGTTCCGCCACCCCGAGATCGTCGCCTACCGCGACCTCGACGAGGAAGACCCGGCCGAGGTCGAGGCCAGCAAGTTCGACCTGGCCTACATCAGCCTGGACGGCAACATCGGCTGCCTGGTCAACGGCGCGGGCCTGGCGATGGCCACGATGGACACCATCAAGCTCTTCGGCGGCGAGCCGGCGAACTTCCTGG